>CAZYDF010000023.1:0-51942 GCA_964645855.1 uncultured Occallatibacter sp.
GGTTCAGGCTCCATCTGGGTCGGTGATAGCGGCACGGCCAACTACAATGGCCTAGTCGCTTCTTTGAATCATCGTATCTCCGACACCTTCAGCTTGCTGGCCAACTGGACCTGGTCCAAGTGCCTGGACATTGAAGATGCCCAGGGCGACTACGCCAGCGTTACAGTGGAGAACCCCAACAACCCGCGCATGGACTACGGCCCCTGCGGCTCCGACTACCGGCATGTTGAAAATGCGACCATCGTGGCCAAGAGCAACTTCAACAGTTTGAACCGCATGGCCAAACTGGCCGTCAACAACTGGGAGATTGCACCGCTGTTCCACATCATGACTGGCGCTCCCTTCACCGTGACTGCTGGACAGGACAACTCTCTGACCGACATCGGTAACGACCGTCCAAACCTGGTTGCCGGCGTAGATCCCTACAGCCACATCCCGCTGCGCAAGACTGCCGGCCTGACCACGAGCGAATACCTCAACCCCGCGGCGTTCCAGCAGATTACCGCTTCCTGTGCGAGCCTTACCACTGGCGGATGCTCCGCTTTTGGCGGCTATGGCAACATCGGACGCAACAGCTTCCGCGGCCCGAAGGACTTCCAGTTCGACGCGCAGATCTCGCGCATCTTCCCGATTCACCAGCGGCTGTCAGCCACACTCCGTCTGGAAGCCTTCAACGTTCTGAACCACCCCAACTTTGCGGTGCCTTCAACCCTCTCGTTCAACACCCTGACGACATTTGGCTATGTCACCGGAACTACCTCTGGCGCTACCGCCCGGGAGTTCCAGGGCAGCATCAAGATTAAGTTCTAACCAGCTTGTCTCCAACGTCCACCCTCAACCTCGCGCCCGGCCCTCAAAAGCCGGGCGTGAGCTATTTATGGGGTTTCGGCGTGCCGGTCCGGACAGGCTACGATAGAGCGTGATGCGTCCGAAGTTGTACTGGCAGTCGAAACTTGTTCTCCTCGCCGTGCTTCCCGTTGCTGGAGCCGATGTGGTTCTGCACGGGCAGTGGTTTGCCGCGACCCTTCCCGCGGTGGCTATCGTTGCTTTGGGATTGGCCGCTCTGCTGGGCCTGGTGACGTGGCGTTTGCAGGCGGCCACGCCCTGGGGCTCGCTGGCCGGAGCCGCCATTACCGCCAGCCTGATTTTTTCTACCGCCATGCCCCCCTACCAGCCGTGGCGCTCGGCCATTTTGCCGGTGCTGGCCGTGGCTGGGTTGGCCCAGTTGGCTACACACTTGGGCCGTCGCCGCAAGGAACGGTTGGGGATTGCAGAAAACCGCAAAGGCCGGACGGCGGCGCAGATTGCGGCCAACCTAGGCGTAGCCATGCTGGCCTCCACGTCGCAGATGCAGTCGTTGCTGCTGGATAGTGGATGGTTCTTTCGCCTGACTACGGCGCCGATGCCGCTGTTTGCCGTCTCACTGGCGGCGCTGGCGGAGGCCGCGGCAGATGTCTCCTCTGAGATCGGTCAGGTCTTTGGAGGGCGGCCCCGGCTGATCACCACCCTGCGGGCTGTGGAGCCGGGACGCAATGGTGCCATCAGCCTGGTGGGAACGCTGGCTGGTATGGTGGCTGGAACCGCTGTGGCCGCCGTGGGCGCGTGGTGCGTGCAGGGCGACCTGCTCCTGTTCGGAGTGGCCGCCGCCGGCGGAGTCTTCGGGCTGCTGTTCGACAGCTTGCTGGGCGCGACCATTGAAGATCGCGGCTGGCTGAACAACGACGCGGTCAACTTTCTGTCGACCTGCTCAGCGGCAGGTTGCGCGTTGGTGGTTCTGGCTCTGCTGCCGCGCTAACGCATTTTCGGTTCGACTGTTTACAACGAAAGCGAACGGTACTGCTCTCCCACCCATTCGCGAAGTGCGCGAATGGATGGGGCACCCACAAGGTCTTGTTAAGACTTGAATCGAAAACGCGCTAACGCTTGAGAAAATCCACCATGCGCGGGCCGAGCACGTTGGTGCACTGGCGTGGGGCCAAGTGTCCGCAACCATCCGCCACCACCAACTCCGACTGCGGCACCAGGAGATGCATCTTCTGGCCCAGCGCAAGGGGCGTAATGCGGTCCACCGACCCCCATTCCAGCAGCACGGGCATTTTCAGCGTGGGCAGCAGATTATCGGTGGTGTCGCGGCCGGTGAGCATGGAATCGACGGCACGATGGATGATCCAGGCACGCTCATCGGAGACGCGCACCACGTCGCGGGCAACAAAGGCGGGAATTGCTGGCGGATGGGGCATCAGCAGCGCTTCCAGCTGATCCAGCTCCTGGGGGTTGGCCGGGGTGAACAGGCTGGTGTTCCAACTGGGCGGCGCGTACAGGCCCACGGAGTCAAAGAGGATGAGCTTGTGGACGCGCTCCGGGTAGGCAATGGCCACCAGTTGCGTGATCCATCCGCCCATGGACCAACCGGCCAGATCCACCTGCTTGAGCTGCATCGCGTCCAGGAACCCGGCCACCACGGCGGCCTGGTCGCGCACCGAATAGGAGAAGTCCGCGGGCTTGGGGCTACGGCCGTAACCGAAGAGGTCTGGTATATAAACGCGGTACCCGGCGCGGGTCAGATAGGGCGCTAGATTCAGCCAATCCTCGGCGCTGCCGCCCAACCCATGCACCAGCACCACGACGGGTCCATCGGCGGGTCCCGTGGCAAGGTAGTGCAGCGGCTTGCCCTCTACCGTGACGGTCTGGCTGTGGAAGCCGCTGAGGGGCTCCCGGATATGGGTAAGGCAAAGAGCCACCCTTGCCGGGCGCAGGAAGAAGGTGACCCCTGCCAGCACAGCAAGGGCGGCAACAACAGCGGCGGCGGTTAGCAGTTTCTTCTTCAGGCTCATCTTGCGGCTCCTGAGCAGGTAGCGGCGCGGCTGCCTGCGGTTCTAGCGTTTTCTGAGATGCTCTATTCCACGCGATTGCGGCGGGCTAGTTGCCAGCCAGCTTCGATGACGCGCGCGGTGATCGGATCAAGGTTGAGCGGTCCTGGCAAAAGCCACTCGGCGGGCTTGGCCCAGTAGACCTCGGTAGCGTCGGAGCCGGCGTGGGGCTCGCCACCGGTGACGCGGCACAAGTAATCGGCAATCACGTAATGGTAGCGAACGCGTGTTTCCTCCATGTGAATGCGATCCAGCAACTCCACCAGGACGACAGTTTCCACTTCGAGGCCAGTCTCCTCCAGGCATTCACGGCAGACGGCGTCGTTCAGGCTCTCACCCAGCTCGACCAGGCCGCCGGGGATCGACCAGCGGCCCTTCATCGGCTCAGCACCACGGCGGATGAGCAGGACGCGGCCTTGTTGGAGGATGACCGCGCCGACTCCAACCAGGGGTGTTTCAGGGAACTCTCGTTGCATCATGCTCCTTTTTTTGCTGCATCCACACTAACGCGCTGGACTGTGCCTTTTTCAACGTGTGCTGGAAATGGTAAAGTGTGGACCGGATTGCACCCATTTCAGACAGCTATCATTAACTAAGCAGGAGGATAGAATGGCCGAGATTGATCTGGCAATTGAAGGCATGCACTGTGGAGCCTGCGTCCGGCGGGTGAGCCATGCTTTGGCTTCCGCTGAAGGGCTGACCGTGGGTGAGGTGCGCGTGGGCGCGGCGCGGGTAACTGCCGCAGACCCGTCTGCGGGAGTTGACGCCGCGATTGCCGCGCTGGCCAAGGTGGGTTTCAAGGCCCAGGTTGCACCGTAAACGCACTCCCCGGGGCCCCGCAATGGAACGACTAGCCAACCAAACCATCACTTTGCCGGTACTGGGGATGAGCTGCGCCTCCTGCCAGCATCACGTGGAGCAGGCGTTGCGTGCCGCCCCCGGCGTGGCGGAGGTGCGCGTGGATCTGATGGCGCATCGGGCTACGGTGGCCTTTGATCCGGCCGCAACCGCGCCGGAAACGCTGATTGAGGTGATTCGCTCAGCGGGCTACGACGCGGTGCTGCCCCGTGCCGACGGCGGCACGCAGGAAACCCGCGAGCAGGATGTCACTGCGGCGCGCAAAGCCTGGGTCACGCTGGCAGCCGGTGCCGTGGCCATGGTGCTGGGCATGCCGCTGGGCAGCCAAATGGGCGGGCTCGATCACGCGCTTATGAGTCTTCTGCCATGGCTCTACATGCTGCCTGCCGATCCGCTGCGTTGGCTGCTGCTGGTGGCCACGGCTTCGGTGCTGGGCTGGGCTGGGCGGGGCATCTATGCCAGTGCGTTGCGTGCGCTGGCTTACGGCAAAACCAACATGAATACGCTGGTGAGCATGGGCACTTCAGTGGCCTTCCTCTACTCCGCGTACTCAACCCTGCGTCCAGCGGCCGGACGCGCGGTCTACTTTGACGCGGTGCTGCTGATTCTGGGGTTTCTGCTGCTGGGCAAGAGTTTGGAAGGCCGCGCCAAACAGCGTGCCCTGGCGGCTCTCGATGCTTTGGTACGGCTCAAGCCGGCCACCGCGCGGCGGCTGCGAGACGGCGTGGAGACGGTGGTTCCGCTCGAGGAGATTGGCCCCGGTGAGAGCATCCTGGTGCTGCCTGGGGAGCGCTTCCCGGTGGATGCCATCGTGCTGGAGGGCCGCACCACGGTGGACGAGTCCATGTTGACCGGCGAATCAACGCCGTTGGCGCGCGAAGTGGGCGGCCGGGTGCTGGCCGGCTCGCTCAACTACGACGGCGCGGTGGTGTGCCGGGCAGAGTCGCTGGGTGAGGCCACGGTGTTGGCGCAGATTGCGCGCATGGTGAATGAGGCGCAGAGCTCGCGTGCGCCCATGGAGCGGATGGCGGATAGGGTGAGCGCGGTCTTTGTGCCCGTGGTGATGCTGCTGGCCCTTATGACCTTCTGCGCCTGGATGCTCTCCACGCGATCCTTGGAGATGGCGTTGGCCAACATGGTTGCGGTGCTGGTGGTGGCCTGCCCCTGTGCCATGGGGCTGGCCGTGCCTGCTGCCTTGACCGTGGCTGTGGGCCGTGGAGCACAGCTGGGCGTGCTCTTCAAGGGGGGCGAGGCGCTGGAGCGCTTGGCGCACCTGGACGTGGTGGTGCTCGACAAGACTGGAACCCTCACCGTTGGCCGTCCGGTACTGGAGCGGGTGAAGGTGCTGCGGCCAGATTCTTTTGTACCTTTATTGGATGGTGCTGCAGGTACCGATCCTGCTCCGGGCGGGGAAACGCTGGCTCCCTTCGGCGGAGGCGTGAAGATGGTGCTGCCGGAGCCGGTGAGCGCCGCGGAAAGACAGATGATTCGCCTGGCCGCCGCCGCGGAGGAGCGCTCCAATCATCCTTTGGCGCATGCGGTGGTGGAGCGGGCCAGGGAACTGAATCTTGCCGCGGCAACGGCGGAGGATGTGCAGGTTCTGCCGGGGCGCGGATTGAGCGCGCGGGTGGAGGGCCGGGAGTGTTTGCTGGGCAATCCGGCGCTGTTCAAGGAGTTTTTTCTTGGCCTTCCCACGGATGTGCCCGCGCCCAAGCTTGGCGTTACCCGGTTGTGGATGGCGCTGGATGGCGTGGTGGTGGGCTATTTTGACGCGCGCGATTCGTTGCGTCCGGATGCCGCCGAGGCAGTAGCAGCGCTGCATCGCGCCGGGTTGGTGGCCGTGATGTTGACCGGCGACAGCGATGGGGCAGCGCGCCCCATTGCTGCCCTGGCCGGGATTCGCCAGATGGAGGCCGGGCTGGATCCGGCCGGCAAGCTGGAGCGGATTCGCCAACTGCAGCGGGAAGGGCTGCGGGTGGCCATGGTGGGCGATGGCATCAACGACGCGGCCGCTCTGGCGCAGGCAGATGCTGGTCTGGCCATGGGCACTGGAGCTGATCTGGCGCAAGAGGCGGGCGACGTGCTGCTACTCCATGCGCGTCCCGGCTCCATTCTTGTAGCCATTGCGCTGGCCCGTGCCACGGTTAAGGTGATGCGGCAGAATCTGGGCTGGGCAGCCGGATACAACCTGCTGGGCATTCCGCTCGCGGCTGGCGCGCTCTATCCCTTCTTTCATATCCTGCTGACGCCCTGGCTGGCGGCGGCGGCCATGGCGCTGAGTTCCATCTGTGTGCTGGCCAACAGCCTCCGTCTGCGCACTTGGACCGCCGGGAAGTAGGCATTGCATGCAGCAGACGCCGCTTCGCGCAGGTTCCCAGTCAGGGCAGCGGCTTTTGGGGCGTCCCTACAGGACTCGTCTCGATTTTGAGGGCTGCCTCCCCCATCTTGAAAGGCGGGGAAAGTGTGTGCTGCGCCTACGGCGCGGAGTTATAGATCTGGCAAAATCGCCGTGCCACTTCGTTTCCATCCTTGCCCGAACAACAATGTCCATAGTGCATCGTTTCACCCTTGTCTGAATGGCCGTGGCACCTTGTTTTCCCATCCCTGCCCGCAAAAAACGCTGGCGAGGATGAGGCGCCCTTACGGTAGGATGGGGCACTCTGAGGGGATTTACTTGCCGGATCAATGCAGGCTGGTGCGGTTTTTGGCCCCGGTGCGGGATCTGGTCGGAAGGCTGGAGCAACTTCTGCTTTGTCGCGGCCGCCCTTGGCTCGTAGAATCGTTGCAAGGGCCGGAGGTTCGGAAGCTTAGGCCCCAGGATAACGATGAGCGAACAGTTAGCAGGGAACGAGCAAGAAGCGCCGGTTTCGCCGGCATGGGTTCGGATTGAAAAGGCACGCCATCCCCAACGGCCTTACCCCATGGACTTCATCGAGCGAATCTTTACCGATTTCAGCGAGATTCACGGCGATCGTGCCTATGCCGACGATGAGGCGATCGCCTGCGGCATGGCTCGTTTGGCGGGCGAAGAGGTGATGGTGATCGGCAACCGCAAGGGCGGCAGCACCAAGGAGCGCATCCGGCGCAACTTTGGCATGCCCAACCCCGAGGGCTATCGCAAGGCCCTGCGCGCCATGAAGATTGCCGAAAAGTTTGGCCGCCCGGTGATCAGCTTTATCGATCTGCCCGGCGCATTCCCCGGCCTGGGTGCTGAAGAGCGCGGACAGGCGGAGGCCATTGCCCGCAACATCCGCGAGATGGCCCGGCTGCGTGTGCCCACCATTTCGGTGATCAGTGGCGAAGGCGGCTCCGGGGGCGCGCTGGCGCTGGCCGTGGCCGACCGCGTGCTGATCATGGAGAACGCGCTCTATTTTGTCATTACGCCGGAGTCCTGTGCTGCCATCATGTGGCGCGATGCGGCCCATAAACAGCTGGCGGCCGAGGCCATGCGCATCTCCGCGCCGGAAGTTGCCGCGCTGGGCTGCGTGGACGAGATTATTGCCGAGCCCGCCGAGGGCATCCATCTCAACCGCGAAGACGGGCTGGGGATGCTGGGTGCGGCGCTCCTGAAGCATCTGGCCGAGATCAAGCAGATGCCCATTGCCGAGCTGGTGGCCGCGCGGCAGAAGAAATTCCGCAACATCGCGCAGTTTTACACGGAAGGTTAGCGGGTTGCCGATGGAGAGCGAGAGTTTCGGCATCGGCAGCGTCCTCAGCTTCATCCAACTTGGTGGAAACCTATTTTGAAGCCAACCTACGTACTGCTCAAATCTGACCGATTTGCCGCCTCTTCCAGGAGGCGTCCATGAGTGCGCCCACGTTTCATGGCAATCGCATGAGCTCCTACCTCCGCTTTCTGGCCGGGGTGCTATATTTTTTTGCAGCCCGGGTCCTGGCTGTTCGCGCAGCGCAAGGGCTGGCCGGCGACGAGTGGACGCCGCTGGTGGAGCAACTGGTGTTGGTCTTTCTGCTGGTGGTGGGCTACTCGTCCATGGGCTTCTGGCTGGACAAGCAGATGCACCCGATCACCGAGCAGGGGTTGCCGCGCCGCCGGGGCTGGATGCGCGAGGCCGGGCAGGGCATCGCCGTGGGCTGGGGCATGGCGCTGGCGCCGGTGGTTGTGATCGCCCTCTTTGGGGGCATTGCCACCAGCTTGTCCTGGCATTTTGCCAACCTCGGCTGGTTCGCAGTCGATCTGCTCTTCTTTGCGCTGCTGGCCCTGGCGGAGGAGGTTGCCTTCCGCGGCTACGCCTTCCAGCGTTTTGAGAACGCCGTAGGCGGACTGGCCGCCTCCATCGGCTTTGCCGCCTTTTACGCCATTCTCCTGGCCACGGTTCCGGGAGCCAACCGCGTCAGCATCTGCGTAGGCGTGGTCTTCTCCTTTGTACTTTCCGCGGCATATCTGCGCACCCGCGCGCTGTGGGTGAGCTGGGGCATCAACTTTGCCTGGAAGGCGAGCCGCGCGCTGGTCTTCGGACTGGCCGTGGCCGGGGTCAACACCCGCTCTCCAATTGTGCAGGGCGACCCGATGGGCCCCTACTGGCTTACCGGCGGCGCCTTTGGTCTGGATGCCAGCTGGCTGGCCTTCCTGGTGATGCTGGCTGCCTTGCCGGTGGTCTTCCGGGTGACCGGGGACCTGAACTTCCTGCACAATGCTCCGGTTCTTGAACCGGGTGGATTTCCGGTGGACATTGACGCCGCCGCCCGTGCCCAGCACGAAGCGGCCATGGGGGCGGAGGAGCCAGCTGCTCCCAAGCTGGTCCAGATTCAGCCGCTGGCTGCGCCGCCACCTCCGGGCCCCATGAGCGGTCCCAACTAAGGCGCATGGAATCCTGAAAGGGAATCCGAAGACGCCTCACATACGCTTTGCCACGGCCAATTTAACGCCAAAGCCAACGAATACGCAACCGGTGAGCCGGTCCAGATTCCGAACGACCTGCGGTTTTGACAGGAAACGGCCAAGCGGAACGGTTAAGGCGATCAGGAGTGAGAACCATGCGATGGTAATCAACACATGGATACTTGCAAGCAGCAGGGAAAATCCAGCCGTGTTCACCCCACGGGGAATGAATTGGGGAAGAAACGTTATATAGAACACTCCTACCTTGGGATTGAGTATGTTGCTCAGGAAGCCCTGATAGAACGCGCTGGCGTTTCTCCCTTTCCTTGCTGGATCTTCGAGCGGGTTCCTTTTCACGATCGATGAAGATCGCGGCTTCACAAGGAGCTTGATGCCGAGATAGACAAGGTAAGCCGCTCCCATCCACTTCAGGATGTCGAAAGCAAGCGCGGAGGCTGCCAACAGCGCCGTCAAGCCGAAGGCTGCGCCTACTCCCCAGATCAGCAAGCCCAGGCAGATGCCGATCGATGCCGAGGCGCCATCCCTGGGGCCGCATGAGGTTGAGGTTCTCAATACCATTGCGGTATCCATGCCGGGTGTTATCGTCAGCAGGCCCGCAGCGGCAATGAAAAGCAGCAGGAGCTGAATCATGAGCGAATACCTCCGTAGGGAGAATATCCCAGCGGGCGCAGGCGGTGAATAGTCCCCCTTGAGGCTGATCTTGCGTTGGTTGAGAGTTCGCCACCCGGTGGGCTGTGGATTTCATGTAAACTATCAGCAGCGAGTCCCGCTCGCTTCCCGCACCCAGTGCAGTTGGAGGCAGCCTCAGGAACGCACCGTTGAAGCCGCGCGCAAGATTTTGCGCGCGTGAGCCGTAGACACCCCGAAAAGGAGAAACACCTCTCAGATGGCCAAGATTGCAAAAACCGGCGACCGCAAGAAGGAAATGGACACTAACAAGTCCACCGATTGTCCCAAGTGCTCCAAGCCCACGCGCATTGTGAAGCGCGTCAAGGACCGCGAACGCGGCATCCCCGGCGGCATTTACATCTCCTGCTCCGCTTGCGAGTTCTTTGAGAAGCTGTAACGCTTCCTGAAGTCTTCCGCGGCAACAGCAAAGCCCGGCTTCGGCCGGGCTTTTTGCGTTCTTTTTATCCTTCCGCTACGGGTCCCGGCGCAGGGCTTATCGATCCGGCGGTTCCAGCGAAACCAGAGTTGCTGTGTCGCGAAACCCGTGCATTCAAGTCGACGCGACCATCAGGGAGCGGCGACCTTTGAGAAAAATGCCAGGACACACTGACTCTGGTTTCGCTCTAAAGAGTGGCCCCTCATTCCCACCCTTTCCCGCAAAAGGCACGGAAAAGGATGGGGCACCCAGACAGTATTTACTTGCCGGATCAAGAGCGGCGTTGAAGATTCCGGTCTACACCGGCACCAGCCGGCGGGTATAATCCTCGGTGAACGGCGCTGGACGCCGTAGAAATGAGAAAGACAGGGGGCTATTCCTTTGAGGTTCTTCTTTAGCAGATTTGTCTTGGCTGGTTTGGTATCGTTAACAGTTTTGAGCGCCGCGGGCCTGCTCCATGCCTCGTCCGCCGCGGAAGCCTTCCTGGTGTTGGGCGGCTGGCAGTTGCAGGATGCCGCCAAGGTGACCGGCGCAGGTGCGGAGGTTTCCTCGGCGTCCTTTAGCAGCAAGGGCTGGTATGTGGCCACGGTTCCTGGCACCGTACTCACAACGCTCGTGAACAACCACGTTTATCCCGAGCCGCTCTATGGCGAAAACAGCCGTCCAGAGCGTATTCCGGAGAGCCTGGCGCGCACCTCGTGGTGGTATCGCACGGTGGTGGATGTGCCCAAGAGTTACAAGAACCGCCAGGTTTGGCTCAACTTTGACGGTATCAATTATTCGTCGGAGGTGTGGGTGAATGGGCAGAAGGTCGGCACCACGCGGGGCGCATTTCTGCGCGGCACGTTCAACGTGACCAGGCTGGCGACGCCGGGCAAGAAGATGGTGATTGCAGTGCTGGTTGCGCCCGAGCCCACGCCGGGCATTCCGCATGAGCACACCCTGCGACTGGGCATTGGCAAAAACGGTGGCGACTCGGCTCTCGACGGCCCTACGTTCCTTTCCACCATTGGCTGGGATTGGCTCAACGCGGTGCGCGACCGCGATACCGGCATCTGGCAGAAGGTCTTTCTCTCCTCCACGGGGTCTGTTGTCGTCAAAGATCCGCTGGTGACCACCGATCTGCCCCTGCCCCGCACCGACTCCAGTGATGTGGCTGTTGAGGCTACGGTGGAGAACGTCAGCGATCAGCCGGCGAAAGGCGTATTTTCCGGAGTGATCGAGCAAGTCAGATTTCAAAAGGACGTGGAGCTGGTGCCGCACTCCACGCAGCGTATCCGCTTTGATGCGAAGAATACGCCCGCACTGCATATTGATCAGCCGCGCCTCTGGTGGCCGAACGGCTACGGCGCGCCGAACCTCTACAACCTGCATCTGGCCTTTCAGACTGGCCTCGATGAGTCGGATGCAACCGACGTGAGCTTTGGTATTCGCAAGATTGAGTACAGCGTGCCCGGCGTGGACACGTTAACCATCTCCGTGAATGGCGTGAAGGTGTTCATCCGCGGCGGCGATTGGGGTCTGGATGAGGCCATGAAGCGCATTCCGCGTGAGCGGCTGGATGCCGAGATCCACATGCATCAGCTGGCCAATCTCAACTTGATCCGCAACTGGGTGGGGCAGAGCACCAGTGAGGATTTTTACGCGCTCTGCGACAAGTACGGCATTCTGGTATGGGATGAGTTCTTCCAGCCCAACCCCGGCGATGGCCCCAATCCCACCGATCTTGAAACGTATATGGCCAACGTGCGGGACAAAATTCTGCGCTTCCGCAATCACCCTTCCATCATGCTGTGGTGCGCGCGCAACGAGGGCTTTCCGCCGCCGACCATCGATGCCGGGCTGCGCCAGCTGATGACCGAGCTTGAACCCACGCGCCGCTACCAACCCAGCTCGACCGATGGACCCGGTGTGCGGTCCCATGGGCCTTACTACTGGCGTGAGCCGCGGGCCTTTTACAAGATCACGGACGACTACTTCAAGACCGAAACCGGCAGCATGTCAGTGCCCACGCTGGAATCCATTCACGGCATGATGCCGGAGAAGGACTGGAACACCATCAACGACGACTGGGCCGCGCACGACATGGCCCGGGGCGCGCAGCACGGCGACACTTATCCGCTGGTGCTGGCCGCGCGCTACGGCAAGGTGGCCAACCTGGCCGACTTTGTGCGCAAGGCGCAGATGATGAACTACGAGGCCTACCGCGCCATGTACGAGGGCCGCAACGCCAAGCTCTTTAACCCGACCACAGCCCTCATTACTTGGATGAGCCATCCCGCGCAGCCCAGCTTTGTGTGGCAGCTTTATCACTACGATCTTGAGCCCAGTGCCGCGTTGTTCGGCGCCAAGAGCGCCAACGAGCTGGTCCATATCCAGCTCAACGAAGAGACGGGCGACGTGCTGGTGGTGAACAACAAGCCGGAGGACGTGAAGGATGCGGTGGCGCGCATCGTGCTCTATAACCTGGATGGCACGGTTGCCCTGGACCACACGCAAAAGCTGACCGCTGTTGCCGACGTGGCCACAACGCTCGAGCCTATCGCCCTGCTTGCGCAGCTTTCGCCGGTGTACATTGTCCGCCTCACGCTCTCCGATGCCAGCGGCAAGCTGGTCTCCGAGAATGTCTACTGGAAGAGCGGCACCGAGAAGGTGGACGACCTTACCGCACTTGACTCCCTGCCGCGTGTAACGCTGGGCGTCCAAGCGGAACAAAAGGATGCTGAAGGCCGCCGTACGGTGACGGTCAACTTGGCCAACACGGCCTCCGCCGTGGCGCTGATGGCGCACCTGCAACTGCGCCGCGCCAAGTCCGGCGAGCGCGTGCTGCCGGCCTTTTACGCCGATAACTACATCACGCTGGTTCCCGGCGAAACCCGCACCGTCATGATCGATGCCGCGGTTGCGGACTTCAACGGTGAAGATGCGCTGGTGTTGTTGGATGGATGGAACACGAGTGTTGCCACGGAGCAATTTGCCACCGGCGTTCGGGTTGCAGCGAACAACGCTGCCGATCCGACAAAACAGCCGCAGACCGGATTGCCCTTCAAGACGGAAGGACTGCGCTAGAGCATCGACCGGTTGATTCAGAGCCATTGTTGGGTGCCCCAGGTCTCGATTTTGAGACCTGGGAAGCTCACGTGTGGTGCAGCGTCAACGGCCCACAGGGGTGGTCTTGAGCTGGGGTGTGCTTTGTCCGCCGCCCAGGTCGCGCTTCATGCGCGTCAGCCGATTCACAACCTTGTAGCGATCGCCAGGATACACCGACTTTACATACTCGGCGGGCGCGCCATTTTCCAGATACGAGACACGGGTGAAGAGAAACACCGCGCTGGCCGCGGGGATCTGCAACAGGCGTGCCTCTTCGGCCGTGGCTTTGGCCACCTCAATCATCTCGTCGGTCACCACCAACTGGATGCCGTGTCGCTCGGCCAGCTCGGTGTAGAGTGAGCCGGTGGGGTCAAAGGTCTTCAGCAGATCGGGGCAAAGATGCACGGGCAGGCAACTGCACTCAATGCCCATGGGAATGCTGTCGCTCAGGCGGATGCGGCGCAAGCAAATGACCTTCTCGCTCTCGCTCAGGTTCAGCGCCTCGCGGGTTTGCGGATTCGGCTCCTGCTCGGCAAACTGGAGCACCGCGGAACTGGGCCGGCCACCGCGCGCCAGGGTCTCTTCCGTGAACGAGAGCACCTGGCGAAAGTCGCGTTCCAGCTTGGTGGCGGAGATGAACGTGCCCTTGCCCTGGCGGCTATAAATCACGCCCAGCTCGCAGAGTTCGCGCACCGCCTGGCGCACCGTCATCAGGCTTACGCCCATGCGGGTGGCGATGCGGTCAATGGACGGCAGCGGCTCGCCCGGCACCAGCTCGCCGGAGCGAATCTGGTCCAGCAGCCGCTGCTGAATCTGCTGGTACAGCGGAATTCCACTGCGCCGGTCCAGCGGGGAAGGGCGCGTCTTGTGAGTCTTCTTGATCCGCGACGGTGTCTTGGGCATCGGTGTTGGGCCTCGGGGAAATAGGGTCGTGGTTCGGTGCGCTTGGGTGCTTTGGCCTGGCTCTAGCTTCCCGCCGGAGTCAATCCCAGCCCTGGGCCGGAGGGCAACAGCAACTTACCCTTTTCAATTCGTACGCCGCGCCAGGGATCGTTGGCCACCAGCAGGCCTCCGTCCAGGTCGGCATGGTCCACCAGCGGCGACAGGTGCGCAGCCGCTGTAATAGTGCACGAACTCGACACCATACAGCCCAGCATCACCTTCATCCTCATGGCGCGGGCCATCTCAATCCAGCGCAGCGCTTCCAGAATGCCGCCCGATTTATCCAGCTTCACATTGATGCCATCATACGCATCGGCGAGCCGGGGAATCATGGCGGCGTCGGTGCAGGCCTCGTCGGCGAAGATGGGCAGATGCACCTTGCTGCGCACGTAGCGGGTCTCTTCGACCATGTGCGCGGGCATGGGCTGCTCCACGTATTCCACGCCCTGCGTCTCCAGCCAGTTGATCTTGCGGATGGCCTCTTCAGGGTCCGTCCAGCCTTCATTGGCATCTACGCGGATAGGCTTTTTGGTCACGCTACGCACGGCCTCAATGGTGGCTTCATCCGTCTTGAGACCCACCTTCACCTTGAGCGCCGGAAAGTCCTCTGCCTCGCGCGTCTTCTGCCGCGTGATCTCTGGCGTATCGATGCCGATGGAAAAATCGGTAACTGGCGTTGCCGTGGGATCGATGCCGAAGAGCTTCCACAGCGGCAGATTCAGCTTCTTGCCCACCCAGTCGAAGATGGCAATGTCCACCGCAGCCATGGCTGCGTGCTGATGCTCGCCGAGTGCGGCGCGAATGGCGGCCAGATGCTTGCGATAGGCCAGCGGATCGCCCGCAACGATGAGCGGAGCAATGGCCTCGATCGCCTTCAAGGCCTCGGCAGGAAACTCCTTGTAGCGGACGATGGGCGCGCCTTCGCCGTAGCCCACCAGCCCGTCGCGACGATACTCCACCAGCGTGGTCTCGCGATACTCGCTGGACGACATGGTGGTGGTCCAGGTGTGGCGCAGGTTCAGCCGCTGCAAACGGCAGGCGAGCTGTGCGGGTTCATGCGTGGTTTCAGCGCTCATGCGCAGGGCCTCCAGAGGCAGGGCCGCGGCCACTCCGGCCAGCTTCAGGCAATTGCGACGATTCATGGCTTCGCTCTCCGGGCCGCTACCAACAGGTGGGTCCACGGCTCATCGTCCAGACGGCTGATCTGCACGCCGGGTTGGCCGTGCGTGGTGTCGTGGATAAACTGCCCGTCGCCAAGATACATTCCGGTGTGCGTAATCTTGGCCATGCTCGAACCAAAGAAGAGCAGGTCGCCGGGCTTCAGATCCTTGCGCTCCACGGCCGTCGCGCCGCTCCACACCGCCTGCACATCGGCATCGCGAGGCATCTCAATGCCGCGCTGGCGGATGAGCATCTGGGTAAAGCCGGAGCAATCGAAGCCGAAGCTGCTGACGCCGCCCCATGTGTAGGTGATGCCCATGAAGCGATGCGCAAGCGCCAGCATCTCGTCGATGGAAATGGGCGTGGCGCGGGTGGTAATGTCGCCGCGCTGCACCCACGCCGTGCGACCATCCACAAGGCGCACCTGCAGCCAGCGCTCGGTGTTGCCTGGGGCGTCTGGCACGGCTTCGAGAATTGCCTCCCACGGCAGACGCAGGAGCGGCGCATGCTTGGTTACATCGGGTTCGCGATAGGCGTTCAGGCTCAGCGCCGCCACCTTCACCAGCTTGCCTTCCGCCGGGTAAGCGCCAGCGGTTATCGGCTGCAGGCCGGTGCTGCGCACCCAGCCGGTATAAGCGTCGGCGGTGCGGATCAGCGTCCACTCGCCCTGCTGTTCCAGTGCGACCACACCCGTACCGTAGAGTGCCTGCGAGCTGACATCGGAGTCAGCGGAAGGCTTGGCCAGCATGTCCAACACCGGCTCGGCCACCACAAAGGTTGCCTGCGGAGCTGCCAGTTGGGCCGCGGCCTGATTCGGGTTGGTGAACATAAGCGCCATCGCAAGCAATCCGTAGGGTACAAGGGCCCGAAGGCCAGGGGCGACAACAAAACCGGCGACAACCAGCGACCGGTTCTGAGAACAACCAATCAAGTTTTTGAGCACTGCTGCCAACCTCCTGTAGACGGTCAAAGTTTTTCGGGCGTCCTGCCCAGGGTTTTGTAAAGTTCTATTTCGTTGTGGGTGGTGTGGTCGTGGCTTGCCGGTCCAGTCCTGTGCCACGTTGCGCCATGGCAGGAATGGTGACCGGCAGGCGGCCATGGATCGGAGTCTCGCCATAGAGCGCTCCCACCAGACTCGATGCTGACAAAATGGTATCTGAAAAGGTGCACACATAGCTGGTGACGCCGGCAACTGAGCCGCCGGTGTACGGATTGCCGAGCGCGGCCACCACGGTCTTCGCGGGCGCTGCAGCCACTACGGCCGTGAGCAGATCGAGCGATTGTGCATCGAGCGAGGCAGAGCCCGACGCGTGACCTGCGATCGTGCGGCGCGGGTTCGGCATTGCCTCTGCAACAGCAATCACGCGATCCGCTGCAGCCACGGCGGCAAGAATCTCATCGTGAAGCGTGGCGGCATTCGACGAATCCACGAAGAAGACCTTGGCTCCCTCCACGCGCTTGTGCAACTCGGCAGAGAAGGCACGGCCGGCATCGGTGGAGCGGGCGTGATCGGTGAAGACAATCGCTACGGTGTTCGCGGCAGGCTTGATCGGCACTAGTTGCGCATCGTCGCGCACCAGCGTGATGCCGCGGCTGGCAACCTGTTTGGCCAGCGCCAGGCTCTCCGGCTGCGCCACGTTGGCCTGCACGGCATTCAGGTCCACAAAGCGGTTGCGGATCAGCCCGGTGGCGGCCTTCATGCGCAGAATCTTCAACACGCTCTGGTCAATGCGGCTCATCGGAATCTCGCCGCTCTTCACCGCGCGCAACAGGCCGTTGTAAGCCCCGTCCATATCGCCGGGAATGATCACCATGTCGTTGCCGGCCTTCACCGCGGCCACAGCTTCGGCCGCGGATTTTTCAGATTCCGTGCCGGAAAACAGGTTCTTCAATCCGTTCATGTCAATGGCGTCGGTCACCACCAATCCCTTGAAGCCCATCTCCTTTTGCAGTACGCCCTGGATCACCTTGGCGGAAACGCTGGCGGGCTTGGTGGTGTCGGGCTCGAGCGTGGGCACAATCAAGTGGCCCACCATCACCGAATCCACGCCTGCGGCAATGCCGGCGTGGAAGGGGACCAGTTCCACTGCATCCAATCGCGCGCGATCTCCATCCACGCGGGCTAGCGCCAGATGCGAGTCGGTGGCCGTGTCGCCATGGCCAGGGAAGTGCTTGAGCGTGGTCAGCATCCCGGCTTCATGCGCGCCTTCAATGTAGGCCGCAACCATCTTGCTCACCAGCGCCGGGTCCTCGCCAAACGAGCGCGTGTCAATGATCGGATTGTCGGGATTCGAGTTCACATCGGCAATCGGATACCAGTTCCATTGGACGCCGATGGCACGCGTCTCCAGGCCAGAGATGCGGCCAAACTCGCGCGCCAACTGCGGGTCGCCGGTGGCGCCAAAGGCCATGGCGGCGGGAAAGGCCGTGGGTCCAAACAAGCGCATGGAGACTCCGCGTTCAAAGTCCGCAGCAAACAAGAGCGGCAGCTTCGACTCCTTCTGCAATCGATTGGTGAGCGCGGCGGCCTCCAGCGGCTCGCTCATGGCCAGCTGTCCGCCTTCCACCGGAACCGTGATGCCAAAGCCACCCAGATGGTAGCGATGCATCTGGTCGATCAGTTCCAGAAACTCTGCGCTGTTGGCGTTGTAAAACTTTACACGCGCCCACACCATGATCATCTGCCCGACTTTGTCTTCGGTACTCATCTGGTGCAGAGTCCGTACAGCCCACTGCTCGCCCTTCGCGCTGGCGTGCAGCGGCGAGGGATGCGCGGGCTCCTTGGCAACAGCGCCTGCGGGAAGCATCATGGCTGCCAACAACGCGAAGGAAGTGCAAGTGGTACGGTATGTGAACAATTCAGCCCACCTCCTTTGGGTGGTTGCTGCGCTGGTGGCGCAAGCGAACAAAAATCAGTAGAGAAGATACTGCGTGCGCGTCTTCTCGAATGCTTCCAATGCTTCCTGCCATTCAAGCGCAATGCGTCTTGGATCGTCGCCATTCTGCAATGCTGTTAGCGTGGCTTTGTTGCGCATCAGCGTATCAAGAGGCTGCAGCTTGAACTGCGCGGGATAGAGCTTGGCGAGCGCGGATGCTATCTCGATTCCCAGCTCCGGTGCATCGATGCTTTCGCGATAGATAACCACAATGTTGACGCCGCCGCACTGCTGCTGCGCGTAGTTGGAAGACGCGGGCGTAAAGCGGATGGGCACAAAGCGCACGCCGTCAATCTGCCGTGCGTTCAGTTCTGTTGCTAGTGTTTGTGCATCGATCCATGGTGCGCCCACCACCTCAAAGGGGGTATCGGTTCCACGGCCCACGGAGATGTTCGCGCCTTCGATCATGCCGATGCCGGGATAGAGCGAAGCCTCGGTAAGATTGCGCAGATTGGGCGAGGGCGCAACCCACAAGCGGCCGGTCGAATCAAACCAGTCGCCGCGCATCCAACCATCCATCTTCACCACGCGCAGCTCCGCGCCGATTTTTTTCTCGCTATTGTAAAGTCGCGCCAACTCCGCGGGCGTCATGCCGTGGCGCACGGGAATTTGCCCGTAGCTGACAAAGGACTCTGTGCCCGCATCCGCAATGGGTCCTTGCACGTAGTTGCCGCCGATAGGATTGGGGCGATCCAGCACCACGATGGGCTTGTGGAACTTTGCCGCTGCTTCCAGAAAGTAGCCCAGCGTTGTTTCATAGGTGTAAAAGCGCACGCCCGCATCCTGAATGTCGTAGACGAGCACATCCACGTTGGCCAGTTGCTCCGCGGTGGGACGGCGGCTGGCATCGCCCGCGCCATACACGGAGTAGACAGGCGCGCCCGTGGCCTTGTCGGCAGAGTTGCCGATGGATGTAGTGTCCAGCGCCCCGGCAATGCCATGCTCGGGGCTGAAGATAGCCGTGAGCTTGAGGCCCGCGGCGTGGGCCAGAAGATCGGCGGTGCGGCGGCCCTGGTTGTCGAGCGCGGTCTGGTTAGCGATCAGGCCCACGCGCACCGGATGTTCGTTGTTGGGCACAAGCTCCTGAAAGTTGTGCGCGATCAGAACATCAATGCCGGCCTTCACATCGCCTACGCGCGCGGTGATGCGCCGCTCGGCCATCATGGACTCGTTGTAGCCGGTGATACGGGTCATGCGCAGCTTGGCTTGCTCGGTTGCGGTCAGATCAAGATCGTGCGCCACCGCCGTGGCAATGCGCACGCGCAGCGAGATCACGTTGCCCTTGCCGTTGGGATGCACGCTGTTGGTGAGCAGAATGATGTAAGTGTCTGTTACAGGATCGATCCAGAGCGAGGTGCCTGTAAATCCAGTGTGGCCGTAAGAGCCCACCGGCAGCAGCTCACCGCGATTTGAGGAGAAGGGCGAGTCGATGTCCCAGCCCAGTCCGCGCAGGCTGGCGGCCATGGCAGGCTGTTGCGGCGTGGACATTTTTTCGATGATGGCAGGCCCCAGAACACCTTTGCCGTTGAGCAGTGCTTCGGCGTAGAGCGCCAGATCGTCGGCGGTGGAGAACAGGCCCGCATGACCAGCCACGCCACCCATGCGGCGAGCCGTGGGATCGTGCACCACGCCGCGCAGCATCTTGTGGTCGTCGTCATACTCGGTGGGCGCAATGCGCGAGGCCCACGCGGCAGGCGGCAGATAGCGCGTCTCCTTCATGCCCAGCGGCTGGAAGATGTACTTCTGCGTATACTCATCGAGCGACATGCCGGTGACCTTCTCGACTACAAAGGCCAGCGTCTCAAAGTTGATGTCGCTATACACAAAGCGTGTGCCCGGAGGATTTTGAAGCCGCGACTCCATGGCCATGCGAAACGCAGTGGTCTTGCCTTCCCAGGGCTGCTTCAAGTCAAGATCCGGCGCCAGGCCGGAGTAATGGGTGAGCAGTTCGCGGATGGTCACTTGCCCCTTGCCGTTCTGCGCGAACTCGGGAAGGTAGTTGGCTACAGGCTCGTTCAAACGGATGCGGCCCTGCTCCACCAACTGCATCACAGCCGTGGTAGTGGCAATGCACTTGGTCAGCGAGGCTAGGTCAAAGATGGTATCCGCAGTCATCGCCTCGTGCGTAGGCTCCAGCGAGCGCGTGCCAAAGGCCTTGCGATAAACCACCTTGCCGTTGTGGCCCACCACGAGCACCGCACCGGGCATGCGCCCGCGATCCACCGCGTCCTGCACCAACGCATCCAGATCGGCGAAGCGCGCGGCCGTTTGCGCAGCAGGTGTTGAATCCGCGGATTGCGCACACAGGGGCGTTGCAACGCATCCACCGGCCAGCAGGGAAGCGACGGTAAAGACAGCAGCGAAATGATAAGAGGCCCGCATCATGAATTCTCTATGGCCAGGCGCACGCTGCCCTTGGTTTTGCGCAAGCGGCGGGTGGCTTCGGCCTTGTTGGTGTTGGCGTTGAGCATCACAATGGCCACCGGCAAGCGCATGCCAGCCTTTTCCAGCGTGGCTTCGGCAACCTCACGCTCTGCACCGGTCACGTCCTGCAGGATGCGCACGCCGCGGTCCACCAGCTTGCGATTGATCAGGTGCAGATTCACCATCAGGTTGCTGTACACGTAGCCCATGCGCGCCATGGCGCCGGTGGAGAGCATGTTGCAGATCAGCTTCTGCGCGGTGCCGGACTTCAGGCGAGAGGACCCGGTAAGAACCTCGGGACCGACTTCAACTTCAATGGCAACGTCGGCATGGTTGCTGATCTCCGAGTTGCGATTGCAGGAGATGGCGACAGTGGCCGCGCCCTTCTTGCGCGCGAGTTCCAGCGCGGCAATGGTGTAGGGCGTGGAACCGCTGGCGGCAATGCCGACAATCACATCTTTGCTGGTGGGGCGGCGGGAGGCCATGTCCTTGCGGCCCAACTCGGCGGAGTCCTCGCTGGCTTCTGTCGCATGCACCAGCGCGGCCTCGCCGCCGGCAATGAGGAACTGTACCATGCAGGGGTTGGTGCCAAAGGTGGGCGGGCACTCGGACGCGTCCAGCGCGCCAATGCGGCCGCTGGTTCCTGTGCCTACGTAGAACAGGCGGCCACCATTAGCAAGCCGCTCGGCAATCAGATCGACAGCCTCGGCAATCTGCGGCAGCACGCGGCGGATAGCGCGCGGCACGCGCGCATCTTCGCGGTTCATGGTGGATACAATCTCCAGCGCGCTCATCTGGTCCAGCTTGGCGCTGGCCGGATTGCGTTGCTCGGTGGTCAAATTTTCTTTTCGCATCGTGATTCCCTTAAGCGTGCGGTGCGGGTGCGATGAACAGGCTGGCGGCGTAACCCACGGCAAAGGTCGTCAGGCTGCCCAGCACCACATACCAGGTGAAAGATACCTGGGTGAAAAACCAGAGAGAAAGATTGAGCGCCAGGCCGCAGACCATGCCCACAATGGCGCCGCGCTCGTTGGTGCGTTTGGTGAGCACGCCGAGCAGAAAGACGCCCAGCAGGCCGCCGTACGCGACCGAGGTAATCGACAAGCCAACCTCGATCACGCGGCCTCCGTTGCGGGCCAGCAGCGCCAGCGCAAACAGGATCAGCGCCCACACCACCATGGAGGCTCGCGATAACTGCATGCGGCGGGCATCGGTGGACAAGGGACGCATGCGCGCGTAGAAGTCGACGATGGAAGTGGAAGTAAGCGCGTTCAGCGCGGCACTCAAATTGGACATGGCCGCAGCCAGAATGGCAGCAATCAACAGTCCGCTGATGCCGTGCGGCATGTGCGTAACAATGAAGGTGGGAAAAACCGTGTCGCTGCGTGTAAAGATCGCGGCCGGCGGCTGTACCGTGTAATAGGCATAGAGCATGGCGCCGATGAGCAGAAACAATGAGAACTGGAACAGAATCGCCAGACCGCTGGAGATGAGCGCTACCTTGGCCTGCGCCTGGCTGCGCGCCGAGAGCAACCGTTGCACAATCAGCTGATCGGTCCCGTGGCTGGCCATGGTGATGAAGGTGCCGCCCAGAATGCCGGACCAGATGGTGTACTTGGTGGTCAGATTCAAGGTGAGATCGAAGAGTTTGAACTTGCCCGCTGGGCCTGCAATCGCGGTAACACCGTGCCATCCGCCCGGCACCAGATGCAGAATCGTGAACAGGCCAACGATGGTTCCCGTAATGTAGACCGTCTGCTGCAATACGTCGGTCCAGATGGCGGCCTTCATGCCGCCTTGATAGGTGTAGAGGAGGGTGAGCAGGATAACAATGGCGATGGCCGCCAGATCGCGATGGAAGTCGCTCATGCCGCTGAGCAGCGAGCCCAGCGCCACACGCACCACAATGGCCACCGCAAAAACGCGCACGCCTTCAGCGGCGGCGCGGGTCAGCAGAAAGATGCCCGCGGTGAGCGAGCGCAGATGAGGACCAAAGCGCCGCTCCATCAGTTGATAGGCGGTCATCAGATTGCCGCGGAAGTAGTGGGGCAAAAAGATCAGGCTGACGATGATGCGGCCAATCAGGTAGCCGAAGACGAGCTGCAGAAAACCGAAGTTGCCGTCAAACGCCAGCCCGGGTGCACCAATCACCGTGAGGGTGCTGGTTTCAGCCGCCACAATGGAGAGCGCAATGGCCCACCACGGAATGGAGTTGTCGGCCAGATAGTAGTTTTTCAAATTCTTGTGCGAGCCACGGAAATGCAGCCCAAACAGAGTGACGCCGCCGAGGTAAAAGGCAATGATGCAGATATCGAGCAGGTTCAGTGTCATGACCTTTTCCTCAGGCAGCGCTCCAGCAAGGGAAGGGAAGATCGAGCGGGAGGAGTGTGCAGGCGTTCCCCGTACACCCTCCAGGTAAATGGAGCGACCCTGATTCAGCGAATCCTGCCGCAACGCGATGTCGCGGCAGGAGTCCGGAGAAAGCGTTGGTTAGAAGGTGAACTTGCCCGCGAACTGCAGGATGCGTGGATCGCGGTAGCCGGTGACCTGGCCGAAGGTGCCGGAGGTGGAGCTGGTGCCCACCGACTGCACGTTGGTGTGGTTGGTGGCGTTGAAGGCCTCGCCGCGCAGTTGGAAGGTCAACCGCTCGTAGATGCGGAAGTTGCGGAAGATGCCCACATCGAAGCGGTAGAAGCCCGGTCCGTTGACGGTGCCGCGATGGGTGTTGCCCGGAGTGGGGCTGGTTGGGGCCGGGGCAGCGAAGGCGCCGGTGTAGAACCACGGAGCCGAGGTGGACTCGTAGGTTTTGTTGTGGATTGCGATGCCGGAAGGCGCGTGGTTGGGATCGCCGATCTGGTTGGGGCGCAGGCCCGACAGAGTGTTCCCCAGTGCGCCAAGGCCGGCGTTGTCGGTCAGATAGCCGCCATTGGTGGCGCTATTGTAGATGCTGTTCGCACCGCCGAGTAGGTTGTAGTTGATCTGTGATCCGCCCGAGCCGGTGACGGTGAGCGGAAGGCCGGAGTTGGTGGCGAAGATGGTGGAAATCTCCCATCCGCCCAGCAGGCGGCCTTGCAGGCCCTTCTGCTCGCGGAAGAAAGGCTCTTCCCAGACGCCATCCACGGTGAGGATGTGGGTGCGGTCGTCGGCCGCGCGGCCGTAGTCGCCGTTGGGGTTGTAGATGTCCTGGATGGAGCCTGAGCTATCGGCCTGGGCGTTGGTCAGGTTACGCGACCAGGTGTAGTTGGCGTCGATGTAGGTCTTGCCCTTGAAGTGCTTGGTGACCTTGGCCTGGAGCGAGTTGTAGTTGGAGCCGAAGATGGGCAGGCTGGCGTCGATGGCGTAGTAGCCGAGGTAGGGCTTGATCTGGTTGAGTACCCGGTCGCAGGTGGAGCTCATCATGGCCGGAAGAGGCGTGATGCCAGTGATGCCGCCAGTGCCGGGGTAAGCGCATGTCGTGTTTCCGGGCGAGGTGGGATTGGCATTCACGTTGAGGGGATTCACCAATCCCATCCATGCGCCTGGCTTGTTCTGGTTGAAGTTTTCCTCGCCGAACAGGTGCACGCCGTGTGAGCCGACGTAGGCCACGTCAAAGGCCAGCGTAGCTGTTACCTGGTGCTGCACGTCAAGCGAGTACTGCTCGATGTAGGGTGTGTGGGTGACCATCGGGAGCATGTAAACGTGGCCAGGCGAGGAGTTGTTGGCAGGCGTGTTGGCCGCGGAGCCGCCTGTGGGGTTGTCGAGCGTGGCCTGGGTCTGGGTGTAGGTGCTCACCGCCGGCGGGTTGGCCGAGTAGCTGCAACCAAAGACCGCGCACTCCCATGCGCTGACTTCGACCAGATCGTAGCCGATGCCGAAGCCGCCACGCAGCGAGGTTTTGCCGTTGCCGAAGACGTCGTAGGCAAAGCCGAGGCGGGGGGCGAAGTTGTACTTCTGCGACTGGCCCACGGCGGAGCCATAAGGCGAGGCCTGGCTGTTGTTGCTGGCGCTGGGGGTGCCGAAGATTAGGCCGTTGATGTAGTTGAGGCCATTGAAATCGGCGCTGGCGTTGGGTGTGGTGGCCTGGCCGGCGTTGGAGTTGGTCTGCGAGCAGGGGCTGGTGATGCAGATGAGGCCGGTGGTGGCGATGGTGGGAGCCTTGGAGGCCGAGTAGGTCGCGGGGCTGAAGTTGCTCAGGTCGCCGTTGGCGTCGGTGGGCTGGCCAAAGTAGCCGTAGCGAATGCCCAGGTTCAAGGTCAGCTGGGGTAAAGCCTTCCAGTCGTCCTGGAAGAAGGCCTCAAACTGGCTGGTGTGCATGGCCACCTGGATGTTCTTGGAGCTCTGGCTGAAACCGCCGTTGGCATCGCCGAGCAGGAAGTTCGCGAAGGCCTGCACCTCGGGAACGCCGGTGAGCTGGGCCTGCACTACGTTGGAGTAGGAGGTATCGCTCGAGAAGCTGAACGAGCCCTGGTTGCCGCCGCCCGCCGCATTCTCCTGCTTCTGATAGTGGTTGTAGCTGACGCCAGCCGTGAGGGTGTGGTTGTGCAGGATCTTGGAGATGTCACCGAAGATCTGATGGTTGACGCCGTGATCCACATAGACAGCGCCGCCGCCGATCGTGGTCATGCCGCTAACGCCGATGGTAGGCACAACGCCGACGGTGCTGGTGTAGGGCAGTGTGGGAGCGATGTCGGTAGAAACGGTGCTTTCCAGAGCCCCCTGCGGCTGGGTCAGGATAGAGCCGTTCGAGTAGGCGTAGCCAAAGTTGGCGAGCAACGTGGGCGAGATAACCCAGGTGCCGTGGGCCAGATGCTGAGTGCCTGGAGCTTGGCTATTAGAAGCTGACAGGCCCGGAATTGGGGTAGAGACAAAGGTGCCTTGCCCCTGGAAAGAGGGGTAGGTATCGTGCATGTAGCGGTAGAAGACGCTCAGTTTTTGGCCGAGCTGCTCGTCGATGCGGATCGCGGTGTCGTCGTTGTTGAAGCGGTTGGGGATCGTTGAGGTCAGCGTGTGCGGATCGATGGGGGTAGCCAGGGCCAGATCGGTGGCGCTCTGAGGAGCGGGGATGACGCCAAAGATGTCCTTCAGATACGCCTTGGCCGTGGGGCTGATATTGGTGACCGAAGTGCCCGACGCCGTACATGTGGTCGACTGTGCCGTTGCGGAATACGTGAAGGCCGTGCAGACATTGATCGGCCCAGTGGTCCAGTTGGCCCCCGTCGGTTTGTAGCCGGAGTTGGAGAAGTCGCCGCCGCGCTCGGCCGTGGTGGGAACGATGGCCGTACCGGTGGTGTAGGTGACGTCGCGCCACCACTCTTCACTCACGAAGAAGAAGGTCTTGTTTCTGCCGTTGTAGACCTTGGGGATGTCGACCGGTCCGCCGAAGGAGAAGCCGAAATCGTTGTAGCGATATTTGGGGATATGGGTCTTCAGCGTGTTGTTGAGGAACCCGTTGGCGTCGAAATAGTCGTTGCGTAGATACTCGTAGGCGGTGCCGTGTATGGCATTGGAGCCGGACTTGGTGACCACGTCGATCTGGCCGGAGGCATTGCGGCCGAACTGGGCCGAATACTGCGCGCGCAGTACCTTGAACTCGGAGATGGCGTCCGGGCTCGGGTAGACGTAGAGGGTCAGGTTGGCGCCGCGGTCCACGTTGTCAGCACCGTCAATCGTCCAGTTGTTCTGGGTGTTGCGGCCGCCGTTGATGGCGAAGTTCACGGTGGAAGAGCCGCCCGTGGGATTATTGGGGCCGCGATTCAGCTGGTCGCTGGCACCGCCGAAGGCCACGCCGGGCTGCAAGTTAATCAGCGTCTCGTAGTTGCGGGTCATCATCGCCAGTTCGCTGATCTGGGTGCCGTCGATCAGGCCTTCAGAAGATGCCGACTCCGTATTGATCTGGGCCTCGGCCGCGGTAACCGTGACCGACTCGTTGCTGCCGCCCGCAACCAGCGTGCGGTTGACGGTGAGCGCATCGTTCACGTTCAGCACCAGGCCGACGACGGTGGTGGTTTTGAAGCCGGTGGCGGCAATCGCAATCGAGTAGGTGCCCAGGGGCAGCGACTGCGCGGTGTAGAAGCCCGTTGGGCCGGTCTTGAGCTCGCGGATAATCGCTCCGCGATCGGTGTTGGTCAGCGTCACCGTAGCTCCCACGATGACAGCGCCACTCGGGTCGATTACGGTTCCGCTGATGCTGCCGGATACGGCTTGTGCATTGAGGGAACCAGGGCTGACGAGTAGTCCAATGGCCGCCAACAAGAGAAGAGCGCGTTGTAAGAGGGGTCGATTCATCGTGGTCAATTGCCTCCTATAGATTCTTCACGTTCATGTGAGTCGAACTGGGATGATCTCCAATGTTTTTTTCTGCAACCTAAACCAGGTGGTTCATGGGCACGCAGGTGGGGTACCTGCTAGCAAATGCCGCGGAGCAATCAAGGCTCTGCGTTAGGGAACTGGCGCCTGCGTGCGGTGAACGTTGCATCATCTGCAAAGGCGAGCAGGAGCCGGCAGGACGTTTGAGGAGTCCCAATCTTGCTGTTGGTTCGATCAGTCATATAGATGACTGGATGACACGCTAATCCCTAACTGACCCGGATGTCAATGAGAATTCACCAGTTTTTTGCAAAACTGTTTTTCGAGGCAAAAAGCAGGGGCTTTGAGTCCGGAAATGCCTACAGAACTTCCATCGCTGGGCCCAAAGCCAGTCGCGGAAGCCGGGTTTCCGTTGTCCTAACTACGTCGCGGATACAGCCACCGGATCAGCAGCAGCGCCGGAAGTCCTGCCAGAATCAATCCTGTCCCCAGCAGGGAGCCGCGCAAGTTGCCCAGATAGCTGAACACCAGTACGGCGGCCGCGCAGATCAGGAAGATGGCGGGCAGAACCGGATAGCCCCACACGCGAAATGGGCGGTCGGCTTGGGGATACTTGCGGCGGAAGACAAAAATCGTGGAAGCCGTGAGCGCGTAGAACAGCCACTCCGCAAACACCGTGAGATCGAAAAACTGCTCAAAGCGCTTCAGGAACAGCAGCAGAATACTGGCCATCACCGCCTGGGCCACCAGCGCAATGGCTGGCGAGTGGAAGCGCGGATGCACGCGGGCAAAGGCAGGGAAGAACAACCCATCCTGGGCGGCGGCATAGGGCACGCGCGCGCCGGACATGGTGGTGCCGTTGGTGGCCACAAAGATGCTCACGGCCATGGCCAGAGCCACAAAACCCGCGCCCATCGGCCCTGCCACCACGGTGAGCGCGGCCAGCGCAGGCTGCGGCGAGGCGCCGATCTGCGTCGCGGTCAGCACATACTGAATGGCGGCGTTGGTGGCCATGTAGAGCAGGCCAACGGCCAGCAGGCCACCGATGAGCGCAATGGGCAGGCTGCGCTGCGGGTTGCGCACCTCACCGGCCACGGAGTTCACATCGCTCCAGCCGTCATAGGCCCAGAGCGTGGCAATCAGCGCCAGCATGAAGCCGCGCACCCCCCCTGTAGCGCCCGGCAGCACGGTGGCAAAGTTCGAAAACGATCCGGTAGCCGAGGAGAAGCACAGCCCCACCACCAGCAGGATCAAAACCACCTTCAATACGGTGAACACCAGCTGGAAGATGCCGGCCTTCTTCATGCCCAGGACATTCAGCCCGGTAATCAGCCAGGCCACCACAATCGCGGCCAGCTGCGCCCACTCCACCTGGCCGCCCAGCCCGGCCACCGGAGAGGTGAGCCAGGCAAAACGCGGCACGGCCTCCAGGGTGCGAATCAAACCAAAGGTCATGGCCGCAATGGAGCCCGGCTTGGCCACTACAAACCAGGTCCACATATAGAGGAAGGCGGTGGTGTCGCCATAAGCGGCGCGGAGGTAAACGTACTCGCCACCCGCGTAGGGCATCATGGCGCCCAACTCGGAGTAGGTCATGGCGCCGAAGAGCGAGAGCAGGCCGCCGGCCATCCAGGCCAGATAAACCAGGCCCGCGGAGCCGGTGTCGTGCATCATCTCGCAAGGCACCAGAAAGATGCCGCTGCCAATGATGGTGCCCACCACAATCGCGGTTGCCTGGCTGGTGCCAAGCACGCGGGGCAGCGAGGATTTGAGGTTCGACGCGGATGGGGTGGGCAGGGTGCTCATCGGTTCTTGTGAGGTTAGCACAGTTCCGGCGGGGGACCGGCGGCGCAGGTGATGCCGTCAGCGCAGGACGATGCATCATGGCCGCAGTTCCGCATTGCGAGGAAGCTGCTTCATGTCGTATCCTACCGAGCCGAAGGCCTGGGGCATCTACGCACAAAGCTTGGAGGGGCGGAGAATGGGCCACCCGCCGACGAAATTCCAGATTGAGGAGGCAACGATGCGGAAGGATAAGACCCGCGGAGCAGGTGGTCCTAGGGCCAGTATCGCAGCGTTGGTATTGTTGCTTGGGACGGCGCTCCCCACTGCTTTCTCTCAACCACAGCAAAAGGGGCAAGGCGCAGAGCCAGAGCTAAAGGAGACGTCTTTGGGCCTAACCGCACAAGGCATTCTCTACTTTTCTGTCAGCGATGAGGGAGAGCACTGGTTATACGGAAGCGGAGGACATGTTTTCACGCTCAACGGTCTCTTACCGGAGTTGACTTGTATCGTCACTTCACAGAAGGGCCCTTCGATCCCGATAAACGAATGTGCAGGCATTCGAGTTTCGGGTAATTCCCAACCAACCCTCAGCCCAGACGGCCAGCACTTTGCCTATGTCGAGAATGATGGACGGCGCGTAGCCGTTGAACTCGATGGAATCGCCATCGGGGAGACTCCACCTAGAGGATGCGAATCCTGCGAGGCCTCCCGCATTGAAGGCCTGAGGTTCAGCGGAGACGGGAGCAGTCTCATATATGTTGCCGGTGATTCCACTCACAGTGCAAATTGGATTGTTGTACACCCCATCAATACAAAACATCCGGTTTATGCTGGTCGCTCGGCCAGAACCACGGATAATTTGAGCGGAATCGAGGAAACCTACGCATACTTGGACCCAGACTTTGTCACCGCCAGCTATGACGGAAAGCATCTTGCATACGTCGTTCAGCGCACCGAGAATAGTGGGCTGCAAGTGGTAGTGAACCAAGTGAGATCGACCTCGTACTACAATGTCTCCCTGATTGCGATGAGCACCAATGGAGATCATTTTGCATATGCAGCGAGGGATGACGCGTCCTCAGGATACTACGTTGTTCGCGACGGACGGGTGGTTCGGGACGGTGAGGACGGACAATCATTCGCCTCGATTACTGGGGTTACTCTGAGCTCCGATGGTTCCCGTTTGTCCTACTTCGTGAAGAGCGCCAATCGCTGGTCAGTCATCATTGACGGTGTTAAGGGCAAATCGTTTAATGATGTGTCACGAGGAGAGTTTAGTCCCGATGGATCTCGTTTTGACTTTCCTGCCAAATCAGGTTCGAAATGGTACCTCGTTTCGGAGGGAGGAGAAGTGGGGAGTGGTCACGATGAAGTTCAACACGTAGTTTTCAGCCGAGATTCACATCGCCTGGCATATGTGGTGCAGGATGGGAAGATGCAGGCGGTGGTGTTGGATGGGGAAGTTGGCCAAAGTTACGAGAGAATCGACGTTGGGTCATTGGTTTTTAGTCGCGACAGCAAAGACTTTGCGTACGCAGCGAACAGAGGATCAACGGCAGTCGAGGTTTTCGATGGGCGCGAGATCTCAGGATATGACGAGATTCTGCCCAAAACGACGAGGTTCAACAAGAGCGGCAACTTGCTGTTCTACGCCCTCAAAGGAGGAATGATCTACAAGATCAAATACTACCTCCATCCAGAACCCAGCGTTACAGATGTACCTCGGAAACCATTGCCCAAAGCGCCTAAGGCGCCAATTCGGAAGAACGCGCATTGAGAACGCCCGAACTGGCTGACTCAGGTTTTAAGATTCCTGCTCGACAGGTGACGCATCCCTTAAGACGTAGCCTTTCACAAAGACTGACGCTGCCTTATGCTTCTCACATTTCGGAACATGCGACAACCGAAGATCATTTTTTGCAGTCTCGGATCTTCCGGAGGCCGGCTATGAATCTCTTGCGATCTCCATTCCGAAGAGCCGGACATGGGATCGCAAGAGGGTTTCGGGGGACCTGGAACTTTACAACCGGCAGATCAATAACTCCCGCTCGTAGATCATCTCTTTGGGTAAGTGGTCGTGGAGAGCCAAGAAAAGCTCTTCATGGCCGATAACTTCCTTGAGCCACTTCTGGCGGTCCACTTCCTGTAACTCGTCGAAGGTTTCCTTGGGGAAGTCCAGGCCCTTCCACTCGATGTCTTCGTAGTAAGGCGTCCAGCCGATGGCGGTTTCGCGGCCATGTGTGCGGCCGTTCACGCGGTCCACAATCCACTTGAGCACGCGCATGTTTTCGCCAAAGCCGGGCCACAGGAACTTGCCATCCGGCCCCTTGCGGAACCAGTTCACGTGGAAGACGCGCGGGGTGGTGGAGAGGGAGCGCTGCATCTTGATCCAGTGGCGGAAGTAGTCGCCCATGTGGTAGCCGCAGAAGGGCAGCATGGCCATGGGATCGCGGCGCACAATGCCGGTGGCGCCAAAGGCCGCGGCCGTGGTCTCAGAGCCCATGGTGGCGCCAATGTAAACACCGCCGGACCAGTTGAAGGCCTGGAAGACCAGGGGGAGCGTGGAAGGACGGCGGCCGCCAAAGATGAAGGCTGAAATGGGTACGCCCTCGGGCGACTCCCAGTCGGGATCGATGCACGGGCATTGCGAGGCGGGAGCGGTGAAGCGTCCATTCGGATGCGCGACGGTGCGGCCGGTATCCTCGCCGATCTCCGGGGTCCAGCGCTCGCCGCGCCAGTCCATGCACTGGGCGGGAGGGGTGTCGGTCATGCCTTCCCACCAAACGCCGCCTTGAGGTGTAAGGCCCACGTTGGTGAAGATGGTGTTTTTGGCCAACGCGGCCATGGCGTTGGGGTTGGTCTTCAGGGAGGTACCGGGAGCTACGCCAAAGAAGCCTGCTTCCGGATTGATGGCGCGCAACTGGCCCTTGGCATCGGGGCGTATCCAGGCAATGTCGTCGCCAACGGTGCGGATCTTCCAGCCCTCAAAGCCCTCGGGGGGAATGAGCATGGCCAGATTCGTCTTGCCGCAGGCGGAAGGGAAGGCCGCGGCCACGTAGGTCTTTTCGCCTTCAGGGGACTCGATGCCGACGATGAGCATGTGCTCGGCCATCCAGCCCTCGTCGCGGGCAATGTTGGAGGCAATGCGCAGCGCAAAGCACTTCTTGCCCAGCAAGGCGTTGCCGCCGTAGCCCGAACCGTAGCTCCAGATCTCGCGGGTCTCGGGGAAGTGGACAATATATTTTTCCTTGTTGCAGGGCCAGAAGGAATCCTTTTGGCCGGGAGCCAGGGGCGCGCCAATCGAATGCAGGCAGGGCACCACGCGCTTCTCGTCCTTTTCAATCTCCGCCAGCACCGGAGCGCCGATGCGGGCCATGATGCGCATGTTCACCACCACATAAGGAGAGTCGGTCAGCTCCACGCCCAGTTGCGACATGGGCGAGCCCACTGGACCCATCGAGAACGGCAGTACGTACATGGTGCGGCCCTTCATGCAGCCGCTGAACAGGTGCTTCAGCTTCTTGCGCATGACGAAGGGATCTTCCCAGTGATTGGTGGGGCCGGCATTGTCTTTGGAGAGCGAACAGATGTAGGTGCGGTCTTCCACGCGGGCCACATCGCTTGGGTCGGTCCGGGCGTAATAACAGCCCGGCCAGAGCTCGGGGTTCAGGCGCTGAAAGGTACCTGCCTCTACCAGATGATTGCAAAGCAGGTTGTACTCGTGCTGCGAGCCATCGACCCAGTAAATCGAGTCCGGTTGGGTGAGTTCAGCCATCTTCTCAACCCAACGAATGAGGTTCTTATTGGTGGTCATGGGATGAACATTGCGTGAGCTCATGCGAGTCTCCTTATGGATTGCGATACATCAAGTGAGGGATCGAGCGTCGGCTCCTGGGAGCCGTTGCAGAACCCTCGACCAGCTTATTGGGGCCCCAACCGGAAAAGAAATGTCCCGGAATCACACGTCATCCCGGCTCCCCTGGGCTGCATTGGCTGCGTAAGGCGCAACCGAGGGGGAAACCGTTCAGCGCCAAAAATTCATGAAGTAAAACTTCGCAAGCATTTTAAGCCTCTGGCCCAAGAACTGGATAGGACAGCGGATGGGGTTTGGGATGGAAGGCGGGGGAAAGAGAGAAAAATTCAGGCGTAGGAAAGGTTGAAACTATTTACCGCATTGCGCACCAGGGAGGAAGGCCGGCCAACAAGAAGGGGCGCCAGCAGCAAAGGCTGCGTGGCGCCGTGTCCCTGAAGGTTTGCAAAACAACAGTGCTTGCTAGTTCATGCGCGGTTGGCGGGGGGCAGCCAGCACGGTGCCCTCCTGCAGGAGCTTGTGCATCAGGTCCTGCGCAATGCGCGGATCGGGGTCGAGCGAAAGGCTGGTCAGGGAGCGGCCCAGCAGCTTTTCAGCGCCCACGCCGGAGATGTCGATCAGCGCCTTGTTCACGCGCAGAATCTTGCCGGTAGTATCCAGTTGGGCCATGGCCATGGGGGCGGAATCAAAGCCGGACTTTTCCTCCTGCACCTCGCCCATAGCCTGCTGGCGAATCCGCTCACTGGCATCGCGGATGGTAAACACCATGGCGCGGGGCTGGCCTTCGGTGTCTTCCGAGGTGGTCACTGTGAGGTCCACCGGAAGCTCGGCGTCATTGGCGGTTTCGAGACGCCATCCAAACACCTCGGCGGTGCCCGTGCTGAAGCTGGCCAGCCAGGTCACTTCGCGATTGGACTCATCCTTGAGGCGCAGCACATGCTCAAAGGGCCTACCGTGCGCCTGACGCAGCGTCATGCCGGTCATCGTCTCCAGAGCGGCGTTCATGTACTGAATGTGGCCATCGATGGTGGCCAGCAGCAGACCATCGCGGATGGTGTCCACCGCGGCTATCATCTCGGCATGTTCCTGGCGCTCCCGGGTGTCGGCCCGGGCTTTGGTGAGAGCCACCTGCAGGGTGGCGGACAGCTCGTTGGCGCGAATGGGCTTGGTCAAGTAGCCATAGGGCATTTGGCGGGCAGCGCGGGTCACGGTCGCTTTGTCACTGTAGGCGGTGACGAAGATGCCCGGAACGTTGAACCACTGGCGCAGGATCTTGGCGGTCTGGATGCCGTCCATGCTTCCGGCAATGGAGATATCCAGCAAGGCCAGATCGGGTTGGGTTTCTTCGGCGGCCATCAGGGCTTCGTCGGCGCTTTCAGCAATGCCGGTCACCTGATATCCGCACTCTTCCACCTGCTGGCGCAGGTCCATGGCGACGATCGGCTCGTCTTCAACGATCAGAATTCGTGTGGGATGCATGGGGAATCCTCCGTCCTGGCACTGATGCTTTCGTCTATTCGGAGCGTGTGTGGGTGGACAGACGGCTTGCAGCTAATCCTGTTATCGGCGGGGTCTGGCTGCGAAGAAGACAGTGGTAAGGGCACGCCGGCGGCCATTTCCGATTTGGTCCCGTTGCCGACCAATCTCCCGAAAGAGGAAATCAGTGCCAGGTGGGAGCCGGGGGGGGAGGCATCGCTGCAAGCAGTTCTGCTTTGGCGCTCAATCTGTTGACGTTGCGGTCCTTTCAGGCTTGAGCGTTTTTTCGCAAATTCGGGCGCAAGCCAGTACCAAAGTCAGGATTCGGGCAGTTCCAAGGGCTGGGAGCACCCCGGAGTGCACCGATGTAAGCCTGCTAATTACCCTTGGATGTACAGACTTAGGTAAGCCTGTCGAGCAGAACCGGGGAAGTCTGGGTTGGCCTGTACCTACAAGCTCCGGCCTTCCCGGACTGGGAGGCTGGTTTCGTCCCGATTCCTTGTCCGCGCCTCCCCTTTGCTCTCTCTAGATGAACGTGTTGGCGGCATGCTATAGTCATCCCGTTCAGGTGCTGACCCTTGTTTGCTTTCCGGGCCTTCAGGAAGATGAGGGGGAAACGCCGTGGCACGCGACGGCTTGGTGGGAACGCAATCACATGCCCTGAGCCATGCCTTTCATGCACCGCTGCACTGCGCTGCGATGGGAATTGTGCTGATGCGCAGCCTCCGATGGTCGCGTCGTTCTTCCCTGAGAATGATGAAAAGCGGAATCAGAAACCGCGTGAGTGATTGGACCGCTCTGATCGGTGTGCCCGGTGAGCGGATGGCGTGGGTGCGCTATCTGGTGGCCGTGTTGCTGGCCATAACCGCCCAGTTGTCGCGCTTCCCGTTGCACAACCCAACCGCCGGGCCCTTCATCTCCTACTTGCCCTTCATGCTGCTGGCTGCCTGGTTTGGCGGCCTAGGCCCGGGGATGGTTTGCACCATCCTCTGCGGCCTGGAAACGGACTACTTCAACCTTTTACCCAGAGGTAGTTTCTGGATAGAGGAAGAAGACTTCCGCTACGGGATGACGGTTTTTCTGGTGACGGGAACGGCGCTGAACCTGGTGTTCGAGCAACTGCGCCGGGCGCACCGGCATTTGCAGAAGCTGCGCACTGACGACCAGCGCATGCACTCCCATCTGGAGGCCATCGTCAACTCCTCGGAGGACGCGATGTTTACCCGCGAACCGGGGGGCATGGTGACCAGCTGGAACCGGGCAGCGGAACAGATTTATGGATACTCGGCCCAAGAGGCGATCGGTCAACCAATCTCCATGCTCTGGACAGAGGAGAACTACGAGCTCGATCACGAGAGCCTGGAGAAGGTCTCCGGGGGCGTTCCGGTCAAGAATCGCATCACCCGCCACCGCACCCGCGATGGTCGCGAGATCGATGTGTTGGTGAACCTGACCCCACTGCGCGATGAGCACGGCAATGCCGTCAGCGTGGTGGGCATCATCCGCGATATTACGCAGCTGAAGCAGGTAGAAGACCTCAATGCGCAGCAGGCGCGGGAGTTGGCCAACCAGAAGGCCCTGCTCGAAAGCATCATTGAGCACTCGCCCACCGCGATTGCCCTGGTGCGCGGCAACGACTTTGTCTTTGAGCTGGCCAATCCCGCTTATCACCACTTTCTGCCGGGTAGCGAGTTTGAGGGGCGGCCGTTTGTTGAGGTCTGGCCTGAGGCCTCCCGCGATGTCTTGCCCATCTTCCAGCAAGTGCTTGCCACCGGCAAGGCGGTACAGCTAGGGCCTGTTGCCAGGCCGCTGCCGCAGCGGGGCGATGAAAAGACCGGAATATTGTGGGTGAAGGTTGCCTATATCCCGTTGCCCGATCTGTGTGAGCCAGGTTCGATGGACATTCTGATTGTGGCCAACGATGTGGGCGAGTTCATGCGCGTGGAAGGTGTTTTGCGCGAAAACGAGGAGCGCCTGCGCCTGCTCATTGAGCATGCACCGGCGGCTCTGGCCATGTTTGATACGGAGATGCGCTATCTGCTGTGCAGCAATCGCTGGCGGACCGATTATGGTCTTGGGGATCGCGAGCTGCGGGGGATTATGCTCTACGAGGTCTTTCCCGAGATCGGAGCCGTCTGGAAGGATGTGCATCAGCGCGGAATGCGCGGTGAGGTGATCCGCTCCGAGGCCGATCGCTTTGAGCGTCTGGACGGTCGCGTGCAGTGGATCCGCTGGGAGGTGCGCCCCTGGCACAATGCCCAGAACCATGTGGCCGGCATTGTGATCTTCAGCGAAGAAATCTCCGAACGCATGCAGTTCGAGCGGCAGATTCTGCGCTTGAATGAGGATTTGGAAGATCGGGTGAAGCTGCGCACCACGCAGCTGGAGAACAGCAGCCGCGAGCTGGAGTCGTTTGCCTACTCAGTCTCGCACGATCTGCGCGCGCCGCTGCGGGGCATTGATGGATGGACGCAGGCGTTCCTTGAAGACTATGGGGCCACGCTGGACGGACAGGCCAAGCGCTACCTGGACCGGGTGCGGGTAGAGGCCCAGCACATGGGCCACCTGATTGACGATCTGCTGCACCTGTCGCGGGTAACCCGACTGCCGGTGGTGATGGCGGAGGTGGATCTCTCCGCCTTGGCCCGTTCGGTGGCCACGCGCATTGCCGAGACCAGCGCCGGCCAGCGGATCCGCTTCCAGATTGAGCCCGGCATCAAGGCGCGCGGCGATCATCGCCTGCTGGAGATTGCCTTGACCAATCTACTGGACAACGCGGCCAAGTTTTCACGCAAGAAGCCGGAATCCATCATCGAAGTGGGCGTTGACCACAACGCCACAACTGCGGGCGCGCGCCAGGAGATCTTCGTCCGCGACAACGGCGCAGGCTTCGACATGGCCTACGCGGGCCAGTTGTTCGGCCCGTTTCAACGCTTGCATTCGAATGCGGATTTTCCCGGTACAGGAATTGGTCTGGCCACCGTGCAGCGCGTGATCCTCAAGCACGGCGGCTCGATTCGGGCCGAGTCGGCTCCCGGCGAAGGAGCCACGTTCTATTTCACGCTGGGGGGAGAAGATGACATCCAGAAAGACAATGCTCCTGGTCGAAGATAGCGAGAGCGACGTGGAGTTGACGCGCCGCGCACTGGAGCGAGGCCAGGTCGAGGGCGAACTGGTTGTTGCTGGCGACGGGCAGGAGGCGCTCGAATACCTGTTTGGGTACGGAGCCTTCGAGGGCCGCGATGTTACCCGGACCCCGGCGGTGGTGCTGCTGGACCTGAAGCTGCCCCGCGTGCCCGGTCTTGAGGTGCTGCGCCGCATCCGCGAAGACGAGAGAATCAAACATCTGCCGGTGGTGATTCTCACCACTTCAACGGAAAACTCCGATCTGTTGAGCGGCTACAAGTTCGGCGCCAACAGCTATCTGAGCAAGCCCGTGGACTTCAATGAGTTCAGCGAGTCCGTCAAGAAGGTTTGTGTGTATTGGTTGAAGATGAACCGGCATCCTTACGAGAGGTAGGCTGGCATGGGTCGCAATATCCGTTTGCTGCAGGTGGAGGACTCTGAAAGCGATGGTCTGCTGATTGTGCGCCGGCTGCGCAAGGCAGGCTATGAAGTGGATGCCTTGCGTGTGGAGACGGCCGCGCAGATGCGTGCGGCGCTTGCGGGCGGAGCCTGGGACGTGGTGATCGCCGACTACTGCCTGCCCACCTTCAGCGCTCCCCTGGCTCTGGCTGTGCTCAAGGAGTTGGATCTGGATATCCCCTTTCTGGTCGTCTCCGGGGCCATGGGCGAGGAAGTCGCGGTCAACATGATGAAGGCCGGCGCGCACGACTATCTGCTCAAGGATAGACTGGAGCGCCTGCCGCCAGCCGTGGAGCGGGAACTGCAGGATGCGGCCCTGCGCCGCCAACATCGCGAGTCGGACCGCCAGCTCCGCGCCCTCTACTCGGAGTTGGAGACCATCTACTCCAACACCCCGGTGCTGATGCTGGTTGTGGATGAAAACTACCGCGTAGTGAAGATGAACGATGCCGCCGCGCGCTACTCCGGAATCGCCCTGGAAGCCTGCGCGGGACGACGAATTTGCGAACTCATCTGTTGCCGGAAACGTGCGGTGACCGGCACTGCCCCCGAGAGCGGACATTGTCCGGAATGCGCGCTGGGCACTGCCGTAGAGGTGACTCTGTGTGGCGGAGTCCACAAGGAACTGCTGGAGGTGTGGAGCGTGCCGCCGGGGGTGACGCTGGAGAATCCCAATTGCCTCCTGTTTTCCATTGGCAAGATGCGCTCCGGCGAACGCGACGCGGTGCTGGTGTGCGCACAGAACGTGACGGAACTGAAGGCCACCGAACGCTCGCTCGAAAAGACCGTGGACTCGCTGCGCAATGCGCTGGCGGAGAAGGCCGTGCTCTTCCAGGAAGTGCATCATCGCGTCAAGAACAACCTGCAGATCATTGCCTCCCTGCTGGCCATGAAGGCACGCTCCAAGAAGGATAAGGTCAGCATAGAAGACCTGAAGGACTGCCAGCAGCGCGTCCTCTCCATGGCCATGATCCACGAACAGCTCTATGGCCAGAAGGATGTGAACTCCATCGACTTCCGGGCCTACATTCGCGAGATGGCTCCGGCGCTGCTGGCCGCCTACGAGCGTCAAGGCGTCATCGCACTCAGCCTCGACCTGAAGCCGGTGGTGTTGTCCATCGATCAGTCGATTCCCTGCGGGCTCATCCTGAACGAGATCATCACCAACGCCGTGAAGTATGCCTATCCCACGGGCAAAGGCGAGATCTCCATCCGCTTGTGGACCCAGGACGATCTGATCATTGTGGAAGTGGCGGACAACGGGCCGGGGCTTCCGGAAGGCGCTGGGCAGGCGCCGTCCCAGACGCTGGGCATGCAGATCATTCAGTTGCTCACCAAACAACTGCACGGCGTGGTGGAGTTCAGCGCTCCTCCGGGATTGAGGGTCACCATCGAATTCCCCAAGGCCAAGAACGCGGCATAATCACAGCTGTCATCAGCTTCCCTGGTCTCAGAAAACGAGACCAGGGCCACCCAGCCACCCAGGGATGGTTCAGCCTCAATCGGTCCCTTGGCCACTCTGTGCCGGCAGGGTGAACAGGATTCTGGCCCCACCACTGCGGCCATTGGCGGCATGGACAGTGCCACCATGCGCCCGGGCTACGGCGTCCACAAAGGCCAGGCCCAGCCCGTGTCCCTTGGACCCCGCGCCGCGCACGCGCTGCTCAAAGACGCGCTCCAGAACGTCCGCCGCAAACCCTGCCCCGTTGTCTTCCATGCTGAAGCGCACCAGTTGCCCCTCGCGCCAAAGGCGCATGGTTACCGCGTGCCCTGTGGAGAGGTGCACCATCTCGTTATTGAGCAGATTGGCAAACAGACGATGCAGCAACGCCAGATCGCCGGTGATCTGGATTGGCTCCGTGCACTCCAGGCGCAACGTCAAGCCGCGCTCGTTCATCGACGGCTCATAGAGTTCAGCCATGGAACGCAGCATCTGGTCCAGCTCGATGGGTTCGCGGTTCAGGCGCAGGGCGTCGGCTTTGGCTTCGGCCACGTCCAGCGCGGTGTTCAGGAAGTCCACCAGCCGGTCCAGCTCTTCCATGCAGACGATGATGGCTTCCTGGCGCGTGGCGCCCTCGGCAGCCGTCAGGGACAGCTCCAGATTGCCGCGTACCGCCGTCAGCGGGCTGCGCAGATCGTGGGCCAGGGCGCCGGTGATGGTGTGCAGTTGATGCATGGCTGCCTCAATGCGGTCCAGCATGCGGTTCAGCGTTTGGGCCAGTTGGCCAATCTCGTCCTTGCGCAGGGAGGCCGGCACACGGGCGCTCAAATCGTTCTGATCGATGCGCGCTGCTGCTTCGCTGATGCTGAGTACCCGACCCAACATGCGTCGGGTGGTGGCAAACACAATGGCAAAACCGAAGAGAACCAGCAGTCCCCAGAGCAGCGCAAAACGTAGCCGGAACATGTGCAGCACGCGCAACTGGTCGCGATCGGAGAGTCCAAGATAGATGGTGCTGCCGTCGTCGATGTGCGTCCGCACCACGCGATAGGGCAGCGAAAATCCCATCGTTTGGATGGTGAAGGGTGCGTCGTTGCCCGCATGGCTGGGGCGCAGTTGGTCAAGAAACGGATCGCTCTTGCCCGGTCCCACCCAAATCACGAGTTTGCCTTGGGTGTCGGTCTCCAGAAAAAAAACGGCGTCCTTTGGTGCGCTTTCGCCGGCTACGCGGTTCGGCACTTCATGTGAGGCAAGCTCGGCCACCTCCTCCACCACACGCTGATAGAGCGCGCCCTTCGGCGTCCGCTCCGCTACGTCGCCCAGCACTTCCACTTCGCCCGTGAGCCAGGCATCGTCGCGCCGTTCAATGTCGCTGGCCACGTAGAGATGCAGTGAGACGAAGACGATCAGCGTTCCCAATGCATAGGCAAGCGCCGCCCATGCGGAGATGCGCCATGCCGCGCTGTGCAGCAACGGTCTAGCTTCCGCCGAGAACATAGCCCACTCCTCGCAAGGTCTTGATCAGCGGCGCCTGCCCCTTGCCGTCCACCTTGCCCCGCAGCCGGTAGATGTGTACATCCACCACGTTGGTGTCGGGCTGGAAGCGCATGCCCCACACATCCTCCAGAATCATGGAGCGGGTCACGACGCGCCCGGCGTTGCGGCTCAGATACTCCAGCAGCGCGAACTCCTGCTGGGTGAGCTGCAGCAGTTGGCCGCAGCGCGAGGCCTGACGGCGCAACAGGTCCAGCTCCAGGTCCGCCACGCGCAGCCGGGTCGAGTCGTTCAGCGCGGCTCCGCTGCGCTTGAGCAGGTTGCGCAGCCGGGCAATCAGCTCTGCCAGGGCAAAGGGCTTGGTCAGGTAGTCGTCGCCGCCCTGCTCCAGGCCGCGCACGCGGTCGTCGGTGGAGCGGCGGGCTGACAGGATCAGCACCGGGGCCTGTTGGCCGGCCGCACGTAACCGCCCGATCAGATCGATGCCATCCATATCGGGCAGGCCAAGGTCCAAAATCAGGGCATCGTAGTTGCCAGCCGCGCTTAACTGCTCGGCGGTCTTGCCGTCGCCCGCCAGATCCACGGGAAAACCGGCCTCTTCAAGGGCGGGCTTCAGGAACTCCTGAATCGGAATGTCGTCTTCCACCAGCAGGATGCGCATAGCAGGATGTTAGACCATGGCAGCGGTCTGCGATAGACGGATTGGAAACAGGAAATCAGTTGTTCGGTGCGTGTTTATAGCGCATTTACAGGGATCAGCAGATTTCCGAGAAGCCGTGCCGTGCAGCTGCGGAGGCAATATGAACAAATCGTCATAGACTACGTGAGTCCGAAAGCCTGAAGATAGGCGTCCAACACAGTGAAGACATTTTTGCTCCGCGAGGTGTGTTGTTGGCCTGTCCAAGTGCAATTGCCCTTGATGCGAGGTTTGAAGAATCATCGGCCGGGCACGCCAAACCTGCGGGCCTGAATCTGGTACATGCGGACCCGATTGTGGCCGCCTTTCGCCACAGTCTGCCCTTTCCTCCGGAGAGCTGCCCGGTACTGGCCGATGCCCTTCGCCATGTGCTGGCCGCGCCGGGAAGCCTGATCCGCATGCGGGTGGCGTATCCGCTGGCCGAGAGCTTTGGCATGGAATCGCATCAGGCGCTGCACGCCGCTACCGCGCTGGAATACTTCCATACCGCGTCGTTGGTGCTGGACGACCTGCCCTGCATGGACGATGCCGCGGAACGCAGAGGCGAGCCCTGTGTGCATCGCGTCTACGGTGAGCATGAGGCCATTCTGGTGGCGCTGGCGCTCATCAATCGCGCCTACGCGCTGACCTGGGGCGTGCTGGCGGAGTGCGAGGGAGCCGTGACCCTGCGCGGCATGGCCTATCTGGAACAGTTACTCGGATTGAGCGGCCTGCTTTCCGGCCAGAGCCGCGACCTGAACTATGCTTCGCAGGCGCCTTCAGCCGCCAATGCAACTTTGGTTGCCAAAGGGAAAACCGTTTCGCTGATTCGCCTCTCGTTGGTGTGGCCAGCTCTGTTGGCTGGAGCAGGCGCACGCGAGCTGCAACTGCTGGAGCGTGTCGCGCTCTATTGGGGGCTTGCCTACCAGGCCGCTGACGACTTGAAGGATGTGCTTGCCAATAGCGCCAGCAGCGGCAAAACTGCGGCGCGCGACGCCTTGCTGCATCGCCCCAATATGGCTCTGGTGCTGGGCTCTGAGAAGGCCTTTGCGTGTCTGGAACGGCTGCTCTCGATCGGCGACGGATTTTTTTCTGCTTTGCTCCGCTTGCGGCCAGGCCTGCAATTTCTGGAAGAGCTGCGCACGGGCCTCGATGCTCAAGTTCGCGATCTCAACTGTGGCACCGGACAGATTGCGGAAGGGCCGTGCGCATGATCTTCTTCCGCTTGATACTGACCAACCTGCTGCGCCATCGCGTGCGCACGCTCATGAGCACGGCGGGCATAGCCTTCAGTGTGGCGGCCATGCTCACCGTGGTTACCGTGCTGCAGGGCGCCATCGGCATGTTCTCCGGAATCCTGTCCAGCGACAGCGAAACCATCGTCTTCGAGAAGAACGTATCCGATCTCTTCTTCAGCGATGTTGCGCCCGGCGCGCTTCACGAAATCGGTAAATGGCCTATGGTGGATCATGCCGACCCGGTGTTGTTCGGCATCGTCTCCAGTCCCGACCACCCCATCATTACCTGCTTTGGCATCACCGCGGACGATGCGCGTTTGCGCAAGGCCACCTGGCTCGAAGGCACGATCGTGGAGTTCAACCCTGACGCTGAGGGCATTGTGCTCGGTGAGCGGGCCGCGGAGTTCCTGCATGCGCGTAAGGGTGAGATGGTGCCGGTGGGCCACGGTACATTTCGCGTGTTGGGCGTGGTGCGCACCTCGAATGGTTTTGAAGACGGAGGCGTCTTTCTGCCGCTCAAGGCCGCGCAGGCTTTCTTTCACAAAGAGGGCTCGTCGGTGATCACCGTCAAGCTGCGCCACACGGACGACCTTGCCGCCTTCAAGGCCAGGGTGCAGAGCACGTATCCCAACCTGACCGCGCTGGAAAACTCCGAGTTCAACCGCACCTATTCGCAGTTCCGCATCTTGAAGGCCACGGCCTGGGCAGTGGGCGGATGCGGCCTTTTGCTGGGTGGATTCGGCGTGGCCAACACCATGATCATGTCGGTCTTTACCAGGATTCGCGAGATCGCCATCCTGCGTGTCAACGGCTTTTCGCAGGTGCAGGTGGCGTCCATTGTGCTGGCGGAGGCCACGGTCATCTCGCTGTTGGGCGCGGTGCTGGGCTTGGTGGTGGGCTGTGCCTTGCTGATCACGATGAAGTACCTGCCGGCGCTGCATGGCTATGTGGATGCGTCCCTGCGTCCCGTGGTCATGGTGTTGGTGTTGGTGCTGGCAGTCATCACAGGTATTGTGGGCGCGCTCTATCCGGCCTTCTATGCCATGCGAATCCGTGCGGTGGAGGCGCTGCGCTTCGAATGAGTGAAAACAATCAGAGGGTCGCTCCCATCTCCCCCGCCATCATTGAGGCGACGGAGCTATGGAAGAGCTATGAAGACGACACCATCCGCGTGTTGCAGGGCGTGAGCCTGCATGTGGATCAAGGCGAAACCGTGGCCCTTTGCGGTCCCTCGGGATGCGGCAAGAGCACGCTGCTGCACCTCATCGGCGGTCTGGACTCGCCGGATCGCGGGCGCATTGTGGTGGGTGGCAGAGAGCTGGTGAGCGGCAATCGCGCGCTGGATCTGCTGCGCCACGAGGTAGGCTTCGTCTTCCAGTTGCACAACCTTTTGCCCGACCTTACGCTGGCTGAGAACTGCCTGATTCCTACCGTGGCCGCGGGGACAAAACGTGCCGTGGCCGAGGCTCGGCTGCACGATCTGGCCGCCCGGACAGGCTTGGGCCATCGCCTGCATACGCGCATCCAGAAGCTCTCCGGCGGGGAGCGGCAACGTACGGCCATCTGCCGGGCGCTGATGAACAGCCCGCGTATTCTGCTCGCCGATGAGCCCACCGGCTCGCTCGATGAGCGCACCGCAAGTAGCGTCTTTGAGCTATTGATTGGCATGGCCGCATCAGAAGGTTTGACTCTGCTGATGGCAACCCACGACCGCGCCCTGGCCGCGCGCTGCGACCGCACGCTGGAGATGCGCGACGGCAAGATACTTTCTAACCCTGCGGAATGATGGGCAACGCCGCGAACCATGCAAGGCCCGATGAGCGGGGCCCTAAGAGCGAGGCAAGAAGAGCGAGTTATGACGAGCGCGGATGAGAGCAGCGTGAGTGTAGCAGGAGCCAGCAGCGGAGTGCGCAGCGCCTTTGTGCATGCGCTCTTCTGGCTGGCGTTGATGAACGCCATGGGCGTGATGCTCTCTGTGCTCTTGATGGCGCCCGCCGACAACCATCTGCTGGGCGAGTGGACTTACGGCCGCTGGATGATGGTCCACATGAATCTGGGGCTCTACGGCTGGTGCGGCCTGCCCATGCTGGGGCTGTTGTTCGAGGCCTATGGCGTGGCGGAGAGCCGCGTGCAGCGCTGGGCGCGCCCCGTGGTGTGGCTCTGGTCGGCCAGCCTGGTGGTGGGCTCGGTGAGCTGGTTCAACGGTGAAACCAGCGGCAAGCTCTTCCTCGATTGGGCAGGCACGGCGCGCATCTTCTTTCCGCTGTCCATGCAGGCTCTGTGGCTGCTTCTGGTGCTCGCATTTGTTGAGGGTGTCCGCGCCCGGCGGTGGACCGGCTGGCTGCCGATTGCCGTGCGTGGCGTTCCGCTGCTGCTTCTCGTGGTCGTGCCCGCGGCAATCTACGTTACCGCCAGTGCCGCGCTCTATCCACACTTCAATCCCGATACCGGAGGGCCAACCGGCGCCAGCCAACTGGAGTCTTCTCTGGCCGTGGTGGCCATTCTTCTGCTGTTGCCGCTCGCGGTGGTCAAGCTCAGGCAAGGGGCCGCAAAAGGTTTCGCCCTTGCGTGGGGAGTGCTCGCTGTGGAGGGCGTGCTGTGCGCGCTCATGAATCATGCGGACAGCAGCCATCGCGATCCGGTGCAATACCTCGGTCTGGCGCTGATGCTGCCCTGGATTATTTTATTGCCTCGTGTGTATGCGGGCTTTGCATGGCATGAGGGCACGGACGCGTGGCGGCGCGCGTTCCTGGCCTGGTGGATGGGGTTGGTGCTCACCGGCTGGATCGTGTTCCTGCCCGGAGTTCTGGACCGGCTCAAGTTTACCGACGGGCTGGTGGGCCATTCGCTCACTGCCATTGCCGGTTGCTTGAGCGCGTTTCTCGTTCTGGTGATGCAGCAGATGCTGGGGCCGGACCAGCAGATCTTCCGCAGCCGCTGGGCCTTCATGGCCTGGAACCATTCCGTGCTGCTTTATGTGGTGCTGATGTTCGTGGCGGGTTGGATCGAGGGCGGCAATCCCGGCTTCACCATCGTCCCGGGCGTCGGACGCAATCTTATCTACGGCCTGCGTGTGCTCAGTGGCTTGGGCATGTTCGCGGCGTCCATGGAGTGGCTGCTTGCAGCCTGGAGAACCAGTGCCGAGGGCCTTGTGCGCAAGTCCATGTTCACGGCTACAAAGGAGGTCGCATGAAGTCCTTGTTTCTGCGGTTGTATCAGGTGGGCGTGGCGTTGTCCGACACCTGCACCGGCATCTTTTTGATTCTCGCGCCCCAGTTCACCATGGGCTTGCTGGGCGTAAGCGTAGATCCGGGCGCAGAGATCTACATCTCCTACATTGGCGCGTTCGTGCTCGGTGTGGGTCTCTGCTGCGGCTACGGCGCGCTGCTGTTGCTGCGCAAGGGCGACCGCAAGCGGATGGAGATGGTGTGGCTGTTGACGGCGATTGTGCGCGGCTCGGTGGCCGCCTTTGTGGCCACGCATGTGCTGGCGCACCAACTTGACGCGGGATGGCTCGGCGTAGCGGCCTTTGATGGCCTTTGCGCCTTGATGCAGGGCGTCGGTTTGAAGCAGGAGTGGCTGAACGATGTCACATGCTAGATCGATGCTTGGCGGATGGAGAGCGTGTCTGCTGATTGCAGCCACCTACTTCCATTTCCTGATCTTTGCACAATTCGCGTTCCTCTCCCGGCTGGCCGCGTGGAGCCCCGGCGGCGCCAGCCTGAAGCCCGCCATGGGCGCCATGGCGCTGGGCGGAATTCTCTTCAGCCTGCTCACGGCCTATGTGGGAGTGCGTATTCCCGCGCGGCTGCGGATTCGCATCAGTCTGGCGGCTTGCGCCATCACCGCATTCGCTGCCACGTTCGATCTCAGTTATCCCTTGGCGGTACTGCTGAGCTTTGCCATCGGCGCAAGCCTTGCGGTGTTGACCGTGACCATGGCCAGCGAACTCAAGCAGTGGTTGGGCAGCCGCGCGGTGCTGGTCAAGATTGGCATTGGTACTGGTTTCGGATACTGGCTCGCCAATCTTCCTCTGGTCTTCACCGCATCGGCTCAACAGCAGGCTCTGTTCTGCGGCCTTGCTTGCCTGGTTGCTTTGTTGTTTGCACCTCGATCCATAACAGAGGCCGAGCAGGGAACTGAGCGCCATGAGATCGCGCCCTGGGTGGCGTTGACCATCTTCTTGGCGCTGGTCTGGCTGGATTCAGCGGCCTTTTACGTCATCCAGCATACGGACGGGTTGAAGAGCGGAAGCTGGCAGGGCAGCACGCATCTCTGGAATACGGGCGCTCTGCATCTGCTGGCGGCTATTGTCAGCGGGATGTTGTTGCAGCGCTTCAGGGCTTACTGGACGCTCTGCGTCGGCTTTGGATTGCTGGCGGCTGCTTGTCTGCTCTTGCAGGATCGCTTCACGCTGACCACGGCCTGGCTGCTCTACCCCTGCGGGGTCTCGCTCTACTCTGTTGCTCTGGTTGCGTTTCCCTCGGTGCTGTTGGGGCGCGAGGCAACGGCCCAGCAGCGGGCGCGCGTGGCCGGATGGTTCTATGCCGTTGCCGGGTGGATCGGCTCCGCCATGGGCATTGGCATGGCCGAGCACCTGCACCTGGTTCCTCCTGGATTTGTGTTGGCGGCAGGTGTGGTGGTGCTTGCGCCTGCGCTCATCCAGCTCTTCCGGCAGCGCGCGCGGGAGGTGGCTGCGATCCTCGCGGTTGCAGGCCTCACCTTGTTCGCCTCTCAGCTACAGAAGGCTCCTCCCACTGCGGCAAGCGATGCGGTGGCGCAAGGCCGCGCGGTGTACGTGGCGGAGGGTTGCATCCACTGCCACTCGCAGTACGTGCGCCCAGGCACTGCGGATGTGTTGCTCTGGGGGCCGGTGAAGCCGGTGGCGGAGGTCCATCAGGAGACGCCGCCTTTGATCGGCAATCGCCGTCAGGGGCCGGATCTGGCGGAGGTGGGTGCGCGCCGTTCCGCGCTGTGGCTCAAGCTGCACTTCATGGACCCCGCTGCCCTGAGCGCCGGTTCCATCATGCCCACGTATGCGCTGCTCTTCCGCGATGGCCGTGGAGACAACCTGGTGGCGTACCTCGGCAGTCTGCGCCGTGATGACCAACAACTGGATCAGCAGCGTCGCCAGTGGACGCCCTTGCCAGCAGCATGGCAACAGGCCAACGCTGCGGAAGGGCAGCGGCTCTATGCAGGCTTTTGCGCCACCTGCCACAGTGCGTCAGGCGTTGCGCAGATGCGGTGGCACGCGGAGTTTCAGCACGAGCCCCAGGACTTTGCGGCAGGAGCCCATGCCTTCCGCCTGTTGCATCCGGAGTCGGTCACTCCGGAGCAGGTGGCGCGCATCGTCAAGTTCGGCATGCCCGGTACCGATATGCCGGGTCACGAGGTGCTGGCCGACCAGGAAGTTGCTTCGATCAGTTTGTGGCTGGCGCAAGCCATCGCCCAGCCGCCCAACAACCATCCCCATCCATCTGTCCCCTGAGGAGTGTCGATATGAAGCGGTTGGTCTATGCAGCGTTTTTTGCCCTTGCTTTTGCCTCTGTTGCCCTGGCGCAGCAGCAAAAGTTTACCGTGAACCCAGCGGCCAGCGAGGTCGCGTTTCAACTGGGCGGCAACACCCACGCCGTGCATGGAACGTTCCATGTGAAGAGTGGCTCGATCGACTTCGATCGCACGGCCAAGACCATCTCCGGGCTGGTGGTGGTGGACCCTGGCAGCGGCGACAGCGGTAGCAGCGGCCGCGACCAGAAGATGAAGAACGATGTTCTGGAAATCAGCCGTTTTGCCGAGGTCACCTTTGCGCCCCGCAGCTTCCAGGGCGAGATTGCCGCCAGTGGCAACTCCACGATTCAGGTTACCGGCGTCTTCACCCTGCATGGTACGCCCCACGACTTGACCGTGCCCATGCAGATTCACGTGGAAGGCAGCAAGCTGACCGCCAAAACCCAGTTCTCCATTCCCTACGTGCAGTGGGGATTGAAGGATCCATCGATCTTCGTGCTCAAGGTAGCCAAAACCGTGGAGATCGATCTCAAGCTCGAAGGCCAGTTGTAGCCCTCCCCCCACCGCACCAAGCAACTGGTCTTCGGGATTATTTGCCCTTCATGAGTTGCTCCCACACTCTTTGAGGGCCAGAACAACAGTGGCTGCTCGTCTTATGGTCGAGCAGCCATTTTTTTGGTGCCTCCAGCATGAAAGTATGCAGAGGATTTTCATCAGTCCGTGCGGCTGGGCCTGACGCGGTGCTGCCGGGAAGTGCTGCCGCAACCGGGCGGTGCTGCCAACTATGCCCCCGGTTGGTTACACTGGCTGCGGGCGTGGGCTATGGCTCCAAGCGGCTTCCGCGCTACTTCTGCTCAGCACTTTGTCGAGGCTCAACCTCCGGCCCCAGGCGAAGAGAAACGTTTGCACAACACAGATGGAGATAATCAGAAAAAAGATCCCTGCACGCCGCTGGCGGATTGCCTTGCTGCTGGGCGTGGGCGTGCTGGTCAACTACTTTGACCGCGTCAATCTCTCCGTCTCGCACGGCGCGCTGACCACCGAGTTCGGCTTTTCGGACATCGTGTTTGGCTACCTGCTCAGCGCCTACAGTCTGACCTACGCCATCTGCCAGTTGCCCATCGGCGTCATCCTGGACCGCCTGGGCGTGCGCCGCGTGGGCCGCATGGGCGCATTTTTGTGGAGTGTGGCCAGCTTTGCCGCCGCCGCCGCGCCCAACCTGAGCCTCCTGTTCGGCGCCCGCTTCCTGCTGGGCGTGGGGGAAGCGCCCACGTTTCCGGCCAATGCCAAGGCCATTGGCAGTTGGTTTCCGGTCCATGAGCGGAGTCTGGCCACGGCCATCTTCGATTCCGCCGCCAAGCTGGCCTCGGCCATTGGTGTGCCGGTCATCGGCATCCTGCTGCTGCATGTGGGCTGGCGGTGGAGCTTTGCCCTCACCGGCCTGGTGAGCCTGGCCTACTTTGGCTACTTCTGGCTGGTGTATCGCGACCCGGTGGACGACCCCAAGCTCACCGCCGTGGAGCGCGACTACATCCAGCAGGGAAGCGCGGCACCCGCGGCGATTGCCTGCAGCGTCCAGCCCTCTTCACTGCTGAAATTACTGGAGCGGCCCAAGGTGCTGGGCCTGGCCATCGGCTTTGGCGCGTACAACTATGTCTTCTATCTGCTGCTGACCTGGCTGCCCACCTACCTGGCCTTCGCGCTCAAGATCGATCTGCTTCACTCCTTTCTCTACACTGGTGTGCCCTGGTTTATTGCCGCCGTGGCCGACATTGTGGTGGGCGGCTGGCTGGTGGACTTTCTGGTTGCGCGTGGCTGGAACCACACCCGGGTGCGTAAAACCATCCTGATTGGCGGCACCGCCTGCGGGCTCGGCATTCTGGGAGCGGCGCATGTGCATACAGCCACCGGAGCGCTGATCTGGATCTCGATTTCGCTGGGTGGACTGGCGGCGGCGGCGCCGGTGGGCTGGAGCCTGCCCTCGCTGATTGCGCGGCCCGTGGATGTGGGCAAGGTGGGCGGCATCGTTAACTTTTCCAACCAGGTTTCAGCAATCCTGGCCCCCATTGTCACCGGCTACCTGGTGGTCCACTTCCACTCCTACACCTGGGCCTTTGGCGTGGCCGGCTTCTATCTCTGCATTGGCATTGCCGCCTACGTCTTCCTGCTGGGCAAGCTGGAGATCGAGCCCGGCCACTGATTTTTTCTCAGGGTTTGCTGCAATGTGGGAAGACCGGAACAGGAGCCAACCCCTCCGCGGCGGTGAATCTTGCGGTCATTCTTGCGGTTTTCTTACGTCTTTAACACTGCATCATGCAGAATAGAAGGTTAGGAGATTCGAATTGCCTCGCATTCATTTTCAGCTGCAACTGACGGAACTGAAGGACACAATTCTGGGCATGGCGGCGCTTTCGCAGCAGGCTGTGGAGTCGGCTGTGGATGCCTATCTGCAGCGCGACAAGGGTCTATGCAAGTTCGTCAAGCAGAATGAAGCCGCGGTGAACAACGCCCAGCGCGATCTGGACGAGATGGCCGCGGAACTGCTCGCCAAGGAGCAGCCCATGGCCGTGGATCTGCGCTTCATTCTGGCGGTGATCAAGATGAACGGCGACCTGGAACGTGTGGGTGACCAGGCCATGGGCATTGCCCGCCGCACCCGGGAACTCATCAAACTGGAGCAGGTTGACCTGCCGGTGGACTTTGCCGCCATGGGCGAGTACGCCACCCACATGATCCGCACCGCCATCCAGTCGCTGCTGGAAGGCGACGCCAGGCTGGCCGAGACCGTGCGCGAGATGGATGACGAGATTGACCGCATGAACCACCATGCCCACGACGATCTGCTGCAGATGATCATCGACAAACCTCAATACACGCAGCAGTGTATGAAGGGCATCTTTGTGGCCAAGAACCTGGAACGCATTGCCGACCACGCCTCCAATATTGCCACCGACGTCATCTTTTGGGTGCGCGGAGCCGACGTGCGGCACCAGTTGAGTATGGCGACGGACTGAAGAACGAGGGATCAGGGGCAGGGGTCAGGGACCAGGAAAAGATCACCGAGGGAAAGAAAGAGCCCGGTGGCGGATGCGATCTGGCTTCTTGTGGCCATGCATCCAATCTTTGGTAGCGATCTGGCGATCAGCATGCAGAGATGCGTCTCCAAAGTTGGGGGAGTAGCCCCAGGGGATTTCGCCCTGAGCCTCTCGCAGAATCGTAGGTGACACTCTCGCGTCCTATGGCTCCCATCCTCCAACGCGATTCCCGGCAACCTTCCAGTGGAAGGACATTTCCGGGGATGTGCGCTTTATTCTGCGGAGCCAGTCCGCGCAACGGAATCCTGGACCACTTCCGGTGGAATCACCAGACCGCCTCGACCGGAATTCGCAGTGAACGGTTCCGTTGCACCCAAAAAATTATTTGACATAATATTGCAAACGGAATAGGTTTGCAAAGTGCTGAAAAATGAAGATCCCCTGATTGATCGAGCGAAAGTTGAGCAAATCTGCCGCGAACACGGCATATCGCTCACTGCTCAGCGTAGAACCGTGCTTGAAATACTCCCGACATTAAACCACCCCACTGTCGATGATATTTGGGGTGAGGTGCGTAACGCTCTACCGGAAGTTTCTCGAACCACCGTGTATCGAATCCTGGAGCATTTTGCCTCACTTCGTATTATTCGTAAGGTTTGCCATCCCGGCGCGGTTGCGCGCTATGAGGATCGCACCGATCGGCACCACCATCTTTTGTGTACTCGTTGTGGCGCCATGAGCGATATGGACAATCCAGCTTTTGACCAGATTGAGATTCCGGGGAAGGAATTGGGCTTTACGATTGAGGACTACTCCATCCAGTTCCGCGGAATTTGTCATGAATGTTCAGCAAGAGCGCTGGGCCGGAAAGAGGCAGAAGTTGAGTAGCCGATTTTTTCGGAGAAATCATTTTCAGGCGTGCGCGCATTTGTCGTAATCGAATCGCAACGGGACTTCTATTGACCATCGAAGCTGTTGACCAAGGCGTGTACTCACAACCAATCCGCAACATGCACTTGAGCGATGTTGCGCAATTTGTTTACCCCCAAAGGAGGAATCATGTCCGAGGAAGTGAAGTGCCCGTTCACGGGCGCCATGTTCAATCACACAACGGCAGGCGCAAGGGGTAACCAGGACTGGTGGCCCAACCAACTGAACCTCAATATCCTTCATCAGCACTCCTCGCTGTCCAATCCCATGAGCGAGGAGTTCAACTACGCCAAAGAGTTCAAAAGCCTCGATCTGCATGCGGTTGCCAAGGACATCAAGGCCGTGATGACCGATTCGCAGGATTGGTGGCCGGCAGACTTTGGCAACTATGGGCCATTTTTCGTTCGCATGGCGTGGCACAGCGCGGGCAC
>CAZYDF010000024.1:0-51774 GCA_964645855.1 uncultured Occallatibacter sp.
AACTATCTCCGGTTTCGGAAATGTTGCACTTGGAGCTTGAATCCGCCCACCCAAGAGTGGTACGAAATCAAATGGTCAGAAACCTAGAGCATTTTCGCTTTTGCTCTTGACTTCCCTGCCCCATCCATTTCCGCGTTCTTTGCGAAAATGGGTGGGACACCCATGAACTTCAGGTCCACACCATTCCTGAAACTTCACAGCTAGCTAAACAAATCTTTCATCTTGTCCAGCAAGCCGGGAGACGTGGGCTTGTTCTCGGTGGCCATGGTTTCGCCCAGCTTCTGCACCAGCTCGCGTTGCTGCTTGCTCAGCTTGCGCGGAATCTGCACCAGCAGCTTCACAATCATGTCGCCGTTGCCCTTGCCATTCAGAAGAGGCACACCGCGGCCGCGGATGCGCAGCTCCTTGCCGCTCTGCGTACCCTCGGGGACCTTGATGTTCACCGGGCCGTCGATGGCCGCCATCTCAAACTCCGCGCCCAGTGCGGCCTGCGGAAAGCTGATCGGAATCACGCAGTAGAGGTCGTTGCCCTGGCGCTCGAAAAAGTCGTGCGCACGCACATTGAGCACTACGTAGAGATCGCCCTTGGGTCCGCTGTTGCGGCCCGCGTCGCCCTCGCCCGAGTAGCGAATGCGGGTGCCATCTTCCACGCCCGGAGGCACTTTGACGTTGAGTTTGACTTCGGCCGCGGTGCGCGCCTCACCCCGGCAGGCAGGACACGGATCCGTAATCACCGAGCCCGCGCCGTTGCAGTTGCCGCAGGTGCGCGCCACGGAGAAGAAGCCCTGCTGGTAGCGCAGTTGACCGCGTCCCTGGCATTGCGGGCAGACGCTGGGTCCACGGCCCGATGTGGTGCCCTTGCCGCTGCAGGTTGTGCAGGGCTCCAGGCGGCGAATCTTCACCTCGGTCTGGGTGCCGAAGATAGCGTCCTCAAAGTCGATGGTCAGGTCGTAGCGCAGGTCGTCGCCGCGCTGCTGGCGCTGGCCGCCGCGATTGCCGCCACCACCGCCGCCCATGTTGAACATCTCGCCAAACAAATCGCCAAAGATGTCGCCCAGGTCCACGGCGCCGCCCCCAAAGGGCCCGCCGCTGAATCCGCCCTGCCCACCGCCGCCGCCCACTCCGGCATGGCCGTAGCGATCATAGGCCGCGCGCTTGTCCGGGTCGGTCAGCACCTGGTAGGCTTCGCTGGCTTCTTTGAACTTCTCTTCCGCCGCATGGTCCCCAGGGTTGCGGTCCGGATGATGCTTGAGCGCCTGCTTGCGATACGCGCTCTTCAGCTCTGCGTCGCTGGCCTCACGGCTCACCCCGAGTACTTCGTAAAAATCTGCTTTGCTCACGAAAGCTTCTAGCTCCTAGCTTCTAGCTCCTGGCTGGTTCCAGCCAGGAACAATGCGGTTTCACTGCACACTTGGTTTTCCCGTTCAACGATCGCTTGAACATCCATCCAGCTGAAAGCCAAAAGCTGACAGCTAGAGGCTGTACTTACTCCGCCGCTTGATTCGGATTGCTGACCACGCGCACCATGGCGGGGCGCAGCAAGCGCTCGCGAATCTTGTAGCCGCGGCGAATCTCATCGGCCACGTGCTGGTCGGGCATGTCGGTGCGCTCCACCGTACCCAGCGCCTCATGCACCCGCGGGTCAAACGGCTCGCCGACGGTTGCCACCGGTACCACCTGCAACTGGCGCAGAATGTCCTCCATCTGCTTCACGATCAGCAGCACACCGGAGCGCAACTGCTCGGCGGAGCCGTTGGCCGCCAGGGCCAAGGCGAAATTGTCCAGCACCGGCAGAAACTGCTCCACCACCGCGCCGGTTGCGTAGTCGCGATACTCCACCTTTTCGCGCTCCGCCCGCTTGCGCGCGTTGTCAAACTCGGCCTGCATGCGGGCCAACCGGTCCACAAGCTGATCGCGTTCGCCCCTCAGCTGCTCAAACTCCATGCGAGTCACGGCCTCCGCGGCGGCCTGCGCCGGGTTCTCAGCAGCATCGGTTGAAGTTGTATAGGTTGCATCGTCCGGACCGCCCGCGGTAATCTCCAACGGTTCTTCGGCAGCCGTGTTCATCTGGTCATCCTGCATGGGTTTCGTCTTTCTCCTCAACATCAAGCGCGCCTCTTCACAATTCTCTGTTCTGCCCTCGGAGGCGCGCCGTACTCTAACTGCGAACACACGTCCAAATCGGGTGATCGAAACTTGGGTTGGTCTACTCCGCCGGCCGTTCCAGAATCCGGTCGGAGAGCTTGGCAATGTAGCTAACCGCCTGGATCATCTCCTGATATTGAATCCGCGTAGGGGCAATCACCGCCACGGTACCCAGGTTCTCCTCGCCCACGCGAGCCGGTGCGCCAATCAGCACCAGATCCTGCATGGCCGGCGAAGCCGCATCCAGACCCACCACCACCCGCACCTCCTGGTGGCGTCCGTCTACATACGCGTTCAACAGCTCAATCAACCGCTGCTTGGCCTCCAGCGCCGCCAGCATCTGGCGCAGCCGCTCCCGATCCAGCTCGTTGGTGATCAGGTTGGAGATGCCGTCCACATAAATGGCCGGGCCCTGCGCGCTGACATTCAGAGCGCCCTTCCTGCAAAGCTCTTCAATCGAGGCGGCCATCTCCCGATAAGCCAGCTCCTCGGCATCCACACGGCGGGCCACCTCAGCCCGAATGCGGTCAACCTGCCAACCGCGAAAGTTGTCGTTCAAATAGCGGGCTGCGGTTTCCAACTCCAGCAGCGACATCTCGCGATCCAGCGCCATCACGCGGTCCAAGACCGCACCAGCCTGGGTCACCAGCACGGCCAACACCCGGCCTGCTCCCAAGCGCGAAAAGTGGATGTGCTCCAGAATCTGTCCGGTAGTGGAGCAGGCCAAGGCCACGCCCAACCCCTGCGAGATCAAGGCCAGCACATGCGAGGTCCGCTCAAGATACTCGTGCGAGCTCGACACCCCGGTAAAACTATCTTCGATCTGATCCCTGCGCGCCTCACTGAGGGGCGGCGCGGAGGCTGGCAATACACCCATCTGCTGCCCACCAGCGCCCGTCTGCTCAGGGCGCATCATCTGCTCCACATAAAAGCGGAAGGCCGCCGCCGTGGGCACCCGGCCGGAGGAGGTGTGGGGCTGTTCCAGAAGACCCGATTCGCCCAGCACCGCCATCACATTGCGCAAGGTGGCTGAGCTGAGTCCATCGCGATGGGCCAGGAACTGGGCAAGCGCCTTCGACGCCACCGCCTCGCCGGTTGCGATATACAGCTCGATAATCGCGGTAAGCACCAGCCGCTCCCGCGGGCTCAGGCGCATCTGGGGCATCGTCGTACATCTCCTGGCGCAAACAGGCCTGAGGTTCAACACTCCGCAGCCACCTGCGTCTTCCCCTGTCCCGTTCAACAAACTCTTCTCTTTCAGCAACATGAGATGACGGGACGGTAAAGATCGCCATTGTTATGATAAAAACTTGAGCTAGTTATTGTCAAGTTCGCAACGCTCCCCTGTGATTCTCCTCGCCGTTCGCCCTTTCCCGCTTCCGCAGCCCCAGACCCTATGTTGCCCAGTCCACCAACTGGTTACCGCCCGCTTAGCGGATTCTCTTGACAAGCCTGCAAAGCCGTCCTAGAGTTTGATCCGTTTTTCCCGAAGGAGGGAACAACATGGTGGCGTATTTCCAACTGCAACCCGCAGCAACTGAGATGCAACATCTGGCCGAGCAATATTGGCGCGAGACAGGCGAGCGCGAGCACGAGCTCGAGGCAGCCGCTTACGAGGCCGGCTCAGCCATTCGCAACGGTGAGTTCACGCTGGCCAACCTGGAAACCATCGTCCGCTGGAAGTCGGAACGCGTAGTCCACTTTCTGATTGCCAACAGCAATGAGAGCATTCACGCGGCGCTGGCCACCGTTGTCGCCCCTGCAACCAAGCCGGAAGCCGCCGTCGAGGCGCTGATCGGATTGCGCGGCATCGACATTGCCATCGCCTCCTCCATTCTGGCGGCCATCTTCCCGGAGCGCTACGCGGTGCTGGACTTCCGCGCCCTGGAGGCGCTGGGTCACGCCCGCCACGACGTGGGCTTCTACACCGAGTACAACCACTTTATCCAGCGCCTGGTAGAGACCGGTATGGTTCAACCGCAACCCGACCTGCCCGGCCCCACCCCGCTGCACGCCGCCGAGCGCGCCCTCTGGCAATGGTCCCTCGAACACAACCACTAATCCGGTTTTCTCACCCAACGCTGTCCCCTTTCTTGGGGTCGTGCTGCCCCCCCCCCCGGCGCGGCCCCTCTTTTCCTTTCCACGCTTGCCTTCATCGATCAATTAAAATCGGGTTCGTGACGAACTCATTTGAAATCGGTCCTGTCCAGGTCGGCTCCGGCCGACTCTTCCTCATTGCCGGTCCTTGCGTGATTGAGAGCGAAGCCCACGTCCGCACCATGGCGGAGGGCATCCAGCGCATCACCTCCGACCTCGGCATTCCGTACATCTTCAAAGCCAGCTTTGACAAAGCTAACCGCACCAGCGTGCACAGCTTTCGCGGCCCGGGGCTGAAGGAAGGCACGCGCATCCTGCGCCGCCTGGCCGAGGATACCGGTCTGCCCGTGCTCACCGACGTACACACACCCGAGCAGTGCGCACCAGCCGCTGAAGCCGTGGACGTGCTGCAGATTCCCGCCTTCCTCTGCCGCCAGACCGATCTGCTGGTGGCCGCGGGCATGACCGGACGCGCCGTCAACATCAAGAAGGGCCAGTTTGTAACGCCCGCCGATATGATCCACCCGGTCGAAAAGGTTCGCTCCACCGGCAACCAGCGCATCTTCCTCACCGAGCGTGGAGCCAGCTTTGGCTACAACAATCTGGTGGTGGACTTCCGTTCGCTGCCTACCATGCGCGCCCTGGCTCCGGTAGTCTTTGACGGAACGCACTCCGTACAGCAGCCCTCGGCCGCGGGCGGCGTCTCCGGCGGCCAGCCGGAGTTCATTCCGGTGCTGACGCGGGCAGCGGTGGCCAGCGGCCTGGACGGGATCTTCCTTGAGGTGCACGACAATCCCGCCAAGGCACTCTCTGACGGCGCCAACTCACTGGCTCTGCACCAACTGAAGCCGCTGCTGGAACAGCTGCTGCTGATCCACTCGGTGGTGACGCGGTAGGCTGAAGCCCCGTTTCCCCTTCCCGTCTTTCCCAAGCCCGGAATGGGAAAGGTCCAGAGCGGGAATTTTTTCTTAGCTTCCGTAAAGAATCTGCCCAGGTTCGGAACACCTGAAACCACACCAAGGTTAAGCTCGGCTCATGATGGCCTTTGAGCAGGGTGGACCTAACGATCAAAACCAGTCGCGCTCTTCCTTGAGCGGTTGGGCGACGCCGATGACTCCCACCTCCCAGCAGCCCCCGGTTCGCCCCGCTGCCAACGTGGATGAGCTCTTCTCCCACGCCTTCAGCCTGCAGCAGAGTGGACGTCTGCCGGAGGCCGCGCAGGTTTATGAGCAGATCCTCAAGATTGAACCCAACCATGCCGACAGCCTCCACCTGCTGGGCATGATTTTGTGGTCGGCGCACCGCCCCGATGCAGCCAAGCAGCTGATCTGCCGCGCCATTGAACTCAATAGGCAGTCTGCGCCCTATTATTCGAACCTGGGCACCATTTTGCAGGCTGAAGGCCACCTGCTGGAAGCGGCCAACTGCTATCGCCGCGCCCTGGTCTTTGACCCCAATCTGGCGGAGGTTCACCTGAACCTGGGCCTGCTGGAGCAGATCGAGGGCAAGCTCGACGAGGCCATCGCGGAGTTTGAGCGGGCCGCGGAGCTGAAGCCGCTACTGGCCGAGGCGTGGTCCAACCTGGGCAACGCGTTCCAGGCCAAGGGCAAAACCGCGCAGGCCGAGGCCAACTTCCGCAAGGCCGTCAAGCTGAAGCCCGCCTTTCCCGAGGCTTGGTACAACCTGGGCAACATTCTGCAGGATCAGGACCACCTGGAGGAGGCAGCCGAGGTCTACATCCGCGCCGTCACCCTGAAGCCGGGTCTGGAGCAGGCCTGGTCCAACCTGGGCAACCTGCGCCTGAAGCAGCGGCGACTGGACGAGGCAGAGGCCTGCCAGCGCCGCTCCATCGAACTCAATCCGGATTCCGCCGAAGCCCACTACAACCTGGGCAATGCGCTGGCCGAGCAGAAAAAGGACGAGGCCGCGGCAGCGGAGTTTGAAGAGGCTCTGCGCCTCAATCCCCACTTGACCAAGGCGCGCAACAATCTGGGCAGCACCTATCGCACCCTGGAGCAGCCGGAAAAGGCGGTGGAGCAGTTTGCGCTGATCCCCAAGGGCGATCCAGAGTTTGCCGGCGCCTACAACAACATGGGGCTGGCCCTGCTGGCGCTGGGCCGTCATGACGATGCCCAGGCCGCCATCCGCGAGACTCTGGCGCTGGAGCCGGAGCTGGCCGAGGCCTGGTGCAACCTGGGCGTCACCTTCCACGCGCAGAACCGGCTCACGGAGGCTCTGGAGTGCTACCACAAGGCCCAGCAACTCAAACCCGAGCTCAGCCGCGTGCGCATGAACATCGGGCTCATTGAGCTGGTCCGGGGCGATTTTGAAAACGGTTGGAAGAACTACGAGTGGCGTTGGGAGAATGCGCCGCTGGTGGACCGCGGCTTCCCGCAGCCGCAGTGGCGCGGTGAGCCGCTGAACGGCGCGCGCATCCTGATCCACTCCGAACAGGGCTATGGCGACACGCTGCAGTTCTGCCGCTACCTTCCCATGGTGGCCGCGGCCGGCGGCACCGTGATCTTTGAAACCCAGGACCGCGTGGTCCGGCTCTCGAAAGAGCTCGAAGGCGTGGCAGAGGTGGTGCCCATGGGCAGCACTCTGCCGGAGTTCGACTGGCACTGCCCCCTGCTCAGCCTGCCCACGGCCTTTGGCACCCTGATGGACAAATTGCCCTCCACAACGCCCTATCTCCACGCCCCTGCGGCTGCGCGGCGCAAGATGGCCACATCGGTCCACTGGCCTTCGGAGAAGCTGAAGGTGGGGCTGCTGTGGGCCGGCAATCCGTCGTTCCTGCATGACCGCTTCCGCTTCCGCTCCGTCCCGCTGGAGCAGTTTGCGCCCCTGTTCGGGGTGGGGAATGTGCAGTTCTACTCGCTGCAGATGGGGCCGGAGATGCGCCAACTGCTGACCGCTCCGGGCCCGTTGATCGACCTTGCCCCGCTGACCGACGATATGGCCGACACGGCCGCCGCCATTGAGCGGATGGATCTGGTCATCTCCGTCGACACGTCGGTGGCGCACCTGGCCGGCGGGCTCAACAAGCCCACCTGGGTGCTGATCCCCAACTGCCCGGACTGGCGCTGGCTGCTGGACCGCGAAGATACCCCCTGGTACCCCACCATGCGCCTCTTCCGCCAGTCGGAGCCGGGCAACTGGACCCCGGTGATCGAACGGTTGCGCGGGGAGCTGGAAATGCGGGCGGTGGTGTGCCGCGTCTGAGGCACCTGCGGTGCGGCCAGCGGCTGCGCGATGTGGAAGAGACAGAACGGACGCACAAGACACACGGCAATCCAGCAGAGGCACGGCGCGAGCCGTGCCCTTTTCTGTTGCGCCTTTGTGGTACGCCTGGACAGGCTGCGGAAAAACTCGGAATTTCATGCTGAAGCCCAATTAGCATGCCGCAGGGACTGAATCCCATCCTTTATTTTGTGCTATTTGCGGCACGACTGAAGTCGTGCCCTGATACAAAGCCCGACTCGCACAGAGTTTTCCGCTGGCTCAGAAGCCGTGCCCTGAAAGGGCACCCACCGTGCAAGTAGCCCAGCACGGAGCCGCGCGACGTGCTGGGAACCAAGGCAAGACGACGGATACGCCCTGACAGGGCGCGGTGCGGCTCCTCCGAAGATTTTCTGTTTTTCAGTGGTTCATTCGCGGTACGATTCGGTCCACCATGCCACACAGCTTCTGCTCTTCTCTCTATCACTGCGTCTTTTCAACCAAAGAGCGCCGTCCTCTGATCGTCTCTGATCTCCAACCGCGTCTGTGGAACTTCATTGGCGGCGTAGCCCGAGAACGGGGCTGTAAATCTCTGATCGTTGGCGGCATGCCGGATCACGTCCACATCCTGCTCTCGCTGCCATCAACGATTGCGGTGGCCGATGCCATGCGCGAGATCAAGCATGGCTCGTCGCTCTGGATGCACGAAATGATTCAGAGTCCGCATTTCGCCTGGCAGGAGGGATACGGCGCGTTTTCGATTGGCTGGAAGCAGCTGGAGGCAACCGTAGCCTACATTGAGCAACAGACCGAACATCACAAGAAGCGGGATTTTCAGGAGGAGTTTCTGGCTATGTTGAAAATGCATCAGATCGAGTGCGATTCCCGTTATATTTTTGGCTAGAGCGCACAGCGGCATTATATGCAGCCACCTGTGATGGGGCCAGCGTTATTGCCTGGGCCGCACAGCGCCCTTTCAGTGCGCGGGCTCGTGGAGGGGGCGCATTCCCAGCACGTCGCGCGGCTCCGTGCTGGGCTATTCGCACGGTGCCCCCAAGGGGCACATGGTACGCAGGTGGTGCGGAATTCCCTCCAGCCTCTTCCCACAGAGAGCGCAGTGATGGGCTGACCCCAACCGCAGGCGCCTCCGTTTCCCCATGATGCGTCCAACAGACGCCGCAAAGCGAGTTGGCCCCACCGCAGGTGCTGGTGCGATACACTGGGCGGGCAAGGAGATTGAGCTGAAAACCATGTATATCCCTCAGGTTGAGCTGCTTCCTTCCATTCTTTCCGCTGACTTTGCCCACCTGGCCGACGACGTGGCCGCGGCCGAGCGCGGCGGCGGTACGGTTGTCCATGTGGACGTGATGGATGGCCATTTTGTGCCCAACATCACGCTGGGCCCCGTAGTGGTCAAGAGTCTGCGCAAGGCGACAAAACTGCCGCTGGACTGCCATCTGATGATCCAGAACCCCAACGACTACATTGCGGCCTTTGCCGAGGCGGGAGCGGACTGGATCAGCGTCCACGTGGAGGCCTGCCCGCATTTGCACCGTTCGCTGGAGCTGATTGCCAGCCACGGCGCCAAGCCCGGCGTGGTGCTGAACCCGGCCACATCCATTGAAACCCTGCGCTATGTGCTGCCTATGGTGCACCATGTGCTGGTGATGAGCGTGAATCCGGGCTTTGGAGGGCAGAAGTTTATCCCTTTTTCGCTGGAAAAGATCCGGGGACTGGCAAAACTGCGCACTGAGCTGGGCCTGAACTATAGAATCGAGGTGGACGGGGGCGTGGCTCACGATACCATAGCTGCCATCGTCCAAGCAGGAGCGGAGTTGTTGGTGGCCGGTAATGCGGTCTTCGGTGGTGGGCGGGCCGAAGAGAATGCGCGGTCGCTCCTGACTGCGGCTCGCGCCGCGGCTGACCAGATGTACGCCTGACAGGATAGAATTTTGTTCATGTGAACCGGAGCCGGAACTTCAGCCTGCTCTGGCGCTAACGAGGTGGTATGAACGGGTTGTCGAAGAAGATCGCCGTTGCGGCGTTGGCCGCTCTGCTCTTGGGTGCGGTTGCGGCCGAAGCCAAGGACAAGAAGCCAAAACACAAGAAAAACGAGGATCTGAGCGCCAATCCGCTCGGCAACCTGCAGTCCAAGCAGCCCGACAAGGAGCTCTACGACAAGGCCATGATCGCCTTGAAGAAGGGCCGCTTTGACGTGGCCCGGCTGGACTTGCAGACCCTACTCTCCACCTACCCGGACTCCGAGTACCGCATGCGCGCCAAGCTCTCGGTGGGCGACACCTGGTTCAGGGAAGGCGGCTCGGCTGCCCTCACCCAGGCCGAGGCCGAGTACCAGGACTTCATCACCTTCTTCCCTGATGCCCCAGAGGCCGCGGAAGCCAAGATGAAGGTGGCCGACATCTACTACCAGCAGATGGAAAAGCCGGATCGCGACTTCAACAACGCCCAGAACGCCGAAAAGCACTACCGGGAGATGATCAACATGTTCCCGGATTCGGCCCTGATCCCGCGCGCCAAGCAGAAGCTGCGCGACGTGCAGGAGGTTCTGGCCGAGCGTGAGACCTCCATTGGCCTCTACTACGGCAGCCGCGAGAACTTCATTGCCTCGATCGCCCGCTTGCAGACGGTTGTGGACACCTATCCGCTCTACTCCAAGAGCGATCTGGCCTTGCTCGGCATTGGCGACGCCTACGCCGGCCAGGCCCACAACGTGCTGGTGGTACCGAACCTGCAGCCGGCCATCAAAGAGCGTTTGGCCGCCATGTATCAGGATCGCGCCGCCGCTGCTTACACCCGTGTGATTGTCCGCCACCCCATGGCCCCGCACGTGGAAGACGCGCGTGACCGCCTGGTGGCCATGAACCGCCCCATCCCCGAGCCCACCCAGGCCGCCATTGCCGAGAGTGAAGCCGAGGAAGGCAGCCGTCGTCCGCTGCACTTCACGGAGCGCACCTTTGGGCTCATCAAGCGCGGTCCCACGGTGGTTGAGGCCGTCCACGTAGGTGAACCCAGCCTGGCCGATCCCAAGCGCATTCTGGCGCCTGAGGTGACCAAGCAGAATCTGGCCCTGTTCCAGGAAGCCTACAACGCCGGCCGGCCCGTGCTGCCCGGCGCGGCCGTAACGCCCACCGCCCCCAATGAGCCGCCCCGCTCTGACCAGCCCTCGCAGGCGCCTCTGCAGCTGACGCCGCCTGAGGGCGGTACCGGTGTGGGCGTGTCCATTGTCGGTGCTCCGGCTGCTGACCCCAACGCCGTCGTCAAGCCGGTGGGCAACAACAACGCCGCCCTGCCCGCTGCGGAGAAGCCCGCGGTTGCGCCCATCCAGACCAACGACATCGGCAAGCCCGGCTCCATCCCCGTGGCCCCGCCGCAGGCTGACAACGGCAAGAAGAAGAAGAAGAAGGCCCCCGCCGTTGACCAGAGCGACGAGTCCTCCAGCAAGAAGAAGAAGAAAAAGGGTCTGGACAAGCTGAACCCCTTCTAGACTGCACCTATTCTGAAATGCAGAAAGGCCGCATCCCACTGGATGCGGCCTTTCTGCATTTGCTATGATGAGGCCACCCTTTTCAGGAGAGTTCGATGCGGTGTACGTTCTCCGCCCTGCTGGTCAGCTTCTATGCGTGTGTCCTGGTGATGGCTCAGGACGCCCAGCGCGGGCCTGACAACACCTCGCCAGGCCATATTCCGGGCGTCACCGTGTTGCCCATTCCCGGCAGAGCCTTTTCCGGAATGGTGTAGACCTGAAGTTCATGGGTGTCCCACCCATTTCCCCAAGAAACGCGGAAATGGATGGGGTACGGAAGTCTAGAGCAAAAGCGAAAATGCGCTAGACTCACAAGGAAACCATGCGTCCTCGCTCCAGCCTGCTTTCGCTCTTACTTGTTGTGGCCACAGTGGCCGCGGGTCTTGTGCTGCGCTTTGCACCGTTGGGATTACCGCCTGCGGTGGTCAAGTATGGCGGCTCCGCGCTCTGGGCGCTGATGCTCTACTGGGTCGTCTCCACCTTGCAGCCGTGGTGGCATCTGCGCAGCCTCATCCTGATCACCGGATTGCTAGCTACGGCGGTAGAGTTCTTCAAGCTGGTCCACACGCCCGCGTTGGACACCTTCCGCCTGACGCTGCCCGGGATTCTGCTGCTAGGGCGCGTCTTCTCCGCGGGGGACATTGCAGCGTACTGGCTGGCCATTCTGCTGGGGGCGTTTATCGACCAAAGACTGCGGCCGATGGCAAATCGGTAGCACCTGCGGTGCGGCAGACGCGCCTTCGGCGCAGGGCACGCAGCAGAGGCTCTACCCTTTCGCGCACAGTCGCCTGCCGCAGCGCAGGTGACTGTGCGCACGGCCCAAGCACGCAAGGCGCGAAGCGCAGGTACCCGCTGCATGCAATGCCCGCACCGAAGGTGCCTTCTGATAACCTTAAGGGTGGTCCCTTGGCGCGGAAAGCCGCTGTTTTGTGCGTGATTTCCGCCTATTCTGCAGGGATCGACCCTGGAAAAACATGCCGCACGAATTGCCAAAAGCTTACGATCCCACCGCGATTGAAGACCACTGGGCCGAGTACTGGGTCCGCGAGCAGTTGTTTGCCCAACCCACCCCAGCCCCGGGCGCCAGTACGACCTCTGGCGGCGAAGCCGCGGAAGGCCTGGACGGCCAGTCCTCCTATACCATTCTGCTGCCACCGCCCAACGTGACCGGCCGCCTGCACATGGGCCACATGCTGAACCAGGCGGAGATGGACATCCTGACCCGCTGGCAGCGCATGAGCGGCAAGAAGGCGCTGTGGCTGCCCGGCACCGACCACGCCGGCATTGCCACCCAGATGATGGTGGAGCGGCAACTGGCCGCCGAAGGCGGATCGCGCCAGCAGCTCGGCAGAGAAAAATTTGTCGACCGCGTCTGGGAGTGGCGGCACGAGTACGGCGGCGCCATCCTGGACCAGATGAAGCGCCTCGGCGCATCGGTGGACTGGAACCGCGAGTACTTCACCATGGACGAGCGGCTCTCCGTGGCCGTCCGCGAGGCCTTCGTGCGCCTCTACGACCAGGGACTCATCTATCGCGGCGCGTACATCGTGAACTGGTGCCCCCGCTGCCAGACCGCCATCAGCGATCTGGAAGTGGTACACGAGGAGCAGAAGGGTTTTCTCTGGGAGATCAAGTACCCGGTCACCGATGCCGATGGCCAGGAGACTGGCGAGTTTCTGACCGTGGCCACCACTCGGCCGGAGACCATGCTGGGCGATGTGGCCGTGGCCATTCACCCCGAGGACGAGCGCTACAAGCATCTGCACGGCAAGATGCTGCAACTGCCACTGGTCGCAAGAAAAATTCCCATCATTCTCGACGAATGGGTCTCGCTCGACTTTGGCACCGGCGCGGTAAAGGTGACCCCGGCACATGACCCGAACGATTTTGCGCTTGGAGAACGGCATCATCTTCCCTCCATCAACATCATGGACGACCGCGCCCACATCAACGCCGAGGGCGGACCCTACGCGGGCCTCGAACGTTACGAAGCGCGCAAAAAGGTCGTCGAAGATCTGGAAGCACTTGGGCTGTTAGGCGCCATCAAGGACCACACCAACAACGTGGGCCATTGCGACCGCTGCAAGACCACCGTTGAGCCGCGGCTTTCCACGCAGTGGTTTATTGCCGTGAACAAGTCGCCGAAGGGCGGCGGCCCATCGATTGCCGAGCAGGCGCGCAAGGTTGTTGAGCCCGACGCCCACGGCAAGAAGGCCATCACCTTTACGCCGGAGATGTACGAGAAGACCTATCTGGGCTGGATGGAGAACATCCACGACTGGTGCATCTCGCGGCAGCTCTGGTGGGGCCACCGCTTGCCCGCGTGGCATTGCGCCGACTGCCACAAGATCACCGTGGCCAAGGTCGATCCCACCGCGTGCCAGCACTGCGGCTCGACAAAGATCACGCAAGAAACCGATGTTCTGGACACCTGGTTTTCTTCTGGCCTGCTCCCCGTCTCCGTCTTTGGCTGGCCGAATTTTGGCCAATCCAACACTCCGGGTGCCTCTAGTCCCTCGCATTTGGGGACCAGGGAGGGCAATGAAGGGTACGCGGACTTCAACGCCTTCTATCCCACCAGCGTCCTGGTCACCGGTTTTGACATTCTCTTCTTCTGGGTTGCGCGCATGATCATGCTCGGCTGCTGGGCTGCGGCCGATGTGCCCATGCCCGACGGGAGCTCACGCTCTCTTGCGGACTCGGTTCCGTTTCGAGAGGTCTATATCCACGCTCTGGTCCGCGATGCGAACAGAGAAAAAATGTCGAAGACCAAGGGCAACGTCCTTGACCCCATCGAGATCGTCAAGCAGTACGGAACGGATGCCGTCCGTTTCACGCTGGCTTCCATGGCCTCACCCGGCACCGACATCGCCTTCAACGTGGCCCGTACCGAGGGCTATCGCGCCTTTGCCAACAAGATCTGGAACGCCGCGCGCTTCCTGTTCATGAACGTGGACCGGGCCGCGGAGATCGGTATTTTTTTTGAACCAAACGAACTCGGTGATATGCCGACCGCAGGTCAAAACGCGCCGCTTGAAGCGCGCTGGATTGTGGCTGAGCTGAACGCCACCGCTGCCACGGTTAACAAGGAACTCGAGAACTACCGCTACGACAACGCCGCCAACGCCATTTACCAGTTCTTCTGGGGCGGCTTCTGCGATTGGTATCTTGAGATCGTCAAGCTGCGGCTGGACTTTTCTGAAACCGCCGACAAGCAAGCCACCAAGGCCGCACTCACCACGCTGGTGCAGGTCTTTGAAGCTTCGCTCCGCATGTTGTCGCCCTTCATGCCCTTCCTCACTGAAGAGATCTGGCATGCGCTGTACGACGGCAATCCGCCGGCCAAGTCCATCGCGCTGACGGCCTATCCCAAAGCAGACAAGAACTCCGAGTCGATGCTCGCTTCACTCTCTATCTGCAAATCCATGCAGGCCGTCCAGCTTGCCATTATCGGAATTCGAACTCGCAGAAAGGAAATAGGTGCCGAAGAGAAGGCTTTCTTGAATGTCAAGATTGCTTCCACTGAAGCATATCCTGACATTCTGCGAGCAAACAAACAGATCATCAAGAAACTAGCCCGCGTGAACGAGCTAGACATAGTCTCCTTTACTGACCGAAATGGTGGTGGACGCTACGAGCATTTGGCATGGCAGGCATACCAGTACCTTGACGTTTTTGTCGAATACGAGAAACAAATCGACGTAGCCGCTGAAACCGAGCGCCTCACGCGCGACATTGCCAAGTACGAAAAGGGTGTGGCCGCGGCCGCACGGCAATTGACCAACGAAGCGTTCCTTGCCAAGGCCCCCGCGCAGGTGGTGGAAGGCTTGAAGAAGCAGGAAGCGGAAACTCGTCTGTTGCTCGACAAGGCGCAGGCCGCGCTGGCGGCTTTGCCCAAGGCGTAGGCGCGGATGGCTTCGATCCCTGGTCCCCAAATGCGAGGGACCAGGGGCACCCGCCGAAACACTAGCTTTCAGCTTTTAGCTCCCAGCTTCTGGCTTCTGGTTTCGGTTTGTTCTTTCGGAGCTAGAGGCTAAGAGCTAGCAGCTAGAAGCTGTTTCCAAAGGGAACCCCATGGACTGGAAGACAACACGTATTGAAGCTTTGCTGGAGCAGGCGCTGATTGAAGATCGCGCCACCAGCGACTGGACCACGAACCTGACCATCGGTCCCGAACTGCGCGCCACCGCGTCTATCATCGCGCGGCAGGAGCTGGTGGTCTGCGGCCTGGGCGCAATTCCGCGCTTCTTTGAAATCTTCGCGCAACTCGATCCGCGCCCCGCCTCGCACCGCCGCTATGAAGTCGTCAGCCATCCGGAGATCTTTGATGGCGTGCGCGTGCACGAGGGCCAGGTGCTGGCCGTCATCCGCCACAACGCACGCACACTGTTGAGCTGTGAGCGCGTGATCCTGAACCTGATGCAGCACCTGAGCGGCATTGCCACCGCCACGCGCCGTTATGTGGACGCCATCGACGGCACCGGCACCCGCGTGCTGGATACCCGCAAGACCATTCCAGGCTTGCGCATTCTGGAAAAATACGCGGTGCTTTCGGGCGGTGGAACCAATCATCGCATCGATCTGGCCAGCGGCATTCTCATCAAGAACAACCACATCGCGCTGGGTGGCGGCGTGGCCACCGCGGTGAAGAACGCCCTGGAGAAGCGCAAGAAGGGCCAACGCGTGCAGGTGGAAGTGCGCACGCCCATCGAACTCGAGGACGCGCTCGAGAACGGCGCGGAGGCCATCCTGCTGGACAACATGACGCCTGCCCAGGCGGCCGCGTCGGTTGTGCAGATCAAGGCTTTCCTGGCTGCCAATCCTGGCCGCACCATTCCCACCGAAGCCTCCGGCGGCATCAAGCTCGAAAACATCCGCAGCTATGCCGAAACCGGCGTGGACTTTATCAGCGTGGGCGCGCTCACCCACTCCTCCTCCGCGGCCGACATCTCCATGCGCATTACGGCGGAAGAGTAAGAGCAGCTTTTAGCCTCTAGCTGTCAGCTTTCAGCTAAAGGCTCTGGGCCGAAGCTTTGAGTAGAAGGTCAGATTTCAGTACGCAAAAGCTGACAGCTGAGAGCTGAAGGCTGAAAGCTGCCGGAGGCCCCATGTACAACTTGCCCGCGCTGGAAGCCGAGTTAGAAAACACCGCCTTTGCCGGGATGCTGCATTTTGTGGCGGAGACAGATTCCACCAGCGACGACGCCATGGCCGCGGCGCGCTCTGGCGCTCCTCACGGCAGTGTCTATTTGGCCGACGCGCAATCGGCCGGCAAAGGCCGTGGCGGGCACGCCTGGCAATCGGCCTCGGGCGAAGGCCTGTATGTGAGCGTGGTGCTGCGTCCTCAAGCGCCGCAAGCGCACTGGTCTCTGCTTCCGCTCTGCGCGGGGCTTGCTGCTATAGAAGCCATCCGCGACGTCACCGGCCTCACGCCCGACCTCCGCTGGCCCAACGACGTGCTCCTCGGCGAACGCAAGGTCTGCGGCATTCTCATGGAAGCGGGATCGGACGTCCGCAGTCAGCCGTTTGCCGTGGTCGGCATCGGCATCAACGTGCACCAGCGCGGCTTCAGCGGCGAGTTGGCCACGCCGGCCACCTCGCTCGATCTTGAAACCGGCGGTACCACCAGCCGCCAAACCTTGCTCCTCCGCCTGCTAGAATCCTTGCAGCAGCAGACCGCGAGCCTGGCCGATGAGGCCGCGCCGCAACGCATTTTGGCTGCGCTGGAAGCCGCTTCCACATGGGTGCGCGGTCGCCGCGTGGAAGTGCATGGACCGCAGGCCTCGGTCGGCCTGACGGATGGATTGGATCAACACGGGTTCCTGCGCGTGCAAACTGCCACAGGAATCGTCACCGTGCAAACCGGCGGCATCCGCGCCGCACACATGGATTAAGTACGATGCTGCTAGCTCTCGATGTCGGCAACACCAACACGGTTCTCGGCCTCTACAAACTCGACGGCGACAAGCCCGAGCTGGCCGTCAACTGGCGCATCTCTACCCACCGCGCGCAAACCGTGGACGAGTACGGCGTCTTCTTCGTCAAGCTGTTTGAGATGAAGGGCCTCACTCCCAGCCAGGTTACGCACATCATCATTGCCTCCGTGGTGCCTCCGGTTGAAACCACGCTGCGCCAGGTGTGCGAGGAGTACTTTCACCTGGAGCCCATGTTTGTGGAACCCGGCATCAAAACCGGCATGCCCATGCTCATCGACAACCCCACCGAACTGGGCGCCGATCGCCTCTGCGATTCCGTTGCCGCCTTTGAACTCTACGGCGGGCCCTGCATCGTGGTGGACTTCGGCACGGCAACAAAGTTCGAAGTGATCTCCGCCAAAGGCGAGTACATGGGCGGCTGCATCTCGCCCGGCCTGGGGCTCAGCGCGGAGGCTCTGTTCTCACGCGCGGCCAAACTGAGCCGCGTGGATATCAAGCGCCCCGCCAAGGTCATCGCCACCAACACCGTGGGGCATCTACAAGCTGGGCTCTACTTCGGCTACATCGGATTGGTCGATGGCATTCTGGAGCGCATCATAGCCGAGTATGGTGAGAAGCCCCGCGTAGTGGCCACCGGCGGCCTGGCCCGGATGATCGCCGAGGACTCCAAGTACATTGAGGAGATCAACGAGATGCTCACCCTGGAAGGCCTGCGCATCCTCTTTGAACGCAATCGCAGCACACGCCCGCGGGGCCGCGCACACTAGCACCTGCGGTGCGGCCAACGGGCTTCGCCCCTGTGAGCGAGCCGTAGAGAAAGAACGCACGAAAGGTGGTCAACATGCGACACAGCGTTGCGATTCTCGTCTTGCTTTGTCAATTTGCATTTCCTGTTCGTGGATTTTGCAAACAAACGAAATCCGATGCAGGCAGGGCCACCGCTACCGTCGTGCGTGTAACACCCAACCCCGATGACCCAGACGATCGAATAGTTCTGATTGAGGTCGAAGTCGAAGGTTTCGGCTCGACGTTTTTCGTTCCTGACTGCAAAACCAGCCAAGGTGGAACCCACGAGTTTTGCCTAGCACGCTTGTTGCGTTCAGACGGCAAGAAATGGCACATAGCAAAACCCGTGTATGGTGTGGTGATGGGAATTGAAACCTCTGCTCCGTGGACTCCCATCGAGATAGTTCAATCGCATCCAACCAGATTTCGTTTCGCCTATTCGACGGCTATCTTCGGACTACGAGCAGGAGAGCCGTTACGAATCGCTTTTGACTCATGGGTCTCTCCCCATTCAATCCGCGATTGGAAGAAACGCAAAGTTCAGGTGACGTCAACGTTCAATAACCCAATTTCCCAATAGGTGTCCTTTCATTTTGCAGAACTATTTCAACTACTTTACGGAGATCGAAGAACGCTTTCAGCAGCGGCGTGGATCGCTGTTGCTGCTCTCCACGCTGGATTGGTCGCTGATTGAAACCTGGCGCGAAGCCGGCATTCCGCTTGCGGCCGTGCTGCGCGGCATTGACTCCGCGTTCGACAAATACGATGAGCGCCAAAAGCGCGGACGCCAGCGCAAGGTGAACGGCCTGGCATGGTGCGCGCAAGCGGTGCTGGATGCCGTGGAAGACTTGAAGGAAGCCGGCACCGGCTCGGTGCAGCCGGAGAACGCGACAACCGAGACCCGCGATTCTGGCTTTGAGCATGAGCGTGTAGCCGCGCATCTTGAGGCTGCCGCTACGGCGCTGGATGCCGCCACGGTAGCTCCCGATGCCACACAGGCCACCGCCGCGCGCTTGCGCCAGTTGGCCCAGGAGGCGCGCAGCAATGCCGCGCTCGATCTGGAATCGCTGGAGCGCTCGCTCACCGTGCTCGAAGAGAAGTTATTCGCCTCACTTACCGCCGCCGCGCCGGAGGAGTTACTGGTGGGCTTGAAGGAACACGCCGCCAAGGAACTCGCTCCCTATCGCAGCCGCATGGGCGCCGTGCAAATGCGCCAGGTGGAGCAACAATTCACCCACAAACAACTACTCGCGCATTACGATCTGCCGCGACTTAGCCTGTTCTACATGAGCCAACAATGAAGAATCGCAAAGCACCCTCCGCAGCCCCGCGCAACACACGACAGAACGCGTCGAAGCCCGCACGGCAAACCATGCAGCAGCCCGCACCTGCGGCCACATTGGTGGTCACGCCCGTGGAAGATGTCATCACTGTGCACCCGGTAACTCCCGCGCAGTTAGTTACGATTGACAAGCCCATCTACGGTGGCTCCTTCCTTGCTCGGCTCAATGGCAAGGCGATGTTTGTTCCCCTCGCGCTTGCGGGCGAACAAGTCCGTGTGCAAATTGCGGAACATAAGCGCGGTTACGCCACGGCGGAGATTGAGGAGATTGTGGTCGCATCTCCGGAACGGATTGCTCCTGCCTGCGCGCACTTTGGCGCATGTGGCGGATGTAACTATCAGCACACCGGCGACGCGGAGCAACTGCGCATCAAAGAGAGCATCCTGCGCGAGACCCTGCAGCGTGCGGGTGTGGAAGCGCCTGCCGAGATCGATATCCTCTCCGCCGAGCCCTGGGCTTATCGCAACCGCATCCGTCTGGCGGTGGACGCACAGGGACGCATGGGCTATCGCAGCCGCGGCTCGCATGCGCTGATTGCGCTGGATCAGTGCCCGATTGCCATGCCGGCCTTGATCGAGGCCGCGCGTGCCGCCGAGCCGTTGCTCCTCTCCGGCGCAAGCGGTTTGCATCCGAACGAGATCGCGCTGTTTGCCAACCACGACGGCTCGGAGATGCTGATGAGCGTGATCGTGCGCAGCGCATCGCGTGCGCCCTTTGAGAGCTTTGCGCAGGCGTTGCAGCAGCGCGTTCCGGCACTGCAAGGAGCCGAGCTGGTGGTCGAGTTCCCCCAGCAGGGACGCAAGCCTGCACTCTTCCCGGAGACCGTTGCACTCTGGGGCAAGCGCTCCATTCACTACACGGCCGCGGGCCACAGTTATCGCGTGGATGTAGGCGCATTCTTCCAGGTCAATCGCTGGTTGGTGGATGCGCTGGTGGAGCGCGTCACGGCTGGAGCCAAGGGCAAGCTGGCGTGGGATCTGTTTGCGGGCGTGGGCTTGTTTGCGCGCGTGCTGACGGAGAGCTTTGAGCGCGTGGTGGCGGTGGAGTCCGCGCCAACCTCATCCGATGCGCTGGCTTCCAATCTGCACGCCACCACGGGCAAGGCGTTGCTGGCTTCAACAGCCGATTATCTGCAGCGCGCGCCGGCCACGGAGAAGCCCGATCTGATTGTTGTGGACCCGCCGCGCGCCGGGCTTGGTCCGGAAGTTACCGCCGCGCTCAGTCGCATTGCCGCGCCCAGCCTGGTCTACGTCTCCTGCGATCCAGCAACCCTCGGCCGCGACTTGAAGGAGCTGCTCAGCTCCGGCTATCAGATCGAAAAGATGGCCATGGTGGACCTGTTTCCGCAAACTTTCCATCTGGAAACAGTGGTCCATTTGCGCAACTCCTGATACGCTGAGAGCGATTCTTTCGATGGTGTAGAGTACAGCATGGCCCAGTGGCCGACGCTCCAGGTTGCTGCTGAGACCGGCTAGGTTCAGTTAGGCAGAAAGTGACTCTACACCTACTGGCGAAATGCTTGAACGGCCCAAGTGGTTTTTCGTTTTGCATGCGATGCGAAACCTCAGAGCCATCTTCGAACCGCGCCGAGCGGAGCCTGCTGCTCCTTTTGACGCCGCCCCACGCGGAACCATCCCGCTCTTCCGCGCAGCCTGTCTCTTCGCTGCGGGCATTGTGCTCACCCACTGGGTCCTGCTTACCCCCAGCTTTGTACTACTAGCGATCGCAGCCATGGCGGCGTTGTGCCTGCTGGCAGCTTTTCGCGCTCAACGCATCGCCTGGTTGCCGCTGGCGCTGCTGTGGTTCCTGCTGGGCGCGTGGTGCGCCTCGATGGAACCGCAGCCTGCTCCTTCACCCACGCTCAAGCCGCTTGCCAACGGCCTGCTGCGCACCGTGGAAGGCACGGTAGCGGACGCCTCGCCGGTGCGCACCGAGCTGGACGAACAGGTGCACGAGGACGAGCAGAGCCGTGAGCCCGCACTCCCGCAGCAGCCCATGCAGCGGCTTGACATCGACCTTGCCACCGTTGAGCTGGTCAACGATAACGAGGACCGGCAAGTGCCCACCACAGGGCGCATCCGCGTCACCGTGCGCTGGCCGGAGGGCGAGCCTCGGGCCTTCCACTGTGGCGACAAGTTGCGTGCCGATCTGCGCCTGCTCCGCCAACCCGATTACCGCGATCCCGGCGCATGGAGCCGCACAAATTACCTACTCGATGAAGGCGTGACAGCCACCGCCACCGCGCCGGTTGACCAGATTGCGCGCCTCGGCTCCAGCAGCCGCTACAGTCCCGCTTGCCTGCTCAGCAACCTGCAGCACGGCTCCGCCACGCGCCTGCTGCTGCTGCCCGCGGCCATGCGCCGGCTGCCCAGTGCGCTGCGCATCTCCAACGACGACGCCATCATGCTCGCCGCCATGGTCACCGGCGATCGCACCTATCTGCGCCACTCCCTGCGCATCGGCTTTGAGCGCACCGGCTCCTTCCACATGCTGGTGGTCTCCGGCTTCCATCTGGCCGTTCTTGCCGCCTGCCTGCACTGGATCATGCGCCGCCTGCGCTTGCGGCGCGTGCCGGCCACCCTCGCCACCATCGTCGTATCGTTTGGCTATGCGCTCTTCACCGGCTTCGGCATCCCGGTGCAGCGCGCCTGCTGGATGGTCACGCTCTACATGCTCGGCCGTCTGGTCTACCGCGAGCGCAGCGCGATGAACGCGATGGGGATGGCCGCTCTGTGCTTGCTGGCCGCCAGCCCGCGCAGCCTGTTCGATGCCAGTTTGCAGATGACCCTGCTGGCGGTGCTGGCCATTGGCGGCATTGCCGTGCCATTGCTGGCGCACACCGTGCATCCCTATTGGCGCGCGGCGGAGGATCTGGAACTGCAAGCCATGGAACAAGGGCTGGAGCCGAAGGTCGCGCAATTCCGCATCCTTCTGCGCATGTTTGCGCAACGGCTGACAGCGGCAGGCAGCCGCTGGCTGGGCTGGCGGGCCATGCCCTGGACCGTGCGGTCTATCCTGCGTCTGGTGGAACTCTTCGTGGTCTCCGCCGTGGTGGAGCTGGCCATGACCATGCCCATGGCCATCTACTTCCACCGCATCACGCTCTACGCGCTGCCGGTGAACATGCTCATGCTGCCCTTGCTGTTTGTGCTGTTGCCAGCGGCGCTCATCACCCTGATCGTGCTGGCGGTGTGGCCGGCGGCCGCAGCTGTACCAGGGGCATGCACGGCGCTGGCATTGCACCTGGGCACGGGTCTGGTGCATCTCTTCGGCAGCATTCGCCTCGGCGACGTGCGCATGGGCGAGCCCCTCCTGGTGCAGCAGATTCTTTTCTACATATTGCTCGGCATCACCGTGCTAGCGGCGCGCCGTTCGCTGCTCCGCAAAGGTCGCGTCTTCCGATGGCTGGCGGTCTGCGCGGTAGCACTAGCCGCGGTGCTCAGCATTGTGCCGCGCCCGGTGGAGCATCCCCGCGACGGTCTGCTGGTAGAGGCCATCGACGTGGGCCAGGGCGACGCCATTCTGCTCATCACGCCCGAGGGCAAGTCCTTGCTGGTGGACGCTGGCGGCCCGGGCGGCGGGCCACGGCCAACGCAGGCCGATTTCGACATTGGCGAAGAAGTCGTTGCCCCCGCGCTGTGGGCCCGCGGCATTCGCCAGTTGGATGTGGTGGCCCTCAGCCACGCGCACTCTGACCACATGGGCGGCATGGCTGCCATCCTGCGCGACTTCCATCCGCGCGAGCTGTGGGTGGGCAACAATCCTCCGGTGGCCAGCTACCTGGCGCTGCTGGACGTGGCCGCCCATCTTCACATGCAAGTGCGCAGCCTGCATGCGGGGGACGAGCGGATGCTGGGCACGGACCGCGTTCGCGTTCTGGCCCCGCTGGTTGGCTACCAGCCCGGCAACGAGCCCACCAACAACGACTCGCTGGTACTGCAGGTCCTCAACGGCGGCACATCCGTGCTACTGGAGGGCGATGCGGAAGCGCCCGTCGAAGCGGCCATGCTGGCCGAGACCGATCTCCAGAGTTCCCTGCTGAAGGTGGGCCACCACGGCAGCAAAACCTCATCAACCCCTGCTTTTCTGGAACGCGTTCAACCCCAGGTGGCCGTCATCTCCTGCGGCCTGCACAATCACTACGGCCACCCCTCGTCCCAAACCCTGCTTGCGCTCCAGGCACACGACGTGCGCACCCTCAGCACCGATCTGGTGGGAGCCAGCTGCTTTGTGCTGGATGGCCACAGCGTGCGTGTGGACGCGGGCTGCGGGCCCAACTATTGATCCCGAAATTCAACAGTGGCATCTCATTCCCACCCATTCCCGCAAAAGACGCGGGAATAGATGGGGCACAGGAACAGTATCTAAGCCGGATACATAAGGCAATCCCGGCAGGCGCCATCGAGCATCGCGGCATCCGGCACTTCCAGCTTGGGTGGAAGGCATCTACGGCAAAAGAAACCGGCCGCATCGTGAAGACTGCGGCCGGCGGGTTGAGTCAAGGTTCGAGATTGGCTTTAGAAGGTAATCTTCATGGCCGCCTGCAGCACGCGGGGTCCGCCAACGCCGTTCACGTTGCCCACGCCCGAGCCCAGAGTGCCAGAGATTTTTCCAAGGTTGGAGCCAAGCGTCGCGTTCGGCAGGCCGAATGCGGGTGTGTTGGTCATGTTGAACGCATCAAAGCGCAACTCCATCTTCGACTCGTGATAGAGGGGGAAGCTCTTGAAGACCGACAGATTGTCCGAGAAGTAGGCCGGCCCGCGGAACTGGTTGCGCTGCGTATTGCCAAACGCGCACGCCACCTGGTTGGTCGACGAGTAGGCGGTGCAAGCTGGAGGAGCCGTAAACTGTGTCGGATCGAACCATGTGGTGTTGGCCGCCCTGCTAACGCTGTGGGTCACGTTGTAGGAGCCGGTCATGGTCACAGTCTGCGAAGTGCCCGAGGTGGCGCTGGTGGTTGTAAGCGAGAAAGGCAGGCCCGAAACCGCTGAGAGCACGGCCGAGAGCTTCCATCCGCCCACGGTGTAGGCACCGATGCCAGAGTTGAGCAGACGATGGCCCTTGCCGAACGGCAGTTCGTAGGTAATGGTCTGTTCAAAGTTCTTCTTGCGGTCAAAGTCCAGCACGCTGTAGTTGTGGCGCAAGGGGCCGGCAAAGAACAGCAAGCCGCCGTCCTGCGCGCCGGTCTGGTAGCCCTGCGCCTTGCCCCAGGTAAAGGCCGTCATCGAAGCAAAGCCATTGCTGAAGCGGCGAGTGAGCTGGGTTTGCAGCGACTCATAGTTGCTGGAGAAGCCCAGGAAGTATTGGGTAACGGAAGCGGTCTTGCCAAAGGCAGCGTTAAAAGGCTCGTAGGTGTTGCCCTGGCCATAAATGGAGGGGTAGTTGATGTTCTGCGCCAGATCGATGCGGGTGCCGTGGTTGGCAACATAGGCAATCTGCAGGGTTGTGTTCTTGGGCAGAGTCTGTTCAACCGCCACGTTCCACGACTCCACATACGCATTCTTGAAGTTGGTCGGGATCAGAAGGTTGCCCAACGGAAGGGTGCCATTGGCCAGGCTCTCGGTCAGTACGCCGCTCGAATTGAACGCTGGCGTCGGGGTTTGCGGAACGCCCGTCTGGTAGTTGGCCAGAAGGTAATTGGTCACGCCACCGCTGGTCGTCGGGTTCAGCGCCGGCCCGTAGTTCGCCGTGCTGTTGTAGTCGGTGCTGGTCTTGATCGGATAGTTGTAGGCATAGCTGTTATCCACAAAAGGAACATAGCTGACGCCAAAGCCGGCGCGGATGACGGTCTGCTCGGATGCACGGTACGACAATCCCAGGCGGGGAGCAAAATTCTTGTAGTCCGTCTGCATTCCGAGGTTGGATGGATTGCCGAATTCGCCGGCCATCACCAGCGAATTGTTGGTGGGATTGTAGTTGACAAAACCGCCTGCCTTGCGCGGCGTGGCCGGCGGGTAGAGCTCATAGCGCAGGCCCAGATCCAGGGTCAGTTTCCGCGTTGCCTGCCATTTGTCGGAGAGGAAGAAGAACAGCCAAGTCTCGCGGAAGCACGGGAAGGTGCTATTCGTGTCCTGTCCAACCTGATAGGGAACATCGAACAGTTCGCTGGCCACGTCGTTGGCCTGATTTGTAGCTACTTGGGTTGTTCCGGGAGGTCCGTACAACAGGCCGCCGCTGGGCACATACGTCGTCTTTTCGTTGAAGTAGAACTCGCCTGCGGCGGCATTGATATTGCCCTGCAGAAGGTCGTCGCGAACGCGGCGGACGTCAAAGCCTGCCTTCAAGGTGTGGTTGCCGCGAATCTTGGTCCAGTTGTTGGCAAAGTCGATGTTGGACTCGGCGCGCAGCCAGGGCAGCGACACCGAATAACCGATCAGCATGGACGAGAAGTTGCTCACCGAGAAGGCAGCTTGTCCGCTGGCCTGAGGAGTGTTATTCGTTCCATTGGGGCCATTGCCCGGAATGCCCAGGGTTGCGGCGTCGTTGGTTCCATAATCCGACTGCGTGGCGGAGTTGCGCAGATGGGCCACGCCAAAGCGCGCTTCCGTGAACAGAGTCGTCGAGAAGGTGTGTTCGTAGTTGAAACCGGTGCTGTACGCCGATGCCACTCCGGTGCCTTCAAACGATGAGTTCGCAGGGCCGCCGAGCGATGCGCCAAACAGCGGTGCCTGATACGTGTTGATGTTCTGATGACTGAAACGGCCGCTCAGGTGGTCGTTCTGCGAGATGTTGTAGTCCGACTTGATGTCGTAGCTGGTGGTGTCTTTGCTGAACGGCAGGTTCATCGAAAAGTTGTTGGTCGTGGCACCAGCAAGGTACGCAGCCGAGGCAAAATTCGTCTTCGGATTTCTCGCCAATGCGTCCAGGGCCTGCAGCACCTTCAAGCCGGTCTGGCTCGGCAAGCTCGTAAGCTCCGACATCGGAATGTAGTTGGTGGCGGGGAGTGTTACGCCAGCCACGGTAGTGTTTGCTAAAAACGGAGTGCGCCCCGCGCCGCAACCATTGTTCGGCGTTGCACCCGAGCAGTCTGCCGTATCGCCAGTGGTCGGATCGTACACCTGGCCGGAGTATTCAGCCAGGCTCAGGTAGTTGATGTTGTTGTTGCTGACCACGTTATAGAACGGAATCGTTGCATTGGTCGTGGACGACTCGTGGTCCGAGGTGCGCAGGTAGTCCGCGAAGATGAACAACTTGTTCTTGAGGATGGGGCCGCCAATCGAACCGCCGGTGTAGTTGTAGACCAGGCGTCCATTGGGTCCGGAGGCAAAGTAGTTGCGAGCGTTGACGCCGTTGTTCTCCATGTTCTGGAAGACCGATCCATGGATGTTGTTGGAACCGGACTTCAGGGTCACGTTCACAACGGTACCAATGGCGCGGCCAAACTCCGCCTCGAAGTTGTTCGTGGTGATGTCCACGTTTTCGATGGCCGCCGCCGGCGGAACCAGGATGATATGAATGCCGGTGCGCTGGTCGTCGTCAATTCCCTCAATTTGATAGAGGTTCACATAGGACGACTGGCCGTTCGCGTTGGTCGAGAGATCGTTATTGGCGTTATAGAACTGGGAGTTGTTGAAGACCACTGGCGCCATACCCGGCACCACGTTCAACAGGGACTGGAAGCTGTTACCGCTGCTGAGGGGAAGACTGCTGATCGTTCCCTTCTCGATAGTGCTGGAAATGTCAGCCCGGTCGGTCTGCAGCTCTGGAGGAGCGGTGGTCACTTCCACCGTCTCCATCGCGCTGCCGGTCTGCAGGGTCACGTCCACGCGGACCGTGGTGTTGGTGGCCAGAGAGATGTTCTGGCGCGATTCCTTCTTGAACCCTGTCGCCACAACCGTGACGGTGTAAATACCAGAGGGAAGATTGGGCTCAATGAAGTCGCCGCTCGCATTCGTGAACGACGTATGTTCCGTATTCTGCCCGGTCAGCACCAGCGTAACTTTGGCGTTGCTAACAACTGCTCCGGTAGGATCGAGCACCGTTCCCAGAATGGTGCCACTGACTGCCTGGCCCCACATGGACGATGAAAACGTCATCATCATCAGAAACAGAATAGAACCGAGAACAAATCCCGGCGATTTGCGAATTGACATTGATATGCCTCCAGATTGAACTGCGTTTGGTTTGAACACTGATTGGTTCATTGCCATTGAAGTCTCGAAGATGGCCACCGTCTGCGCTGCGGAAACTTCCCCGCCTCGCCTGCCCACCTCCGAAGCTTTCGTCGAGCTTCTGTCCGCACACAACATCACCTGCCAACTCGGCAAACGACGGAATCCAGTTCTGTTCCTGTGCGCATTCAAAAGGTTTGATACCCCCGTTTGTCTCAGACCTATCCCGGCCCAGTGCTCCCCTGGAGCACCACCCTTCTGCTGGAACCGGACTGGGCGCAAGGTCATCAAACTCGCGAATTCTTGCTTGATGCCCCTACAAGGCGCAAGGCTGATACCGTATGTTACGGAAGGAGCGCCTGTAGGATACTCTTATATCTGATTGATAAATATAATAGATATTTCTATCGTAACGAGGAAGGCCGCATCTCTCCGCTCAACCCCCTAGCCCCATTTACGCAGTGACAAGGCACCCAATATTGATGTATGCTACGGCCTGCAAACTCGCAGATTGGTTCACATGCAGAAAACAAAACCTACGGTCACGCCTTGGATTCCCAGCTTGGAAGCGGAGCGCGCGCTCGTGCTCGAGGAGCTGGACGCAATCCTGACCAGCTATCACTTCCGGGGAAGCAAACGGTACCCTGGCCTGCTGCGCTATGTGGTGGAGGCAGCCCTGAACGGTCAAGCAGCTGACCTGAAGGAGCGCACCCTGGGCGTGGAGGTCTTTGGCCGCGATCCCCAGTACGACACCAATACTGACCCTGTTGTCCGCATCAGCGCCGGCGAGGTTCGCAAACGCATCGCCCAGTACTACCACGAGAACCAGGAGACGGCCCGCGTCCGCATCGAGCTTCCACTCGGCTCCTACGCTCCGGAGTTCCTCCTTAACCCGGCAGACAAGCCGGCTCCTGATTCTGCAAGTGAACCCAAACTTGGAACGATCCTCCCACAGGCCCCGTCTCGTCGCTTCCCTTATCGCATTCTGTGGGCCTCGCTGGCAGCCCTGCTCGTCGTGGCAAGTTTCTCTGTTACTTACTCTTACCGGCATCTCAGTGCTTCCGGAGCCACCTCATCCAGCAAGCTTCTGAGCCCGCTCGTCCAGTCTCAGCGCCCTATCCTCATCGTGGTCGGCGCCAGCCACCCTGACAAGATCGAAGCGGAAACCCCGGAGACCAGCTTCTCTGCCCACACCACCGGCCCCTATCATCACGTTTCGCTCGGTACTGCCATCGCCCTGGCCAACGTTGCCGGAATGCTCCGCCAGGTCGGCCGCTCCTACGAAGTCAAAGAAGACAACGAAACCAGCCTCACCGACATTCGTTCCCGCTCCTTGATTCTGATTGGAGCCACCAACAACACCTGGACCATGCGCCTGCTCAGTCCCCTGCGCTACCGCTTCATCCGCGGTACCGTGGTCCAGCTCCAGGATTCCAAGGACCTCAAAAACACCGAGTGGTCCATTGACTTCTCCAAGCCCTACGTCAGCATCGCCCACGACTTCGGCATGGTGGCCCGCTTCTACGACTCCACCACCGAGGGCCCGGTCCTCGTCGTTGCCGGCGTCGGCCCCTATGGCACGGAGGCAGCCAGCGAGTTCATCGTCAACCCTGAACACCTTGGCGACCTGGATCGAAAACTCCCCTCCGGCTGGGAAAACCGTAACTTCCAGGTTGTGCTCAAGACCGATGTCATCGACAGCAAGGCCGGCCCACCAGAGGTTGTGGCTCAAACCATCTGGTAGTTCTTCTCTGAATGGAAACGGTTTCAGCAAAAAAATCCCATCCTCCCCCGCACATTTGTGCTCGGAAAGATGGGATTTTCTCTGCTTCAATTTGCTCTCGGCAGCAAGTCAGGCTTTTAGGGCCAATCCCACCGCGCTCAGAGCAATTTTCCTTTGGGTATAAACTCCCGTGCCCCATCCATTTCCCCGTTCTTTGAGGAAATGGGTGGGATACCCACGAACTTCAGGTTGACACCACTCCGGAAACTGCCCTAGATCCCGAAAAACGCCCGATCCAGATCGCGCGTCACCTGATCCGACAGCGGCGAGAGTGCGCCAATGGCGCGAGCATTGATGATGGCCTCGGCCGTCGACTCAATCACCTCAAGCCGGTCAAACGCCTGCAGAACATCGGCCCCTGTCACCAGGACACCGTCGTTGTGCATCACCAGTGCCGGCCGCGTCTCGCTCAACAGCTCCGCCGGCTGCTGCCCATCGCCAAACTGCCAACCATACTCGGCAGCGCCCACGTTGCGGATCACCACGTAACTCTCCGGAATGGTGCGGCTGTCGAGCGGTGTGCCGGTCACGCTGAAGGCGGTCGCATTCACCGGATAGGCATTCACCACCGAGCCCACCTTGGGGTGGCGCAGATAGATCGCTTGGTGCACCAGCGCGGCGTGGCTGGGCGTCTTGCCCGCTTCCACGCGGCCGTTCTTCACCAAAACCAGATCGTGCGCTTCCATGGTGCCGCGATCCGTGCCGCGCGGCGTAATCAGGAAGCTCTCCTTGTCCACCCGGACCGAGTAGCTGCCCTGGGTGCTGATGAACAACCGCTGGCGATAGGCGCGGCGCACAAACTCCGCCAGCTTGCGGCGCAGTTCCTTCTCGTCGCTGGAGGGATACTCCGGCTCAAAGGTCTCGGTCAGCGTCTTGCGGGCGCGCTCGGCCTCCAACTGGGCGTCGGTCAGGTAGCTGACCTCGCCGCCCAAGAGCTTGGCCTTGATCAGCGTCTTCGCGGTAAATTCGAGGGTCTCAAAGCGGCGGAAGGCCTCCTGGAAGGTCTTGCCACCGGTGACCACGCCGTGGTTCTCAAGGATCACGGAGTTGTAACCCTTGGCAAAGCCCTCGGCCACGGCCTCACCCAGCTGCTCGGAGCCCGGCAGCTCGTACGGAATGTAGCCCGGCTCACCGCAAACCCGGTGCGACTGGTGGAAGAGCCGCGTGTTCGGCACCTGCCCGGCAACCAGACTGAAGGCCACAAGGGCCGTGGGGTGGGCATGCACAATGCCAGCCAGCTCCGGACGCTTGACGCGGATGCGCTGGTGAATGGGCAGCTCCGACGACGGCTTGCGGAGACCGTCCCATGTGCCATCCGGGGTCACGCAGACAATGTCCTCGCGGCGCAGCGAGCCCTTGTCCACGCTGGCAGGCGTAATCCAGACCTTGCCGTTGGGCTCCTGGATGGAGAGGTTTCCGCCGCTAGTGGTGGTCATGCGGTAGCGGTAGATGCGTTCCATGGCCTGGAGGATCTCTTCGCGGGGGTGCTGGTAGGCATTCGGTGCAAACATGGCAGAGCCTTTCAATCCACAAATAGTTTCGCTTTCGGGATATTTCCTGCCGCCCCATCGGTCCGCAACACGATCCTGGCGCCGGTTTCGATCACGAGGACAACTCCATCCCCAGGACCACTCCCTTAGCGTACCCTCCAAGTTTACGCTGGAACGGGTGCGGTCCGCACCGGATTACGGAGCTGGACGCCGTCCGCAGCTTCCCCTTTTATTTGGACTTATTGTGACCTATTTCGAAAAGCGAATCGACTCGTCGGCAAATTGGCCGGAGGTGTACAGGTGCCGCGTCCGGTATTGGCGCACCTTCACCGGTTTCCGCTCCCGGATCTCGTACTCCGTGATGCTGTAGGCAGTTTCGCAGGCGTTGCATTCCCCCTCGTGCAGACTGGTCCAGAGGCGCAGCTGGTGAGGATCTTTGCGAGAGATCTCCACAGTGCCGCCGGAGAGGCTCGGGAAGAGTGAGACCTCGTATCCATCCGGCGATGGCACAACAAGGAAGACCAGCGCCGGGCTGATTACATCGCCGTTCCAGTGCAAAGAAACAAAATAGAAGGGACCTTCACTTGCACAAGCCCGTGCAACCGCCATCGCAAAAAAGTTGTCGATTTCCTCAGCGCCTAAAGGTGCTTGCGTGAACTCCGGCAGCTCCCCGAGAAGTTCCTTCTTGAGCAGTTTGCCGTCGCGCTCGATGCGAAATCCCAGCACATACGGACCAATGGTGGTCTCCATATCTTCGTGCGAGAGAATTTCGAGCGTGTCCGTCGCGTTCAGGGCGTAGCGGTAACTCACAAAGTTCCGCGCCCTGGCCGCAGCCTTCATGGTGAAAACGGGCACCAGCGAGATTTGGTTCGTACATTCGGCAAATGTGTGCCCTGTGCCGATCAGCAGCAGTAGAAACACCAGACACTTCGCGCTACGCATCATGTTTTCAGCCCAAAAACTCTCACGCATCATCCTACTCTGGCCGCATCTTGCCCGCCTCTTCCGAGCAGGTGTAGAGTAGTCAACTGTTTGGTTAATGGTGTTTCTCTTGTGTGCGGAGGCGATGTGGAAGAGCTGGGAACAGTACGCCCTGTGGCTATGGTCACAGGCGCGCTCGGTGGGATTGGACGCGCCTGTGCGCTGGGGCTGGCACGGGCCGGCTTCAACCTATTGGTGAATGACAGGCCCACAATCGGAGCCAGCGATTGCACGGAGCTGTTCGCGCAAGAGCTTGCGGCGGAAGGTGCTCAGTCCGCCTTTGTGCTGGGCGATGTGACCGGCCTGGAACTGCATCAGGAGATGATTGCTACCGCGCTGGCCCGCTGGGGGCGCATCGATTGTCTGGTGAACAATGCCGGAGTTTCTGTAATGGAGCGGGGCGACCTGCTCAACGTAACAGCGGAGAGCTTTGACCGCTGCGTGGCCGTCAACACCCGCGCCGTCTTCTTTCTGAGCCAGGCCGTGGCACGCCAGATGCTGGCCAGCTCGGGCGAGCCGGGCGTGCATCGCAGCATCATCAATATGACGTCGAGCAACGTGACCGCGGTTTCCATTAGTCGCGGCGAGTACTGCGTTTCAAAGGCCGCCTCGTCCATGACCACCAAGCTCTTTGGCCTGCGCCTGGCGGCGGCGGGGATTGGTGTGTATGAGGTGCGCCCCGGCCTGATTGCCACCGAGATGACCCTGCCGCACAAGGCCAACTACGATCAGCTCATCGAGCAGACCGGCCTGATTCCTGCCGAGCGCTGGGGCCAGCCCGAGGATGTGGCCAATGTAGTGGTGAGCATGGCCGAGGGCCGTTTGGCGTACACCGTGGGACAGGCCGTGGCCGTGGATGGCGGCATGGTGATGCCACGCTTTTGAGCGCTCAGCCGTGCTCGGCTTCCATGGCTTTGGCGGCCACGCGGCCAATGCCGCGCAGGATGGATTTTACGGGCCACTGGCCGTCTTCCTCCGGAAAGAAGACCTCGCCCACGCGCTTCACTTCCGGCCGGTAGTACCAGCGTTTAAGCAACGCCATGTGGCCCTGGCGCGTGGCGGCGGTGGGCGCGGAGCCCCAAACCTCAAGACCGGCCAGCAGCTCTTCCCAGCGCGACTCCAACATGCCGCGCAGCTGCTTGCGCTGCGCAGGGGTTGGCCCACCCACCATCCGCGCCTCTGTATTTTCGCCAATGGTTTCAGCCGCAGACTCGCTTCCGGCTTGCTGCGCGTGGTTTTCTTGTTCGGATGCAGCGGATTCGCCACGTCCCTCATCGGTGCGGTAGTTGAAGGGTGGCGCCTCATTCCCACCCTTTTGCGCAAAAGGCGCGGAAAAGGATGGGGCACCCAGACAGTATTCATTTGCCGAGTCAACCACCCCTGCATCTTCTGGGCCTTTAGTCCCCTGCGCCGCAACTTGGCTGCTTCCATCGTTCTGAGCCCTGATCCCTGATCCCTGATCACTAACCACTGGTTCTTCCACCACCGGCTCCAGCGCCATGGGATGCGCAAACAAGGAGGTGGAGCCGGACTGCTCATTCTGGATTCTCATGCCGAAGGTGGAGTAGAGGCCGGGGCCGCGCAATCGTCCGTTCTCAAACAGAAAAACAGCCACCGAGCCGGGCTCAGCCGCGACTTGCAGAACAATGGCGCGCTGCTGGCTCACAGGCCGTACCAGCTCGGGGGCCAGAGCGCGGATGCCTTCCACGCGCGCCACCTGCGAATGGATCAGTGCGGCGCGCTCAAACTCCAGCTCTGCACTGGCCCGGTCGCGGGCGGCACACAGCTCAGCCAGGCGGCTCTCGCCGCGCGTGGCCAGAAAGCGCTCCACGGCAGCGGCCTCCTCGGCGTAGCGCTCGTCGGTGCAGCCGGCAAAGCACGGCGCGAGACACATCTTCATCTCGGAATAAACGCAGCCCGGATGATCGGGATGGGGCTCCAGATCTTCCGTGCAGCGGCGCAGGCTGAAGAGCTTCAGAGCCTCATCCACGTAGCGCTCGGCGGCCGCGCGGCTGGCAAAGGGACCGTAGGCCCAGCCTGCCTCCCGTGCGCTGGGCCGGGTGGTGATGGCCACACGCGGATAGCGATTTGCGCCCACAAAGCGCACAAACGAAGCCGCCCGCAGGTGCATCCGCTCCACCGCGCGATCGCCGCCAAAGACCTCTTCCAGCAGGGCAAACTGCGCCAGCAAGGATTCGAACTCAGAGCCGGTGGGCTGCCACGCGATGCGGCGCACGCGGCTGGCCAGTTGCAGACGGCGGGGATGCTTGTCACTGGGAACGAGGAGCCGCTCCAGCCGGACACGCAGATTGGGGGTGCGGCCAACGTACGGCTCGTCCTTGGCCTCTGCGCTGTAGAGCGCAAAGACGGCAGGGACGGTGGGCAGCTCTTTCAGAGCCGCGCGTCCCGCGGTGGGGTCAAAGCCGATCTCGTTGAGTGCGGTCATTACGTCTCGCTTGGGGTTGTTGCTGTCCGGTTGCAGGCGTGGACCAAGAGGTCCACGCTACAGCCGGCCAGGAGGCCGGCGCTACAACCTGGTCACTCAGTCACCTTGCCACTTAGTCACCTAACCACCTATTCCCCCGCCACCGTCATCCCATCGATGCGCAGGGTGGGGGCGGCAACCGCGCCGCGGAAGATCAGGTCGTCGCCGATGGCGGTAATGTTCAGGAGCATCTGTGTAAGGTTGCCGGCAATGGTCACTTCTTCCACCGCATGGGTCAACTCGCCCTTCTCAATCCACTGGCCGGCCGCGCCACGGGAGTAGTCGCCGGTGACGGTGTTCACGCCAAAGCCCATCAGGCTGGTCACGTACAGGCCAGCATCCACGCCAGCGATGATCTGTGCCGCGGTATGCTGCCCCGAAGCGAGAAAAAAATTGCCGCAGCCCACGCCCGGCGCGCCCGCCAAACTGCGCGAGGCGTTGTGCGTGGAGCGCATGCCCAACTTGCGCGCCGTATACGTATTGAGCAGATAGCTTTTGAGCACGCCATTTTCTACTACCAAATTGCGCTGGGAAGGCAGACCTTCGCCGTCAAAGGGCGAGGTGCCATAGCCGCCTGCGCCAGAGGGCAGCAGCATCAAGTGGTCATCCACAATGGTTACGTTGGCGGAGGCAATCTGTTGGTCCACCTTGCCGGCCAGAAACGAAGCGCTGCGCCAGATGGAGTCGCCGGAGATGGCCTCAAAGAGGGAGCCCAGCAGGCCGCGGGCGACTTCGGGGGCAAAGACCACGGGCACCTGCTGTGTCTTGACGCGGCGTGCTCCCAGGCGGCGCAGGGTGCGGCGTGCAGCCTCTTCGCCAATGGACTCGGGAGTCTCCAGGTCGGTGAGGCGGCGGGCGCTCGACCACCACGCATCGCGCTGCATCTTGCCGTCGGTGTCCTGGGCCAGAGGCGCGGCGGAAACGCCGGCATAGCTGGACCGGTAGCCGCCCAAAAAGCCGCGCGAGTTGGCCATGGCCTTGCGGCCGGTGGCGGCGTCAAAGCTGCCGCCGTCGGAGTTGGTAATGCGCGTGTCAAAGGCCAGGGCCGCTGCCTCAGCGCGCTTGGCCCAGGCAATGCGCTCCTGGTTGGGGAGCGAGTAGACGTCCTCAAAGTAGAGATGCTGATCGGCCTGGACCGCGCCAAACTCCTCGCGCTCGGCGAGGCCGTTGAAGGGGTCCTCTTCCGTGACTTTGGCCAGCGCCAAAGCGCCCTCCACCAGGGAGCGGATGCCGTCCGCGGTGAGGTCGGAGGTGGAGGCGGAAGCCGAGCGCAGGCCGGCAAAGACGCGCACCCCCAGCGCCCTGGAGCCTGATTCCTTGAGCGTCTCCACTTCGCCCATGCGCACGTTCACACTGAACTCATCGCCCTGGCGCGCTACCGCCTCGGCATCGGTGGCTCCGGCCCGCATGGCCCGCTCCACAACCTCAGCCACCAGGGCTTCCAGCTCAATCTTCTGTTCCGTCTCAGATCCCATTCGTCAACAGTACCAAACCCGGATTGCCTGCGGGGAGCCCTGCGCTGGTGGAGAGCAACTGTTGGTGGCTGGGGGCATCGGGAATCTCGCCTTTTCCGGCCTTTGCGAGCCGTGATCGACAGCCAAAATCGGCGCTTCGGTCAAAAGCTGGCAGGTGTATGATTCTTGCGGCGAAGGGAAGAGTTCCCCGCGGCAATCTTCGCAAGTAAAAGGAGATTACAATGCAGATCGATTTCCACCATGGAGTTACCTATATCCTTTCGAGACTGGCTGGCTTTCCGCATAGCAGTGCGGTCACCATTGCCCACGCAGCCCAGTACATTGACGACGCCAACAACCAGGGCACCGTCCAATTTACCGACGGCACCACTTACTATCACTATGCTTCCGCCTGGGCCATCACCGACCTGGACGATAACTCCCAGGACACCGCCGACTACACGGTGTGGGTGCCATTCCACTTTTTGCCCGGCAACAACGGCGCTGCGGCAGGCACCACGCTCACGGTGCCGCTGGTGCAGCGTCTGCTCTGCCAACCCGACAGCCCGCTAGCCCGTCGCATGTGGGAGGAGTGCCGCAAAACCGCAGCCGATGTCAACGCCCTGCACCGGCTGGGCATCACCTGCCACGTGTATGAAGACACCTTCTCGCACCAACGCTTTGCCGGCTTCCGGCACGAGATCAACGAGATCGTCCAACTGGACGCCATCGCACCCAGCGACATGTCCTTCTTTGACAAGCTTGAGGACCGGGTGGCCAATTTTCTACGGCTCGGCCACGGCGGCGCGGGCGTCAATCCAGACTTGCCGTATCTCACCTGGCGCTGCCACATGGCTTCGGGCGCCTTCTTTGACTCGGTTAACTCCGGCGTCTTCCCTGAGGCCTGCGACTGCCTCTTCAGCCGGCTCACGGAATACCGCGGCGGCGATGGGGCGGCCGCTCTGCAGGACTGTGATCGCGCGCAGATCGTGTCGCTGGTGGAGTTCACCCAAATGAAGGATCCCAAACAGCGCCATGCGGTGTGGCTCAGCGCCGTTGCAGCCGGGAAGTTCTCCTTCGGCGCGCCCTCCAGCGCGGAGATGGCGGAGCTGAACTACATCCCCAAGGGCGTGGGCTCCTGGAAATACGAGGCCCTCGGCACCACGAACGATAAGGACGTGCCCAACGTGTCCTTTGTGCGCCCGGCCGACTTCGAACAGAAGGACTGGACCATGTTCCACGAGGCGCTAAAGGGACATCGCTCGACGGTGCTGGAGACACTGCTGCCGGAGTTCGGCCTGCCCGGCTCGGTAGCCGATGCCAAGGCGGCGGGACTGCCCCTCTAACCGCCCTTCCTGCTTCACAGTCAGAGCCCCCGTACTAACGCTGTTTCAACGGCGCCAGTGCGGGGGTATTTTTGGTGCATTTATTGAGCGTTCCAGATACTCCCTCGTTCCTGCTATTCAACCTGCCCATAAATACTGACGCTCGGGTGCCCCATCCATCCCGCGTTTTGTGCGGAATGGGTGGGATAGCATGACACCATTTGACGGCTGGATCTGTAAGGCTATCTTGCCAATTGCTCTACTGCCCCACCACCGAAAGAAACGTTCTTGACCCAACCACCAGCACCCACGGCACCGTCACCACCAGAAAAACAACAAAATACATGAAGCTGAAGATGGTGGCCAATCGCCAGTACTTGGCCGAGGGCAGATAGCCGCTCCCGTAGTAGACCGGGTTGGGCCCGGAGGCGTACGGCGTCATCACGCCCATGAGGCCGAGCGAGAGACATAGCAGCAACGCGGTAGGCGCCAGCGGCAAGCCCTGCATCTGCATCACCAGCGCCAACATCACCGGGAGCAGAGCCGTAACGTGCGCGGTGACGCTGGCAAAGGCGTAGTGCGCGAAGAAGAAGAAGGTAAGCAACACCAGCAACGCCGTGAGCGGGGCAAATCCTATAAGGTGCGCGCCCACGGCCTTGGCAAACCAGGCAATGAAGCCTACCCGGCTGAGCCCCGCGGCCATGGCCACCAGGGTGGCAAACCAGACCAGAGTGTTCCAGGCCGCTGCGTTGCGCATCACCTCCTGCCAGCTGAGCACGCCGCAGATGAGCATGAGCACAATGACGGCCAGCGCGGCAGCGGTGGGGTCCACAATGCTGCCGCAGGCAATCCAGAGCACCAGCGCCAGACCCACCAGGGCCATCAGCAGCTTCTCCGCGCGGGTGACGGGACCTTTGCGCGCCAGCTCTTCCGTGGCCCAGCGAACCGCCGCATCGCCGCGCTTGACCTCGGGCTTGCAGACCAGATACCCGACGGCGGGCACCAGCAAGAGCAGAATCGCGCAGCCCGGCGCGGAGGCCAGGAACCACTGCATCCAGGTAAAGCGCAGATGAAGGATGGTGTGCACAATCTCCATGGCCAGCAGGTTGGGCGCCAGCGCCGTAAGGAACATGGAACTGGTGACGGCGGAGGTGGCCACGGCTACCCAGAGAATGTACGAGCCGATGCGGTTGGCGGAAGGATCGTCGGGTTTGGAGTCGTAGAGCAGGGGCAGATGGCGCAGCACCGGATAGATGGTGCCGGCGCTGCGGGCGGTGACGGAAGGCGTGAAAGGAGCCAGAGCCGTATCCGCCAACATGGCCGAGTAGCCCAGCCACAGGGTGCGGCGGCCCATGGCGCGTACCAGCAGGAGCGCAATGCGCGCGCCCAGGCCGGTCTTCTCATAGCCCTGGGAGAAGATGAAGGCCGCAAAGATGAGCCAGACCGTGGTGTTGGCAAAGCCGGAAAGGGCCCAGGTCATGGCCTGGGTGGCGGCATCAAAGCCGGGCTTGGCCAACTCCTGCGGGCTGAACAGCAACCAGCGCGATCCAATGGCTGCAATCGTTACGCCCATGAGCCCAATGGCGCCACCCGGCAACGGCTCCAGAATGATGCCCGCCACCACCCCGGCAAAGAGCGCAAAGTAACGCCACGCAAATTGCGGCAACCCGTCCGGGGCCGGCAGAGCCATGAGAATGAGCGTTATCCCAATCGGTAAAAGGGCTTTCAGGCGCAGCTTCATCGGCGCGTTCCTTCCGAAGTGAGGGCATGAGTTGGAGCAATGCTCTCCACACTAACACGCGGCTGCGCGATTGGCTGGAGTGGGGACGAAGGGGAAGGGAGAGCGTAGATGTCGGGCAAGAAAATCCCCTCCTTGCTCACCTTTGCGGGGGAGAAAGAAGGGGATCTTGAGCGACTGCAAGACGCGCGGCGGGGTCTCTAGAGCGTTTCTCCAATAGATGTAGCCCTTGCGGAAGTCGTGCAAGGTAGTTTTTTCTTGAGGAAAAAGCTACTCAGCGGTTGTGATTTCGGGATATAGCAATTGGAGAACCGCTCTAACCGGTTGAATCTGCACTTTGGCATCTCATCTTCCCAGGTCTCAAAATCGAGACCTGGGGCCCCCAGGGATGGTTCAGGATCAAACGGTTAGCAGCCTGCGGCCGGAGTTACTTGGTGACAGCGCCGGTGGAGGGCACGGTGGGGGTGGCAGGCGGTGCAACGGCAACTGGGGTCTTGTTGTAGCGATCAATGACGCCCAGGCTGATGTCAACGGGCTTTTCCCAATCGGCGGCCCAGATGACCGGATGCTGCTCGCTGCCCGCGTCCACAATCATGGCCACGCCGCGCTCCTTGGCTTCAGCCACCAGTGCCTTGTAGAACTTCTCCGCCAGCGGCTTCCACAGGTTGGCAAAGTCCTTTTGCGACTCCGCCTGGCCAGCTTCAGCCTCGTGTTGGAACAGCCTGCGCTTGGCATCGATGGCCTTTTTGCGCTCTGCCTTTTCGGCGTCGGTAAACTTGGCGGCCGGATCGGAAAGCTGCTTCTCGAGGCCGGAGATCTCTTCCGCCTGGGCCTTGAGCGCCGTCTGCTTGGGATCGTACTTCTTCTTGAGCTCAGCCAGAAGGCGCTTGCCCTCTTCGGTCTGGAAGGCGGCAGCCTGGAAGGGGATGGCGGCGATCACCGGCGTGACGCCGGCAGGAGGCTCAGGAGCCTTGACGGCTGCTGGAGCAACGGGGGCGGTCGGAGCGGGCTTGGGAGCCGGGGTCTGCGCCACGGCGGCCGTGGCAAGGCTCGAGATCAGGGCCGAAGCCAACAGCGTGGAAACAATACGTAAAGCTTTCATTGAACGAAACTTCTCCTTCGTGGTGACAATACAAATTGATGTGGAAAACCTTGGGCGCAAGGCTGGTCGCCTGGTGCGACGCGTTCCGAAGACCCGCTGCTGCAGCCGGACAGCTCCGGTCGGGAGGCCTCCGAAAAATGGCCTGACGAACGCGGTCAGTCTATCATCCGGGCGCGTATTTCCTTGCAAAAACCCATTGGGGACGGGATGACAGGGGATTAGGTCCGGGGTTGAAACCCTTCTATCTTTCTCTTGGGGTCGCGGTTTCAGGGACCTGAAATTCCCTGCTCCTTCCCTTCCATGCGGCATGAGCGCCGCGTACCCGATACCCGGCACAATGCAAAAAAATGCGCCTCCGTCTCTGAGTCCGGAGGCGCCAAGTGACCTTAAACTGCTAGGCGAGAACCTGCTCGGCCGGGGTCCAGTCGCGTTGCTGGCTCTCCGCCACGCCGCGGTAGGTGAGCTTGCCCATCCAGGTGTTCAGGCCCTCCGCCAGACCAACATCGCGGCGGAGCGCTTCGCGCGCGCCGAACTGCGCCAGCCGCAGCACGTAGGGAAGAGTAGCGTTGGTGAGCGCCAAGGTAGAGGTGTGGGGGACCGCGCCGGGCATGTTGGTGACGCAGTAGTGGACCACGCCATCCACGGTGTAGCTGGGAGCGGAATGGGTGGTGGGCCGGGCCGTCTCCACGCAACCGCCCTGATCGATGGCCACGTCCACAATGACCGCGCCCTTCTTCATCCCGGCCACCATGGCGCGAGTGACCAGCTTGGGGGCCGTGGCTCCGGGGATAAGCACGCCGCCGATGACCAGATCGGCTTCCGCCGTGGCCTGGGCCAGGTTGTAACTGTTGGAGGCCAGGGTGTAGACGCGGCCGCTGAAGATGTCGTCCAATTCGCGCAGGCGGTTCAGGTTCTTGTCGATGATGGTGGTCTTGGCACCCATGCCCACGGCAATGCGCGCCGCGTTGGTGCCCACAATGCCGCCACCAATGACGGTGACGTGCGCGGGCGGAACTCCGGGAACACCACCGAGCAGAATGCCACGACCTCCGTGCTCCTTTTCCAGGTACGCCGCGCCCACCTGGACACTCATGCGGCCAGCCACTTCGCTCATGGGCGTCAGCAGCGGCAGGGTGCCGGCCAGATCACGAACCGTCTCATAGGCAATGCCGATGACACCAGACTCAAGCAGCCTGTTGGTGAGATCGCGAACCGGGGCCAGGTGCAGATAGGTGAACAGGACCAGCCCGGAGCGGAAGAATTGGTATTCCGACTCGATGGGCTCCTTGACCTTGACCACCATCTCCGCCTTGGTCCAGGCCTCGGCTGCGGTGGCTACAATCTGGGCTCCGGCAGCCAGGTACTCCTGATCGGGGAAGCCGGAGAGCAGCCCGGCACTGGCTTCAACCAGGACCGTGTGCCCGGTCTCAACCAGATCCTTGACGCCTGCGGGGGTAATGCCGACACGGGCTTCGTTATCCTTGATTTCCTTGGGAACTCCGACGAACATGGATGCCTCCTGGGTGTAGCGGGTGGGGGTACGCCTGCGGTGCGACTGAAAACCGCGGTGAAAATCGAAACCGGCTCCAGTGCAGCTCCTTGGCCCAGGAGTTGCACTGGAGCCGGTAAGGACTTCACTGGCTAGGAAGGATATTAGGACAAACCTGGCGCGCGATGCGTGCAAGTTTCGTGCTATAAAGGCTAAATGGGAACGATTCGTGACTCCAATAGCCAATTGTCGGGCACTTTGCCTGAGGGGCATGCAGCGGACGCACTCTCTGCCCTTGACGAGCTGGACATTGCCATTTTGCACCATCTGGAACGGAACGGGCGGGCGACGAACTACGAGGTAGGGGAGGCGGTGGGCCTGTCCGCGTCGGCTGCTTCGCGGCGGATTCTGGCGCTGGAGGCCTCAGGGGCGATCAAGGGCTATCGGGCGGTGATTGACGACCGGCACCTGGGCAAGCGGCGGACTGTGTATATCCGGGTAACGCTGGAGCGGCAGTCGGCCGATGTGCTGGAGGCGTTTGAGGCCGGGGTGCGGCGTTGCCACGATATTGTGAGCTGCCATTTGACGGCCGGGCAGTACGATTACATGCTGGTGGCGCGGGTTTCCGGCATTGACGACTACGGTCGTCTGCATCAGAGCGAGCTGAGCCGGTTGCCAGGGGTGGCGCGGATTGAAACCAGCTTTGCGCTGCGGGATGTGTTGGAGCACCTGCGGTGCGGCAGACCGCTTCGCGATGTCTGCATGGAAACTTCTCGCAGGGGCTGAGCCACCTGCGGTGGGGCCAATGGCTTCGCGTGGCTGATAGGCGCATCCCTCAGGGCTGAAGCCCTCGTTGATTTTAGGCTACTTACGGCACGACTGAAGTCGTGCCCTGACGCTTCTTGCCTTCCTTTAAGAGTCTTTCCGCAGCCAGTGAGGCCCATCTATTATTTTGTGCTAGTTGCGACACCCTTCGACTACGCTCAGGGCAGGCTCTGAACTCGTGCTCTGACGCTTCTTGACCCCTCAATGGAGTTTTGCAAGAGGCTCGCACGCAAGAGACCGCATATAAAACCCGCAGCAAAGCCGCCGCTGCCGGAGCAGGGGCGGCTTGCCAGATACCTTACCAAGCAAAGCTGTTACGGAGAGCTCTTGGAGCGTTTCTCCAATTGTTCTACCCCGAAACCACAACCGCTGAGTAGCTTTTTCCTTGAGAAAGAGCTACCTCGCACGATCTCTGCAAGGGCTACATCTATAGGAGAAACGTTCTAGCAGCCCACAATGGCCTGGTAGAAGACGCCGTTGGCAATGGCCACCCCGCCTAGCGGCTGCCATCCCTGGCTGAGCGCCTCGCGCATGGCGTCTTCGAGCGCATGGCGCGTGGTTGCTTCCAGGACCTTGTAAGCGATTACGACCGACATCGACATATGGACCTCCCGCAGGTGCGTTGGCCGCACCCGTTCCAATTGGACTTATCGGCACTTTTGGGGCGGGGATGAGCACGAAGGTGGGGAATCGGACCTCCCGTAACCGGTGTGGCCAGGATTCTCGCCGTTGGGGGCCGGATTCACGGTATGGGAGCGGTCTCCGTTAACCAAACATGCGCGTTTTGGGCTGCTTTCGGTCATCCGGTTACGGTATCGGTCTGTTAGCCGTACAATAACCTTGAGGTAGATTCGTTTCCCAATGTCATTGAACGGTTATCCATCGCGCTCCTCGCGGTCGCACGGCTTGCGCTCGCTCTTCAGTATGTTCTCGAGCGATCTCGCCATCGACCTGGGCACTGCCAACACGCTGGTCTTTGCGGCTGGCAAAGGCATCGTTGTGAACGAGCCTTCGATCGTGGCTATCAACAAGAACACCGGCGAAGTGGAGGCCGTGGGCAAAGAGGCCAAGGAGATGCTCGGCCGTACCCCCGGCAACATTGTCGCCATCAAGCCTATGAAGGATGGTGTGATTGCCGACTTCAAGGTGACGGAGAAGATGCTCAACTACTTCATCCAGAAGGCACACAACCGGAAGATGCTGGTGCATCCGCGGATCGTGATCGGTGTGCCGTCTGAAATTACGCAGGTGGAAAAGCGCGCGGTCGAGGACTCGGCCTATCGCGCCAAAGCCAGCGAAGTGTATCTGGTGGAGCAGGCCATGGTGGCCGCTATCGGCGCCGGTTTGCCCATTACCGAACCCTCCGGCAACATGGTTGTGGACATTGGCGGCGGCACCACGGATATTGCCGTCATCTCGCTGTCGGGCATTGTTTACTCGCGCTCGGTGCGCATGGCCGGCAACCAGATGGACGAGGCCATTACCAATTACCTGAAGCGCAAGTACAACCTGCTGATCGGCGAGCGTACCGCGGAGCAGATCAAGATCCAGATTGGCTCAGCCTTCCCGCTGGACAAGCCGCTCTCGATGGAGATCAAGGGCCGCAACCTGATTGAAGGCGTGCCCAAGACGATTGCCGTGGACGACAGTGAGATCCGCGAAGCGCTCGGCGAGTGCATTGCGGTGATCATGAACGCGATCCGCGTGGCCCTGGAGCGGACGCCTCCCGAGCTATCGGCCGACATCAGCGATCGCGGTATTGTGCTCACCGGTGGCGGCGCGCTGATCAAGAACCTGGACAAGCGCATCAGGGAAGAAACCGGTTTGCCGGTTTCCGTGGCCGACGACCCGCTGGCATCCGTAGTTTTAGGCACCGGCAAAATGCTCAGCGACTTTCGTTTGCTGCGCAAGATCAAGATCGACTAAACAGTGGTCAGTGGACAGTGGTCAATGATCAGCGCGTTAGCTGACAAAACCAGTGACCACTGACCACTCTTCACTGTTCACTGGTTTTCATGGAATCCTTCTTCTCCCGCTACCGGAATCTCCTTGTTCTGTTCGTGCTGCTGCTGGGACAGATCGTGGGGTTGGCAGTCCAGGTGCGTCACAGCACCGATGGCCACGGCGTCTTTGACGAAAAAGACGGCCCTGGGGTGCGTCTGATCCGCTTCTGGGCGGAAAGCATGGTGTCTCCGTTTGTGGGTGGGGTGCACTACTCGCGAGTGGGCGCAATCGGGTTGTGGCAGAACTACATCGATCTGCACAACGTACGCCAGCAGAACCTGGATTTGCAGCGGACCATTGACCGGCTACGGCTGGAACAGGCCTCGCTGATGGAAGACGCCAAGCAGGGGCAGCGCTTGCAGGCCTTGCTGGACTTCCAACAAAAATATATTTACACCACCCTTCCGGCGCAGGCCATTGGCTCGTCGGGCTCCGACCAGTCGCGACTCTTCTATATCGACAAGGGTTCGGCCAACGGACTGAAGCCGGATATGGCGGTGGTGACCGCCGACGGCATTGTGGGCAAGGTGCGCGACGTGTTTCCGCACACCGCGCAGGTGCTGGCGGTGAACGACCAGACCTCGGGCGCGGGCGTGATTCTGGAGACCACCCGCATCCGCGGCATTCTGCGCGGCGACGCGGCCGGGCGGCTGGAGATTGTGGGCATCATGAACGATCAGCGCATCCAGCCCGGCGAAAAGGTGCTGACGGCTGGCGGCGACATGATTTATCCGCGCGGGTTGGCGGTGGGCGTGGTGGAAAAAATTGTGCCGGACCCGGATCGCGACTCCTGCATCATCCTTTACGTCAAGCCAGCGGCGCGCATTGACCGGCTGGACGAGGTTCTGGTGGTAACCAGCAACGAGTCGCGCTTCAACGACCAGCAGCAACAGGACATGACCACCAGCGAAGCGCAGAAGGCTCCCGACCTGGCCGCGCTGAAGGAACAGCAGAAGGCCTCGCAGATCATGGCCGAGCGGCTGCCGGGGTTGACCGATCCCAACCTGCCCGCCGACCAGCAGCCTCCAACGCCGCCGGCCGGCACGCCCCCCCCGCCGCCAACGCCCACGCGCGCGCTTCCGGCCCTGCATCCTGACCGTTTCAGCCCCAGCCAGGTGGTGACACCAAGGCAAATGAACCCGGCAGCAACCGCGCCGGCGACCGGGACACATCCGCAGGCAAAGACGCCGACCGCGGCGCCGCACGCGCCCAAGCCCACCGACGGGAGGAATTAGCCAGTGTCCGTGCTCGGTATCGACTCCCGCCGTGCGATTGAGATTCGCCATTATCCGATGCTGGTGTACGTGCTGGCGCCGCTGATTGCGCTGGTGCTGCAGGCATGGCTGCCACGGCTGGTGACGCCGTATGTGTGGTTCGATCTGCCGCTGCTGGTGACCATCTACTTTGCCATGGCGCGGCGCAGCCCCATCCAGGGCACCACGATCGGCTTCATTCTGGGCATTCTGGAAGACGCGCTCACCCATCGGCCCATTGGCATCAACGGGATTTCCAAAACCCTGGTTGGCTTTCTGGCCGCATCGGTGGGTGTACGGATCGACGTGGAGAATGTGACCATCCGCGTGCTTCTGACCTTCGTGCTCTCGTTGTTTTCGAGCGCCACCTACCTGTTTGTCTTCCGCATCCTGCTGAGCATGGCACTGGAGTGGACCTGGTACAACGAACTATTCCGAGCTATTGGCAATTCGCTGATTGTGCTGGTTCTCTTTCATCTGCTGGACAGGGTCAAAATTAGGGACTAGGGAATAGGGAATAGGGACTATGAGCCCGGAAGATCAAGCTGAAAGCTGATAGCTAAGAGCTGAAAGCTGTACTTGCAATGCGCGTTAACCTGAGTTCAGAGGCATCATGAGTTCCTTCGGCAATCGCGGCGAAAAGCTCCCTACCGTCAAGCTGGCGGTGGTGCAGTACATCATTCTGCTGCTGATGCTGGCCCTGTGCGCGCAGCTGTGGCGGCTGCAGATTTTGAGCGCGGAGAGTTTCCGATTGCTGGCCGAGCAGAACCGGATTCGCAAGGAGCCAATTCTTTCGCCCCGCGGCAAGCTGTTTGACCGCGATGGTCACCTGCTGGTGGACAACTACCCCTCGGTAACCTGCTTTCTGGTGCGCGAGCAGAACCATGCGATTGAACCGGATCTGCCGTTCATTGCGGCGGGTCTGCATCTTGATCTGGCGCAACTTGAGGCCACGCTGCACCGCTACCGTCTCTCGCCGGGCTACGAACCGATCCCCATCAAGATGGACATTACCGCCGACGAGCAGGCGTTTATTGAGGCGCATCGCAACGAACTGCCGGAGCTGGAGACGGTGGGCGAAGACCGCAGGCTTTATCCGCGCGATGGATTTGCCTCGCACCTGATCGGCTATGTGGGCGAGGTAAGCGAAGAGGATTTGAACAATCCCCGCTTTAGTTGGTACGAGCCGGGCGACGTGGTGGGCAAAGCCGGAGTGGAAGAGACCTACGACCAACTGCTGCGCGGCAAAGACGGATCGCGCGACGTGGTGGTGGACAGCCACGGGCGCGAGGTGGGCTACCTGCGCACCCAACACGCCACGCCGGGCATGGATCTGAAGCTGACCGTGGACATCGACATCCAGCGCGCCGCGGAGCTGGCCCTGGGCGAGAGTAATGGCGCGGTCATCGCCATGGACCCGCGCAATGGCGAGATTCTGGCCCTGGTGTCGCATCCCAGCTTTGACCCCAACGCCTTCAGCGTGAAGATTGGACGCACGGAGTGGAATCAGCTGATTACCAACCCCAACCATCCGCTGATGAACAAGGCGATTCAGGATCAACTGGCGCCGGGTTCCACCTTCAAGATCATCATGAGCGCCGCGGGCATGGAAGAGGGCGTGGCGCAGGATATGCACGTGAATTGCGCCGGGGGGGGCAGCTTCTACGGCCGCTTCTTCCATTGCGACAAGCACCACGGCGTGCTGGACATCCACCAGGCGATCCCGCTGAGTTGCGACACGTTCTTTTATGCGCTGGCGCAGCGGCTGGGCATTGATACGATCGCCCGCTACGCGACCAGCTTTGGGCTGTCGCAGAAGACCGGTGTGGACCTGCCAGGCGAGATGGCCGGGATCATGCCGTCCACCCAGTGGGAGATGAAGAACTACCACCAGAAGTACTACGCGGGCAACACCATTTCGGTCGGCATTGGGCAGGGTGAGACGCAGGTTACGCCGCTGCAGTTGCTGCGCGCGTTGAGCGGTCTGGCCTCCAAGGGCCACTTTGTGCGCCCGCACCTGGTGAATCCGGCGGAGCTGCCGCAGGATTTCCGGCAAGCTCTGCCCGACTCCTTTCCGGGCTCGGGCGACAAGACCGTACCGCTGGGCGACGAAGCGTGGATGACCATCACCGAGGGCATGGCCGCCGCCACCACCACCGGCACCGCCGGAGCCGCGCACCTGGACGGCATCGACTTTGCCGGCAAGACCGGTACGGCCCAGGTGACAGGCATGGGCGACACCCACGTCAAGGGCGGAGCCAAGACGCCAAATGCCTGGTTTGTGGGCATGGTGCCCCGGCGCAATCCCGAGTTTGCGGTGGTGGTGCTGCAGGAACACGGTGACTGGGGCGCGGGCTCCGCACTGCTGGCCGCCAAGGTGGTGAACGCCTACGTGACCAAACAGCGGAAGATGGAACATAACCTCCATGCCGACAGCACCCCCGCGAAGCCGGTAGAGGTAGGGGCCATGTGGTCGGCGCCTGCGCCAGCCGGACGCGGAGCCAGACGGCCCGCGGGCGACGTTCTGCATGGCGGCCACTTTTTTGTTACGCCCGGCAACCCCTCGCAAGCCCTGGGGACCAGCCTGTTCCATACGCCGGCATGGTTCTCCATCTGGCAGCCCCTCCGTTTCCGCCAGGAGCATGACTGATGCGCCGCTTCTTGAGCTTCCGCGACTTTGACTGGCCGCTGCTGGGCATGCTGCTGGTGCTCTGCACGCTCTCGGTTCTGGAGATCTACTCCGCCACCTTGCACACCAAGTACCTGGGCTTCTACAGCAAGCAGCTGTTCTGGATCGGCGGCGGCCTGGTATCGATGTTTCTGTTCTCCAAGATCGACTACCACCGCCTGCTGGACTTTGTCCCGTGGGCCTACGGCGTCTTCCTGCTGGCGCTCACCGCCGTGCTCATCCCCCACATTGGCCACAAGGCGCTGGGCGCGCGGCGCTGGATCAAGGTTGGCCCCATGCTCTTCCAGCCCTCCGAGTGGATGAAGCTGGTCATGATCCTGATGGTGGCGCGTTACTTTGCCAACCTGGGCGGACGCAACCTGACCTGGCGCGACATCGGCAAAGCCTTCCTCATGGTGGGCGTGCCGATGCTCTTGATTTTGAAGGAGCCCGATCTGGGAACCTCGCTCACTTTCCTGCCCATCCTGGTGGCGGGGCTGTTTCTGGGCGGGATCAACATGCGTCAGGGCATCACGCTGCTCCTCTGCGGGGTAGTTCTGGTGGGCGGAATCTGGTCCAGCGGCAAACTGCCCAAGTATCAAATGGCACGGCTTACGAGCTTTGTGAACCCCGGCGACGACCCCCGCGGCGCCGGCTACCAGCTGCTGCAGTCCAGGATCGCGGTGGGATCAGGCGGCATCTGGGGCAAAGGGACAGCCAAGGGCACCCAGACCCAGGGAGACTTTTTGCCCATTCCCCATGCGGACTTCATCTTTGCCGCATTCAGTGAGGAGCATGGCTTTGTCGGCGCGGTTTTTGTGCTGCTGCTATACTTCTGTATATTGATGCGTTTGATTCAGAACGCTCAAACAGCCGCCGACCTGTCCGGTTCCTTAATTATCATGGGAGCAGTGGCTGTGTTGACCTTTCAGATCGCGGTCAACGTGGGCATGGTCATCGGTTTTATGCCCGTCACCGGAATACCTTTACCGTTAATGAGTTACGGTGGGTCTTCGGTGTTGTTCACCTTCCTGGCGCTGGGCGCGGCCATGAATGTCCGCATGCGCAGGTTTGTGAACTGAGGCCACACGGCCAGTTGTGCCGGTGTGGCTCAACAGCAAGTTTTGCTCCTGGCGAGCGTGGGTTTTGCCCCCCTTTGGCAGGAGGTTCTCTCAATCAGTTTGCCGGCCGGTCCGGATGGGCCTCAACCGGCAGGATTAGGGTTTTATGAGCACGCAGAGACGGGATTGCCCCTGGTGGTACCAAGCCCGCATGGATTGCGCCGAAGCGCTATGGCAGATTTGCCTGGCTTCGTTGGCGCTGTTTTTCCATGTGTGTACCAGCGGCAGAACGGCCCCGCCGGATTTTCCGGCCCGGTTGGCCACAAACTCTCCGCACTCGGATCGCCGCAACTCAAGTTTCGTCCGGCTCCTCCTCACGGACCTCCGCCGTGGTTCTCCGCCCCCAGGGGCGATGCCTACCTCGGCCGCCGGCACGTTGCCTTCCCGCGCGTTGTCCTTGCTCTCGTTCCCTCCCCCTGCTTTGGCTGAGTGCTTTCGTCCTGTCTTGCCGTAGCGGGGTCTGCCCTTTGGGCTGCCCCCCGGAAAGGTACGATGGCTAAGGAAATTTGCATCTCCAGCACGCCGCACGAAACGCGGCTTGCGATTCTTGAAGACGATCAGCTCTCCGAGATCTATTACGAACGGGAAAACGAGTACACACTCGCCGGTTCGATCTATAACGGCAAGGTGACCCGCGTGCTGCCCGGCATGCAGTCAGCCTTTGTGGATGTTGGCCTGGAGCGGGACGCCTTCCTCTACGTCACCGACTTCATGGAACTGGACGACACAGAAGAGACCGACGAGTTGGAAAAGGCCGCGGCCTCCGGCGCCACCACCCCTCCGCGCGAAGTGCGCTCTGGGGGCGGACGGCAACAGGAAGAACGTCCGGAACCCCGCCAGGAAGCCCGTCCCGAGCCTCGCCAGGAACCTCGCCAAGAGTCCCGACAGGAACCGAAGCAAGAACCCAAGCAAGAGGGTCGGCCTGAAGGCCGCAACCGTCGCGATCGTGGCGACCGGCAGCAGCGAGCGCCCCGCGTGGAAGCCGCTCCGGCTCTTGTGATCACGGAGACGGAGCTGGTCCTTGAACCGGCTCAGGAACCGGCGGAACAGTCTGGATTTGATAGCCAGGATATGTCAACCCCGGTGGGTGGACGCCGCTGGCGTGGCCGTCGCGGCCGTCGTGGCCGTGGCCAGCAGGAAGCTCCCGAGCAGCAGGGCGGCGAGGAGCAAGTAGAAGCGATCGCGCTTGAATCTCCCGAGGAAGAGAACACCACAGACATTCATGCTTCAGCCGTAGCCGAGCCGGTGGTTGTACGTGAGCCGCGGCGGCAGGAAGCCGCACGCCCCGAGCCTCGCGCCGCTCGCGATGCCGCTCCGGCGGCCTTTGTGCTGCCCGGCGAGTCGCTTTCAAAGTACGGTGGCACGCCGGTGGATGAGGCTCCCAAGGCTGCGGCTCCGGTTCGTCCGGCCTCCACCTTCAAGCCTTCCACCATGATTCAGGGTCCGCTGGAATGGGACGGTTCTGGTCTGCTGCCGGGCGAGTCTCTCTCGCTGCGTCGCGACCGCAAGGCCGAGCCCGCGGTTGAAGCCGTGGCCGAGCCGGTTGCTGAAGCCGCGGCGGTGGTGGGCTCCGAGCCGGGTCAGGTGGCAGAAGTCGAGTTTATTGAAGAGGTCGAGGAGACCAAAGAGGTTGCCCCTGCCGCTACCCTTTTGATCGAAGAGGAGTTGGAGGAAGAGATTCTTCCCGCTCCCGCGTCTTCCGGGTCTGAAACAGAGCCGGAAGAGGGTTCCGCCTCGCACAACGTGGATCCGGCCACGCCGACCGGCTTCCGCCTGTTTGGCTTTGGCAAGAAGAAAGAAGAGAAGTCCACCGGCAAGGATGCTACCGGATCGGTGAGGCAGACCTCGTCGTATGCGCCAGGTGTGGGCCGTGTGGAAGAAGAAATAATTGACGACGACGAGTTTGTGGCTACGCCCAAGCAGCGCCGCCAGAAGACCAGCCCCGCTTCCGCTCTGGTGGAATACGAGGAACAGACCTTGGCCAGCCGCAAGGGCGGCGGGAAGAATGCTCTGGAAGAGGCTCGTCGCGCCCAGATGGGCGCCGAAGAGGACGCGGACGAGGAAGAAGAAGAAGAGGGTGCGGAAGGCACAACTGCCCAGCCCCGTCGCACGGATCGTACTGACCGCAGCACCCGCGGCCGCCGTGGCCGTGGCCAGCAGGCGCAGCAGCCGGGCAACCGACGTGGCGGCCCCTCGCGCCGCTCCATGCAGACCAGCGACCTGCCGGTGATCAGCGAGCTGCTGAAGCCGGGCCAGGAGATTCTGGTGCAGATTGCCAAGGAGCCGATTGCCAAGAAGGGCGCGCGCATTACATCGCACATTGCTCTTCCCGGCCGCTTCCTGGTGTTCATGCCCACGGTTTCGCATGTGGGCGTGAGCCGCAAGATCGAGTCGGAGGAAGAGCGTCACCGGCTGAAGAAGATTCTAGTGCACGAGCGTGGCGAGGCCTCTGGAGGCTTCATCGTCCGCACGGCTGCCGAAGGCGCCAGCGAAGAAGAGCTTCGCGCCGATCTGCGCTTCCTGATGAACCTGTGGAACGACATCAAGCAACGCTCGGATTCGCAGAAGTCGCCGGCCTTGATCTACCACGATCTCTCCCTGATCGAGCGCATTCTGCGCGACCAGGTGAGCACCAACTTCTCCAACATCTGGGTGGACTCCGAGGCCAACTACGAAAGAATCGTACGCTTCCTGAATCGCTTCTCGCCCGCGCTGGTTCGCCGCGTCAAGCTCTACACCAAAGAAACGCCGATGTTTGAGCACTTCGGGATCGAAGACGAGATCTCCAAGGCACTGCGCTCGAAAGTCTGGCTCAAGTCGGGCGGCTCCATCGTCATCAACCAGACCGAAGCCCTGGTGGCCATCGACATCAACA
>CAZYDF010000025.1:0-49946 GCA_964645855.1 uncultured Occallatibacter sp.
AGGTGATCCAGGTGAAGACGCCCACCAGCGAGAACAGCACGTTGAAGCCCACGGCGAAGGTGGCTACCAGTGGCTTTGAGGCGAAGAGGCACCGGGTTTGCTGCCAGAGGGAGATGCGCTCAACGGCAGGCGCGGGGCGGCGCTTGCCATGCGGCAGCCACAGGGCCACGGCGGCAAAGCCCAGCATGGCGCCTACGCCCAGCACCAGAAAGCTGGTGCGCCAGCCGTAGCGGTCGGCCAAAAAGCCGCTGAGCACCCGGCCGATGAAGCCGCCCAGAGCCGTGCCGCTGACGTAGGAGCTCATGATGAGCGCCACCCGCTCCGGCGGCCACTCCTCGCCAATGTAGGTGATGGTGACGGCCACGATGCCGGGCACGGTGATGCCCTGCAGAAAGCGCCAGAAGATGAGCTGGGGGAGGGAACTGGAGGTGGCGGCCAGCAGCGTGGGCAGGGTAACGCCAGCCAGCGAGGCCAGGATGACCCGCTTGCGGGCCATCCGCTCCGCGAAGACTCCGAAGAAGGGAGCTGAGAGGGCTACGCCAAGCGTGGCGGCAGAGACCGTCATGCCCACGCCAGCGTGGGTGGCATGAAAGACCTTGGCCAGCATGGGCAGCAGCGGCTGGGTGCAATAAAGCTCCAGAAAGGCGCACACGCCGCACAAGCTGACGGCGGCAGCGGCCAGCCAGCCGGGATCGCCGGGTTCGGATTGTGCGCGGGAGGTCAAGATTCAGGATAGAACTTTGGGCTCAGGCAAAATGGGACGGGGGCGGGTAATGGGGGGCGGAGCAGATGTGTTCCAATCTGCCCTAGTGCTCTCCGTAAGGAGTTTTGTAACAGGGCACGACTTCAGTCGTGCTGCCACGAAGCCATGAGGAAACTAGGGCTTTAGCCCTTGCCAACCGCTCGCTGGTCCCTTTGTTGATCGTCAGCCGATGCAACATGCAGGGGCTGAAGTCCTCCACACGTCATGCCCTTGGTGGGCGGCACGACTGAAGTCGTGCCCTGATACAAGGCTCATGAATTCAACATCCTGCGTTATGTCTTCTTTGCCTGTGCCAAAGCGAATTCAGAAGCGATTGCCCTGGGCGGCGCGGGCGGCGGATTGTCATCGGCAGTTGGCAACTGCGACAATGCTTCTGACTTCGTAAAGGAGCCCGTATGCACCGTACATCACGCCGCTTCACTCTGGCTGTTGCAGCATTTTGCCTTCTTGCGCTTTCCTCCTGCACCCGGGCGGGCGCGCAGGCTTCCACCACGGAGACACTGGTGATCTTCCGCCACGGGGAAAAGCCGCCGAAGGGATTGGGGCAGCTTACTTGCCGGGGGTTCAACCGCGCGCTGGCGCTGCCGGTGGTGTTGGACGCCAAGTTTGGCAAGCCCGACTACCTGTTTGCGCCCGATCCGGCAGTGCAGGTGCATGACGGGATCTTTGGCGAATACTCCTATGTGCGGCCGTTGGCTACCCTTGAGCCCACCGCGATCCGGCTGGGTATGAACGTGAATGCGCAGATCGGCTACACGCAGATTGACAAGTTGCAGGCGGAGCTGACGCAATCAAAGTACGCCTCCTCCACAATTTTTGTGGCTTGGGAGCACTACTACGAAGAGAAGTTCGCGAAGAACCTGCTGAAGGACTCCGGAGGCGATCCGTCGCAGGTGCCCTCGTGGCAGAACAGCGAGTACGACATGATCTACGTGGTGCGGATTGTGCGCGCCGGAGGCAAGACCACTGCCAGCTTCACGCTGGAGCACGAAGGACTGAACGACAAGCTTAGCGATGAGTGCCCGGTGCGCTGATCTCCACCAGGGGAAAGGTCCGGGGCCTGCGTTCCACCAGTCTTCAACGCAACTCGTCCGCAGCCAGCTCGGTCAGGGCGTCCAGCACGCGCTCGAAGTCTTGCACGCAACGGCTCTGGGAGCGGGCATGGAAGATGGTGCGCAGTTGATCGAAGTACCAAAGCTGTTCCCGCGCGCCGCGCTTGAACCTTGTCCAGACCTTTGGACCGATCACGCGGTAGTCGTCGAGAATGGCTTTGGCGTTGTAGAGCTTGTCCGCGGCTGAGATCAGCAGCACATCGTCGGTTTCATCGTGCAGCCGGTCCAGATAGCCCTGTTTGCGTTCCTGCCAACCTTCCTTTTGAGCATGATCCTCGGCAAAGGTGTCCGAGAGGCCGGCCACCATGCGCGCCACGTCAGCGCCAAAAATCTCATCGACCGCGCGCAGCCTGCTGAGGCCGCCGTGGTCCTCCACCGTGTCGTGCAGGAGGGCGGCGATGACCATCTCCTCGGTGACCGGGACCGGGCCGCCTGCCTCTGCCATGACCAACGCGGCCACGCCCAGAAGATGCGCCATATAGGGGATCTCGGTGCCTTTGCGGAATTCAGTGTGGAGCTGGCGGGCGTACTCCACGGCCTGGGTGAACCTGTTGCTGAGCAGCAACGACTTGCTCTCGGTCATCGACATCCTCCCGATCAACGTGCGGAAAGAGAATTCTACGCGATGGGATGGAGAGTGGTCGCGAGAAGGGCGGGGCGGTCCGCGGAGGGTGAGAATGTTTGGGGAAGTTGGAAGATCAACAATGCCGCCACAGGCGACCGTTGAGAGAATAGCCCGGACACACCGACTCTGGTTTTGCTCTAGCTGAGGCCGATTCCCAGCCGGGCCCGGTTGAGGATGTCCTCGTCGCTCAGTTGCAGGTTGTGCGGGTGGGCGCTCAGGCACAGGGGCGTACGGATCTGCACCGGGTGCGGCAGGGATGGAGCCGATCAACACCCGACCGCAGCGCGATCGGCCCATCGGATCAACCGCTCGAAACTGCCCCGGCCCGAATATCCGGGCTCAACCCTGCCTCGTCTGCCGAGGCAGTCCCGATAGGAACCTAACGTTTGCGGGTACCGATCCAATCACTATTGCCGACGCCTGCCTTTTCAAGGCGTGAATGCATACATAAATCATGTACTTGCAAGGCTTTAAGGTCCACATACACACCGCAAAATACAGAGAAAACCGCAAATCGTGGGTGAGGAATATGGGGTAGCTACGAAGGGGAACCTTGCGCCTCAGGTCCAAACGGCTCTGTTTGGGAATTGGCTGGGAAAATATCTCGTGCGGCAATCGGATTGCGTCCGTCAAGACCCGTCGTTTGAAATTCAAATGGGCTTTGAAGCCGGGTTTCTCCTAGACGTCGGTGCGGTAGGCAATCAGGCGTTTAACCCTCAAGGAGGGCTGTAAGGGCTTATGAGGCTCAGCAGCAACCAATTGAGAGGTAGCCCGCCCCTCTGCTTCCCGCAATCCCATAGCCCGCGACAATGTCATCAAAGCGTACGGCAACTGCCCAACGGACGGTGGCGATGGTCTGACTCTTTGCCGCACACTCCAGCCTGATTATGGCGACTGGCGAACTTCCGCCCTGACGAATAACTCCATCGAAACTCACGCGCAATCTAGCGGAGATTCACGCCTCGCTTGCTGGCGCAAACCATCTGACAGTGACTCTCATGGCTGGACATCGGAGGGATAACTTAGGGGTGACCTTACGATCATTGTGACGCGAACAATGCCATAAAGTACCAGTATTCATTTTCCGGAACGGTATTACCGTAATTACCAAACCTCCCGAGCTAGAACCTTCGGTGGCCCTGATACCCCATTGATGACTTGGGTTTCGAGGACGATCTCAAAGTTATTTTTGGTTGAGCCACGCAAGGAACTGCCCAGAGCGTCCCGCAACTGCTTCTCGTCGGTGATGAATTCGCTTGCCGCCTTCGTGCCGTCCTCTGCCAGCCCAGCAATAAGCAAGGTAGGCTTTTGGGTGGTTGAATCCATGAATCGTGCAACGATTGCGTAGTCGTTTGTGAGAGTGGAATAGGGCAATTTGACGTCGATGAAAAATTTCCTGGAGCCTGGATCGCGGGCGTCTGAAATCCAGTCCAGGCCATTGTTGTCGGTTGCCACGCGGTACCGCAGCTGCTGTTGTGCCCGTATCGTCCAAGGATTGTTCAGCCCTCCGAGCAGAATCGCTGGGCCCTGCCGAAGGTCGGCAAATGTTGTTTCACTCGCAGGCAGTATGTTGTATTGCCTCTTCTGGTCATCCATGAGCCGGACCAAACGAACGAGCGCGCGGGCCTCAGAGTAGCTGAGCGTTTCGGTGTTCATATGATGTCGGGCGCTGATCGAGTTAGATGAGACAGTCAAATTCGAATCCGGGGTTGAGTACGGATTGGAGGTCAGGGAGTGTTCGCCCACAGAGAGGAGCGTGGTTGAATTACGGTCCAAGACCTCACCCCACGCCAATTCAATCGCGGAACGGTGTTGACCAGGGAATGCAAAATACCAGCCCAAGAGCAACACGATCATCAGCGCGGCCGAGATCTCGAGCCACTGAGTCCATGCTGGTTGAAGATGGCCCGCTAACCAGCCATGTTGTGCAACCCGGGTAGGAGTGGCCGCTTGGGTCGGATGGCTCAAAGGAGCTTCCGCTCCAGCCTCACTCTGCTCGTCGATAGACGCTGGAAGGTGGAATTGAGCCGCATAGGACCCCGAGGGAAGGTCAATTTGAAGTTCATCGCGGCTGGCTGAATCGTGGTAGTACTGAGCGATCCGTTTTCGGACCTCGCCGGCAGTCATTCGAATAATCGGGTCGGCGTTCGTATCGTAATCGGGCGACCGTCCGAAGACTTCAACACCAAGCGTTCTCTCCTTGAGAATGCTTGCCTGGCCCTCCATGGTCTTTGCCACGATGTAGCGAAACAGAGACTGCGAGCGCTTGGACTGCCGGAAGTGGGGACTGGCCAGGATGAGTTCCAACTGCGCCTTGACCTTCTGCTGCTCCGACTTGGTCTTTGGAAACCATTCTCTGTTTGTCGAAGATTCGATCACTCCGGTTTCCATCTGCATTCCTCGCCACCACGCTCTTGGGCCGCTTGTCTGTTTCGACTCATTATTGTGCCACAACGGGGCGCGTGCGGGATGGCGTAGCCGTGGTGTCCCCTGTGTTCAGCCGCTGAGGCGTAAAGAATCATGTAAAGCCATTGCAGTCTATGTGATTGAAACTAAGGGACAATTCTAGATCGAAAACGTACATTCTCCCTGACCGTTCTGTAGCGAACCTATCCAAGGCTCCATTGGGTGCATACTCTCGCGCTTGTTCCGTCCAAGGGGATCGATGGCCCGAATCTGTGGAGCCTAACCAACCGGGTTTCAGTGACCCTCCACCCTTCACCTGCCGACGAACGCCATTGAATACCGCACCGAAAACGGCAGCTCGACCTCAAAAGCGCTGCAGGCTCTATCTGAACAAATGGAATGTTTCAAACCTTAAAAGGAGGCATCATGCAGAACAAACAGCTGATGAGATTGATTTGTACCCAACTCTTCCTCGTCGTCACTTTGGCAGTATTCCTTGTTGTCGGCAGTCCAGCCTGGGCTCAGGTCACGACCTCGTCCATTGTGGGAACTGTAACCGATCAAACCGGCGCTGCAGTTCAGAGTGCCAACATCGCCGTCCGGGATGTCGAGCGCAATCTGACCAAGACGGTCACCTCGAATGAGTCCGGGGGGTATCGGGTCGATTTCCTTCTTGCAGGAAATTACAGTGTCTCTGTCTCGGCGCCCGGCTTCAAGAGCTACGTCCAGGGCGGCATCGCTCTGAACGTGGGCGTTCCCGTGACCATCAACGTGCAATTGCAACCTGGCGCAGTTACGGAGTCGATCCAGGTGACAACCAGCGCGCCCCTTGTCGAGACCTCGAATGCGGAGATTGGAACGACTGTAAGCAACAAGGAGATGACAGAACTTCCTCTGGTCAACCGCAATGCGTTTGCACTTCTTGATTTGACCCCTGGTGTCCAATCCAATACCAACACGCAAAGCTTCGGCGCTCCAACCCAGACAACGATTATCAATGGCGGCTCCAACAATGGAGCTGGAACCACGAACTACTACTTTGATGGGGCTCCCAACCTGAATGCGTTGAATGGCGGCGGTGGCATCCTGCCCAACCCGGATGCCCTGCAGGAGTTCCGCGTTCAGACCAGCGACTATGGCGCGGCCTTTGGGCGCTTTCCCTCGGGCATTGTCAACGCAGTGGTTCGCTCTGGAACGAATGCCGTGCATGGCGCGGTTTTCGAATTCCTCAGAAACCCACATTTCAACGCTCGTCCGTGGGGTTCGCTTGCATCAGCTCCGCTTGAGCCGCTGCACAGGAATCAATTCGGCGCAACTGTAGGTGGTCCGGTGATCAAGGACAAGACATTCTTCTTCGGCTCCTATGCTGGACTGCGCCAGACCGACGCCACTCTGTATACCGGTGCGGTGGTTCCTTCCGCGCTGGAGAGAACCGGCGACTTCAGTCAGTCGATCGGCACCCGCCCCAAGGATCCACTTACAGGCACCAACTTTGTTTGCAATGGCGCTGTCGATGTGATTTGCGGCAGCCGATTGGACCCGGTCGCACTGAACCTGCTCAAATATGTTCCCGCCGCGAATACCACCATTACAACCAGCGGGGGAAGTGCCCCTGCATGGAGCGGCTATGCATCAGCGCCCATCAACCAGGATGACTTTCTTATCAAGGTGAATCACTCCCTGCCTCCTGCTCATACGCTTTACGCCACCTACTTCATGAGCGTGGGCAACACATCCTCTCTCGCGGCTTCGAACCCAGCTGCTGTGATTGGTACGTACGCCCGGATGCAGCAGACGTGGCGCCAGCAGAACGGAATTGTAAGCGATACATGGATGATCGGGCCGAATCTCGTAAATAACGTTTGGGCCTCGTATACGCGGATGCGGAACAACCGCACTGACACCCCTTCCGTGTCTCTGGCAGACCTTGGGTCCACCTACGCCATGCAAGGGCCCCCGAGCTTGCCGAATGTGAGCGTGACCGGCTTCTGGAACATGCGCAATGCCAATGCAGGCCCCGCCGCAACCGACGACTATTCCATTCGAGATCTCGTAACCTGGAGCCGTGGAAAACACACGCTTCAATTCGGCGGCGAGTTTCTGTTGGATAAAGCCGCCAAAGCTGCGTATCTGAACAACTACGGCCAGATTACCTTCTCTGGTGTGATGACCAAGAACGCGCTTGGAGATTACATGCTCGGAATTCCTGCGACGTTTGAGCAGGACAGCCCCGCGCTTACCCGGACATCAGCGTTTACCTATGCCGGGTTCTTCCAGGACGACTATCGCCTCAGCTCGCGATTGACCCTGAATCTTGGCATCCGTTATGACATTCAGACCCCGCCTGTTGAAAGTGCCGACCACAACGTAACCTTTATTGCAGGCGAACAGTCCACGCGCTACCCGAATGCTCCTCTTGGAGTTGTGTTCCCGGGCGACGCCGGCGTGCCGCGCGGAATCACCAACGTCCGATTTGAACACTTCTCGCCTCGTGTTGGATTCGCATTCGATCCGTGGGGAAATGCAAAGACCGCTGTACGCGGAGGCGTCGGACTGTTCTGGGGATCTGTCTCAGAGGAATTCTGGGCGCAAGGCGGAAACACAAGTCCTTTCGCGCTTGCCTATACCTTCCCGACCGCAGCCAGCCTTACTGGATCAACCCTCAGCAACCCATACCGCGGAGGAACAAATCCCTTCCCGAATAACGGAAGCGTCTTTACCTATGGCGGCAGGCTGGGTGGAATCAACAAAGACGCGGAATGGCCAAGAACGATCCAGACCAATCTTTCCATTCAGCAACAACTCACCAACGACCTGGGTGTAACCATCGCCTATGTGGGTGCGTTCAGCAGCAATCTTGGCTTGGGAATTGATCGCAACAACCCGAGCCTCAATACCAACTACGCGGCCGCAATGAACATTGCGCAGTGCGGCCCCAACGCAACCATCGTTCCGACCACTTCAAATTCGCAGTGCCGGCGTCCCATCCAGCCGGCGGGCAGTTTTTCCCTTGTGGATACAGTGTTCAACGCCTCCTATAACGGCCTGCAGATTTCAGTGACCAAGCGGCTCTCCCATCAGATCAGCGCCTCGGGATACTATTCATGGTCCAAGACGATGGGCGATGTTGCCTTGCAAGGAGCTACCCCCGCAGGTTCTGTTCAGGACGTAAACAATCTGAAGGCAGAGCGGAGTCGCGCAGCGAATGATCTTACCAATCAGGCGGTGATCTCGCTGATCTGGCAGCCGGAAGTCACCTTCAACAACCGCATGGTGAAAAGCATTGTGAATGGTTGGGAGGTGGTGCCGTTGACGCGACTCCATACGGGCGCTCCCTTCACCATCGCCAATGGAATCGAAGCAAATCTGGATGGCGGATCGGGCGAAAGAGCGCAATTGACGGGGCTTTCGCTTGCAGGTCCGAAGACTGTTGCCAAGTGGTTCAATACCGCGGCATTCGCGCAGCTTCCGGCGGTTACCGGCACTCCTGTGGACGGCAATTCATCCAACAACATGATCAATTCGCCCTCATTTCATAGCGTCGACCTGGCTTTGGTCCGTGTCTTTCCAATCTTCGAACGGATCAAGCTGCAGTTCCGCGCAGATGTCACGAATGCATTCAACGTGGTCAGCCATACGGCGCCTGGAGCCACCGTCAATACGGCAACGTTTGGCGTGATTACAGGAGCAAACACTGTGCGCCAAGTCCAACTGGGAGCCAAGGTGAACTTTTAATCTCCGCAGCCAATACGGACACGGGTGCTACCTTACCCGTGTCCGACTTCATCCAGATACGATCAAGGAGATGGGTTTGCAACCCACCTCCAGAAGTGTCTTTATCAACTTCGCAGGATCGAATCCCCCAATTTTTTTTGGAGAAATCAATGATGATCAATCAGGCAAGACAGAACGCTCATTACCGGCCTGGCAGAAAGCGGGATTTCGGAGCCTTCAGGGCAAGGATCATGTCCTCGTTCTTTGGGGTGGCTGTCGCATTCGTGTTGGGTTGTCCAGCCTGCTCCTTTGGCCAAACGGCCGTTGCGCCTCAAGGCATGAAGATGCTGGGTCAGGTGGATTCCCGCTATATTTCCTACAATATCGAGGCTGTCGAAGTGACGGGAGGCCGTTTTTGGGCTCCGTTCAAATCTACGCCGCAATCGCAGCCTGAGACTCCGGTCACTTTTGGCAGCACCGGGCCAGGGGCAATGGACGCGCGCTTCCAATATCGTTCTCCGATTGATCTCAGCAATAAGCGGCTTCGGAAGATAGCTACCGCCCTGGGGCCGGCTTATGTGCGCGTGAGTGGGACGTGGCGTAATTCCACCTATTTTCAAGACAACGATGAACCGGCGCTGAAGACGCCACCACCAGGCTTTCAGAATGTTCTTACGCGAGCAGAGTGGAAGGGGGTTATCGATTTTGCATCCGCGACCAACGGCGCGCTTGTGGCTTCGGTCACCACAAGTGCCGGTGTTCGTGATGCGGATGGCGTTTGGACAAGCGGTCAGGCAAAAGCATGGTTCGACTATACAAAGTCTATCGGTGGGAATTTTGCCGCCATGGAATTCATGAACGAACCGACCCTGATGAATCTTGGCGGTGTATCAGAGAGCTATGGCCCTTCTGAGTACGGTCGCGATAGCCGGATCTTCAAGACGTTTCTCCAGAAGGAGTCGCCGCAGACGCTGTATCTGGGACCGAGCAGCACGGCAGAAGGCTTGCCGCAAGCGCCGCCGCCCCACATGATCTCCAGCGAACGTCTATTGCAGGCAACAGGTCCCATCTTCGATGGTTTCTCTTACCACGTCTACTACACTCGTTCCCATCGCTGCTCTGGCAGCAACGGTATGGACGTCAGCAAAGTGTTGGCCCCGGAGTGGTTCGAACGCGGGCTAGCCGTGGAGAAGTTCTACTCGGATCTTAGTGACAAGTATCTGCCTGGAAAGGCGCTCTGGTTGACCGAGACCGGTGAAGCCTCGTGTGGCGGGGACCAGTGGGCCGCCCAGTTCATCGATAGCTTCCGTTTGCTCGATCAGTATGGCAGCCTCGCGCAGAAGAGCGTCCAGTCCATCATGTACAACACACTGGCCAGCAGTGACTACGGCCTCGTGGACGAAGAAACGCTGGAGCCTCGCCCCAATTATTGGGCCACGCTGCTTTGGAAGCGCACGATGGGAACCCGCGCTCTGGATCCTGGGATTGCCCCGGCTCCTGGTCTGCGTGTGTACGCTCAATGCCTGAACCATTCCAAAGGCGGCGTCGCTCTGTTGGTCCTGAATGTGGACCAGAAAGACGCGGCTTCTCTCCGGCTTCCGATGGCAGGAACACGCTACACATTGTCATCTCCTGACCTTCACGGTAAAACGGTGTTGTTCAATGGAAGCGAACTCAAACTGGGGAAAGACGATTCCGTTCCAGAGTACAAGGGAGAAACGATCAAAGCCGGCGTGGTCAGCTTTGCTCCTGCAACCATCACCGTGATTGCTATGCCGACAGCGGATAACTCCGCTTGCCAGGTTGAATAGCAGGAGCCGCACCTGCCAAGGCTCGAAGTGGGCGTCTGGCAGATATCAAAAGAGCTGATGAGTCCTTCAAGAGGGGGAGCTATGCACTCAAAGAGTGTGATGAAGAGCAAAGCCGTCATCAGGATGATCTGCGCTACGATCTGCTGCGCATTTGTGATCCAACTGACGGCACAGGTTACAAACAGCATTCCGGGAGACCCGATCAGGATTGCTTCGGGCCTGGTCTCCGGGACCATGAGTCCGCACGGGGTTCGTACGTACCTTGGCATCCCATTTGCCGCTCCACCGATCCGCGAGAATCGTTGGCGCGCCCCGCAGCCAGTGCATCCATGGAATGGAATATGGACAGCGAACCGGAAGCCAACAGAATGCTTGCAGAGGCTGCGTGCGTCCACCACGAATCAGTATTTTGGGGATTCGGTTGCAGGGGAAGATTGTTTGTACCTGAATGTGTGGGCGCCAGCCGAGGCAAAGGCGGGAATCCGTCTTCCCGTGGTGGTGTATATCTACGGAGGCGCGTTCTACGTGGGTTCTGCATCGGAACCCCTCTATGCCGGCGAGCAACTTGCAAAGAAGGGCGTCATCTACATTGCTGCCAACTATCGTTTGGGAGTGATGGGCTTTCTGGCCCATCCAGATGCGTCAAAAGAATCTCCCGGACAAGCGAATGGAAACTGGGGCCTGCTCGATCAGATCGAAGCGCTCAAGTGGGTCAAGGCCAACGTTCAGGCCTTTGGAGGAGACCCTGACAATGTGACGATTGTTGGACAATCGGCCGGGGCCATGTCAATCAATCACCTGCAAGTGAGTCCTCTCGCGAAAGGCCTCTTCAAGCGAATCGTGGCGATGAGCGGATCTGCGCTGGGCGGTGTGATTGCGACCGACCAGGATCTGCCAGCCGCAGAGGAGGAGGCCGTACGGCTGGCAAAGCAACTCAATGTGACTACCCTTGCGGAGATGCGCACGCTCCCTGCGGACCGGATCTTTGCGGTCTCACAGACTGCCAGGGTTCGCTTCGGTCCGATCATTGACGGGTACGTAATCCCGGAGTCTCCTGAAAAGGCCTTTGAGGCCGGTCACCAAATCGATGTGCCGTTGTTGACTGGTACCACCGCGAATGACATGGGAAGTGACCTGCTTGGAGAGCGTGTCGACACGCTGGAGCAATATCATGCGCAGGTAGAGAAAAAATTTGGCCCCGCGGCAGCGAAGATTTTCGCGGAGTACCCTGCGAAAAATGATGCGGAAGCGAAGAGTCGTGCCCAACAAGTTAGTGAAAATAGCGGCTTCTTCCTTGCCGCCAGAGCATGGGCTACTGCGCAAACGCGCACCGGCAAACAGAATGCGTATCTTTACCTCTTTGCGCGCAATCATCCATTCATCGCAGGAGTCAGAATCTCCGATCTGGACCCCGTGAAGGCAGGTGCGTACCACACGTCGGATGTACCGTATTGGCTCGGAACCTACGAAGCATTCAACCTGATCCGCCCCACCAGGGAGTGGACCCGGTGGGATGTGGAGTTGTCGAACGCCATGCAGGACGTGATTGTGGCATTTGCAAAAACGGGGAACCCGTCCACAGACAAGGCGCCCTTCGCTGCTTACAGCAGGATTGCTGAAAAGCGAACCGTATTCGGGGATTCGATCGCTCTGGAAACATTGCAGAGCGCCGGGATCGACACTCTGGAGTTGTATCGGCCAAAACCAGCTGCAGATGGGCCGCGCACTCCACCTGTCGGTGCAGTGCCGAACGCTGAGCAACCCAACCGGCGTCCGGATTAACGGTCGGCCCGAAGCTCAATCTCTCTCAAGGGGATGATCTCAACAACAACGGCCTTTGTAGCCCTCATGAATACTGCCGGCGAAAGCTGGAGTAGTGCTGGGGGCTGCAGAAGCCTGCTTGCTGGCATTCGATCACCTTCCTACCCAATGCATAGCCACTCGAAGACTTCTCTTACTTACTCACTAGTCGGTAATATCGGCGACACTTGGGGCATTAAAAAAAGCTCTGCCCAGACGTGGCATTCTCTTGATCGCCGCCAATTGGATTTCGATCTTCTCCTTCAGATTCTCGCCCTTATGTAGTGGTGTTCTGGAAACCCCTGTCCGTTTTACATGGTTCCAAACCAGTTCGTCCGGGTTCAGTTCCAGCGCGTATCTCAATCGCTTCAGGATTGTGCTGGTAGGCTCGTTCGAGAGGTTTCTGTGGGGTGAGTCCGAGTTTGGCAAGCAGTTTGCCAAGCGTAGTCAGGCCGAGTTTTACTGTAAACTTCTGCGCGATCAAACTGGCGATCATGGACCGCGTCCAGAGACCGACATCCAGACCGTACGGGCGCGGATCCTTGCCGTTGACCCAAGCAAACACTTGTTTCTCTTGGCGCGGAGTCAGTCTGCGCGGATGCCCTATCGTCTTAGTCTTTGTTCTTGCGGCGATCGTGGCACTCGTGCCCGAATCATCGCTGGCGCAGGCCCCACAAGCCTTGCCAACCGAGGAAGGCTGGGTCTTTGCAAATCCTCTCACGAACAAGCCGTACTACCCGACAGAGATTCAGAAGCGGCACATTCACCCGGCAGGGTGCTGCTGCTGGCTTGTCCGAAGTGCGGAGCCGATGTTGGTGTTTGGTGTAAGCAGGACGGTCGTACCCCTAACGGCAAACGTCTCCTCATCCACGAGGAGCGGAAGGCCGCCGCTGGGAAGTATGGCCGAATCGGCTGGCATACATTCCGTCACACCTGCCGTTCGTGGCTGGGCGAAATCGGCGCGCCAATGAAGGTGCAATAGGAACTCATGCGTCATGCCTCGATCCAGACGACGATGAACGTCTACGGACAGGCGATGTCGAGTTCGAAGCGGGAAGCCAACAGCAAGATCGTGGAAATGGTGCTCAAGCCGTTGAAAGCGAGCGCCTGAAACCATGGATTTTGCGATGGGGAGTCAGTGGGAGTGATTTCAGAGGAGGGACCAATCAAAATCAATTTGTAAATTATTGATTTTATTGGTTGCGGGGGTAGGATTTGAACCTACGACCTTTGGGTTATGAGCCCAACGAGCTACCGGGCTGCTCCACCCCGCAAATCGATTCTAGCAAGGGATAGGCCCGTGGGTCAATGGGCGGGGCGATATCGGGTCAGGGGGCAGGCCAATCTTGTTGCTCATCCGGTAAACTGGCCAAAACACGGCACAAACTGCCGGGAGCCTGCCCATGTCGATTCTCTACGCTGTTGTTCTGGTTGTGATTGTGGTTATGCTGCTCTCGGTTGCCATCTATCGGACCTTCCAGGTGAAGACCAAGGCCGATTATCTGGTGGCGGGCCGCTCGCTACCGGCTGTGGTGCTGGTGATGACCCTCTTGACCAGCTGGATCGGCGCGGGTTCGCTGTTTGCCGGAGCGGAAAATGCCTACAAGAACGGATTTGCGGCGCTGTGGCAGCCGGCTGGCGGTTGGCTGGGGCTGCTGCTGATCTACTTTATTGCTCCCCGGGCGCGGCGCTTTGCGCGGTTTACCCTGCCTGACCTCCTGGAAGTTCGTTATAACCAGGTGGCGCGGGTGCTGGGCACCTTTGCCATCCTGTTTGCCTATGTGGGCATTACCAGCTACCAGTTCCGGGGCGGCGGCGATGTGCTGCACCTGATCTTTCCCGATGTGATCTCGCCCGAGTACGGTACCTACATCATTGCTGGTTTTGTCATCCTGACCACGGCACTGGCCGGGATGTCGAGCGTGGCGTATATGGACGCGGCTATCGGTTCGCTGGTGACGGTGATCTGCATCTTTGCTGCTCCCATGCTGTTCTGGAAAGCTGGCGGCTGGCCGGGATTGCATGCGGCGCTGCCTGCCACGCACTTTCAGGTACTGGGTAACCTGACGCTGGTGCGCGCGCTGGAGTTCCTGGTGCCCACCATGCTGCTGATGCTGGGCAACCAGGTGATGTACCAGAAGTTCTTCTCGGCGCGCTCGGAAAAGGATGCACGGCTCTCCGTGGTGGGCTGGATCGTGGGCACTCTGGTGCTGGAGACGCTGATTGTGGCCATTGCGGTGATCGGATCGGCCATGTTCAAGACCGGGGAAGCGGCGCTGCATCCGCGCGAGATTATTCCCTACACGGCCCGCAACGGTCTGCCTGCGTTGATGGGCGCGCTGCTGCTGGGAGCGGTCTTTGCCAAGGTGATTTCGACCGCTTCGAATTATCTATTCTCGCCCGCCACCAACTTGATCAACGACGTGTTTGTGCGCTACATTGCGCCGGACGCCAGCAACAAGCGGGTGATGATCGTCTCGCGGCTGGCAGTGGTGATTCTGGGCTGCTGGGCGCTCTACCAGGCCGTGTATGCGGAGAGCATCCTGCAGAAGATGCTCTGGGCCTATACCATCTACTCCGCCGCGCTGACCCCTGTGGTGCTGGCGGCCTTCTTCTCCAAGCGGGTAACGGCCTGGGGCGCGGTGGCGGCCATCGGCGCTGGGACCGTGGTGACGCTGAGCTGGGACTTGCAGGTCTTTGTGGAGTTCCGCAAGCTGCATTGGCCCGCGGCCGTGGCCGGGCTGGACGCCATCTTCCCGGCTCTGTTCCTGGCGGTGGGAGCCATGATTGTGGTGAGCCTGCTCACGCCCAAACCTACGGACGCACAGCTGGCGCAATTCTCGGACTAGCACGGAAAATTTTGCTGAAAAGTTAGTTGGTTGCGAATCGCCTCCTCGTGTAAAGTGGACGGCGATGAATCCCGAACGATCTGTCAGCCTTGAAACCGAGCTCAATGAGCTGCGTGGGCGCGTCTGGCGTCTGGAAGAGCTGTTACGCGCGCATGGACTGGTGACGCCCGAAGCGATTCGAAGCGCGCCGTTGATTGCCGCGCCACCGCCGCCTCCTCCATTGCCGGGAATGCAGGAGGAAGGCTCGCCCGCTGCGGCATTTTCGCCGGAGCCGCTTGCGCGTCCCGCAGGGCTGAGTTTCTCAGCCTTTCAGCCAGAGAACGCTACGGAGCGAGGCTCGCTCGAGAGCCAGATCGGCTCGCAGTGGTTCAATCGCATTGGCATTGTGGCGATGCTGATCGGCATGGCCTGGTTCCTGAAGCTGGCCATCGACAACCACTGGATTGGCCCCGCCGGTCGCGTTCTGATCGGCCTGGCGGCTGGCGTGGGGCTCATCGCGTGGTCCGAGCGCTTCCGGGAGCGTGGCTATGCGGCGTTTTCCTACTCGCTGAAGGCGGTGGGCTCGGGCACGCTCTATCTCTCGCTGTGGGCGGCCTTCCAGCTCTTCCATCTGCTGCCTGCTCCTGCCGCCTTTGCCGCCATGGTGGCAATTACCGCCTTCAACGGCTTCATGGCCTGGGCGCAGGATTCCGAGTTGCTGGCGCTTTACGCCATTGCTGGCTGCCTGAGCACGCCGCTGCTGGTTTCAACCGGCGAAAACCACGAGATCACGCTCTTCAGTTATCTGCTGCTGATGGACTTGGCGGTGCTGGCTCTGGTGGCGCTCAAGCCTTGGTCGCGGTTGCTGGCCGTCACCTTTGTGGGCACGCAGCTGTTCATTGTGGCGTGGTGGGCAGAGTACTACTCCACCGATCAGGCGCTGCGTACGTCCTTCTTCGCCGTCTGCTTTTTCCTCCTCTTTGCCTTTGCGCCCAGGCTGATTCAACTCAACGCCCGAGAAGATCGAAAAGACTCCAGTTGGGACACCCTTGCCGAGGACATTCTTCCCATTGCCAACGCCGCTGCTGGTTTTCTGACCTTTTACAACCTTGTTGATACGCCCGATGCCAGATGGGCGCAGCCGTGGATCGCCATCGGGATGGCCCTGTTCTATCTGCTGCTGGTGCGCTTGCCAGCAGGCAAATACCTGCGCGGCAGTACGCCGTTGCAGGCTGGGCTGCACCTGTCCACCGCGATTGTGCTGTTGACGATAGCGATTCCCCTCAAGGCCCATGGACGCTGGCTGACGGTGGGCTGGCTGATGGAGGCCGCGGCGCTGGTCTGGGTGGCGCGGCGCAACCGCTCGGCGTTGCTGCAGGTGCTGGCGACGGGCTGCCTGGGGTTGGGCTTGGTTGCCTTGCTCACCAACAATTCCGCCGCTGCCTTGATACCGTTGTTCAACCAGCGCTTTGCCACCTACGCGATCGCCATTGCGGTGTGCGCCTTTACGGCGTGGTTGGCCTGGCAGGCGCACGAGAGGGGCGAAGAGGCCAAGGTGATTCCGTGGCCGAATTTGGCTCTGGGCGCGGCGCTCACGGTGAACGTGCTGATTCTGGTGGCCGTGGGGCTGGAGATCGACGCCTTCTGGTGGCATCAGCGCTGGCTGGGCCATGAGAGCCAATTGGCCGACTTCCAGATGTACGCGCAGTTCACCTACTCGGCGTGGTTCATGCTCTACGGCGCGCTGCTACTGGCGCTGGGCATCGGGTGCAAGTCGGCGTTACTGCGCTGGCAGGCGCTGGTGCTGTTGGCGGTGTCCATCGGCAAGGTCTTTTTGGTGGATACCAGCGAGCTGAGCCAGGGGCTGCGCATTCTCAGCTTTCTTGGCCTTGGCGCTCTGCTCTTGGGCGTGAGTTTTGTGTACCAAAGGGACTATCTGCACCTGCGCACGCCGCGCGTGAGCTAGGACGAACCATGATCGCCAAGCTGGCGGCTTCAGTTGCGGTGCTGGCGCTGGCCGGAGCCGCGCCCAGCGCCGAGTATTTTCGCTACCAACGCGCGCTGGATCGACTGCCTGTTGCGGGTGGGCAGAGCTGTGCGGTGCTCGATCCATCGGTGTTCGCGCACTCCGCGGCAGAGCTCGCGGATCTGCGGCTCTATGCCAGCGGGCAGGAAGCGCCGTACGTTTTGCGTACCTCGTCGGCTCCGAATGAGAGCACCGCGCGCGCCTTTGAGCCGCTGAACAAGGGTGGGCGCAATGGCCGCACCAGCTTTGACGCGCAGATGGATCACGCCGCCTACAGCGATGTGGAGCTGGAGATCAACGCCAAAGACTTCATTGCCACAGTGACCGTTTGGGGTAGCCAGCAGAGCGATGGAGCTAAGCCGACCAAGCTTGGCGCTTACACTATCTTCGACCTGACGCGGCAGCGGCTGGGGCGCAGCACGGTGCTGCACCTGCCCACGTCGAACTTTCTGCATCTGCACTTTGAGATTGCCGGGTCTATCCATCCCGAGCAGGTGACTGCGGTGCAGATGAACTGGGTTGCGGAGACCCGCGCGATCTACACCACCGTGGCCACAACCAACTCCGTGGGGCGCGAGGGCAAACAATCCGTAGTCAGCTTCACCCTGCCGGCGCATGTGCCGGTGGACCGCGTGACGGTTGTGCCCGGTGCGCAGCCCGCGCAGTTTAGCCGGCCAGCCAGCGTGGAGGTGGTTGCGGCCACGCCGCCAAAAGAGGGTGAGCGGCCGATGGCAGCCTCCGTCACGCCTGGCAACCTGATCCGCGTGCACACGGTGGAGAACGGTGTGAAGCTGGACCGCGAGGAGCTGACGCTGGATGCGCCGCGCAGCTATGTGGACGGGCCCACGCGCTGGACGGTGACCATTGACAATGGCGACGATGTGCCGCTCGCCATCCGCGAGGTGCGGCTGGAGATGCTGGAGCGGAAGGTATGCTTTGAGGCCGCCATGAAGGCCATGCTGGTCTACGGCGATCCGGCGCTGGAAGCGCCCAGCTACGACTACGCGCGGCTGTTTGTGGAGAGCCAGCAGGCGGCGCGCGCTGCGCTCGGGCCGGAGCAGGCGAATCCGCTCTACAAGCCGCGGCCCGATGAGCGGGCCTTTACGGAGAAGCATCCGGTGCTGCTGTGGGCGGCCTTGATTGCAGCCGTAGCGGCGCTGGGGTGGATCGCCTTCCGCTCGTTGCCGGCGGCAAGACCGGAGGCCTGAGGGACGAATTTGATCATAAGACTCGAGTAGGGCGTGAAGCGGGAGGTCCACGTTCCAGCAGTTCCACCACCCCACCGATCAGAAGTCGCTCGTTGGGGACCCCGGGGCCAGGAGGCCTGCGCTACAAGTTTCCGCGGAGCAAAAAAGTGGCGCTGCCGGAGGTATCCGGCAGCGCCAAAGTGTTCGAGGAAAAATTACAGGCTTACCAGCTGATGCGACCCGCGATCTGTGCTTCGCGCGGGTTGTAAGCTGCGGCCATACCGGAGATGGTGCAGAAGGTAGCGGTTGTGCCCTTTTGCACTGTGCAGCTGGGCACGCCATAGGTGGCGTGGTTGGCGATGTTGGACACATCGGCTTCGAGCGCGAGCTTCCAGTTGCCATGGATCGGGAAGGTGCGCTTCAGAGCCATGTCTACGTTGACGTACTTCTCGCTGAACATGCCGAGCGGCGCCACACGGGGAGAATTGCCGGGAACATAAAGGGCCGGACCGGAGCCGACGTTGAGAGCCTGGCCGTCGGTCGAACCGTAGGGATCGGTGGAATTGCTGGTCGGGTTTCCGGCCTGGTTGACGGTGAAAGCACTCGGGTTGACGTAATTCACTTTGCCGATGTAGTTGGGGTTGTTGCTGTCCCAGCTGATGTTTCCGCCGGAAGCTGTCCTGCCCCAGCTGTATTGACGGCCGACCTGGCCGGGAACGATGCTGGGCATGCAAGTGTTCAGGATGCTGGAGCCGCCGCAACCGCTGCCAGTAACGAGAATCGGCAGGCCGGAGCGGGCAGTTCCGATGCCGGAGACCGACCAGTCGCTGACGATGGAGCGATAGAAGAAGTTCTCGCCGTATTTGTGACCCTTGCCGAGCGGCAGGCGCCACACACCGGTGATGGTGAAGTTATGCGGCTGATCGGCCGCCGAAATGGAACGGTCCAGGCGCGCATTGTCGTAGGTACGGAAGGTGCCCAAATCGTCGATGGCCTTGGAATAGGTATAGCTGGCCATCCAGCTGACACCGCCCGTCGGACGCTGGCGAACCACAACCTGCAGGGCGTTGTAGTTCTCGTTGCCCACGAAGCTGGTTTGGGTGCTGACGCCGGAGTACTGAGGGAACGGGGCGTAGTATCCGCCCACGGTGTTGGCGGCATAGTAGGTCTGGCTGCCGCTGAACGGGTTCTGCGGCGTAAAGCCGAGACCCTCGGCGGCCGTGATGCCCCAGGTGCTGGTAGAAGCCGCGTTGACATTGGCTTTCTGGCCCAACAGCGTCCATTGGCAGCTAGCGCCGCTGCAAGCCGAATAGGAGGTTCCGGTGGCGGAAGCCAGCGAATAGCCAGCCATGGCGGCATAGCTTTCCGGGAGTTTGTTGTTCCAATACGTGCCGATGGAGCCGCTGGTCTTGATGAAGTGGCCTTCGCTGCCGACGTAGCTGATCGAGACGGACATCTCCCTGGTCAACTGGCGCTCGATGCCGAACGACCAGTTTTCGTATTCAGGAGCGCGGGAGCCGTAGCGGGCATCCCAGTAGGCGAGGCTGGATGCGTTCTTGCCGCTCAGAGAAGCGGTTTCATAAGCGCCGAAAGCGGCCATAGTCTGACCGGAAGGCAGGGTAGTGGCGGGAGCAGCAGTGGAACCGGTCCAGCCGCAGGAGGTCAGGCCATCTGCTGCCAGGGTGCCGTTGCCGCCGTTGGTGGTACTGCAGGCCGTGGCATCCCAGTAGTATGAGGGCTCGTTGGAACCTAGGGCAGCGCCTGCGGCGGTGGTCGACAGGGCCGAAGCCGTGGGGATCAGGCCGGTGGTCGAAGGCGAGCCGGACTGGCCGGGGTCGCTGACCCAGTTGCCGCGGGCATACGTGAGTCCGAAGCTGGTGCGGATTACGGTTTTGGCATCCAGTGAGTAGGCAAGGCCGAGGCGCGGGGCCACGTGCTTCAACCACAGGGAGGATGGGTTGCGGACCCCGGCGTGCCAACCGTCGCTGGAGCTACCGCCAGCCTGGGTAAAGGTGCCCAGGTTGCCGGTATAAGGGTTAGTGGCGGTCGGGTTTAACCAGGTGAAGTTGTTGTTTTTCTCGTAGAAGGAGGGCCAGAGATCCCAGCGCAGGCCGGCGTTGACGGTCAGTTTGGAGGTGACCTTGTAGTTGTCCTGCACCCAGAACGAAGTATCGTTCCAGCGGGGGCTCAGTTCCGGAGTCCCAACTGTAATCGAGCTGCTGGACACAGCGCCGAGTAGGTAGCTGGCATAAGCCGCGCCCGAGTTGCTAACAGCCTTGCCGCCGCTATAGCCTTCCGTCTGCGCATTCGAGAAGGTAATGGTGGGAGCGTTGGAGTAGGTAAGCGGGCTGATGATGTTGAACTGCATTTGGGTAAGCTGACCGCCTATCGTGAGGCTGTGCTTGCCCTTCTCCCACTGCAAGTTGTCGGTTGCCGTGTAGGTATCGTTGGCCTTGGAGTTCCAGCTATAGTCGGCCCAGGTACCGGGAAGGTTCGCGCCCGACCATTTGATGCCAGGGAAGTAACTGGCCTGGCCGGCGGGCATGTTCATGATGCCAGTCTTCGCGGTGGAGTACTCCGCGGCCATGTCCGGCGTAGTTGAGACGCTGACGTAGCGCGCATAGGCCAGGGACGCCTGGTTGACCATGTGCGGGGTGACCGTCCAGGTGTCCTTGAGGATGTCGACCGTGGTTTGCGGGTGATAGCTCTGCGAGGTGTTGAAGGGCGGAGGCAGCGTGCCGCCGGAGTTCAGGCCGGTGGAAGCTTGGCGGCCAAAGGCGATGATCAGACTGATCTGATTGGAGGCATTGACGGAATAGTCCAGGCGGCCGGTTTGGTACCAGTTGGAGAGGCCGGACTTGGTGCCATAAGCGATATTGCTGGCGTACATCGCCTGGTTGGTGCTGCCTTCCAGAGGGAGCAGGTAGTTGTCGATGTACTGGGATGCTTGCGACCAGCGCGCCTGCGGAATCTGGTCGTTGGCAAAGGCGGTTCGGGAGCAGGTGGTGGAGCAAGCTGCCTGGGTCTGGGTTGCCGGGTCGTAAATTGGCTGAGCAGGGTTTGTGGTGCCAGCGACAAGCGCAGCCTGGTAGCCGGTGTAGTCGGCAACGGTTGCCGTACCGCCGGTCGCGGTATAGCCCATCATGGTGTAGGTTGGCAGGGTCTGGATGGTGGGGCTCGGACCCTTCTGATAGCGGTACTGGCCGTAGTTATAGAAGAGGAAGAGCTTGTCTTTGATGATCGGACCGCTGATCACCACGCCGAACTCGTTCATGATCTCCTGGGGCTTGACGCCTCCCAGTTTGCACCAGCTGGTATCGGCAGTCAGGGACGCTGAGCTGCAGGACTGCCCAGCGGGAACAAGAGCGGTCGCGGTGGGTGTCTTGTTGCTGGTGCCCCAGGCGTCGAAGACCTTGTTGCGGGCGAATTCGTAGAGGGAGCCGTGGATTTTGTTGCTGCCCTGCTTGATGGAGTAGTTCTGCACGCCTTGGCCAGCATACTGCGCGGAGTAGCCGATGGTCTGGACCTGGAACTGATCGATCGAATCCATGCCAAAGGCGGTCCAGGTGGTGCGGGGATCGCCGACGCCGAGCGACATGGGCAGATCGATACCGTCGATGTACATTTCCTGGGTGCCGCCGCCGGGGTTAGACCCGTTGACGCCGCCGGTAGCGTCGGTGGCGTTGGCCGAGGCGCCGTTGGTGTAGGTGTTTTGCACGCCGGGCATCAGGGCCGCGAAGTCGGTGGCGCGGCGCTGGTCGGCGTTACCGCCCGCGCCCATCAGAAGGGGCAGGCTGGTATACATTTCGTTATCCATGACCGCGCCGAGGGTGGCGTCGGAGGTCTCCAGCACGGGAGGCGCCTCGGTGACGGTAACAGTTTGCTCCGCCGCGCCGATCGTCAGCTTCACGTTGACGGTAACGGTTTCCAGAGCATTGACCGTAACCTTCTCCTGGACATAGGTTTCAAAGCCCTTGGAGACCACGGTGAGCAAATACTCGCCCGGGGTGAGCGGGGTGATGTTGAAGTCGCCAGCACCGGTGGTGGAGCGGGTGGTTTTGGCATTCTGGGAGACCAGGGTGGCCGTAACGCTGGCTCCCTTGATGACCGCGCCGGACTGATCGGTGACGGTTCCGGCGATGGCGCCGTAGCCGGCCATCTGGGCCTTTGCGCTAAATGGAATGAGCATGGCCGCGAGGACCAGCCAAATCCGGACACTGAGGAGGGACCGCAGAAGCCGGCCAGCCGCCGGAGTCTGAGTCGATCCAGCGTGCGCCGCTGAGAAGATGTGTTTCATGAACTGCCTCCATGGAAAGTGTGAGATTGCAGAGAGCAAAACCAGCTGATGGGTGGAGCTAAAACGGCAACGTTACCACTTTGCCCTAACCCTAAGCCAGGCGCGATTATTTGCCCTCCTGAGCAATATGTCAATAGAATTCAGAGCTACCAGGGCGTCCGAATAACCGATTTACCTCATATCGGTCCCCGCGTGCAAGGGGCGGCCTCACTGGTCTGACCACTGGTGGAGGAAAGACGTGAGTTGAATCCATTACAAGAATATTTCCTGCTTGAGGATGCAAAATCAATAGATTTGAACGCAATTCCGCTGTGCGGAATTTCCGGCAGCGCACAATCAAACCCGCTTCGCTCTACAATCGGGCATCTGAAAGCTGCAGGCTCGGGGTCGGCAGAGGCATGGGCGACGCCTGCGCAGTGCTCTCCCCACGACGCCGCGGCTCCTGGCACTTGAACTCCCCAACTGTCGGCGCCTTGATCCATAAAAGGCGTGCAAGATGCGCTTAACTGGTAACGCTGTCAGGCCTTGACCTTGCTGGAGCGCTTCAGCTCCTGCCAGTCCTTCTCCGTCTGGTCAGCATACAGAACGCCAAATTTGGCAATAGCCTGGGCAAAGCCGTCGCCGGAGCCAAGATAGGCAGAGAGCAGCACGGCGTCGGCGGAGCGGGCATGGCCACGTGCCAGCAGCTCGCCGCAGACCTCGGCGTAGGCCTCCAGATTGCTGCCGGCAAGATCCTCAATTTCGATGGACCCTTTATGGTCGTTGAGCTGGCGAACCAGGAAGTGTCGGCCCGCCATCTCCGTCCAGCCCAGGAAGGAGTCAGACAGCGTTTGCATGGCGCGCTGACCCTCCACCACGCGCTGGCCATTGTGGGTCGGTGGATGTGCATCGGGCAACCACGGACCCCAGGCTGATGCGGTCTCTTCCTTGATCTGGAGAAATAGCGGATCGCCGCCCCCGTTGCCTTCCAGGTAGACGCAGTAGTCGCGTAACCCCACCGAGCCCGTGCCCACCACTTTGAAAGCCACATCGACAGGCTGGTAGAAGGTGAGCAGATGACGCAGCTCGGGATGGAGCCGCGACTTGTAGATCTCCAGAGCAGCCAGCACCTGCGCGGCCTGGCGGCCGGTAACGCGCTCCAGAGTGGGCTTGATCTCACGGAAGCGATGCGCGGCACCTGCCGGCTCCGTGAGCTGCTCCAGATTGTGGGCGGCGGTGGAGCGCTCCGCCTTCAGGAGCGCCTGGTGCACGGGGCCCGTAGCAGCCAGGCGATGTACCTGATAGCGCGCCGCTTCCAGCACCGGCAGCTCGGCCAGAGTGCTCATCAGCGCGCAGTAGCGGGCAATGCAGACCTCAGCGGCCTGGCGCGCGCTAGCATCCTTGTGGCCTGACCCACGGCCGGCCAGCACCAGCGAGGCTGCGATGCGCTTCAGATCCCACTCAAAGGGTCCGCGGATGGTCTCATCGAAGTCGTTGATGTCGAAGACTAGGCGGCCATCGGGCGCGGCAAATGCGCCCAGGTTGCGCACATGGGCGTCGCCGCAGAGCTCGGCGACCAGCCCGGTTGCGGGTAGAACGGCCAGGTCGGCGGCCATCACCGGAACGGCGCCGCGGAAGTAGGCAAAGGGCGAAGCGGCCATCAGCTGCCACTTGCGCATGAGCAGCGCGGGCACACGGCCCTTCATGGCGCGGTCGATCAACTCGATGGCCGAAGCCGGGCGTGCCTTCGGTTTGAGCTCGTCGTGCTGTTGGCGGCCCAACTGCTTGCGTCGCGCCTGACCCAGCGCGCGCCGTTCTTTCACCGTGGCAAAGTGCATGGCCGGAAGATACACCGTGCGGGCCCGGATCGCAAACCGAAAAAGACGGTGCGATAGACTTTCAGCTAGATCGGTTCCAGGATTGCTGCACCTCGAAACCAAGGTTCTCAAGACGCAGGTGTGGGGAAGTTGCTCCAGGAACCGTTCTAGAAGAATTTGTTGCGCAGGCCGCTGCTCCGGTGCGCGCAACTGGATCTGGCTGCACCCACTGCCGGTTCCTCTGGAGGATGATTTGCGAAGGATTCCCGTTGCTCTACTGAGCTTTCTGGCCTGCTTGCCGCTCAGCGCCCAAAGTCCGGCCAAGCCGCTTGCGGTAGACGCTATCTACGGACATGGCCCGATGATTGGCCATCCGCCGTCGGAACTTACCTGGTCGCCCGACTCAAAGCACCTGACTTACCTCGAAGAGGGCGAGCTGATGGAGATTGCGCTCTCCACCGGCAAGCCGCAGGTTCTGGTGAGCCATGCGCAGATGGCCGCGCTGGCTGGCGGCAGCGATACAGAGAAGGATCGCGACCATCGCGAACGCTACAAGATGGCCAGCTATCTGTGGTCGCCCGATGCCCGGCGTCTGCTGTTTGATGTGGACGGCAAGCTGTGGCTCTGGGATGTGGAGAAGAAGCTCGGTGAGCAGGTGGGCTTCACGGGCGCGGCTTCTGGCGACGATCCAAAGTTCTCGCCCGATGGCCGGCAGATCTCGTTTATCCACAACCACGGGCTCGCGGTGCTGCAATTGGGCCAGCCGGGAGTGAAGGCGGTGGACGTTGCGCCTGCGCCGAACGACACGACCCTGCGCGGCGAGGTGGACTGGGTCTACTCCGAAGAGCTGGACGTGCGCACTAACTACGACTGGTCACCGGACGCGCGCTCTCTCGCCTTTGTGGAGATGAACGAGGCGGCCGTGCCGGTGTATCCGGTTGAGGACTGGATTCCGACCCATCCCACGCTCGACCAGCAGCGCTATCCGCAGCCCGGCGATCCGAACCCCGCCGTTCGGGTGGGCGTGGTGAACGCCAGTGGCGGACCGATTGTTTGGATCAAGCTGCCCGGCAAGACAGGGAACGGGGCCGGCGTCGAGTACATTCCGCGCCTGGGCTGGGCGGACGCGAAGACGGTGTGGGTTGAGACCCTCACCCGCGATCAAAAGCACCTGAGCTTCTACCTGGCGGACGCCGCAACCGGCGAGGCCAGCCGGGTGTTGGAGATCGTGGATGCCAAGTTTGTGAAGGATCAGTACGACGCCTATGTGGGCAATGGGCAGATGATGGTGAAGCACTGGGGCGATGGCGACGCGCACCTCTATCTCTACGCCATGGATACGGTGAAGAAAAACCCAGCGGAGCTGGTTCGGCAGCTGACCAAGGGCCCCTTCGATGTGGGCGATGTGTACCATGTGGACTTTACCACGGGCGTGGTGGATTTCGTCTCAAACGAAGGCAAGGCGCTTCAGCAGCAGCTCTGGCAGGTGGACTTCAAGGGTGTGCGCAAGCAGCTGACCACGGGCGCGGGCTTCCATACCGGCAATGTTGCGCCGTCGGGTGCGGCGTTTCTGGATCGCCGATCATCGTTTGCGGAAGCGCCCACCCTGCAGGTGTGCCAGGCGGCTGCGTGCCACACCTTCTGGCAGACAGATGCGCTGGCTCCTTACAAAATGCGCCGTCCGATTGAGCTGGAGGTGAGGGCGGCCGATGGCAGCACGCTTTACGCCACCCTGCTGTTGCCGGAGGGCGCGACGGAGAAGGCTTCGGTGCCGCTGATTACGAATCCCTACGGTGGTCCCGGCGTGCAGAGCCTGGTGGATCGCTGGAGCGATAATCTGGCCTTTGACCAGTTGCTCACCCAGCATGGATTCGCGGTGCTCCATGCTGACAATCGCGGCATGGGCGGCCGCGGGCGCGCGTTTGAACAGGCCTGCTATCACAACTTCGGCCCCGTGCAGCTCGAAGACCAGCTGGCGGTGATCGATGCTGTGCTGGCGAAGTATCCGCAGCTGGATGCGAAGCGGCTGGGCTGGTGGGGATGGAGCTGGGGCGGCACCTTTACGCTCAACGCGCTTTCGCACTCGGATCGTTTTCGCGCGGGCGTAGCCGTGGCTCCGGTAACCGACTGGCGCAACTACGACTCCATTTACACGGAGCGCTACATGAGCCAACCCAGTGAATTCGCCGAGGGCTACAAGGACTTCTCCGTGGTGAATGCCGCCAGCCATCTGCACGGCCACTTGCTCCTGGTGCATGGCACCGGCGACGACAACGTCCACATGCAGAACAGCGTGCAGTACATTCAGCGCCTGATGGAAGCCGGGAAGCCCTACGACTTGCAGATCTATCCCCGCAAGACGCACTCGATTGCGGGGGCCGAAGCGCGGACGCACCTGTTCAACCGCATTGTGGCGCACTTTGAAACGTACCTGAAGCCTGCCGAGTAAAGCGAAACGCTCTTCAGAATGCCGCGCAAAAACAGAACCCCGATCCAAGGATCGGGGTTCTGCGTTTTCTGTTTCCGGAGCAGGTCTCCACGGAGGTGCCGAAGGCGTCTGCTACATGCAATGCTTAGCGGCGTCCCTGGATGGTCTTTGATCCACCGTGCTTCTTGGCGGCGCGGCGGGCGGCAATCTCATGCATCTCGCGGCCGATGCTGGACTTGTTGATGGCCAGCTGCAGACCAAGGTTGATAATGTTGCCGGTGCCCCAGTAGAGCGCCAGGCCGGAGGCAAAGTGCCACAGCGTAAAGCCCATGACCACGGGCAGCATGAAGGCCATCATGCGGCGCTGGGCGGGGTCCATGCCGGGCGACGGGGTGATGTACTGAGTGAGGAACATGGTGCCGATGATCAGGATCGGCAGCACGTGGGTGGCATCGGGCATGGAGAGATCGGAGAGCCAGAACCAGTGAGCCTGGCGCAATTCGACGGCGTTGGCCAGTACCCGGTAGTAAGCCAGGAAGAGGGGCATCTGCAGCAACATGGGCAGGCAGCTGCCGTACATGTTGACGCCCTCTTTCTTCATCAGTGCCATCTGTTCCTGCTGCATCTCCATGCGCTTGGGATCGTTGGCCTTGAGGTTGGCAAAGCGGCTCTTGATGGCGTCCAGCTTGGGCTGCAGGCGCATCATCTTCAGCGACGACTTCATCATCATGATGCGCGTGGGCATGAGCACCAGGTTGAAGATGACGGTGACAATGATGATCGACCAACCCCAGTTGCCGATGCCGTGCTCATAAAGGAAGCGCAGCGCCAGATAGAGCGGCTTGGCGATGAAGGCCCACATGCCGAGCTGGATGATCTTCTCGAGCGAGACTCCATCCTCCTTGCCGGAGGGGCCGGTGGCGTGGATGGAGTTGAGAACGTCCGTCGCCTTAGGGCCGGCGAAGAGGCGCAGGTGAGTGACGCCGTTGTTGTCGCCCATGGCCAAACCGAGGACCTGCGCGGGGCGCTTCTCGGTGGTGGGCTCGGAGAGGCTGGCGGCAATGTCGAGCGCGTTGTGCAGCGTGACCAGGGATGTCTGCTGCGGCTGCTCTGGGATGAAGGCCGCGGCAAAGTAAAGATCGGTGACCGCGGCCCAACTGTAGGGCTCGTTGAAGGTAGCGCCGTTGCTTACGCCCGGGCTGGTCCAGAACAGAAAGCCGCCGGAAGATGCGCTGGTGGCTTCGCTCTTGCCGTTGAGCGACCAGACGAACTGCGACTGCGCAGAGCTGGGTACCGCTCCACGCGTGGAGGAGGAGGGCAGGAACTCTTCCATGTCGCCCAGGCCGCCGGGCCAGGCCACCAGAGCGTGCACCGGTGAGCCGTTGTGGGTGACCGCGGTATCAATGCCCACCACATAGGTCTTGTCAAAACGGAAGGTCTTCACCACGTCCAGGCCGTCGGCCACGTAGTGGAAGCTGATGCTGGCAGGAGCGGCAATGGAGCTGGTTGTGGTGGGATCAGCGCCGTTTACCTTGACCTGATAGAGCGCGCTGTTCAGCTGCGCCGCCGGCACCGGGTCATTGGGATAGGTATAAAAGGAGAGCGGATAGCCGACGTGTTCGGCCACCTGCTGCTGCACCAGGTCGAACGGCTTGCCGGCGGAGTCGCGATAATCCTTGAGGAACCAGTGCTTCACCTGGCCGCCCCGGTTGGAGAAGACGATCTTGTAGACCGGGTTCTCGATGGTGGTCTGGGTCTCAAGTGCGGAGCTGATGGTCGGCATCGCGGCAACCGGCGCGGTGACAGCCAGCTGCGCGGGCGTGGCCGGAAGCGCTGCCTGCTGCGGGGTCTGCTGCTGTGCGTTCTGCTGCGGTTGCTGCTGCTTGGGCGGCTCCGCCGGCTTGAAGAAGAACTGATAACCAAGCACGAGCGCCGCGATCACCAGGAGGAACGTCGTGGTGGAGCGCATATCGCCCCCGCCACCGCTGCCACCGGCGCCCTGCGAGGGAAGATTGGGATTGCTGATTTCTGCCAAGGGAAACTTCCTGTCGTTGTAAAACGGACGGCCCTTCAAGCAGCCGCTGGTTTCATGGTAAATGGGATGGCGCGGCTATTTGCCTCATTTATGGGGCGGAACAGGATCAAAGCCACCACGGGTAAAGGGATGACAGCGGAGTAGCCTCCAGGTGGCCATCCCTATGCCCTTCAGGGGGCCGTGGGTGGCAATGGCGATGGAAGCGTACTCCGAGCAGGTGGGCAGGAATTTGCAGCCGCCGGGCGTCAGGATGTGCAGCGCGGGCGAGATCCAGCGGCGATAGAAACGCAACAGCGCGAGCAGGATACGGGTCATGATGCGGGCGTGGGCAGGGCCGGGCCGCGCGGTGCGCGGCTGGCGTCGGCTTGGGCCTGTTCAAGGATACGTACAACCTCGGCTTCGAGTTTCCTGAAATCCATGGTGAGCACCTGGCGGCGGGGATGCAGGATCAGATCGGAGTTTGGGGGCAACAGCTGAAGATGGCGGCGGAGGATGTCGCGCATGCGTCGCTTGATGCGGTTGCGCTCATGCGCTTTGCCCAGCACCTTGCCCACGGTCAGCCCAACCCGGGGACCGTTGGGACGCAGAACCTCAGGCAGAGCCTGAGCCTGCTGTGCAGCGAGAAACCAGCTCATCGACGACGACTGGCGCTTGCGGGCAGCCGCATAGGCGCGTTGATAGTCGGAGTGGCGGCGTAGACGCACCGCCGCAATGGACGCGCGCTCTGCAGGCTTGTCGGGGGAGCTCATTGAGTGAACCACAGTGTGCTCAACGCCGGAACGGCTACCAAAGGTAGCGCATTCCGGGTGAAGCAGAAGCCGGGCCGAACCGCACCGGAGACCGGGCGGCTCAGGACAAGCAGTTAGTCGCGGAAGCCAGCGCTGACGGCAACGCGCTTGCGACCCATGGCACGACGGCGGCTGAGAACGGCAGCGCCTGCTTTGGTCTTCATGCGCGAGCGGAAGCCATGCTTCTTCAGGCGGCGGAGGCGGTTGGGTTGGAAAGTGCGCTTGGGCATGAGAATAGCTCCTGTTTGCTAGGGAGAATCTGCGCTTTTGACAGCATCTCCGAGTATATCCCAGCTTGGCCTTCGGAATCCAGTCCGGGAGCTCACAAGCCGCTGTGGATCAAGCCATATGCACTGAAAGTGATGCAGGGTAGAGACGTCGCAAGGCGGCGTTGGAGGAGGCCGCGCGACGTGGATCTGAGGCGTTCCGGTCGGGATACAGCTACGCCGTTTTGGGAATAAAAATGTAACTCTGGTAACAGGTTGACGCACATTTGGCAGTATTTCACCGCGAATGGTGCAACTATGCGGCGGCCATGTCCCGCCTTGTTAAAGAGTGATTGCAACGAGGGCCAAATGTGCTACTATCGGGACCGTTCAGTGATGTTTATCGCGACCCGTTCAACAGGCTTTTTTCATCGCCCCTAAGGCATCATCCTCAGGGGGCAAACCAGAGGTCTACAGGCAAAAATTGCCACCGGGAGTACGACGCAGGGATGCTCTCTGCGCCGGGGGTGCGTTTTTGTCGTTTTATCTGGCGATGAACCGGCCGTTGTTTGGTAGCGGAGTCTTGTATGTAAGGAAATGTTCGATGTCTTTTGCAATTTCGCCGACTCCGGCTCCCAATCCTTGGCTCCAGATCCTCGCGGCTCTAGAGAAGAAGGTGATTCGCCAGTCTTTCGAGACCTGGTTGAAGCCCACCCGCTTCTCCCACTCCACGGGCCGGACGCTCTACGTCCGCGTGCCCTCGCCCGAGTTTCAGCATATCGGCGACAAGTACGGCGATCTCATCCAGGAAGCGATCGATCTGCAAGGCCTGGAATATGACGACGTCAGCTTTGTGACGGCTGAAGAGGATCCCTCGATTCCACCGCAGCGCAAGGACGGCGGCTTTGGCCCCGTGCCCACCCATGCGCCTACCGCACCTGCACCCCCTCCGGTGCAAAAGAGCTTTGACTGGAACAGCGCGGCGCAGTTGAACTCGCGCTACACCTTTGACAATTTTGTGATCGGCAACGGCAACCAGTTTGCACGCGCCGCCTCGCTGGCGGTGGCAGAGCGGCCCTCGCGAGCCTACAATCCGCTGTTCCTGTATGGTGGCGTGGGCATGGGCAAGACCCACCTGATGCACGCCATTGGCCACGAAGTGAAGCGCCGCCAGCCGGCCGCGTCCATCTGCTATGTGTCGGCCGAAAAGTTTACCAACGAGATGATCACCAGCCTGCGCAACGACCGCATGACCAGCTTCCGCGATCGCTTTCGCACGGTGGACGTGTTGTTGATCGACGATATTCAGTTCATTGCGCAGAAGGAGCGGACCCAGGAAGAGTTCTTCCACACCTTCAACGCGCTGCACGAGAGCATGAAGCAGATTGTGATCGCCTCCGACCGTCCGCCTAAAGAGCTGGCCGAGATTGAGGACCGTCTGCGCTCGCGCTTTGAATGGGGCTTGATCGCCGACATTCAACCGCCGGATCTGGAGACCAAGGTCGCCATTCTGCAGAAGAAGGCGGAGACCGAGCAGGTTCAGCTGCCTACCGATGTGGCCATGTTTGTGGCCTCGAACGTGCGTACCAACGTGCGCGAGTTGGAGGGCGCGCTGGTGCGGCTGATTGCATGGTGCCAGCACAACCACATGGAGATTACGCTGGCCACGGCGCAGCAGTGCCTGAAGCAGTTCATTGACCTGCAGGTTCGCAAGATCACGATTGAAGCGATTCAGCGGGCGGTGAGCGAGCTGTTCGGCATGCGCATCAGCGATTTGAAGCAGAAGAACAACTCGCGCAATGTGGTGGTTCCGCGCCAGATTGCCATGTACCTGGCCAAGCAGATGACTGAAGCCAGTTTGCCGGAGATCGGCCGCCAGTTCGGCAACAAGCACCACACCACGGTGATGCACTCGATTTCCAAGATCGACGAGCAGCGCCGCACCGACAAGGACCTGCATCGCACCTTGAACAAGCTGCAGGACCAGTTGAACAGCTAAAACAGTGATTGCAGACAATGCACAGTGACAGCCGCCGGAAGCAATTCCGGCGGCTGTTTTCTTTGTGCGCGCAAAAAAAATAGAGCATGAAAATATTTCTTGCAGTCGTCGAACGTTTCCGCGTTTCCGAGCGAAGTACAAGATGGAGGGATGATTGATAGACGACGCTGAACTCTGGAACAAAATCGTTGCAGGCGACCGGCAGGCCTTCGAGTGCTGGTACCGGCAAAGCGCGCCAAGGTTACGGGTTTTTCTGCGCCACACCTTTGCCGGCGGGCCCGCCGCGGACGATGTGCTGCAAGAGACCTACGCGCAGGCTTGGCGCTCGCGCCAAGGCTTTGACGCAGTGCGAGGCTCACTTGCGGCGTGGCTCTTCGGCATCGCGCGCAAGCAAGCCGCAACCTGGCGGCGAAGACAAAAGCCCGAGGAAGAACTCGAGTGGGAACCATCCATTCCCGATGGTGCGGAGCGGAGTTCGATGGTGACCGACGCGCTCAGCCGCCTCAGTGAGGAAGGGCGCACGTTGCTCTGGCTGCGCGAGGTGGAGGGACAAAGCTACCAGGAGCTGTCGGCAATCCTCGATCTTCCGCTCACCACCGTGCGCTCACGCCTCCATGCAGCACGTGAGGCGATGCGCAAACTTTGGCAGTGTACAGAATCCAGGAGGGAACCATGAATTGCACCGATGCAGCCGAGTACATCTCCGCGCTCTGCGATGGAGAGACGATTCCAAACGACGCCGCGCAGCACATCTCCTCCTGCGCGGTCTGCACGCAGGCCAGGAATGAGTACGTGGCGCTGGGCATGGCTTTGTGGCAAGCGGCGGCCATCGAGTTGGCCGAAGAACCCCTGCCGGCGCTGCTGCCGAAACACGAAAACAGGATCGCCCTTTGGTGGCGGAAAGGATGGGAACAGATGCGGATTCCGAGAGTGGCGTTTGCGATGCTGGTGCTCTGCCTTGTGCTCGTTGGCACAAGACTGGCGATGGTCGAGGTGGGCGCGCAGGCAACTGGCACGGCGACAAAAATCACAGTGGACCTGGGTGCTGGGATGAAAAGCTCACCCTGCTATTTGCAGGGCGGTGAAGGCAGCCATGCCACGGTTTGCGGGTTTGTGGGCAAGCGCGCCAGCGACCAAAAAACCATAGGCTACGAAATCAAGTTGAATGGATTCGACGGCAAACGTTTCCGGCTGGCGATCCGGGCCGAGGTGATTCCCCCTGCTGACTTGGCCAAATCACTGAACGAGACCCTCAAGCCCCTTCCCATGCAGGATGTGTGGTTTGTGCCGGGCAAGAAGGCGAATCTGCAATTCGCAGATGGTCTTGCTCTGACACTGCAGGGCGAATGGGCCGAGCATGTCCCGCCGTACATGGTGGGCATGGGCAATCCCCGGCTCGATCCGAACGCCGATGAGCTGCGTATCTCCAGTCCCCTCCTGCTGCGTGACAAGGCCGAAGTAGGCGATCTGGAAGGGGCAGGTACCAATTCCCTGGGTACAAACACGCGCATCGTGCTCTACTACCCCAAGGCTGGCCTGCTGATGCTCTCGTTGGGGGAGTTTCCCGGAGCTGTAAAGGCAACGGTGAGGGACAACCGCGTGAGCTTTACTGTCGATGGGCACGAGTACACGCTGATCAACGCGGCTCCGGTAACCCGCGCCGAACATATCTGGGTGGCGCGGAAGCAGGATTACAAGCCTTCCGAACAGCTCAAGAGCGGTTTTCTGGCCAACCCCTACGAAAAGGACATGGGGCGTTTCCTGAACCCATAGCGCGCCTTCGATCAGGAAAAGGCAAGAATGCCTTGAACAAGGTACAGAAAAAAGGCCGCGCAACGCGCGGCCTTTCTGTTGGTACGCGGATGGATCAGGTAGTCCTGCCCTTTGCCGCAGTCGCCTTGGCGGCCAGTTTTGCGGTGGGTGTCTTCACTGGCGGGGCTACTGGGGCTGCGGAAGTTGACGCAACCGCAGTCTTGGCCGCCTGTTTTTGGGCGACCACGTGTTCCGCGATCAACTCGGTCTGGAAGCGGCTGAGGGCATCGGGGTCGGTGAAGACGGTCTGGGTATTGTTCTGCGCTTTGTAGCCCTTGCCAGGAGAGACGGGGCCTGCGGGCGTGGAGGCTCCGGTCACCTGCCAAGTGCCGTTCACAAAGGTGCCTTCGCCTGAGCTCGACCAGTTGGTGGAACCCTCGCCGCCCACGATGCCGTCAATCACAAAGCCCTTGGTGTGGCTGATTTGGCCGGTGGCCGATTGCCCGATGACGAAGTGGGTGTTGAAGGCGGCCAGATCCTGCTTCTGGTCGGCGTCCAGCAGCGCTCTCTCATGTGCGCCGCCGGCTTGGCTCTTGTCGAGGGTGATGAACACGGCCACGGCGGGGTCCATGGCCTTCTGCATCAGGATCTGGTTCAGCTCGTCGTCGTCAAAGCCGAACATGTTCATGTAAATGGAGACGCTGGCGCGGGAGAACAGATATTTGAGGATCTCGTGCACGTTGTCGCGGCCAACGTAGAAAAGGTGGAAGCACTTGCTGGCGAGGGTGGAGTAAGCGCCCTCGCGGGTGAACTGGGCCAGATCGGTGAGCGCGAAGCTCTGCAGGCTTTGAGGGGTATGGCCGTTGGTGGCCGCCGCCTGGAGCTTCGCAACCGGCACAGCAATCGTTTTGCTTGCAGGCATGGGGGATTCCTTTCGTCGTGAGGGGTGACGGGGAAGCCGGTCCGATAGGGGCCCTGGGGGACCGGCCCTGCGGAGTTGGGCCGGATTATAAAGTGGTGCTGAGACAGTTACAAATGAAATCCCGCGCAGTGGAATTTCTTGCAGCCGACCGGGAGGTCGGCGCGACAAGAAGAAAAAGGCCGCGCAATGCGCGCCCTTTCTGCGTTCTTGAAATCCAGTGCAGTGTTCTTATTGGGCGTTGTTGCCGGCGACCAACGCCACGAACATGCACTCAAAGCGGGCGCGATCCACGTTGGTTTGCGCATGGACCAGCCGGACGCCGGTCTGGGGCTGGGTCTTCTCGCTCCACGTTAGGGTGTTGCCGTAACTGGGGCCGTGGGAGATGTCCACATCCATGTACGTGAGCCGTTCCTGTGTGATGAGCGAGGGGGCAATCCAGGCCAGGGCGGCCAGTTCGTCCCACATGTAAAAGCGGCGCTGGCTCCAGGCGGCAATGTAGCGCGCGGAGGGCTTGCTGGACTTGGCAATCTGAGCGAGCATCTCTTCGCTGAAGAAAGTCATGAGCGAGACATCGACGGTGGTGACGTCGATGCGCGGCCAGGCAGCGCGCAGAGCAATGTGCGCGGCCTCCGGATCGAACCAGAGGTTGAACTCGTGGCGAGGGTTGGTGGCAAACTCCGGGTCTTCGGTCTGCGGATTCAGGCTTCCGCCCATCAGGACAAGGCCCTGCGCGAGCGAGGCAAACTCGGGATCGATGGAGATGGCCAGCGCGATGTTGGTGAGCGGCCCGCCGGCGTAAACCGTGACCTGATGAGGATGCTCGTGGACCTGGCGGATGAGGAAGTGGACGGCGTCTTCCGCAATGGGCTTGAGGGTAGGGTTGCCCTCGGGCAGGGGGCGCACCTTGCCATCGGCGTTGGTGGAGTTCCATGCGCCATACCAGCCCGCTGTGCCTACCAGACCTTCTTCCAACTTGGTCTCAGCCTGGTTGCGAATCAGCGGAAGATTGGCTCCGCGAGCCACCGGAACGTCTGCGTGGCCGGTTAGCTCCAGCAGGCGCAGGGTGTGGAGGGTGTTCTCCTCCATCCAGCCGTCGCCGGTGCACATGGTGAGGCCAAGGATCTTCACGTTCGGAGCTTCAAGCAAGGCCAGGATGGCCATCTGGTTGGTCTGGCCGGGGCCGGTTGCGTCCTCGTCCACGACGATGAGCCGCTGTTGAGCGACAGAAACGCTGACGCCCAGAAGGAGCGCCAGAATGGCAGAGAGAGTTCTCATGAGGTTCCTTCCAGGCATCTGCGGCGCGACACCTGCGGTGCGGCAGCCCGCTTCGCGTCCTTTGAGCCGAGAGTCTCTCCCTGGTCCCCAAATGCGAGGGACCAGGGGCACCCAGCCTCTGAGGCTCTCGAAGAAGTTGTCAGGCAGCCTAGCGGCGGTTGCCGAAGGCGCGCGGACGAACCGGCGCCGTCACAGGCAGGTCGGTCTTGCCCGCCGGATAGACGGCCAGGAAGCGGTCGCGGCCTTCGCCGTGGCTCACCGTCTCAACGCCCTCCAGGGAGCGGATGGTCAGGTGGAGCAGACGGCGCTCGCGGCTGTTCATGGGCGGGAAGGTGTAGGGGACGCCGGAGCGGATCACTTTGTCGGCGGCGATCTCAGCCTGCTGGCGCAGTTCCTGCGCGCGGAGGGCCTTGAAGTTGGCGCAGTCAAAGCTGACCAGATCTTGCTCGCGGGGATCCAGACGCAGGATCTGCGCAGCCACGGCTTCCAGGGCGCGCAGCAGCTCACCGTTGTGCTGGGTGACCAGAGGCGCGTCGGGGCCAGCCAGTTCAATGTAGATCTGGCGAGCCTCTAGCCCTTCAGGATCGCGTGCGCCGTCTCCGGCCGTGATCCGGTATTTAAGCCGCATCCCGCCCAGTTTGTTGAGGTTAGACAAAAATCCTGCAATTTTCTGCGCTGCGGCTTGTAGGTCATCAATCGGCATAACAATTCAGTATCGCAGAGCGGGAAAGAAATGGAAGTGTATTTTTTTCTGGAGCCTGCAAGAAAGTCTTACCCGTTGGAGTGGAGACAAGGAAAGCAACAAAATCATCCTCAACAAACCCAATTTTCGCGGGTCTTCAAACGAGTTCAAAGGCAGGATTTGCGGGGTATTCAGATAACCTTCAGCTTCTCCGGCTATTCTGCAGGTGTGAAGATGCAGAACGTATTCTTGAAGCCAACTTCCTCCCGCCGGCAACAGACCGGGCTTTGGGCGCTGGCCGCGCTCAGCCTGGCCGGGTGCGGGGCCGCAACGTGGGCGCAGACTCCGGAGGCGCAGCCGCCTGCACCAGTGGTGCTAACGCTGGATGAGGCGTTACACCGCGCCGAGGCCAATGAGCCGGCCTTTGCGGCCGCAGTGGCCGCCAGCCGCTCCGCGGCGCAGGATCGCTGGATTGCCCGCGGCAGTCTTTTGCCCGGCGTGGTTTATCACAACCAGGCCACCTACAACCAGTCGAACGGGGCGGCGGGGCAGACCAAACAGAACCAGACCCAAAAATTTATTTCCAACAACGGCGTCCATGAGTACATGAGCCAGGCAGTGGTGAACGAGACGCTTGGACTGGGTGGACTGGCGGAGGTTCGCCATGCCGATGCGGCGGCGGCCGAGGCCGCGGCTGAGATGGAAGTGGCCAGGCGCGGGTTGGTGGCAGCCGTGTCTGCTCTGTTTTACGGAACGTTGGCAGCAGACCGCAAGCTGCAGGTAGCGGAACGCGCGTCCCGGGAGGCGCAGGCGTTTACCACGCTGACCCAGCAGCGCGAGGCAGCGCGCGAATCAGCGCATGCCGACGTGGTGAAGGCGCGGCTAGAGGAGTTGGGTCGGCAGCGGGACACGCAGAATGCCAAGCTGGCTGCCGAGAAGGCCCGGCTTGAGCTGGGTGTGTTGCTGTTTCCGGACCCGCGCACGCAGTACGCGCTGAGCATGCCGGAGAATCCTCCCGTGCTGGCTGGCAAGGACGATGTGGCGGCAGCAGCGGCCAAGAACAATGCCGAGCTGAAGAGTGCGCTGGCGGCGCTGCGCACCTTGAATGCGGATGTGCTGACCGCGCGGGCGGCTTATCTACCGTCGCTGGGGTTGAACTACACCTACGGCATCGATGCGGCGCAGTTTGCCACCAACGCGCCGGACAAGACGCGCAACCTGGGCTACTCCGCAACCGCGACGATCGATCTGCCGGTGTGGGACTGGTTCAACACCCAGCACCGCATCAAGCAGAGCGAGATCAAGCGCACGGCGGCACAGGTGGCGTTGACGGCCACGCAACGGAGACTGATTGCGCGGCTCGACGAGGCGTACAGCGAAGCCGCTGCGGCGCGCGATCAACTGGCGTCGCTGGAGCAGAGTTCGAGTACTGCCGAGGAAAGCCTGCGTCTGACCCGCATGCGCTACACCAGCGGTGAAGGCACGGTGCTGGAAGTGGTGGATGCGCAGAACGCCTATGTGAGCGCGGAGAATGAGCGCGAAGATGGGCGGATGCGGTACCAGGCAGCGTTGTCCGACTTGCAGACTTTGACCGGCAGCATGTGAAACCGGCGGCCTGGCCGCCTGCAGAAAGACCCACACGACCATGAATCGAATGACCACAATTTTTCTTGATTTTTCGGAGTTTTCCTCTTCGATGGAAACAGCAACAGCACTGCGGGTGCCCCATCCTTTGCCGCGTTCTTTGCGGAAAAGGGTGGGAGCGCAGCTGCCTGTTGCCTGCGCCCTCGCGCTTGCCTTGCTGCCCCTTGCCGGTTGCAAGAAGGAGGCCGTGCCGGAGCCGGTGGTCACGGTGGCGGCGGAGCATCCCGAGCAGGGCGAGATAGCGGAAAAGATCGTCGCTGACGCCGTGTTGGCGCCCTTGGCGCAGGCTGCCATTCAGCCCAAGATTGCCGCGCCGGTGCACAAGTTTCTGGTGGAGCGGGGCAGCAAGGTGAAGGCGGGACAACTGCTGGCGGTGCTGGAAAACGGAGATCTGGCCGCGGCGGCGCTGGATAACAAGGGCTCATATCTGGCGGCGCAAGCGGCCTATGACACAGCCACCCGCGCGCAGGTTCCGGAGGATGCTCTCCATGCCGAGTCGGACTTTGCACAGGCCAAGGCGAATCTGGATTTGAACAAGAGCATCGTGAAGGCGCGCAAGCAGCTCTTCGATCAGGGCGCGATTCCGGGCCGCGATCTGGATACGGCGGAGGCTGCGTTGGTGCAGGCCCAGGCGGCGTACGACGCGGCGGCCAAGCATCTGGAGTCCATGCACACGGTGAGCCATGAGGCGGCGCTCAAGGCCGCGCGCGGCACGCTGGATTCTGCCTCTGGCAAGATGAAGGGGGCCGAGGCTTCGCTTGGTTACTCGGAGATTCGCAGCCCCATCAACGGCGTGGTCACGGATCGTCCGCTCTATGCGGGCGAGACGGCGCAGGCAGGCGCTGCGCTGATCACGGTGATGGATACCTCGGTGGTGATTGCCAAGGCGCACATTGCGCAGGCCGCGGCGCAGCAGTTGAAAGTGGGTGGCGAGGCCACGCTGCACGTACCGGGCATTCAAGATCCGGTGGCGGCAAAGATCGCGCTCATCAGCCCCGCGCTCGATCCCGGATCGACGACCGTGGAGGTGTGGCTGAAGGCGGACAACAAGCTGGGCACGCTCAAGGTGGGCACACCGGTGAAGGCGGAGATCGTTGGCCGCACGGTGGCCAAGGCGTTGAAGATTCCGAACCTGGCCGTGCTGGCCGCGCAGGATGGAACCAAGAGCGTGATGGTGGTGGGCACGGACAATGCGGCGCATCGCAAGCCGGTCACGCTGGGCATTACGGATGGCGAGGATGTGGAAGTGCTCACCGGCCTGGCGATGGGAGATACCGTGATCACGACGGGCGCTTATGGGCTGGATGAAGGCGTCAAGGTAAAGATCGGCAAGCCGGACGAGGACGACGACGCGTCCAAGGCCAAGAGCACGGGCAAGGGAGACGACTGATGCCGAATCACGAACAGGAAAAGGAACTCGGCAAGGAACACCATAAGCCCAAGGCCTTCTGGCTGGCGCGTTCCACGCGCACCATCTTCTTCTTTGCGGGAATGCTCACCATCGCGGGCGTCTATCTGGCCACCAAGGTACCGATCTCGGTCTTTCCTGAGACCAACTTTCCACGCGTGGTCATTGGCGTTGACAACGGCGTGATGCCGGTTGAGCAGATGCAGGTGACCATCACCAAGCCCCTTGAAGACGCGGTGAACTCCGTGCCGGGCTTGCGGAAGGTTCGCTCCATCACCAGTCGCGGACAGGCCGAGGTGAGCCTGTTCTTTGACTGGGACGTGGACATGCAGCTCTCGCAGCAGTTGGTGGATGCGGCCCTGGCGCGGGTGCAGCAAACGCTGCCGGCCTCGGCCAAGATCACCAGCAACCGGCTGACCTTTGCCACGTTTCCGATTGTTGGCTATGCACTCACTTCGGATACGGTTTCTCCCACGCGGCTGTGGGAGATTGCTACCTACGATCTGAAGCCGCCCCTCAACCGCGTCAACGGCGTGAGTACGGTGATTGTGCAGGGCGGCAAGACGCCGGAGTTTCATGTGGTGCCGAACATGGCCCAGATGCAGGCTTCGGGCGTAACCATTGGCGACTTGCTGAACGCGGTACAGGCCTCGAATATCATCGACTCGCCGGGCCTCTACGAAGCCAATCATCAGCTGATTCTGGGCCTGGTGGGCGCGCAGGTGCATGACGCCGAGGGGCTGCGCAATCTGGTGGTAAAGACCACGACGCAAGGCGCCCCGGTACATGTGTCCGATGTGGCGGAGGTGAAGGACGGCATGCTGCCGGTCTACACCACGGTGACCGCGAACGGCAAGGATGCGGTGCTGTTGACGGTTGCGCGCCAGCCGCAATCGAACACCGTGGAGGTGGCGGATCTGGTTGCCGCGCAGGTGGGAGAACTAAGAAAAAAACTGCCGCCGGGCGTGAAGCTGGAGATCTTCTACGATCAATCGCAACTGGTGCGCGACTCGATTACCAGCGTACGCGATGCCATCCTGATTGGCCTGGGACTGGCCTGCCTGATTCTGTTCCTCTTCCTGCGCGACTGGACCAGCTCGCTGATTGCGGGGTTGGTGATTCCGGTGACAATAGCCGTCACCATTGTGGTGCTGGCGGCCATTGGGCAGAGCTTCAACCTGATGACGCTGGGCGGACTGGCCGCGGCCATCGGTCTGGTCATCGACGACGCGATTGTGGTGGTTGAAAACATCGTGCTGCATCGCGACGCGGGCGAGCTGCGCACCATGGCGGTCCGCAAGGCTCTGAACGAAATCACCTCGCCGCTGATTGGTTCCACCATAACTCCGGTGGTGGTATTTCTGCCGCTGGTGTTTGTAACCGGCGTGACGGGCAGCTTCTTCCGTGCGCTGGCCATCACCATGACGGCGGCGCTGCTCACCTCGTTGGCGCTGGCGCTCACCTGGACTCCGGGATTGAGTTATGTGCTGCTGCGCAAGCACAGTCATCATCATTTGCACAACGCGGAGGCCACGGAAGAGGCGCGGCTGGACGATGCGGATGAGCATGGCGATCACGCCGTGGGCCGGTTGATGAAGCGCGTGCTGGCCGTACACAAGGTGGTGCTGGAGCGGGCGCTGGCCAAGCCCGTGTGGGTAGCCCTGGCCTGCCTGGTGCTGGTGGCTGGAACGTGGATTGGATTTCTGAATCTAGGCTCCGATCTGCTGCCGGAGATGGACGAGGGCGGCTTTATTCTCGACTACATCATGCCGGCCGGTAGCTCTCTGACCGAGACCAATCGCGTGCTGGAGCACGTTGAGCGTATTCTGCGCGCTCAGCCCGAGGTGGAGATTACCTCGCGGCGCACGGGCACGGAGATGGGCTTCAACGCCGTGCACGAGGCCAACACCGGCGACTTTACCGTGAAGCTCAAGAAGGATCGCAAGCGCGCTATCGACGAGGTGATGGCCGACATTCGCGCGGAGATTCACGAGACCGAGCCGGAGCTGGACATTGAGTTCACGCAGGTGTTGCAGGACATGATCGGCGATCTGTCCAACGCGCCCGAGCCCATCCAGCTGAAGCTCTTTGCCAGCGATTCCGAGTTACTAGCGCAGCTGGGGCCGCGCGTGGGCACGGCCATCGGGAAGATTCCCGGCGTGGTGGACGTGCAGAACGGCATTGAGAACACCATCAGCGGACCGGCGACGAACTTCCAGGTAAATCCAGTGAATGCGGCACGGCTGGGCTTTACGCCGGAAGAGATCTCAAACGATGCCACCGCGATTCTGGATGGCTTGCCGGCCACCGATCCGCTGATTGCCAATGGCCGCCCGTATACGATTCGCATCCGGTTGGGTGATGAAACACGCACTTCGCTGGACGCGATCCAGAACACTGTCTTCCTGAGTTCCACGGGGCATACGGCTTCGCTCGGTTCACTGGCCCAGGTGCAGCAGTTGCCGCCGCAGAACGAGATTCGCCGCGAGAACCTGCAACGGCTGGTGGTGGTGACGGGCAGGCTGGAGGGCTCCGATCTGGGCACCGGCGTGGCCAAGGTGCAGCAGACGGTGGAAGCCATGCATCTGCCCGCATCGGTGCGCGTGGAGTACGGCGGCACCTACGAGGAGCAGCAGAAGAGTTTCGCCGAACTGCTACGCGTGCTGCTCCTGGCGCTGGCCCTGGTCTTTGGCGTGCTAGTGGCGGAGTTCCGCAACTTCCCGGCCCCCATTGCGATTCTCACCTCATCGGTGCTCTCCATCTCCGGCGTGATTCTGGCGCTGCTGGTTACTGGCACCACCTTCAACGTGGCCTCGTTCATGGGGCTGATCATGGTGATCGGCATCGTGGCCAAGAACGGCATTCTGCTGCTGGATGCGGATGAGAAGTTCCGTGCCGAGGGCGCAACGCCGGCCGAGGCCATGCTGCACGCGGCGCAGCGCCGCTTGCGGCCGATTGCGATGACGGCGTTGGCGGCGGTGTGCGGCATGTTGCCCCTGGCCCTGGCCTGGGGCGCGGGCTCGCAGATGTTGCAGCCGCTGGCGATTGCGGTGATCGGCGGCCTGACTGTTTCCATGGTGCTTTCGCTGGTGGTGACGCCGCTGGTCTACTACCTGCTGACGCGGCATCGGCATGACCAAGACGAGGAGTTGGAAGCGTAGGCGTAAGGACATGGCTTAGACCAGAAAGGAAATGCGCCCTGCTGCGGAAATGCGGCCGGGCGCATTCTTTTGCGTGTGCTCCCCGCACCAGAGCGAGGAGTGCCACAATAGAGCCATGGAAACCGGTAGCCTTGTTTTGACCGCAGCGGAGGCGCGCGTACTGGGTGCGCTCGTCGAGAAAGAAGTGACCACGCCGGAGTACTACCCGCTCTCCTTGAATGCCCTGATGAACGCCTGCAATCAGCGCTCCAACCGCGAGCCGGTGATGAGCCTGGATGAGGACGAGGTGCGCCAGGCAGTGCACGGGTTGCAGGCCAAGAATCTGGCCGGCGCGGCGCGCTCCGACGGTCGTGTGGCCAAGTATGAGCACCATATCGGCGAGGTGTTCAACTTTACGCGGGCAGAGTCGGCGCTGATGTGCGTGCTGTTGCTGCGTGGTCCGCAGACGCCGGGCGAGCTGCGCGGACGCACCGAGCGGCTGCACAGCTTTGACGAGCTTACCGACGTGCTGGCCGGTCTGCAGAAGCTGATGGACCGCGAGCCCGCGCTGGTCGCTCTTTTGCCGCGCCAGCCCGGTGCCCGCGAGGCCCGTTATGCACAACTGCTGACCGGCCCGGTGGACATGACGGCTCTGCCCCAGCCCACGCGGGAGCATGCAACCTCAGCACCGGTGGACGACGAACGGCTGACGCAGTTGGAAACAGCTCTTGCTGAACTGCGCAAGGAAAACGCCGAACTCCGCCAGCAGATGGAAGCGCTCACCCTGAAGATCGACAACCTCTTTGGGTAAAACCGCCGTCAGTTTGTAGCGCGCGTCGGCGTCACGATGTCCGCCGGTGCGGTGGCAAAGATGCGTTCGGCCTGACCGCGCAGCACGCGATAGAGCGCAAACTGGCGCTGGGTTTCGCCGCGCAGCTCAAAGAGCAGCTCGCCGCGGTTGTCGGCCTGGGCGTCCACCGCATCCACCAGACGCATGCGTGGCTTCTCGTCCAGATGGGCGGCGTCGGTGGTGCTCTTCAGCAGCACCAGGACGTTGCCGTAGAGATCGGGCTGCGCAATCAGGGTCACGTACTTGTCCGCCGCGCCCTGGCCGCCGGTGTGGGCGCTGAGCACCAGCGTTGCGCCGGAGTTGTAAGCCAGCTCAAAGACACGAAAATCCTCGTCGGTCAGCCGTGCGGGCGGCGGAGGCGCTGCGGGAGCAACCGGTTTGGCAGGTTTGCGGCCGGCGGTGCGCTTCAACGGCGCGGGAGCCGGTGCGGGCGGTGGCGTGAGCCCGAGGGCGTCGCGGGCCATCTGCTCCAGAGCGGCCTGCATCTTGTCCTGATCCTCCGGGCTGGCCCAGGCAAAGGTCCACGGATGCTCGGTGGTGGTGTGCGCATCGGAGACGGCTACGGCCTGCTCCAGATCCGGCGGCAGTCCCAGCAGGCTGGGCAGAATATCCAGCGCGCTGCCCGCGGTCTTGCCGCGCTTCAGCCGGGGCCGGTCTGGATCGATCACGTCCGGCAGAGACGAAACGCTGCCCACATCCTGATTCTTCTTTCTCTTCTTGCCTTGATCGGAGGCAGTATCGGCGGGCTTTTTATGCAGGGTGGGGCGGTCAGGGTCGGGCGCAGGCGCGTCGCCGGAGGCCGCATCGGCGTCATCCGCGTCGGGCTTCTTGTGCAGGGTCGGGCGATCTGGGTCTGGAGCAGGGGCGGTACCTGCATCAGCGCCACTGGAGTCAGGCTTCTTGTGGAGCGTGGGCCGATCCGGATCGGCTGCAGGCGCGGAGCTGTCGGCGGGCGCATCGGCTGCAGGCTTCTTGTGCAGGGTCGGGCGGTCGGGATCGTCGGCAGGAGCCGGGGCGCTGGGGGGCGGAGTCTTGCCGTTCGTGGCGGGCGCGGGCGCGTCGTCAGCGTGGTGCTTGCGATGCAGCACCGGGCGGTCGTCCGGATCGTCCCAGGAGGGGTTGAGCGGGGCCAGAACGGCGGGTTTAGGCTTGGGTTTGGGCGCAAGGGCTGCCTTCCATGCCCCATAGCCCACCCAGGAGCCCTGTTCCTGGCCGGAGTTGCGAATCTCATAGAGGCCAATGGGTTTGCCGTTGCGCTGCAGCTCGTACTCCACCTCGCCAGCCAGCGACAAGGGCTGCGGCCGGGCCAGATAGATGCTGCCATCCTGCAGCTCGGTGCCGTCAAAAACCGCTACCGGAACCAGGCGGCTGGCCTTGGGGTGGCCTTCGTCGCCGGTCCACTCCAACACGGAGATGGCGCGCAGGGTGGGCTCCTGGGCGGCGGGCTTGGCAAGCTGGCCGGGATACTGGGCGCTGGCCGCCAGAGCCGCACCCAAGGCCACGGCCAAGCAAGCGACCGCGGCGCGGCCGGGGGCGCGCCTGGGAGCCCAGAGCAGGTCGAAATCGTTGAATCCAATGGCCAACTTCGGCCCTCCAATGAACCAGCGAGGAGATTCCCCATGCAACTGAATGAGAAAGTCGCCGATTTTACGCTTGATACCGACGAAGGGCAGGCGGTAAGCCTCTCCGACTTTGCCGGCAAACCCGTTGTACTCTTCTTTTACCCCAGAGCGAACACTCCTGGTTGCACGATTGAGGCTTGCGGCTTCCGTGACCAGTTCAAAAAGCTCCAAACAGCCGGGGCGGTGGTGCTGGGCATCTCGCGCGACACCGTCAAGGCCCAAGCCAAGTTCAAGGAAAAGTATGACCTGCCATATCCCCTCCTTGCCGATGTAGACGAGAAAGTCTGCAAACAGTTTGACGTGATGAAAGAGAAGAATATGTACGGCAAAAAAGTCTGGGGCATTGTGCGCAGCACGTATTTGATTGGCCCCGACCAGCGGCTGGTGCATATCTTCTCACCGGTGAAGCCGGAAGGCCATGCCGAAGAGGTGCTCGAGCTCCTGAAAGAATGGACGAAAAAGCAGAAGTGAGGGCTGCAGAGACAGGATTGCGGGCGCGGTTGGTCAAGCGGAGCTTCTTTGAGGCTCCGCCCGAAACCGTTGCCCCGCGGCTTCTGGGCAAGATTCTGGCCCACCAGACCGAGTCCGGCCTGCTGGCGGGGCGGATTGTGGAGGTGGAAGCCTATCTTGGCCCCCATAACCTGCCACCCGACCCGGCCGCCCACTCCTTCCGCGGCCCAACCGACCGCAACCGCATCCTCTTTGGACCGGCTGGTCACGCGTACGTGTACGCCATCTACGGGCGCTACTTCTGCATGAACATCAGTTGCGAGCTGGAGGGGCGGGCCGGATGCGTGCTGCTGCGGGCTCTGGAACCCCTCGCCGGGCTGGAGCAGATGGCGCAAAGCCGGGGGCTTTCTCCCGATGCAAAGCCAAAAGATCTGACGTCGGGGCCAAGCCGGCTCTGCCAGGCGCTGGGGCTCAGCCGCGAGGGGCAGAACGCGCTGGACCTGACCGATGCGGGCTCAGCGCTGCGGGTGTTGGACGATGGCTGGGAGCCGGAGCGGATCGTCACCACGCCCCGGATCGGCATCAAGGACGCAGTGGATTGGCCGCTGCGCTTTGCGGTGGCCGGGCATGGGTGCGTGTCCGGACCGAAGAGCATGCGGTAGACCCAAGATGACGAAAACTTTACACAACAAATCGCGTCTTCGATGCGGGGTGGAGCGTCCATTAGGATGAGATCACTCCAATTTGCGAGGAAACCCTGCACGTGAAGACTCTTTCCCTCTACCCAGCCTTTGCGGTGGTGGCTTTGGCCACCGTTGTTGCCTTTGCCCAGTCGCCCGCTGCGCCGCCGGCTGGCGCACCCCGGCCTCCGCGGACCTATCCCGCGCCCACCAACCTGAAGGTGTTGCCCAAAGACATGACCGGCCAGCAGGTGCACGAGGTCATGGAGAAGTGGGAGAGCGAACTGGGCGGCCATTGCAGCAGCTGCCACACGGCCGATCCGACCAACATTGGCCCCAACGGCAAGCCGCGGCTCAAGTTTGAAGACGATGCCAAGGATGAGAAGGTGGTGGCGCGGTTGATGTTTGCCATGACCGAGGAACTCAATAAAAAATATTTTGGGCAGATGAAGCACGACGATGCGCAGGGCAAGGCGCCGTCCGTCACCTGCGCCACCTGCCACCGCGGCCACATGCATCCGGAAGAGTTTGTGCCAGCCAGGGAAGAGCATGGCGGGCCCATGCCGGGTATGCAGATGCCGGCGCAGAAGTAGTTTTGGCGATTGCAGGACAAAAACAGGCTGGGATGATCGCTCCCGGAGGGAGCAGTCGAGGATAGCCCAGGGTGTAGTCCCCGGGAGCGGACGGAACCCTGGGAAAGCTGTCGGGCAAGAGGGCACCGTCCCGGAGGGACGGACGAACATCGCTCTCAGCGCATGTTTTTAGATTGGTTCTTACAGCGCGGCCAACGCGTCGTTCTGGGTCGGGTAAAGGTTGGCGTACTTGGTGATGCCCACCATGGTGAAGACCTTGGTGAAGTGCGCGGAGAGGCCGAAGGCAGCCACCTTCTGGCTGGCGTTGGTCGCCTCCAGCATCAACTGGATCACGATGGCGATGCCGCTGGAGTTGATGTACTCCACCTTGGTGAAGTCCAGTAGCACAACCTTGGTCTCCTCCTCGGGAAGGGAGTGGTAGAGGCCGAGAACCGCGTTCTTTGAGGTGCTGGCAATGTCGCCTTCGAAACGGAGGACGGCGATAGGGTGGCCGGCCGGGGAAACGATCTGATCGACGCGCGACTTGGTTTCGCTCTGCATGTGCTTCCTTCTTGGTTTAGCTCTTCAGGTGGATCAGACTTCTTTATCGAGACGGATGACGAGGCGAACGTAGCTGGACGCGCCGTCGATGCCGGGAACCCACTCGGCCTCGTCGACCAGAGACTGGATGAGGAACATGCCCATGCCGCGGGGATCTTCCTGGCCGTGCATCTTGCGGTCGATGTCGGGCTTGGGGGGCTGGGTGCGCATGCCCTTTCCGTCGTCGAGCACCGTGACCTCCAGCGCGCCGGATTGCGCGGAAAGCACCACGCCCACGGAGAGGTTTTCATTCATCCGGTTGCCGTGTTCGATGGCGTTGATGCAGGCTTCTCCGACGGCAGTCTTCAGGTCTTCAATGCGGTCCGCCGCCATGCCCACCAGTTTGGCCACGGAGGCCGCGGTGCTCATGGCCACCTTCTCATACCCGAGCCGGGAGGGCAGGCGGACTTCAACGCGTGTCGGTTTCGGCTCACTCATGCCGTGGTCTCCTGGGGCACAACAGCGCGGCACAACACCAGTGCGGTCATGTCGTCTCCTTGAGGGGCGCCTTCCGCAAAGGTCTGGATGGCCTCCCACAATGCATTGAGGATAGCATCGGCATTTTGTGCGGGGCAGGTGAAAAAGGCCTGCATCAGGCGCTCGGAGCCAAACTCCTCATCGCCCTTGAAGACCTCGGTAAGGCCATCGGTATAAAACAGCAGGCGCGCGTCGGCCGGGAACTGAGCGCGCTCGATGGAATAGCTCATACCGGGCAGCAGACCAAGCGGCGTGCCGGAGGCCTTGAGTTCGTGTACCGGTCGGCCGGGAAGGGCCAGAAAGCCGGGATTGTGTCCGCAGTTCACGATCTCCATTTCGCCAGAGGACGGGTCCAGGTGCAAAAAAATGGCGGTCACATAGCGGCGGCGCATCTCCTCGCCCTCTTCCCAGTGGTGCTGGTTCATGGAAAAGGCCAACTCGTCCAGCGCCAGGCCGCTGAGGGCCATGGCGCGGAAGGCGGAGCGGAAACCCATGGAGGTGATGGCGCTGGCCAGCCCCTTGCCGGCCACGTCGGCTACGGCAAAGATCAGCGAACCGTCCGGTAGCTCCACAATGTCGAGATAGTCTCCGCCCACCTCATAGCAGGCGTCGGAGCGCAGGGCCAGCGAGTACCCGGCGATGGAGGGCAGCCGCTGCGGCAACAGGGAGCGCTGAATGCCGCGCGCGGCGTCCAGATCCTGCTGCACGCGGGCAAACTCCAGATTGCGCTTGTGGGAGCGGGCATTCTCCAGCGCTACGGCAGCTTGCAGCGCCAGGCCTTCAATAAAGTCCGACTCGTAGAGGGTGAGGTCACGGCCATCGGGCGTGGCCACATGCAGGTCAACCATTAGGTTGCCGTCGCGATCGTGGAGCGGCCAGATGAGCGGCGGGGCGGCCTGCGCGGCTGGATCGTTGCCGTAGACCAGCTCCGAAGACGGGAAGGCCGCGCCGGCCATCTCCAACTCGCGCACCAGGATGCGGAGCACCTGCTCCAGGACGTCGGTCTCGTGGGTGGTGGAGTGGACCTGGCGCGAAGCCTCCAACAGGGCCTGCAGCCGTGCCACCTGCTGCTGCAGGTGGAGAGTCTCTTCGTTGCCGGGCAATTGGAAACCTGCCGCCATCTTCTCTCCCGTGGATTCTCACTTTACCACGGGGGGAGCGGAGGAATCAGCGGCTGGGATGATCACCTGCACCGTTGCCGGAAGCGCGGTGCGAGACGCGGGAGGGTGAGGTGCCTCGTGCGGAACGCGGATCTTGAGCACCGGTTCCAGAACCTGGGGCATGGTTTTGGCCACCTGGAAGATTACAACCTGCTCCACTCCGGTTGTGTCCTTGTAGGTGATCTGAAGGAAGTGGAGCTTGTGGCGCTTAGCCAGCAGACCAACGACGATGGTGGGCGCAACGCCCAAGGGAATCGCGTTCTCCTGCCGCTGCGACCACGCATGAATCTGCGCGTAGGGGATCTCCAGATTGCCCGCCGGGCGGACGAAGACGAGCGCGGTTGGACTGGTGAGCTCCAGCAGGCCCGTGTCGCCCGCCTTGAACTGCGGCAGTGTTCCGCCCGCATAAATGGCTTGCGAACCTTCGAGCGACAGAACCGGCAGCGCCCGGGCCTGTAGTGCGCAGCAGATCGAGAACAAAAGCAGAATGGCCTTTTTCATGATTCCTCCAGACAGCGTGGGATGCATCGGCTGTGAGGTTCACGATCGGGGGCGGGAGAGCAGAGGTGGGTAGGCTGTGTGACAGTTTCCCAAGTGTCACAACACCTGGCACCTGCGGTGCGGCGGCCCGCTTCGCGTCGCTCCAGCTGAAATCTGTGGGGGTGTTTCGCGCCGTCCCTAACGGGACTCAGCAGCCATGGGGGAGCACAACCCAGCGCTGAAGCGCTGGGCTAACCTGCACTGCACCTACGGCGCGAGGGGGGCGGCTGGCTGCTTCGTGGATACGAGAATGAAAGAGTGGCATCTCATTCCCATCCTTTTCCTCAAAGGACGCGGGGATGGATGGGGCACGGCGGATTCAAGCTCCAAGTGCAACAGGTGTGATTTTAG
>CAZYDF010000026.1:0-36015 GCA_964645855.1 uncultured Occallatibacter sp.
CTGGCGCACATCGCCATGGGCCACCACATCGACACCCGCTACGCCTTCAACGACCGGCTGCTCTTCCCCGACGAGGCCAGCTTCCAGCGCATTGACATGTTCCACAGCGAACATGACAACCTGGAAGCCTCCAAGCGAGCCATGGAGTACCTGAACGCCTCCATGTACAAGGACCGGCTGCCGTCGGCGGCGCTCTACTATGCGCAGCTGGTGGACCGCGCCAAGGTGCTGAAGCAACTGAACTCGCCCAAGCTGGGCGATTCCTTGCTGAAGGCCGACGGCACGCCCTGGATGGCGGATCTGTGGAAGATGTCTCCCAAGCTGAACTGGGACGACTTGACCCAGACCGCCGCCCTGCCCCTGGGCAGCTGGCTGAAGACCGACCCCTGGGACGACAAGGTGCACATGCTGAACGCCAAGCGCTACGCCCCCATGAACGCGCGCGACAAGATGCCGTTTGAAGTGACGCCGATCTTCTACAAACTGCAGCGCTACGACACCGCCGCCGACCAACCCGCCGCCCCGCCACCCCCGGCGCCGCCACCGCCGCCGGCCAGCACGCCGCAGCCCCCCCCGGCCAATCCGCCCGCTGACTTGCCCGCACCCCCGGCCGACCAGGCGCCGACCACCAACCAGCAACCACAGTAGCCGCGCAAATCAGCGGAGATTCAAGTCCGTGGTGGCGAGAAGCAACCATCTCGCCACCGCAAACCTTGGCGGAGAACGCAATTCCGATCTGAACTGGACGACTCAAAAGCCATGAGACAGACAACTCGTTTTGCTTTGTTTTTAGCACTGTTAGCGGCAGCTCTGCTGCCTGCGTGTGCGCAGGTTGTGCCTTCAGCCACCGGCAGCCGTGCCAAGCTGGTAGTTGGAGCCTTTGCCTCTGCTGGACAACCGGACTACGCCGGCGGCAACACAGCTAGCCCGAGCCCCTCCTATCTTTACGGCATGGGCGGCTTTGTCGATTACCGCTTGAGTCGCTGGGTTCAGCTTGAAGCGGAAGGCCGCATGCTGAACTGGAATCAGTATCTGAACATCAACGAGAGCAGCTACTCGATTGGTTTGCGCGAGCCCATTCGTACCTTTGGCCGCATTACGCCTTACGGCAAGGCGCTGGCGGGCATTGGCGGCGGCAGCTTCCTCACCGGCCACGCGGGGATGTACACCTTGGGTGGCGGCGTCGATTACCGGTTGAACAAGCGCTTCAACGTCCGCGCCTTCGACTTCGAGTATCAGCAGTGGAAGGTGACGCCCACGCTGCATCCCTACGTGGCCAGCGTTGGCCTCTCCTATCGCATCTTCTGAGGATTGAAACTTCCCGCCGGGTTGGGATCTGACTTCCAGCTCGGCGAACTTGCTCTAAAACTCCCTCCCTGCCCTTTTGCCGTTTCGTCTACTTCATTTACAGTGTTGCCATGAGCTTCTATCCACCGGATGGGGACATATTTTACGGCTGGAAGTCCTTTGGCCGCTCCTTTGCGTTCACAGGGATTGTGGCCTTTGCTCTTGCGGTATTGGCCTTCTGCGCTCACGCCGGTCTGTTTCCCTTGCACCTCACTGCGGCCGAATCCCTGCTTGCATTTCTTCTCTGCTGCATTGGCGCAGCAATCTCCATCCTGATGCTGGTCTGCGGTCTCGGCTCCATGAAGATTTCGCATCAGGAACGAGGCGGCGTCGAGGTCACCCCACTCGGCGTTCGCCGCATCCTCAATTCTTCAGGGCAAGAAGACTTCTTTCCCATAGAGGAGATTGCGGGGATGTACGCGCGCGCCGAGGGTGGATTGGCGCTCTTTGACGGCACGTATCAACGGCAAATGCTGGTGCCACGCAGCATCGAAGGCTACCGCGATTGCGTTGCCGAACTCAAGGCGATGGGCATTCCCGTCATTGTGCCGCCCAAGTTGATCATCGGCAAACCGTATCGGCCACCACCAACATGGCGTCAACGCATTCTGAACTGGCTAATCATGATCTTTTTCATCTTCTCCGGAAACATTGCCTTTGATCGACACGCAGAGCCGTGGTTACGTCATCTCTTCAGCGTTCTGCTGCTCGCGGGCGCGCTGGTCTGGATGGGCTTCAACGTGTTGCGCAAACAGGGATCGAGCCGCTTCGAGAAGATCTTCTTTGGGCTCCTTCTGCTTTTGCTCCTTGTTCTACTCTAGCTGCGCTGGTAGTTTTGGATATTCTCAGCACTCTGAATTCTTTCGATATCGTTTTGCCTCGTTCCCTCAGCAACCCGCCCCAGACTGTTCTCTAACTTGTCGTTAGAGCCTCTTGCACAATTGCCTCAATTGGAAGATATGCGTCAGGGCACGACTTCAGTCGTGCCGCAAATGCCCATTCAGATTCTGGCTTCAGCCGCTGCGGAATAGTAAATAGCTGAAAACACGAAGCAACAGGGGCTAAAGCCCAATACCCTATTGATAATCTTTCGGCACGACTCAAGCCACCCCAGCGACGAAGACCTGTCGCTGGGGACCCCGGAAAGTCGTGCCCTGACGCTTCTTGCCACCACCACGAATTTTGCAAGTGGCTCGTTCGACTGACTTTTGGGAAGTCCACCTCAGCGGATAGCCAAGAAGCAACTCCCTCACGATGGAGGAACACTCAGACCTCTCTGGTTGATCCATTCGATCCAAGGCAACAAACAAACGGGCAGCCCGAAGGCTGCCCGTTCTGATCACTGATCACTTACTACTGACCACTTGCTTACTTGGCCAGCTCGGCTTCGATGGCGGCGAGGAGCGCCGGGGCGTCAGGGGCGGTGTCGGGGGCAAAGCGGGCGACGACTGCGCCGGTCTTCGAGACCAGGAACTTCTCAAAGTTCCACAGCAGCTCGGGCTCGGGGTTGCCCACAATGCCGTAACCCGTCAGCTTCACGCGCCAGGTGGGCTCGTTCACGGTGATGGCGGTGGGCTGGGCGGCGATCAGCTGCTTGTAGAGTTCGTTCTTCTCCGGGCCAGTGACCACGACCTTCGAGTACATAGGGAACTTGACGCCGAAGTTAGCGGTACAGAAGGTCTGGATCTCGGCGTCCGAGCCGGGCTCCTGTTCCTTGAAGTCGTTGGCCGGGAAGCCGGCAACCACCAGGCCCTTGGGGCCGAGCTGCTCGTAGATCTTCTCCAGGCCTTCGTACTGCGAGGTCAGGCCGCACTTCGAGGCGACGTTGACGACAAGAATCACCTTGCCCTTGTACTCGGCGAGGGTCGCGTCCTCACCAGAAATCTTCTTCACGGGAATCTCGTAGATGGATGCCGACATCGTTTTTCTCTCCAGATCTTTCAGGCAGTATTTCTACCTGTTCGCTCTAATTGATTCCTCTGGAGACGGAAAGGATGCTCAGATTCTTGCCGGAAGGAGGAAAGAATTGGGCCGGTCCCGGAGAGTGGTACGGCGCGTTTGCTCTTGTGCAGAGCTGGGTCTGAAGGCCGCGTTTCATCCTGCCCCTACAGGGCGGGGCGTCGTCAGGGGTGGCCTTCCCCGGGTTCCGCCTGCGGCTCCACCCGGGTCTAAACTCTTCCCGTCCCCATGGGACGGGCCGGAGTGCTACTTGAGCAACTGCTTGGCTACCTCAACCGCAGTTGCTTGGCTACCTCAACCGCAGTTGCTTGGCTACCTCAACAGAAGCAGCTTGGCTACGTTAACAGCAGCTGCTTGGCCACCTTGACATAAAGTTCGACGGCATCCACGATCTCTTGCTTGGAGATCTGCTCGTTGGGAGTGTGGGCGGTGTGAATGGAGCCGGGACCGAGCAACACCGGCGCGCCCCAGTTGGTGAGCTCCGGAATGTCAGTAGCGAACTTGGCGACCATGGTGGGCAGGCCTTCCACAGCCTTCAGCCGTACAAAGGCGAGGTCCAGGGTAAAGGCCACCTCGGCCAGCCCTTCCGCCGCGGCCAGAATCTTTTCCCGCACCTGAGAAGAGCTTGTAACCAGCCGGATGAGCACCTGCGCCTCAGCCTGGTCGGCAATGACGTTGGGTGCGTGGCCGCCGCTGATCTGCCCAATGTTGAGGGTAGTGTCGCCGGCATCGGGATCAATAGGCCAGTCGGTCTTGAGCAGGCGGTCGAGCAGGGTCACCAGCTTGTGGACGGCGGAGTCGCCCAGCTCGGGATAAGCGGAGTGGGCCATCTTGCCAGTGCTCTTCAGCGAGACGCGCAGAGCGCCCTTGGAGGCCAGGGCCACGCGATTATCGGTAGGCTCGCCATTAATTAAAAACTTGCTGCCCCGCGGGTTGGCGTTGGCCACCTTGGCGCCGGCCGAGTCGCGCTCCTCGCCGCTCACAAAGAGCAGGCCCACGTTGTAGCCGGCCTCGCGCAGTTGCTGGGCGGCGGCAATCTGGGCGGCCATGATGCCCTTGGCGTCGCACACGCCGCGGCCGTAAACAAACTGCTCGTCCTCGCGGAAGGGGATGTAGGGCGGGACGGTGTCGATGTGGGTGGAAAAGACCAGATCGGCGGTTTGACCGGGGATGGAGGCGTAGACATTCCAGCGCGCACCAGCCATGCCGTCGCGGGGCTGGGGCACGGGAGTCTTCTCCACCTGCCAGCCCAGGCCGGCGAGGGTTGCGGCGATGAAGTCTCCTGCTGCGCCCTCGTTATAGGTGGTGGATTCGATTTCACAGAGCTGGCGCGTAAGCATGATCGGGTCAAGGACCGGGGAATCAGGCATTTGGTTGTCTCCCATGTGGCTTCAGAATACCTTAGCAGCGCTCAGGATGGCCCCTATGAGGCAGACGGAGGCTGAATTCTGGACGAGCGCGGGTGGCTTGGAGGGAGTCGTGCAGCAAAATCTGGCCCCAGGGGAGTTCCTAAGTCCTAACGATGGTAACCATGAAGATTCCGCCAGTGGAATCATTTTTCCTGCAACATTGCCACCCTGCACTGAATTCCCCCGCATACAATTGGTTTTGGAATGACTACCTTGAACCCAGCAACCCAGCCTCAACCAGAGGCCGGCGACCCATTGCCACGCCGCACCGCCCAGGTGCGTTCGATGGAGCTTGCCGGGCCGGCGGGACGATTGGAAGCGGTCTTGAACCAGGGATCGGAGCAGGCCCGGTTTGCCGCTCTGGTCTGTCATCCCCACCCGCTTTGTGGCGGAACCCTTCACAACAAAGTGGTCTACCACGCCATGAAGGTGCTGAACGACGCGGCCTGGGGCTTTGAATTTCCGGTGCTGCGCTTCAACTTTCGCGGTGCGGGATTGAGCCAGGGAACCCACGACGGCGAGGCCGAGGCTGGCGATGTACTGGCTGCCTTGCGCTGGCTGGAGACGGAGTTCAAGCTGCCGATTGTGGCCGCGGGCTTTAGCTTTGGCGCCGCCATGACCCTATCCGCCCTGAATTGTCCAGATGCACCCAGCTCGGTAAAAGCCGTTGCCTGCCTTGGGTTGCCGCTGGAGGCGGAGTGCCGCCAGTACACCTACCCAGGCCTGGCAAACCTCAAACTACCAAAACTTTTTTTAAGCGGAGACAGCGACCAATTTGCGCCTGCTTCCGAATTGGCATGGGTAACCGCCCAGGCCGCTGAACCCAAGCAAATGGCATTGATCCAAGATGCCGATCACTTTTTTACCGGCCAGATGGAGCAGTTTCAACAAACGCTCGCTGGCTGGCTTGTGGAGTATTGCCATGACCCCGGTCGGTGACACCGTACTTGACGCCCAGCACGCAACCGCGAAGTCGATCTTTACCGGCGCACTGGAGGCCTGTAACATTGGCTCGGCCTTCGATCGCCGCATCCAGTTTGACGGCAACACGCTGCATCGCCTGCTGCCCGACGGCGGCGGCCCGGACGACATCAACGTGGCCGCCTTCAAACGCGTGTATGTGATTGCGCTGGGCAAGGCTGCGGGGCCCATGCTGGAAACGTTCCTGTCCCGCATGGAGCGGCGCAAGGGAATGCGGGGCATCTGTTGCGCACCGCAGTTGCCCAAAAAACGCAACTGGCGCATCCGCTACTTTGAGGGCGGCCACCCGCTGCCCAATGAAGACAGCTTTAGCGCTGCGCGGGCGACGCTGGCCATGCTGCGCAAGGCCAAGAAGGACACCCTGGTGGTGTTCCTGATCTCCGGCGGCGGCTCGGCGCTCTTCGACCTGCCTCTGGACCCCAAGATCACACTGGAAGAGACCCGCGAGTTCCACCAGGTCCTGCTCGAAAGCGGCGCGCCGATCAACGAGGTCAACACCCTGCGCAAGCACTTTTCCGCGGTCAAGGGCGGGCGTTTGGCGATTGCCGCGCCGGAGGCCACCAAGGTGAGCCTGCTCTTGCCGGACGTGCCCCTTCGCACTCTGGACGCGCTCAGCTCTGGTCCGACCTCTCCGGATCACTCCACCGTGGACGAGGTGCGCAACCTGATGGAGCGCTACCACCTGGCAGACAAGTTTCCGGCCAGCGTGCGCGCCTTTTTTGAGCGCGCCGATCTGCCCGAGTCGCCCGGCAACAAGAGCTGGCGGCCACCCTTTTTGCCCAAGCTCAACTGGCCTGGATCGGCCACGCCCAGGCGCGCCACCTCCGCCAGCGCCATGAGCGGCGAAGACCCGGCCTTTCAGGATTCGGTATTTGAGATTCTGCTCTCTTCGCACGATCTGGTGGAAAATGCTCGCACCCTGGCCAAGCAAGCCGGCTACTTTGTGGAAGTGGACAACAGCTGCGACGACTGGGACTACGCCGATGCCGCCCGCTACCTGCTGGAGCGGTTTCATGCCCTGCGCGCCGTGCATCCCAAGCTCTGCCTGATCTCGGTGGGCGAGGTGACGGTGACCATTGACCGTACCCCAGGCGCGGGCGGACGGAACCAGCAGTTTGTGATGGCCTGTGCTCTGGACTTGGAGAAGCATCCCGGCGAGAAGCTGACCGTGCTGAGCGCCGGATCGGACGGCATTGACGGCAACACGCAGGTGGCCGGAGCCGTGGCCGACCCCTCGACGGTGGACCGGGCGCACCACTTTGGCTTCCATCTTAAGTCCTCGCTGGCCGCGTTTGACGCTTGTCCCATGTTTACCGCACTGGGCGACGCTGTTGTGACCGGGCCAACCGGCCACAACCTGCGCGACCTGCGACTGCTGATTTCAGAACAGGATGAAGCTTCCACGGCAAAGCCCGTAGGTTGACCTCCCATGCCCCTATGGCCCGGAGGTCAGACCTTCGATGGTTCCCTGGGGACGATAATTGGCAAAAAACAGGTTGTGACAAGCGCATTTCCTGCAGGGATCGAATACCATTGTTTTCACAGTCACTTCACCCCGTCAGGATCAGCTGTGCCCAGAACCTCCGCGCGAAAGAACGCTTCCAAGACTCCCGACATCCGTACGGTTGCCGCCGTCGCCAAGGTTTCCATTGCCACGGTCTCGCGCACCATCAACGGCTCGTCGCTGGTGAGCGAGCGGCTGTCGAAGCGGGTGTGGCAGGCGGTCCGGCAGCTGAACTACTTTCCCAACACCCATGCCCGGACGCTGGTTTCGGGCCGCAGCCGGCTGCTGGGCATCATTGTGGAAAACATCACCAACCCCTTCTTTCCCGAGCTGATCCAAAGCTTTGAAGAGATTGCGGTTGCGAACGGCTACGAGATTCTGGTCAGCAGTTCGAACTCCGACCCCAAGGTGCTGAGCAACTGCGTCCGGCGCATGCTGGAGCGCAAGGTGGACGGCGTGGCGGTGATGACCTTCGGCGAAGAAGAGCCGATTCTGGACCAATTGATGCATCGCAACGTGCCCATTGTGCTGGCCGAGTTCAAGCTGGAAGACCCGATGGCGAGCACTATTCTGCTGGACTACTCGACCGGCATCCGGGCGGCGGTGGAGCATCTTTCCGCACTCGGACACAGCCGGATCGCGTTCCTGGCCGGGCCGCACTTGCTGCACTCGGCGCTGACCCGCGAAAACGATTTCCGCACGGCCATGAACGGCTGTGGTCTGTCCACGCGGCAAGACTGGATTGTGGAGTGCGACCATACGCTGAAGGGCGGCGTGGGCGGCTATGCCCGGCTGAAGGCGCTGGATTCGCGTCCAACGGCCATCGTCTGCTCCAACGACATGACCGCCATCGGCGTGCTGCGGGCGGCCTACATGGAGGGTCGGCGGGTGCCGGAGGACCTCTCCGTAGTGGGCCTGGACGACATTGACTTTGCTGAGTTCACGCTGCCGCCGCTGACCACCATCCGACTTTCGCGTGTGGACCTAGCACGAGCCGCGTTTGAGGCGCTACGCGCGCAGCTGGAAGACGCCGAGTCCACGACCATGCAGCGCGAGTTTTTGGTATCGACGAGCTTGGTGGTGCGCGGGTCCACGGCTCCGCCCCGGGCTTGAAGGAAACCTCTTGTTGTTGTGGAGGGTGTTTTTCTATTCCCAACCTAGCTTGGTAAGTCAGACATCCAACGAAGAACAACTGCAGATCCTTCGACTCACCACCCCCAAACTGAAGTGCGTTTGGGGCCCCGTTCGCTCGGGATGACAGCGTCTCTTTACGGCAGACTCTTGAGACAATGGGGTTGCGGTGGAAGCCGGGGCGTTCCGCTTGGCCTGCTACGATCTTCGCAACCGATTTTTCCCTCTGGGAGGCATTCCATGCGTCTTTTTCGCCATTCTCTTGCTGTTGCCGCTATTGCCCTCATGCTGCCTGTTTTGAATGCGCAGCAGCCGGCGTCGCAAAAGCCCATCCTGTACGGCGCGCCCATCACGCTGGAGCGGGCGAAGGTGGCTGCCGCTGCCGCTGCTGCTGAAGCGGAAAAGAACGGCTGGCTGATGGCGGTGGCGATTGTGGACCCCGCCGGCAACCTGGTGTACTTTGAGCGCGCCGACAGCACCCAGACGGCGAGCCTGCAACTGGCCATCGACAAGGCCCGCTCGGCGGCCATGTTCAAGCGCGCCACCAAGGTCTTTGAGGATCAGGTGGCGGCCGGGGGGCTGGGATTGCGGCAGCTGAAGAATCCGGACGTAATGCCCATTGAAGGCGGCATTCCCCTGCTGGTAGACGGCAAGGTGGTAGGCGCGATTGGCGTCAGCGGCGGCATGGCCACCCAGGACGGTCAGTGTGCCACAGCAGGCGCGGCGCTGCTGCACTGATCCCCGTTCACCCCGTAAAGGCCGCAGTTCGCCCGGAAAGCATCGTTTCTGGCGTGTTTCTCCGTTATCCTTGAAGCTGGGCTGTTTCTCCAAACTTTTTCGGCCCACGAGGTTGAACGAACTTGGCGGACTTCATCAGCGAGCTTGAACGGCGGGTGCTGGTTTACGACGGCGCGATGGGCACCTGCGTGCAGCGGTACAACCTGACGCTGGACGACTTCTGGGGCAACGAGGGCTGTAACGAGATTCTGGTCCTCTCCCGGCCAGACGTGATCCGCGCCATCCATGCCGCGTACATGGAAGCCGGCTGCGACGTGATGGAGACCAACAGCTTTGGTTCCACGTCGATTGTGTTGGCCGAGTACCAACTGGAAGGCAGAACGCGGGAGCTGAACCTGGCCGCGGCCCGGCTGGCGCGCGAGGTGGCCGACCAATACTCCACCGCCGAGAAGCCGCGCTTTGTGGCCGGCTCCATTGGCCCCACCACCAAGCTGCCCTCGCTGGCCCACATTGGCTACGACACCATGTACGTCTCCTATCGCGAGCAGGCGGACGCGCTGGTGGAAGGCGGCGTGGACGTGCTGCTGGTGGAGACCTGCCAGGATCTGCTGCAAGCCAAGATTGCGCTGGCTGCCTGCCGCGATGCCATCAATGCTGCACGCGAAGGCAAGATTCCCGGCACTGGCCGCCGCGTGGCGCTGCAGGTGCAGGTGACGCTGGAAGCCACCGGCACCATGCTGCTGGGCTCGGAGATTGGCGCGGCGCTGGCGGTGCTGGAGTGCTTCCAACCGGACGTGGTGGGCCTGAACTGCGCCACCGGCCCGGCAGAGATGAACGACGCTGTCCGCTTCCTGGCGCAGAACTCCAAAGCGCCGGTGAGCGTGCTGCCCAATGCAGGCCTGCCCCAGAACGAAGGCGGCCATGCGGTCTACAAGCTGACCCCGGCCGAACTGGCGGCGCATCATCTCCGCTTCATCACCGAGTACGGTGTGCAGGTGGTGGGCGGCTGCTGCGGCACCACGCCGGAGCACATGAAGGCCGTTGAGGACGCCGTCAAGAATGCCGTCCCCGCCAAGCGCAACGTGCAGCCGCAAGGCGTGGTGGCCAGCGCCTTTGCCGCGGTACCGCTGGAGATCGACGGCCAGCCGGTGGTCATCGCAGAAGAGATGAACACCACCACGCGCATGGAGCACTTCCGCAACATGGTGCGCGCGGGAGATTACGACGGCATTCTGGCCATGTCCAAGCGGCTGGTGGGCGAAGGCTCGCAGATGTTGGACCTGTGCTGTGCGATTGTGGGCGAGGACGAGCAGGCCTACATGAATGCCGTGCTCGAAAAGATTGCCACCCGCGTTCCCGCGCCCATCGTGGTGGACTCCACTGAAGCGCCGGTGATTGAAGAGGCGTTGAAGCGCATTCCGGGCAAGCCGATTATCAACTCCATCAATCTGGAAGACGGCGAAAAGCGCTCCAGCTTGGTGCTGCCCATGGCGGCGCGCTACGGCGCGGCAGTGATTGCGCTGACGATTGATGAAGAGGGCATGGCATTGACCGCGGAGCGGAAGGTGGCCATTGCCCATCGCATCCATGACCTGGCAGTGAACAAGTTTGGATTACGGCCCGAAGATCTGATCTTCGATGCGCTGACCCTGCCGATCTCCACCGGGCAGGAAGACTATCGCTCGGCGGCGATTGAGACGCTGGAGGCCGTGCGGCGCATCAAGCTGGAGCTGCCCCGTTGCAAGACGGTGCTGGGCGTCTCCAATATTTCGTTTGGTTTGAAGGCCTATGCGCGGCGGGTGCTGAACTCGGTCTTCCTGAAGGAAGCAGTCGATCGCGGCCTCGATACCGCCATCGTCAACTACTCCAAGATTTATCCGCTCTACAAGATTCCCGAGATCGAAGTGGAGCTGGCGCGCAAGCTGATCTTCCAGGATTGGGGCGCGGAAAAGGCGACCGACCCGCTGCAGGCCTACATGGCGCACTTCTCTTCGATGGACAAGACGGAGACGGTGGCCACGGCCTCGGAAGACGAGCTGCTGCCGGTGGATGAAAAGCTGGCGCAGTTGATCATTCGCGGGGAGCGCTCCATTGGCCTAGGCGAGAACAAGCTCACGCTGGAAGAGGCCCTGGAAGTAGCGCTGGCGGATCACACGCCGCTGGAGCTGATCAACACGGTTCTGCTGGGCGGCATGAAGACAGTGGGCGAGCTGTTTGGCGCGCGCAAGATGCAGCTGCCATCGGTGCTGGATTCCGCGGCCACCATGAAGGCTGCGGTGGCCTATCTTGAGCCGAAAATGGAAAAGAGCGACAGCGGCGGCAAGGGCACCATGGTGCTGGCCACCGTGAAGGGCGATGTGCACGACATCGGCAAGAACCTGGTCGACATCATCCTTTCGAACAACGGCTACAAGGTGGTGAACATCGGCATCAAGCAGCCGTCCGACGCGATTATTGCCGCCGCGCGCGCGGCCAATGCGGACGCCATTGGATTGAGCGGATTGCTGGTGAAGTCGACGCTGGAGATGAAGTATGTGATCCAGGATCTGGAGCGGCTGGGGCTGACGATTCCGGTGATCTGCGGCGGCGCGGCACTGACCCGCAAGTACGTGGAAGACGATCTGCGCAAGGAGTACACGGGCCCAGTGTTCTACGCGGAGGATGCCTTTGCCGGACTGCACGTGATGGCCGACCTGACCTCCGATGATGCGGCCGTACGCACGGCGCGCTGGACCGATGGCGCAACCGTGAAGGTGTTTGCGAAGAAGCCGGTGGCCAGCGAGGATCTGACCCTGGTGGAACTGACGCCAGAGGGCCGGTCGCCGGTGGTGGAGCGGGTGGCGGAGGTTCCGCAGGCACCGTTCCTGGGCGGGCGGGTCTTCCGGGACTTCAATCTGGACGAGGTCTTTGGCTACATCAACGAGACGTCGCTCTTCAAGAATCAGTGGCAGCTGAAGACCGCGGCGCAGACCGATTATCTGCGCCTGGTCGAAGAGAAGTTCCGCCCGATCCTGCACGAGCTGGAGCATGAGGTGAAGGCCTCCGGCTGCTTTGACCTGAAGGCCGTGGTCGGCTTCTATCCCTGCGCCAGCCAGGGCGAGGATCTGATTGTCTTCGATCCGGAGCATCCGGAGCAGGAGTTGGAGCGCATCAACTTCCCGCGCCAGCAGCAGGGACGTCGGCTCTCAATTGCCGACTTCTTTGAGCCGCTCAGCGCCGGACGGCGCGACGTGGTGGGCTTCTCCATCGTCACAGTAGGATCTGAGGCTAGCCGCCGCACGCAGTGCCTATTTGATGCGGGGGACTTTACCAAATATCTCTACCTGCACGGGCTCTCTGTGGAGACCGCCGAGGCGCTGGCGGAGCTGGTGCACAAGCGGGTACGCAAGATGCTGGGGATCGACGGCGAGGATGCGCAGAAGGTGACCGACCTGTTCCACCAGAAGTATCGCGGCTCGCGCTACTCCTTTGGCTACCCTGCCTGCCCGAATCTCGAAGACCAGGAAAAGATCTTCCGGCTGCTGAAGCCGGAGGAGAACATCGGGGTCAGGTTGACGGAGGGCTACCATCTGGAGCCGGAGCAGAGCACCAACGCGATTGTGGTGCATCATCCGCAGGCAAAGTATTTTGTGGTGTAGCTTTTTTTGACGTTAGGAACGGGCCTCCCTGGTGGAGGCCTTTTTTTCGTTTTGGGAATTTTGCAGAATCTCCGAATGGCTTCTGCCAGACAATGATCGCGATCTGTGTCACATTGTCGATAGAGCAATCAGGAAACATGTATGGCCTCCTCCAAACGGCCTGAAGGAAACGTGGCGACGGTTCCTTCAGGCCGCTCTTTTTTTCTTTTCTTTGAGGATGGGGAATTGATCCGGGGTTCACACGGCCAGCGGGCTTAATGCCGAGTTTGATCGACGCCGGGTTACAGAAGATACAAATTCAAGGCTTATTCATTGTGGATTGAACGTCCTCTCATAGCAGCGGACCGATACTCAATCCGTGATCGCCTCTACTGAAACTACAATTCATTCCGCATTCACACCGGCTGTGATGGCTGATGTCGCATCTTCCGCGTTCACTGCCAGCCCCGTTGCGCCTATTGAGCCGCCCCGGATTCATGCCGAAGTAGGGCGTTACCGTCTGCGACTGGCGGAGACCAGGGAAGACCGCGAGGCGGTGTGCAGGCTGCGCTTCCGCGTCTTTAACATCGAACTGGGCGAGGGGTTGGACAGCTCCTATGACACGGGCCTGGATACCGACGAGTTCGATCTGTTCTGCGAGCACTTGCTGGTGGAAGACAAGCAGAGCCGGAAGATTGTGGGCACCTACCGGATGCAGTCCGGACAGACGGCGGCAGAGAATCTGGGCTATTACTCCGAGCGCGAGTTCAGCTTTGCCCCCTACGAGGCGCTGCGGCCGGGGATTCTGGAGCTGGGCCGGGCTTCGATTGACCGCGAACATCGGACTCCCGAGGTCCTGACCTTGTTATGGAGGGGCATAGCACAGTATGCTACTGACAAGGGACTACGCTACCTGATTGGCTGCTCCTCGCTCAACTCCAAAGATCCGGCGGAAGGCTGGCAGATGTATGGCCTGCTAGGGAATTACCGCTGTGCTCCGGAGTTTGAGACCGAGGTGACCGAATCGTTTGCGTGCCCTTGTGAGCAGGTTGGCCGGGACACACAGCAGACGGCCACGAAAGAGAATGCTTTGTTGCCGAATGCAGAACAGAACGCGGTGAAGGTCCCCAAGCTTTTAAAGACCTACCTGACGATTGGTGCGCGCATTGCCGCGCCGCCGGCGTGGGATCGCGAATTCGGCACCATCGACTTTCTTACATTGCTCGATCTGCGGTTGATTTCGCCTTCCGCGCGCAATCGCTTCCTGGCTCCATTGGCCAGATGATGCTTCGTCGTCTCCGGCGCGGTGTGGCGCTGGGGTTTGCACTGGCAATCTGCATGATCCGCTTTGGGATGATTCGGCTGCGTGGTCCCTTGACCATGAAGCAGCGGGCGCTGTGGGTGCAGCAAACCTCGCGCGGCATTCTCAGCAGCGTGGGCGTTCACTACCGCGTGCATGGTACCCCCGCCACGGAAGGCCTGGTGGTTTCCAATCACCTGAGCTATCTGGACATTCTGGTGCTTTCAGCCGGCATGCCGTGCTTTTTTGTGGCCAAGGTTGAGATTGGCGGCTGGCCATTTTTTGGCAATGCAGCCAAGATCGGCGGCACCATTTTTGTGGACCGCGGCAGCCTGGAGAGCGCCCAGTCCGTGGCCCAGCAGATGAGCGAACGGATGCAGATGGGATTGCACATTCCGGTGCTGATGTTCCCGGAGGGTACCTCGACGGACGGCGCGGAGGTGATCCGCTTCCACTCCCGCTTGATTGACCCGGCCACCGCGCTGGGCATGCCAATCACCGCAGCTGCGGTCCGCTACGAACTGGGAGACGGTACGCCGGAGCGCGAGCTCTGCTGGTTTGGCGACGAGACCTTTATCCACCACTTGTGGAAAGTTCTGGATGTGGGCGACTTTTGGGCCGATGTCCGCTTTGGCTCGACGAAGATCTACGCCACCCGCCGCCAAGCCTCTGACGCCACCCACGACGAGATTGTGGCCCTGCGCGCCCAGAGCCTGGCCGAGATGCAGGCTGCGGCCAAGAAGTAGTCAACTCCACGAACATCTGTTGCTCCGGCCCATAAATACTGACACCTGGGTGCCCCATCCATCCCGCGTTATGTGCGGGATGGATGGGATAGAGTGACACTATTTGAGGGCCGGATCTTTAGCAGAACAGGGCTCCAAGCTAGGAGTCCCCAACGAGCGATCTTTGCTGGATGGGGTGCTCCATGTGGTGTTGCAACGCATGCATCGCAGGCCTCCTCCCGAACACTATCCATCCTGCCTCAACACTCTGCCACCCAAAACGCGAAGCGCGGCTGCTGTATGCAATGCCCGCACCGCAGGTGCCCCGTGCTCTACACTTGAAGATGGAACCCAGCCATGATTTTTTTCGGAAAAAAGAAGCAAGTAGAAGCAGCTCCTGAGGCGGTTGCGCCGGAGCAGACTGCGGAACAGCCAGAAGCCCGTAAACTGGGTCTGTTCGAGCGCATGAAACAGGCCGTGACCCGCACCCGCGAGTCGCTGGCCGAGCGCGTGGAAACCATCGTTGCCATGACCCGGACGGTGGACGAGAAAGACCTCGAAGCCCTGGAAACGGCTCTGCTGACCAGCGACTTGGGCGTGCAGACCACCACCGCGATTCTGGATGCGCTGCGCGAGCGCGCCAAGCGCCAGGCCATTGAGGGCGGTGCGGAGCTGCGGGCGCTCTTGAAAGAGCAACTGCTGGCCATCCTGAATGCCCCGCAAAAGCCAGTTGTGGTGCCCGATGCGCCGCCGCGCGTCACCTTCCTGGTGGGCGTGAACGGCACCGGCAAGACCACCACCAGCGGCAAGCTCGCGGCCTGGTCCCGCGCCGAGGGGAACACCGTTCTTCTTTGTGCCGCGGATACCTTCCGGGCGGCCGCGATCGAGCAGCTTGAGGTGTGGGCCAAGCGCTCCGGCGTGGAGATGATCAAGACCAAGCACGGCGGCGACCCCTCGGCTGTGCTGTACGACGCCATCTCCTCCGCCAAGGCCAAGCAGATTGACGAGCTCTACGTGGATACCGCCGGCCGCCTGCACACCAAGAGCGGGCTGATGGACGAACTGGACAAGATGCGCCGTACCGCCGCCAAGCTGATCCCAGGCGCGCCCCACGAGGTGCTGCTGGTGATGGACGCGACCACGGGCCAGAACGGCCTGCAGCAGGCGCGGCAGTTCACGCAATCCGCGGGCGTGACCGGCATTGTACTGACCAAGCTGGACGGCACGGCCAAGGGTGGCATTGCCGTGGCCATTGCCAAGGAGATGAATCTGCCCGTACGCTTTGTGGGCGTAGGCGAAAAGATGGAAGACCTGCTGGAGTTTTCCCCAGAAGCATTTGTGGAGTCGCTGCTGGGATAGCGGGCGGCTTTGATCGCCGCGCCGCTTTCCTGCTAGCAGCCATTTAGCGTTTCCAGTATGCTTAGAGGCATGAATCTGCTCTCCCAGGACGAATTGGCGCGACTCACCCCGCCGGAGCGCATTGCTCTCATCTCGCAGCTTTGGGACAGCCTCGACAACGAGCAACTTCCTCTTACGACGGCACAGCAATCCGAGTTGGACAGGCGTCTGGAGTCAGTCGATCAGGACCGTTCTCAGAGTATCCCCTGGACGGCCTTGAAAAGTGAGTTGGAGAGGCGCTGTTCCTAGTGCGTACGGTCGTCTTCACTCCCGCGGCACGCGCCGAGCTGATGGACGCACAGGATTGGTATGAAAACGAGATTCCGGGCTTAGGGCGGCGTTTTGGCTCTGCCGTTGCCGCAACAGTAGAGCGCATAGCCAGCAATCCACTTCATTTTCCCCTCGTTTACAAGCAGATTCGCCGCGCTCTGTTGCGGCGTTTCCCTTATGCGCTTTTCTTCCTCCACGAACTGGACGACAGCCTGACCGTGCTTGCCTGCTTTCACGGCAGCCGCGACCCAATGCGCTGGCAGAGACGCAGCATGTAATGCGCTGGTGCAAGGAAAAACTCGATGAACAGCGTTGGCCATTCTAATGAATCCGATGATCGGCAGTGCATGCAGCGCGCCCTTGATCTAGCGCGCAACGGCATTGCGCTCACTGCGCCGAATCCCGCGGTGGGCTGCGTGATCCTCGACCAACAAGGAAATATGGCTGGCGAGGGCTGGCATGAATACGACAAGCGCGACCATGCGGAGATTGCGGCGCTGAAAGACGCTGCTGCGCGGGGTGTGAGTGTGGAGGGCGGCACGGCGTATGTGACGCTGGAACCCTGCAATCATACCGGCCGCACCGGCCCCTGCACCCATGCGCTGGTTGAGGCAAAGGTAGCGCGGGTGGTGGCGGCCACAGTGGACCCGAACCCACTGGTCGCTGGTGCTGGACTGGCACGGCTGCGCAATGCGGGAATTGCGACCGAAGTAGGTGTTTGCCAGGCGGAAGCGCGGCGGCTGAACGAGGGCTTTGCCTGCTGGATCACGCGGCGGCGTCCGCTGATGCTGATGAAGGTGGCCATGTCGCTCGATGGCCGCATTGCGCCCGCGCCCGGCTTCCACAAGGCCGGACAACCATTCTGGATTACCTGCGAGGAGTCGCGCGCCGAGGTGCAACGGATGCGCTGGCAGGCCGATGCGGCTATGGTCGGCATTGACACGGTTCTGGCCGACGATCCCCTCTTGACCGACCGCAGCGGCCTCACCCGACGCCGGCCTTTGCTCCGCGTGGTGCTGGACTCCGCGCTGCGCATGCCGCTGGACGCCAAGCTGGTGCAGACCGCCGCGGACGACGTGGTGATCTTCACCGTCTCTGCCGATGCCGAGCGCATCAAGGAGCTGCAAGCCCGGGGGGTACGGGTGGTTGTGCTACCGGCTGAAAGCGGGCGCGTGCCGCTGGATCTGGTGCTCTCCACGCTGGGCGAAGAGGGCATTTTGACCCTCTTGACCGAAACGGGTACTCGACTGAATACCGCGCTGCTGGCGGCGGGCCTTGTCGACCGGCTGCGCATCTTTACCAACCCGCAGATTCTGGGCTCGGACGCGGTCCCAGCCTTCCGCAGCATGGTGCATCCGCTCAGGCTACCCCAGGCGGAGATGATGCGCTTTGGCGAGGATGTGGCGCTGGATGCGCTGTTGAACGATCCGTGGACGGAGGGATTCGGGACTATTGATCCGGCCCTTCAATAGTGTCACGGCTTCCCACCCTTCCCCGCAAAGAACGCGGTGAAGGATGGGGCACCCGGCGAACTGTGGATCTATGCCCCTTCAAAGCATCCGGGGCACAGCACCAGAACAACTAGCGCCAGAACAACTACTGATCCACGCCATAGGCCTTGGGCACAAACCAACTCACCGGCCGTGCGCTCTCTTCGAGCTTGTCGGCCACGCCCAGCACACTGGCGAACAGCGCCATGCGCAACGGAATGCCGTTATCGGCCTGGCGAAAGATGGCCAGATGCGGGTTGGTGTTCATGTCGGTTGAGATCTCTTGCGCGCCGGCGCGGCTGTCGCGGGGCAAGGGGTGCATCACAATCGCCCCCGGACGGCAGTACTTCTCATACACCGTCTGGTTGATGACGAAAAAGCCACGATAGCGCTCCGCATCCTGCTCGCTGGTGAAGCGCTCCTGCTGCACGCGGGTCATGTAGACCACATCGGCGTCGGAGATGCTGGAGTAAAGGTTCTCAGTCTCGCGTACAGTGTGCCCGGCGGCCCGGCAATGCTCCGCAATCCTGGCCGGCATGGAGAGTTCCTTGGGCGCCACAAAGCTGAACTGGACATTGGCGAAGAGCGAGAGCAGCTTGGCCAGCGAGTGTACGGTGCGGCCAAACTTGAGGTCGCCCACCATGGCGATCTTGAGGCCATCGGCGGCATTGCGGCCCAGCTCCTTGAAGATGGTGTAGAGATCAAGCAGCGCCTGCGAGGGATGCTCGCCGGGGCCGTCACCGCCGCTGATCACCGGCACCTGGGTGGCGGCCGCAAACTCCGCCAGCGATCCCTCCACCGGGTGGCGCATCACGATGGCGTCGCAGTAGCCGCTGATCACCCGCGCCGTGTCGTAGATGGATTCGCCCTTGGCCATGGAGGAGAACTGGAAGCCGGTGGTGTCGCACACGCTGCCGCCCAACCGCGCAAAGGCAGTGTTGAAGCTGATGCGGGTGCGCGTACTGGGCTCAAAGAACAGGTTGCCGAGCACCGCGCCTTCCAGTACGCGGGTGATCTGCTGGCGGCGGGCGAAGGGCTCCATGCGGCGGGCCACGGCAAATAGCTCGGCGATGTCCTGCCTTTCAAACTGGTCGACGGAGACAATGTGCTTGCCAATAAACTTGCTGGACATGGCCACAACTTTACCAATCCGGCATGGGCTGGGGCAACCGGAAGATGGGCTCGCGTCCCAGAACCGCGTCGAGCCGAACCCGGTCGGATTGTTCGGGACAGCCTGAATCCGTCCCGCCGGAGCAGTCGAAGGCACGTATTGCCGCTAAAATAAGGCCATGACCGTCCAGATGTACGGCGTGAGATGGTGCCCGGACTGCCGTCGGGCACGCGAGTTCCTGGCCAAGCACAAGATCGCCTATACCGAGATCGACGTGGACGCCGACACGGCCGCCTCCGAAGAGGTTGTGCGCCAAGTGGGCAAGCGCGCCGTGCCGCAGTTGGTGATCGACGGCGTCTGGTTTCAGCCCTACAAGCCCGGACAGGGCTTGCTGATCGACGAGCTTATCCAGCGGTTGGGCATCCACGGCTGAGGGTTGAAGGGTACAGGCTTCAGCCCGTACATCCAGTTTGAAACTCCCACAACGCAAGGGGCATCAGCCCCCGCGGGGAGCGTGTGGCCCGTCCCGTTGTCCTCTTGGACCCTTACAATATACGTGTCGGCCGGAGCCTGCGAGCTGCCGCGCCCTGGGAGTGTCTCACGTGATCGATCGCTATACCCGCCCTGCCATGGGCAGCATCTGGACCGAAGAGAACAAGTACACCTGCTGGCTTCAGGTGGAGTCGGCCGCCAGCACCACTCTGGCCGAGTTCGGCGTCATTCCGGCTGAGGCAGCTGAAGTCATCGCCACCAAGGCCAGCTTTTCCGTCGCCCGCATCCAGGAGATTGAGGCCGAGGTCAAGCACGACGTGATCGCCTTCAACACCGCCGTGGCCGAGACGCTCAAGGAGCAGGGACTGGGCGAACATTCCCGCTGGTTCCACTACGGTCTCACCTCGAACGACATTGTTGATACAGCTCAAGCACTTCAAGTCAAAGAAGCATCCGCGATGCTCCACGAAGGCATTGAGAAGATGCTGGTGGTGCTCAAGCGCCGCGCGCTGGAGTTCAAACACACGCCCACCATTGGCCGCACCCACGGCATCCACGCCGAGCCGACGACTTTTGGCTTGAAGCTGCTCAACTGGTTTGCGGAAGTCGAGCGCGACCTGGTCCGCTTTGACGCGGCTGCGGAAGACATGCGCATCGGCAAGCTCTCCGGCGCCGTGGGCACTTTTGGCCATTTGAAGCCGGAGCATGAGGAAAAGATCTGCGCGCGGCTGGGCTTGAAGGCTGCGCCCGTGGCTACGCAGGTGATCCAGCGCGATCGCCATGCGGGGTACATCTCGTCGCTCGCGATTCTGGGCTCCACGCTCGACAAGATCGCCGTCGAGGTCCGCCACTTGCAGCGTACCGAGGTGCGCGAGGCCCAAGAGTACTTCAGCGAAAAGCAGAAGGGCTCCTCCGCCATGCCGCACAAGAAGAATCCCATCACCAGCGAGCAGATCTCCGGCCTGGCTCGCGTGCTGCGCTCCAATGCGCAGGCCGCGTTTGAAAATGTGGCGTTGTGGCATGAGCGCGACATCTCGCACTCATCGGTGGAGCGAGTGATCTTCCCGGATTCCACCATTCTGGCCGATTATTTGTTGGCGAAAACTACTGACCTCATTGATCGCCTTCTCGTCTATCCGGAGCGGATGAAGAAGAACCTCGAATCTACCGGCGGCCTGATTTTTTCGGGGCAACTGCTGCTCGATCTCTCCGAGGCTGGCATGATGCGCGAGGATGCGTATCGGCTGGTTCAATCCCACGCCATGCGGTCGTGGAAGGAAGATCTTGTTTTTCGGGACGAGGTGGCGAAGGAAGAGGCGATTACCTCGCTGCTGACGCCCGAAAAGTTAGAAAAAACCTTCGACTATATGCGGCAGTTGGGCAACGTGGATGCCATCTTTGCAAGGGTGCTGGGGGAGTAAGTGCAGCTGTCAGCTGTCAGCTCACCTCGGCTATCCGGCGTCTGAAGACGCCGGATAGCCAAAAGGAAATGAACCTCGTCCGCGATTGGAGGCGGAACCATGGCGCAGAATCCGCATATTGGCTCTTCGCTGGAGGAGTTTCTCAAGGACGAAGGCATCTACGAGGACGCTACCCAGTACGCTGTGAAGCGGATTCTTGCCTGGCGGGTGAAGCAGATGGGGCAATCGCAGGGACAGAAGAAATTGGCTTGAAGAAGATTTGAACGACGATTCGTGTACCCCCGGGGCACCTGCGGTGCGGCAGCCCGCTGCGCGACCTTCTAGTTGAGTGCCTGCCGGTGCTTCGTGCGCCCCGCCGGGGCGCTTTCGTCGTTTTGGGGCACTTTCCCCAGGGTTCCCCCTGCCCGCTCGCTGCGCTCCCGGTCAGGGTCCACCCTGGGCTATCCTCGCTGCCTCCCTCCGGGAGGCTGGGTGGCAGCTATACTGTTTGCGACCCAAGGTCGTGACAGTGTAGCAGGCGATTCAGCAAAGAGAGATGAGGGAAGAAGATTGAGCGGATCGAATGACACCCACCCAAATGGTCCGCGGCAGCTTCATTTTGGTTGGGGAGAGCAGGATTCGCTTGTTGAGGCTTTAGCTCGCCCCATCCATCGTGTTTCTGTCTTTGTGGCTCAGCCTGCGTGGGGAACAAGCGCAATCACGCTTTGGGGTGATGATGGGATTGGATTGCGTATATGTTCCCGGATGCATGATGTGGCAGAGCGGATCGAAGTTGGTGTGCTGGAATTCTCCTGGGCCAGAGATGTTCATGAGAAGAGAGTCTTTGTCTCTTTGGGAGAGCGGTTCGCGGAAATCAATTCAGTTTTGAAGCTTGTGATCGAGGAGTCAAGCGTATTTGCTGAGTCCGGTGTCGTAGTCTCAGCCAGATCGGGTGAGGAGATCGTCATCGTTGCAGGTGCGGGGCCTTTTACATTAGCAGTGAAGGGGATCGAAGATTGCGGCTCGTTCGATCCTGAATATGAGTTGGCTGACTATCGGAGCGAGACTCTCTACTCAAAGCGATAGAAGGAATCGGTTGGTTGCAAATGCTGTTTCGTCATACCAGTTTGATCAAATTCTCTCCGCAACGCTGCTGGCTTGCCCTAAGCTGGAAGCTGAAGGCTGAAAGCTAGGGGCTGTTTCCATGAACCTCACCATCGCACTGACCGGAGCATCCGGATCGATTCTTTGCCGCGAGGCGCTGCGGGCGCTTGAAGCTGATGCGCGCGTCGAAAAGGTCCACTTTGTGGCCAGCCGCAATTCGCTGCGGGTGGTGGCGGAGGAGCTTGCGCTCTCTGGCACATCGAGTCTGGTGGAGAAGCTGCTGGGCGCGGAGCCGAAGAAGATTGTGGTCCACGACGATGCCGACATTGGCGCGTCGATCGCCTCGGGCAGTTATCCGTCCAGCGGCATGATCGTGCTGCCGTGCTCTATGGGCACACTGGCCTCGATTGCGAATGGGCTTGCTTCTACGCTGATTGCGCGCGCCGCCGATGTGACGCTGAAGGAGCGGCGGCCGCTGATTCTGTGCGTGCGCGAGACGCCCTTCAACCGCATCCATCTGCGCAACATGACGCTGGCGGCCGAGGCTGGCGCGGTCATCTTTCCGGTGATTCCGGTCTTCTACAACCAGCCGCAGGACACGCTGGCCATGGCGCGGCAGTTCGTGGATCGCGTGCTGGCCCACGTCGGCCTGCCGCAGCCGGATGGGTATGTGTGGAAGGCTGGGGAATAGCGGGGTTAGCGAGGTTAGCGGAGTTGGCAAGTCAGCAAGCCAGCATGTCAGTCGCATCTGCGACGCGTGGTAGCGAGTTCGCAGGTTGGCGGCACTGCATCCCACCCTTCGAACAAGGAACGTTCGAAGGATGGGCACCCATACACTCTACCTGAGTTCATTCCCTTGATCTAAAAAGCGTCCATCGCAGCCAACCCCGCGCCGTAGGCGCAGCACAGGTTAGCCCCACAGAGTCCAGTGGACGGCACGAACCTTCGTACAAGGCTGCTGCATGCAATGCCTACTCGACGATGGTGAGGATGTTGACCTCGGTTGCGCCGAGGCGGAACGGGGCGGCCTGAGCTTGCACCTGGGCCATGCGCTCGGTGGAGGCGTGGGTTTGCAGGTCTTCGGCTGACGCCCATTCTTCGTTGAAGATCAGCACGCCGGGCAGGTTGGACGCAAACAGGTCGTAGTAGATGCAGCCCTTCTCCTGGCGCGTCGGCTCCACCAACTGCTTCAGCACTGCCTTGAGTTCTTCTGCCTTGCCTTCCACTGCCTGCGCCCGTGCAATCACGCGTACTTTTGCCATTTTTCTTGTCTCCCGTTCGAAGTCTCTTTCATCTTTCTACTCGCCGGTAGGGGCCTGGAGCAATGCCTTTGCGCAGGCGCTCCAGCCGCCTGCCCGTATGATGGGACGGGGGCGGAGAATTTGACATAAGCCCCTCTGGCCCTCGATACTCACTCCAATGTTGATTGCAGCCAGCTTCGGAACCGGGACCCTGGACATGTGTATGTGCATGTGTCGGTCGTGGACCCGTCCTCTTGGCTTGTAATCGGCAGCAGCGCGCAAGTGCTACCGAGATTTGAGTCAGCGGCCCGGGTCCTCACTGAGGACGCGGGCTTTTTCACGTTTGCCTGCGTAGAGCGTGCCGGCAACCAATTCCCCGGAAACCAACTGAGCCTTGCCACGGTCAACGCAATACGGCGCAGCCCGAAGGGCTCAAGAGAACAAGGAGCCAGACGATGTCCGAACCCCGCCAGCAGCTTGCCACCCTTGCCGTACATGCCGGACAGGTGCCCGACCCAACCACGGGATCGCGCGCCGTGCCCATCTACCAGACCTCGTCCTACCTGTTTCAGGACGCCGATCATGCCGCCCGCCTCTTCGGGCTCAAAGAGTTCGGCAACATCTACACCCGCATCATGAACCCCACCACGGACGTGCTGGAAAAGCGCGTGGCGGCTCTGGAAGGCGGCGTGGCAGGTCTGGCTACGGCATCGGGCATGGCGGCGGAGACGCTGGCTATTCTCACCCTGGCCTCGGCAGGCGATGAGATCGTCTCTACCACCTCGCTCTACGGCGGCACCTACACGCTCTTCAGCCACGCCCTCAAGCGCCTGGGCATCACCGTGCGCTTTGTGGATGCGGACGACTTTGACGACATCCGCGCCGCCATCAACGACAAGACCCGCGCCATCTACACCGAGACCCTGGGCAACCCCAAGCTGGACGTGAGCGACATCGAGACCCTGGCGCAGATTGCCCACGAGAACAAGCTGCCCTTGATTGTGGACAACACCGCGGCCTCGGCGGCGCTGGTGCGGCCCATTGAGTGGGGAGCCGACATTGTGGTGAACTCCGCCACCAAGTTCCTGGGCGGACACGGCACCTCCATCGGCGGCGTGATTGTGGATGCGGGCAAGTTTGATTGGGCCGCCAGCGGCCGCTTCAAGGAGTTTACGGAGCCCGATCCCAGCTATCACGGCCTGGTCTACACGGAGGCCTTCGGCCCTCTGGCCTTCATCCTCAAGGCCCGCGTGCAGGGGTTGCGCGATACCGGCGCGGCGCTGTCGCCCTTCAACGCCTTCCTGCTCCTGCAGGGCATTGAGACGCTGCATCTGCGTCTGGAGCGGCACAGCCAGAACGCGTTGGCCGTGGCCAAGCACCTGGAGCAGCATCCGGGCGTGGAGTGGGTCAACTACCCTGGCCTGGAGTCGAGCAAGTACCATGCCCGCGCGCAGAAGTATCTGCCCGACGGCAAGGGCGCGCTGGTCACCTTCGGCATCAAGGGCGGATTCGAGGCCGGCAAGAAGGCTCTGAATGAGTTCAAGATTTTCTCGCTGCTGGCGAATATCGGCGATGCCAAGTCGCTGGTCATCCATCCGGCCTCCACCACCCACGCGCAGCTCTCGGTAGAGGAGCAGGCGGCAACCGGCGTTACGCCCGAGCTGATCAGGCTTTCTGTCGGCATTGAGGACGTGCGCGACCTGATCGCCGATCTGGATCAGGCCATCAAGACCGCCAACGGCCTCTGAGGCATTGCCTGCAGCTGACGCACTCGAAAATAGAGTGGTCATCTTTCTATCCCAGGTCTCAAAATCGAGACCTGGGAGCCTCTTGCGAAATTGCCTTCAATTTGAAGATATGCGTCAGGGCACGACTTCAGTCGTTGCCGCAAATGCCCATTGAGATTCCGGCTTTAGAGCGTTTCTCCAATAAATGTAGCCCCTGCAGAGATAGTGCGAGGTAGCTTTTTCTTAAGGAAAAAGCTACTCAGCGGTTGTGGTTTCGGGGTATAGCAATTGGAGAAACGCTTTAGCCGCTGCGGAATAGTAAATAGCTAAAAACACAAAGGAACAGGGGCTAAAGCCCAAAGTCCTTTTGATCATCTTTCGGCACCCTTCGGCTGCGCTCAGGGCAGGCTCTGAAGTCGTGCCCTGACGCTTCTTGCCACCGCAATGAATTTTGCAAATGGCTCCTGGGGCACCCAGCCACCTGCGGTGGGGCAGACTGCTTCACCGTCTTGGAAACCAAGCCCCAGGGACTGCCGCATGCAATGCCCCCACCGCAGGTGGTGGGTGGCAGGACCCCAGCCCTATGCGGCAGAATAGATGGATGATGTCTGATTCGTTTAGCCGCAGTGGCGGCTCTCCGCCAGCGTCCCGCGCGCTGGAGCCCACCTACGAGGGGGATTTCGTGCTCTCTGAGCCGCTTCTCCTCGATTGTGGCCGCACTTTGGCCAATCCCACGCTGCACTACGCCGTCTATGGCCGGCTCAACGCCGCACGCGACAACGCAGTGCTGGTTTGCCACGCACTCACCGGTTCAGCCCTGGTGGGCTCCTGGTGGCCAGAGATCTTTGCGCCCGGCGCGGTCCTGGCGCTGGAACATGATTTTGTGATTTGCATCAACCTGTTGGGCTCCTGTTACGGCTCAACGGGTCCGGGATCAGTGAATCCCGCCACGGGCGAGGCCTATGGGCCCGAGTTCCCCCTCCTTTCGATTCGCGACAATGTGCGCGCCCAGGCCCGGCTGCTGGACTCGCTCGGCATACGGCAACTGCGCATGGTGCTGGGCGGCTCCATCGGCGGCATGCAGGCTTTTGATTGGGCCATGACCTACCCGGAGCGGGTGCGCCGCGGCCTGGTGATCGGCGTGGCCCCCATCTCCGCCATGGGCATTGCCCTCAATCATCTGCAGCGGCAAGCCATTCTGCAGGACCCTGAGTGGCTGGGCGGCCGCTATCTGCCTACCCAGCCTCCCAAGGCTGGCCTAGCCCTGGCCCGACAGGTGGGCATGATCAGCTACAAATCCACAAAATTATTGGAGGAGCGCTTTGGCCGCAAACCCAACCGCGCCAGACCGAACCAGCCCGCGGAAGATCCATGGTCGGCCGATGCCGGCCTGGTTGGCGGCCGCTTTGATATTGCCGGCTATCTCGATCACCAGGGCCGCAAATTCATTGAGCGTTTTGACGCCAATGCCTACCTAGCCATTCTGCGCACCATGGACACCTGGGACCCCCTGCGCGGCTATGCCTCTGAGCAGGAAGCCTTTGGCGGCATCCGCGCGCGCTTGAGCTTTGTTGGCATCAGCTCCGATTGGCTGTTTCCGGCCGATGAAGTACGGGCCTTTGCCCACCAAGTGCGGAGGTCCGGCGTCGATGCCGATTATCGCGAGATGGTCAGCGATCATGGCCACGATGCCTTCCTGGCCGAGCAGACGGAATTGGTGCGCTTGTTGCAATAGGGCCAGGGCTTCACGAAAGGATGGGGCCAGCAGTCCCATCTGGTGACGCATCTACCCCACAAACCCGGCCGCGGGCGACAGAATAGAGGGGGAACAGGAGAGAAGATGGAGCGTACTTCAAGGCCGCCGGGCGGTAGTTTTACCCCTCCTGCCCCCAAGTTTTCCCAGTTGGTAAACTTTCCTCTTGACGTGGCTTGTCACAGCCAGCTGAGCTTTCTATAATCCATCCAACACCGTTCTGGAACTCCGTGGTATCGTTTTACTCGTCGCCACGAGGGTGGAACAGCGGAATGTAGTTGCGGAATCCGATCGAGTGTGCGACTTTTTAACCAATTTGGCATTTCCCAGGAGTTTTGAATGAAGAAGCTTGTTTTTGCATCGGTTCTGGCCGGTCTGTGCCTCACCGCCGCGCTGCAGTTGAAGGCGCAGGACAACATCACCATCAAGGATCCGGCTGAGTTCAACGCTTTCCAGGTCGCCATGGGCATGACGGACCCCAGAGGCCAGGCATCGGCTCTGGAAGGCTTCCTGACCGCTTATCCGCAGAGCGTGGTGAAGAAGATGGTCCTCACCCAGATGATCGACGCCTACCAGGGCGCTGGAGATCCGGCCAAGGAAGAGATTTCCGCTGATCGTCTCCTGCAGATTGATCCGGCCAACATGAAGGCCATCTACATCGCCGTGGCCCTCAAAAAGGCCAAGTGCGCCAAGACCAGCGACGCGGGCGTCTGCGACGACTCCGCTGCCCTGGCCCAGAAGGGGCTCACGGTTGCCAAGCCGGCCGATACCTCCGACGACGACTGGAAGAAGCTGACCGCGGGTACCTACCCCTCCTTCCACTCCGCCATCGCCCTGGCCGACATCCTCTCCAAGAAGGACGTCAAGGCTGCCATCGACGAGTACCGCACCGAGCTGATGCTCTATCCGCTGGCTTCCACCACAGGTGGCCCGGCCCTAGTTGACACTCTCCAGCTGGCTGAGGCCTATGCCAAGCCCGACGCTCGCGACATGGTTCTGGCCGTCTGGTTCTATGCTCGCGCCTGGAACTTTGCGCCGCCGGCCTATAAGGCCCAGATTGCTCCCAAGATGGAGTACTGGTACAAGCGCTACCACGGCAAGCTGGACTCCGGCCTGGACGACATCAAGGCCGCCGCTGCCCAGAGCCTCTTCAAGCCCGACGATGTGAAGATCAAGGCCGCCCCGACGCCGGCTGAGATCGCCCACGACGCTCTGACCAGCGGCGATCCTGCCAAGCTGGGCCTTGAGGACCGCGAGTTCATCCTGGCCAACGGCGTGCAGGCCGATGTGGACACCATCTGGGCCTTGATGAAGGGTCAGACCACCCCAGTCCCGGGAATCGTGATCGAGGCCTCTACCACGGTGATCAAGGTTGCCGTTACCGGCGACGCCAAGGAAAACAAGACCGCCGACTTCATCGTCAACTTGAAGAAGCCGCTGGATGAGAAGGACGTTCCTGTCGCTGGTACCGAGTTCAAGGCGCAGCCCGCTGCTGAGCTGGACGGAACCATCGACTCCTTCACCCCGGTTCCGGCCACCGCCACCCGCCCTGCCACCGCGCAGATCGTGGTGATCGACGGCTTTATCCAGGCTGAGAAGAAGAAGGCCGTAGCCCCCGCCCACAAGCCGGGTCCTGCGCACCACGCAGCTCACTAATCGGGAATCGCTCGATGCGCGGGGCGCGCCCTCAGCACGCCCCGTGCAAGTCTGAAGAACTGTTCCAAGCAGAATCCCACTCCTGGGATACTCAGGGGGCAGCCCGCAAGGGCTGCCCTTTTTGTTTCTGCCGGAATTTGCGCCGCAGCCCTGACAGAACCGCGTCCGCCGCAAAATGCACACTGTTCCCTGCCCGGATGGCTCCGCGGCAAGGAAGGGGCGCTACTGCCCCATGAATGCTGGTTGTACTCTTGCCCCGGCCAGTGAATGCTGCCTGCGTGCCCCAAGTTCCGGGGTGGTTGGCCGCACCTTTTGTGGGCAAGGGTAGGAATGAGGAGATTCCCACTCCAGCAACCTGACGGTTGCTTTATAGTCCCCACCGGCGTTGCCGACCCGCGAGGAATGAAACGTTGGATGCTGCAGCCACGGTAGAACGCCCCAGCGGGGCGCTGCGAAGATAGCCTAGGGGGAATCCTGAGCGAAGTCGAAGGGGAAACCCTGGGTTGGCGTTGTACAAAAGCCACCCGTCCCGGAGGGACGGACGAAATAGGTCTGAAAATTCTCCTTTAGCTAAATCAACAACTTGCAGCGCCCACGGAAAGTAGTTTCTTGTTAGATCAGGCCCTTAAACAGTGTGTAGATATCTGACCGTTTGATTTTGTACCAAGGATCGGGTGCCCAAGGTTCGGCGCGTCTCTGTTTTTGCGCCTAACCTGAGGTTGTATGAACTTTGAAATGAAACAAATTCCTGCGGTCAGAGCCGTAGGTATCCCACCCATTCCCGCAAAAAACGCGGAAATGGATGGGGCACGGTGGGTCTGTTGGAGGCCGGGCTATGGCCTGGGAAATCCCTCAACTACTCGCCTAGCTTGATGCGCTGGATGCTGGTAGCACGGCCGGTCGCGGGGTCGCAGTTGACCAGGGCCGCGCACATCTGCGGATTGCCCTTGGCGGCCTCGAACTTGCCCGGTAGACCGGTCAGGAACTTGTTGACCACCAGCTCGGTTTCCACGCCAATCACGCTGTCGTAGGGCCCGCTCATGCCCACGTCGGTCTGGTAGGCGGTGCCCTGGGGCAGCACCCGCTCATCGGCCGTGGGAATGTGGGTATGGGTGCCCAGCACCGCCGTCACGCGACCATCCATGTACCAGCCCATGGCCACCTTTTCACTGCTGGCTTCGGCGTGGAAGTCCAGCACCACGACCTTGGCCGTAATCTGGCTCAGCAGCCCGTCCACGGCATGGAAGGGATCGTTGGGCGTGTTCATGAAGACCCTGCCCTGGGCCTGCACCACGGCAAAGGGAGTGCCGCTTTCCGTCTCGCCCTCATACCAGCCCCAGCCGGGCAGGTTGGGTTGCAGGTTCACCGGGCGCACGATGCGGCGCGGCCGGTCGTGGCTGTCGGTGGGCACGCTCTTCATGTAGTCGCTCAGCTCGCGCTTGTCCCACACATGGTTGCCGGTGGTCAGCACGTCCGCGCCCAGGTCGAACAGCTCTTCGGCAATCTGCGGCGTCAGGCCAAATCCTCCCGCGGCGTTTTCGGCATTGATGATGGTCAGGTCCACGTTGTGCGCCTGGCGCACGTGGCCAATGTGTTCACGGACGATTCTCCGTCCCGCGCTGCCGAATACGTCGCCGATAAAGAGGATGTTCAAAGTTGCTCCCGAGTGGTAAGTGGACAGTGATCAGTTATCGATTGTTTCCCGCGAAGATAAAGCAGGAAATAGCAGGGATACTCAGGGTATTGCACGACGGCGAGAGATTGGAGCTGCGGGATTTCAGCTTGGTTCCGGCAATGAGCATCGTTGAGACTGTTGCAGCCAGAACGAACGTGCTTTTCCGTCAAACGAACTGACATCAAAGTGGTCAAGCGGTTACTCCTATGCGTTTTCGGCGCCGGGCTCTGACCCTTGTTTTACGGCCTTTCGCCGCGCACGTAGAGTACCGGGCCGCCTGGCTTGAGGCCCTCTCCAAGCTTTTGGATCAGGGCGGGGCTGGGAGGAATGAACGTTGCCGGAGCTGCCAGGGCGAACTCAATCTGCGCTTCCGCCGGTATCCGCAGCTCAGGCCCAGGGCTGGCGGCGGCAACCATCGTACCCACTCCGGCTCCCGCCGCGGCTCCCACGGAGGCGGCGATAGCATGGGTTGCCGGGGTTACCTGTCCATTGGAGTAAGTTCCGCCGCTGACGACCGATCCAACCACTGCGCCCACGGTCGCTCCGGCCAGAACCTTCCGCTCCGTGGGGCGGGTCTTGCTGGTACCAACCATGCGGAACTGGTAGGAGCTGATGGGGTACACGCGGCCGCCAAGGTCAAGCTCGGTCAACCTCAGGGTCAGCTCCGCAGCGCCGGTCAGGGTTCCGGTCCGCCGGGCGTGGACTACGATGCCGCGCACCACGGCTCCGCGCGGAATGGCCACTACCTGGCCCACGCGCACATCTTCAATCACGGTGAAGGTGAGCGGGGTGCCCTCGCGCAGCTGGTTGCTGTCGAGGCCGGTGGACGTACGCACCGCAATCGGCGTGTCTTCCATCACCGTGACGGCTTCCTGCTTTGCCGTTGCCTCGGGAACAACCGCGGTCTGCTGCGCCAGGATCACGGGGCTAACCACCAGCCCCGCCGCCATTGCCGCAACCGCCAGCCAAACACCTTGGGAGGAGTGAAATGCTGCCATGCGCTTACTCTCCAGTCTTAGCTTCTGTCGATGTGCCGTCTGACCCCTGATCCCTGTTCCCTGATCCCTGCTCTTTGTCCCCTGCCCCCGCCCGCATCAGCGGGAAGAGTATCACGTCGCGGATGGACTTGGAGCCGGTCAGCAGCATGGTCAGGCGATCCACGCCCATGCCTTCGCCGCCGGTGGGGGGCAAGCCGTAGGCCAGGGCGCGAACGTAGTCCTCATCCATCTGGTGGGCCTCGTCGTCGCCTGCCGCGCGTTCCGCCAGTTGGTCGGCAAAGCGCTTGTGCTGCTCCACCGGATCGTTCAGCTCGCTGAAGGCGTTGCCCAGCTCAAAGCCGCCGGCAAAGAACTCAAAGCGCTCCACGTGCTCCGGATCGTCCGGCTTGGCCTTGGACAGGGGCGAAACCACGGTCGGGTAGTCGTAGATGATGGTGGGCTGAATCAGGTAGGGCTCCACAACCGCTTCAAACAGGTGGTAGACGCTCTTGCCGATGGGAATCTGCTCGCCGCCTTCCTTCACCATGTCGTAGTAGATGGCGGAGATGGCGGCCAGCATCGTCTTCAGGTCCACAATGCGCTCCGGCGTATGGTGGGCCGTCTCGCAAATCGACTTCTCCAGCGAACTTATGGCCGCATGCATCCGCGCCTGCAGCACCGGGATCGACTCGAACGCGGTCGCTGCGGGCTTGGCCCCGGCCTCTTCCGGCCAATACTCGCGGATGGATTCCTTCATCGAAAGCCGTGTCCACTTGCTCAGGTCGATGGTGTTGCCGTCGAACTCCACAATCGGCGTTCCATTCACCTCGCGGGCCACAAACTCCACCACCTCTTCAGTAATCTGCATCATGTCCAGGTAGTTCGCGTAGGCCTGATAGAACTCCAGCATGGTGAACTCGGGATTGTGGCGGACGCTGACGCCTTCATTGCGGAAGTTGCGGTTGATCTCATACACGCGGTCCATACCGCCCACCACCAGCCGCTTCAGATAAAGCTCCGGCGCAATGCGCATGAAGAGGTCGACATCGAGCGCGTTGTGGTGCGTCTTGAAGGGCCGTGCCGCCGCGCCGCCGGCAATTTGCTGCATCATCGGCGTTTCCACTTCCAGATAGCCGCGGTCATCAAAGAACTTGCGCAGCGCGCGCAGAATCTTGGACCGCTTGACGAAGACCTCGCGGCTCTCCAGATTGGAGAACAGGTCCACATAGCGCTGCCGGTAGCGCAGCTCTACGTCGGCCAGCCCATGATATTTTTCGGGCATGGCCAGCATGGCCTTGGCCAGGAAGGTGAGCCGCTCCACGTGGATGGTGAGCTCGCCGGTGCGGGTGCGGAACAGGTAGCCGGAGACGCCGATGTGATCGCCCATATCCAGCAGCTTGTAGAGCGCGAAGGCCTGCTCTCCCACCGCATCCATGCGGACATAGATCTGCAGCCGCTGACCCTCCTGCTGCAGGGTGGCAAAACCGGCCTTGCCCTGGGCACGGATGGTCATGATGCGGCCAGCCACGGCCACCATCACCCGGTCGGCCTCCAGCTCTTCGCCGGTTACTTCGCCAAATTTGGCGCGAACCTCGCCCAGCGTCTTGGTAAAGGGGAACTGGTTCGGATAGGCCTGCTGGCCCAGCTTCTCAATCTCTGTGAGCTTCTGCTTCCGCAGCTCAAACAGACTGCGCTCAAATTCGGAATCAAACACGGCGTCATCCTTCCATTCCAGGGGAATGGGCGGAGCCCGTATCCCCAAAGAAAAGTATACCTTTCGGGGGACTACTAGGGACTAGGGACTAGGTGCTTCCGCAATCCGCGACCAAACGCAAGAAAGCGGCCCCCTTGAGGGCCGCTCTTGCTTACAGATGGTTTGGCTTAGTTCATCTTGGCAAAAACGATGACCAGCGTGAACAGGGTCAAGGATTCGATGAAGGCCAGGCCCAGAATCAGGAAGGTAAAGATGCCAGCGCGCGCGCCGGGGTTGCGGGCCAGAGCCTCGACGGCCGAGCCAACAGCCTTGCCCTGACCAAGACCGCAAAGACCAGCGGCCAGACCCATGCCCAGACCAGCACCGATCGGAATCAGGTTGAGAGCGGCGGAGCCGGCATCGGCAAATACGGGGGTGGCCAAGAGCAGAACGGCCAGAGCCATGAAAATGTACTGAAGCTTCTTCATTGTGTGTTCTCCTGCTTCCAGAAAATGTACCGCCAGTGGGTGGTTGAGGCTCACCGTGCTGGCCCCCTCACGCTTGCGGTCACCGTTGGTCCGGAACGGAAGCCCCTCCGGACGGAATCTTTTCCTAGCCTCTAGCTTTCAGCTCCTACGCTTCTAGCCCGTCTTTCCTGATAACGAAGAGCTTGGCTCTCCGGAGATGGGCTAGGAGCTAGCAGCTAATAGCTGAAAGCTGCTTTTTAGTGCTCGTGCGCCACGGCCAGCGAGAGATAGATCATCGCCAGCAGGGTGAAGACAAAGGCCTGGACCAGGGACACAAACAAGTGCAATCCCAGGAAGACGCAGGGAATGGCCACCGGAATCAGGGAGAAGAAGACCAGGGTGACCAGATCGCCGGCAAACATGTTGGCGTAAAGACGGATGGTGAGCGACATGACGCGGGCGAGGTGCGAAACAATCTCGATCGGGAACATGAGCGGCGCCAGAGCCGGCATGGGACCGCAGAAGTGCTTGATATAGCCAAAGCCGTTCCGCTTGAAGCCCATGAAGTTGTAGAGCAGGAAGGTGGGTACGGCCAGGCCCAGCGGCACCACCGGCGAGGTGGTTGGCGCGGGAATCCCGGGGATAAGCCCTAGCAGATTGTTCAAAAGAACGAACAGGAAGATGCAGGTACAGAAGGCCTGAAAATGGCTGGTGTCGTGTCCGAGAATCGGCTCTGCCTGCCCGCCGATAAACTCGTGCAACAGCTCCGCTATATGCTGTATGCCGCCCGGCTTCTCCACCGAGAGCGAGGCGCGCACCACGGCAAAAAAGGCGACCAGCAGCGCTGCAACCAGCAGCTCAAGGGCAAAGGCGTCCGTAATTACGGTCTTCGGATCGGCCTGGATGCCAACTGAGTGGAGTACCGGCGCCACAGCACCGCCCACCAGCGAGTTCAACACACGCGTCAATGCAAGTTGCTCAACCATGAACCGATGAATCTTTCTGCCCCAGGGTGAATTCGACGGTCGATGCCGGTCAGTCGCGCAGCAGCTTCAGAACTTGCCAGCCGATGGTGATAACCGCCAGCGCCAAACCGCAAAGCAGCGCTGCAACAGAGCCCCGGAGACACTTTAGGCTACCATAAATGATCCCGGCATAGACCGTGAGCCGCAGCACAAAGAAGATAACCACGATGGGAGTGGAGGCGGCTGTCCGCTTCTGATCCATTCGCGCACTAATAATTCGTACCAGACGCTGCCACTCCAGAATACTGGCCGCGGAGATCCCAGCGCCCGCCGTCAGCATCAGCGCGTTCCGCCAATTGGAGCCGATCCACACCGCAGCGGAGCCGGCCAGGCCCAGGGCCACCGTGGTCCAGAAGGCTTTACGCAGCATCTGGTCCAGACTCTCGGTGGTCAGCGTCTCCAGCGGATGAGGCTCGGGCGTTGCGGGGGCGGGTTGGATTTCGTCGTTCATCTTTTCAAGGTATCAGGTCGCTCGGCGGCTGGGCATTCCTGGTGAGCTTGGCGCCAAGGCAAACGCATCTTAATCTCACCTACCGATTTCCACGAGGGGTTTTGTAACAGGGCACGACTAAAGTCGTGCCCTGTTACAAAGCTCATGAACTCAATATCCTGTGTTCTATCTTCGTGGCCTGTTCCGGAGGAATTTCAGATGCGTTTGCCCTGAGCTTGGCGCGAGAAATGTCCTCGCAGGCGAAAGAGTCAGGCCTACTTCTTGATTTTCCAGGTAGCGACCTTCCAGGCCTTCACCCGGTATCTGCCCTCTTCCTCGTCGATCGGCGAGAAGGTGAAGTCAAAGGTGCGGGAATCATCGCCAGACCTTGTAACCTTCATATTCGCGGAAAAGTAATACACCTTGCCTGCCTCGGCAGTAAAGGTTGCCATGTCGACGGCCTTCTTGAAGATGCCCAGCCAAAGCTTTGAAGCCTGGACATTGGCGCACACATGATGAACTCCGGGCGTCACATCGATGATGAAGTAGGAATCGCCATAATTGGCGCCAACCCAGGCTCCGTCGAGTCCATACCGGACATTCGCATAGCGAAAGGAATCGAGCTTGGCGTTCTCGTCCTCGATAAAGACGATCTGCGCCTTGCCTTCAGCCGGTGGCGGAGGCGGAGGTTGATCCTTCTTGGTGCTGACATCGAACGTAACGCTGTCGTCGCCGCAGGAGTCCGGCAAGATGGTCTTGGCCTTGGCTTGCACCGCCGGGAACAGCGACGCACAGAGGAGCAGCACAACCAGTCTGGGATTCATGGCTGCCATTCTACAAGACCGGAGGATGACGGCATAAGCCCTTGCATCTCAGATTTCTGGCGGGTGTTTGGCTTGCTCTGCGGCCGCCTGGTCGGCCCGTGCCGCCTTCTTTTCGGCGTCAAAGGCCATCCGGATCACGTAAAACATGCCGGAGACCGAGCCCAGCAGGATGCCCGCAATCTGCATCCAGCCGATGTGCAGCTTGAGACCGACCCAATAGCCGAACAGCCAGCCAATGAAGACCGACGAAGGCAGCACAAAGGCGATGTGCATCAGCTTCTCGGCTTCGGCAAACAGCTTGATCCCGTTGGCCAGGTCGGGGTCTTTACGGCCGGGAATGGGGCGATGGAAGGGCATGAGCTCCAGTTCAGCAGTACGGTTCAAGAATACGTGACCAGGCTGGCATTTGCCTCCCAACCCAGCACCGCAGGCGCATCTGCTGCATGCAGTGCCCGTCCTGGAAGGACGGATGAACCGCAGCACCAAAGCGTCATGAGCCACGCGAAGCAGTTGGCCGCACCGCAGGCGCATCTGCTGCATGCAGTGCCCGTCCTGGAAGGACGGATGAACC
>CAZYDF010000026.1:36115-48149 GCA_964645855.1 uncultured Occallatibacter sp.
GCACCGCAGGCGCATCTGCTGCATGCAGTGCCCGTCCTGGAAGGACGGATGAACCGCAGCACCAAAGCGTCATAAGCCACGCGAAGCAGTTGGCCGCACCGCAGGTGCCCGCAGCATGTGGATGGCGGTTCGGTAATCGATTCCGGCCGGTACCGGGGTGTAGTCGCGCATCTGCTCGTCGGTGTCAAAAACCTTGGTCTTCACCACAATTCGCAGGGTCATTTTGAGTTGCACATGGGTAATGCGCCAGATGTGGGGGGCAACTTCGCTCTGTTCCAGTTCCACCCAGCCGCCCTTGTTCAGCTTGCCCAGAATCCCCCAGCCGTAACTGGTATCCTGCGCCAACGACCCAGCCAGCCGTACCACCCGCTCCCCGGCGGCATCGATCCACAGCTCTCCGGTCAGGGCCGTCAGCGCCTGGGTCTCCATGTCCGAGGGAGAAAACTGCGGGTTGGGCCGGAAGGTGAACTTTTGAACCGGCCCGTTCAAGCCCGGCCCCATTCCCTGGTACTGGTAGAGGAAGGCCGACGGCATCATGGTCAGGATCTTCATTACAATGTGTGCGTCTCCATCCTCACCGTGCTTGCGATGCTGCTGCAGGCTGGGATCGCGCTCCAACTGGTCCAGCCGGGCCTGTTCGCCCTGCTCGCCGGCGGTATCCAGAGGCTGGTCGTTGACGGCGAACAGCCGCGCCACGGCGCCGTCCCTGGTTTCGATAATGTCTTTGCTGGTGGTCAGCCGGGGGCTCTGTTTGCGCAGATGGAAGCGCATGGGATGGCTGGGATCGTGGACCATGCGCACCTCTTCAGCCAGGGCGCGCTGCACCAGCGCCTGCGCTTCCGTAGGGGTCAGCGTCTCCGCCTGCGGCTTGCTGGCAGCCAGCGGCAGGGGCGCGACTGCGGACAGCAGCGCGGCGATGGAGATGGTGGCAACGGCGACAGCGGCAAAAATCGCCCGGGCACGGCTTCGATGGTTCAACATGCGTTCTCTCTGTTCCTATTGTGCTCCTTCTGGTTCATCCTTCTTGTTCTCTTCATGATTCTCTGATTGATACCCCCTGCCCTGGTTGCGTATAGTGCGGGCAGAGACACTTTACATGTTCCGGAAGGAAGTCCACGGTTATGGCGGTAGAGAATTCCCAGGCGCGTATTGGCAAGACCATTGTGATTAGCGGAGAAGTAAAGGGTAGCGAAGATCTAATTGTGGATGGCCGCGTGGAGGGCACCATCAGCCTCTCCGAGAGCCGCCTGACCATTGGCCCCACCGCGAATGTGGCGGCTGACCTGTCGGCGCGCGACATTTTGATTCTGGGCCATGTGCAAGGCAACGTGGTGGCGAGCGGCCGCGTGGAGCTGCGTGCCGGTTGCGTGGTGGAGGGCGACATCCGCGCTCTGCGCCTGGCGGTGGAAGACAATGCCATCTTCCGCGGCAAGGTGGATCTGACGCAGGCTGTTACCAAGGGGGCAGATGGCGTCAACGCGCCCCAAGCCGGCGGGATCTACTAACCTAGGCAGCCAGCCGGTTTTTTGCCGGGTGCCCCTGTAGCGGTTGGGTAGCCCGGCCGGAAGCAAGCAGTTGTGCGCGTGAAGTTGACTGTGCCGGATCCGCCACCTTTCCCAAGCGGGCGAGTGTTGGTTGGGTTCGGCCGTTCCAGATTGCGAGGAAATTCAAGGGTGTTGAGCCAGTGGTTCGACAAAAAACCGAAAGAACAAGCCGAAGTCCGGCACGCCACCCCGGTGGGGCCCAAGGTGCCTCGGCACTCCGGCGGCTGGACCGCGCTGCGCCAACGTCTGGAGACTGAGCCGGGCCTGCGCATCGTCGACGTCGGCTACACCTCGCCAGCCAACATCAACTACCTCACCTCGCTTGGCCACTCCATCTTCCTTGCTGACCTGGTCCACGATGCCTGTGCCCAGAACTGGCTCATGGGCACAGATGGCGACGGCAATCTGATCTGGAACGTCGAAGGCTTTCTCCAGCAAAGCCTCAACTTTGCCGGACGTACCTTTGATCTAGTGCTGCTCTGGACCTCGCTCGACTACCTGCCGGAGGCCTTTGTGGCCCCGGTGGTGGCCCACCTGTTTGAGGCGATGAATCCCGGCGGCCAGGTGCTGGCCCTGTTCCACACCCGCACCAGCGGCGCGGAGGCCGTGCATTGCCGCTTTCACGTCACCCAGAGCAACGACGTCGAGGTGCAGCTGGCGGAGCCGTTCCCCATCCAGCGCGCCTTCACCAACCGCTCCATTGAGCGCCTCTTTACCGGCTGGGGCAGTCACCGCCAGTTCCTGGCCAAAGACAGCGTTTCCGAGGTCATCATTACACGGTAGAGACTAGGGAAAAGGGAACAAGAGATTGAGAGAAGGATCTTCGTTTCCGAATCTTCCGCATCCGACCCGCTCTGGATGCCCCAGGTCTCGCTTCTAAGACCTGGGAAGCGAAGGTGCCAACTACCTGCTGATCTGTTCCCTACTCCCCTCGTCCCCGAGAAGTACAATCGGAGCGAGGCAACCACCATGAGCGCACCCAACACCGCCCGCATCACCTGGCTTGGCCACGCCACCGTTCTGATCGAAACCTCCCGGGGCACCAACCTCCTCATCGATCCCTTCTTTGGTCACAATCCTGCCTTCCCCAAAGACTTCCAGCTGCCCTCGCGGATTGACGCCATCCTGCTTACCCACGCCCACTTTGACCACATCTCGGATGCGCTGCCCACGGCCGCGCGCCATGGCTCCAAGATCGTCGCTGTCCATGAGCTGGCCGGTTACATGGCGGCCAAGGGAGCGGCCGATACTATCGGCATGAATCTGGGCGGCTCGATTACCCTGGGCGAGGTGACGGTCACCATGGTCGAGGCCCAACACTCCTCCTCCATCCAGGACGAGCAGGGCACCCACTACGGCGGCGTGGCCGCGGGCTTTGTGCTCACCATTGAGGGCGGCCCGGTGCTCTACCACGCAGGCGACACCGCGGTCTTTGGCGACATGAAGCTGATTGGCGAGCTTTACCAGCCGGAGGTGGCTCTGTTGCCCATCGGCGGCCACTACACCATGGGCCCCCGAGAAGCGGCGCTGGCCATCCGGCTCATCGGCCCCGCCACCGTCCTGCCCCTCCACTTTGGCACCTTCCCGGCGCTCACCGGCACACCCGCCGAGCTGGCCGCCCTGATCGATACCGGCGTGGAAGTGATGGCCTGGCATCCCGGCGAGAGCTTTACCGTCTAGTCTCCCACCGCCGTTGCCGACCTGCAAGGAATGAAACGTTAGATGCCGCAGCCACGGTTGAGCGCCCCAGCCGGGCGCTGCGAAGATAGCCCAGGGTGGACCCTGACCCTGAGCGTAGTCGAAGGGAAAGGAGGAACCCTGGGTTAGCGTTGCGCAAAAGCCACCCGTCCCGGAGGGACGGACGAAAGATGCCTGGAAATTCTTCTTTAGCAAAATCAATAACTTGCGGCGTCCACGGAAGGTAGTTTCTTGTCAGGAGTTTGGCGGAAGCAACAGCATAGCAGCGCCCAGGAGCGTTGATCGCAGTGATGAAATGAGCTGAAGAAAGCCAGCCAGGCGGGGATTGAGAATAGAGACGGACGGGGCGATTATGGCGAAGAAGACATTAGATGCTCCTCTTGAAGATGGGGTGCAGGGGGTGGAGGTTCGTGCGGCTGAAGCGGAAACTGTGGCCCTGCTTGGCCAGTAAGGGCGCACCTCTGGCGTAGAATTCTCCTGCTACAGATTTTTCCTTCGAGGTGGGGCGATGCTTGCTCAGTTGCATGGGAATCGGCCGGAGGATTCGTCAGAGCCGATCAGAGTGGAAATTGTTGCATTGCCTTTCTGGAAACTGGTGGGGGCCATTGTGGTGGCGCAACTGATCGTTGGCTTGCTGGCCTTTCTGTTTGCAGCGGCTTTCGTCGCACCGTGGCACGTTCACCATAGTTCGGAGCAGATACTTATCGCTCCGCCTCCGCCTCCGCCAGCCGCGCCGGGAACCAGCCGCTGAAAGCTGGGGCTGGGCATTGGCCGCTCGTGGTTGTGCCTCTTGATCTGGCCACGTTTCACCCCTTGGAACCGCGGCCGGTCCGGGCTCGGACTGCGGTAGGCTAAAGCCCATGTTTCTTGGCGCTTAGGCTGTTTTCCAGAGCTAAAAGGGACGCCCTTTTTACGAACCCGACTCAAGGTGTTACTATCAAAAAGTGCCGGGTCCTACGCGACGTAATCCCGCCAACCCCGCCAGGTCCGGAAGGAAGCAACGGTAACGGGCTAGTACGGGCGCAGTAGGATACCCGGTACTTTTTTGGCATTTTTTTATTTTTGTAAGGTATTCAGCGCTATGTCGAGCGGCCGTCTCTCGATCCTTCCCCGGACCGGCGCGCCGCAGGGGAGAGAGAAATTGAGTCTGACTGTTCGTCCCATCGTAGGTTGCCGTGCCAAAATCACCGCGCTTGGCGCTTACGTCCCGCCTGAAACGATCACCAATCAAGACCTTGAGAAGATCGTCGATACCAACGACCAGTGGATCATGGACCGGACTGGCATCAAGGTTCGTCATAAGCTGGCAGCTGGCCTGGGCGTGAGCGACATCTGCACCGCCGCCGCCAAAAAAGTGATTGCCATGCGCGGCATTGAGCCGAGCGAGATCGAGTGCATCATTGTTGGCACCGTAACGCCGGACATGATGTTCCCCTCGACCGCCTGCCTGGTGCAGCACAAGATTGGCGCCACCGGCGCTTGGGGCTTTGACGTCTCCGGTGGCTGCTCGGGCTTTGTCTACGCGCTACAGGCTGGCGTGAAGATGATTGAGAGCGGAGCCCACAAGAAGGTTCTGGTGTGCGGCGCCGATGCCAACACCCGCATGACCGATTACACCGATCGCACCACCTGCGTATTGTTTGGCGATGGCGGCGGCGCGGTGCTGTTGGAGCCCTGCGAAGAAGGCGAGATCGGCTTTATCGACTACCTGCATGAAGTGGACGGAGCCGGCGGCACCAGCCTGAACATGAAGGCCGGCGGCAGCCTGAATCCTGCCTCGCACGAAACCATCGACAAGCACATGCACTTCATCTATCAGGATGGGCCGGCGGTGTACAAGTTCGCCGTGCGCAAGATGTCTGACGCCACCGCCAAGCTGCTGGAGCGCAACGGCGTGACGGGCGCTGATCTGGGCTGCTTCATTCCGCATCAGGCCAATCTGCGCATTATCAAGGCCACGGCCGATCGCCTGGGCATGCCGCTGGATCGGGTGATCATCAACATTGAAAAGTACGGCAACACTTCAGCCGGCACCATTCCGCTGGCCATGGAAACGGCCTTTGAAGAGGGCAAGATCAAGAAGGGCGATCTGGTTCTTTTGGCGGCCGTGGGCGCAGGCTTCTCGGTAGGCGCAACGCTGCTCCGCTGGGAGTTCTAGACTTCCCTGCCCCATCCATTGGCGCGTTTTTTGCGGAAATGGGTGATGTAGCCATGAACTTCAGGTCTACACCATTCCAAAAATGCTCTCGCTGCACCAACACCAACGCGACGCCCTCAGGCGTCGCGTTGGTGTCGGTGGTCAGGCCGTGTGTGGCTACTTGTGACCGCCACTGTTGCCGCCTCCGTTGCTGTGTGCCGCCGAGGGCGCGGAGGGCGCCGGTGCGGAGTGGTAACTGGGCGCGGACGGCTGGTAGTTATGCTGCGGCGGCTGGTAGTTGCGCTGCTGTTGCTGCTGTGGTTGGTAATTGCGTTGCTGTTGCTGCTGCGGCTGGTAGGCATGCTGCTGCGGCTGGGTGCTGCCCGGCGTTGTCGGAACTGGCCCGCCGGTGTGTACATAGTTGTTGCGGGTACCGGGCTGCACCTGGTTGTAGCCCGAGCGCAGGGTGTAGGTAGGCGATCCGGGAATCTGATGCGCGCCGTAGCTCATGCCGGAAGGGTTCACCTGGCCGCCGGGGCGAGTGGGGGCGGTGCGATTGTCGAATCCCTGGCTGCTGCGATCATAGCTGGGCCGTTCCGTGCGCGCGATGGGTCGAACCGACTGTCCGCCGATGCTGACCAGGCTATTGCGCGGTGGCAATCCGCCAACCGTGCCGGGGGTACGCCGGTCCACAAGAATGGGAGAGGGGATTCGGGCGACAGGACGCTTCGGTCCGGGCCGTTCCAACAGGCGATAACCGCCCGGCGCGTTGCCAATGTGTATGCCGCCAAAATAGCCTGCGCCCCACATGCCGCTGCGGCAGCTCATGCCCATGCCCGGGCCCCAGCCCCAGCCAAAGCTGTCGTAGTAGCTCCAGGAGCCGCACATGTAGGGCATGAAGCCCCAGCTCTCGCAGGAGACCCAGACATAGCCCCAGCGCGGGGTCCACATCCAGTGGCCGCAGCCGTAGGGATCCCAGCCGGCGTTGGAGGCAGAGTAGGGCGACCAGATGTACCCCTGGTTGGGCACGTTGTACCAGCTGCCGTTGGCATCCAGATCGCTCCACGCGGGAGTGTTGGCACCCTCGCCGATGACGCTGGCTGCGGCGCCGCTCTGGTTGGAGGCGGAGGTGTTCAAAGCCTGATCGCGATCCTGATTCCAACCATCCCAGCTGTCGGGATCGATCTTGGCGTCAAGCGTGTAGCGGCCTGGGACGTTGGGGTCAAGACGGACGCTTTGGCCGGTCTCCAGGTCCAAGGCCGGGGCGTTGAAGCGTTCCAGATGCGCAACCCCGGCAAAGACCGCCAATTCTCCCGGAGGGGTATCAAAGCGGATGCGCAGCACCGCGCCGGCGCTGGCCGTCACCACGCTGTCGCCAAAGCGAATGCGCATCTGGCGGCTGCCGCCTTCGGGAACCTCAAAGTAGGCCAACCCGCCGTCCAGCACCACCTCCGCGCCCTGCTGGCCGGAGAGGGTTGTAAGAGTGAGCGCGCTGTTGGGCGAAAGCCGCGCTACGCTGCCATCTTCGAACTGAATCTCTGCCTTGCCGTCTTCCGCCGTGGCCAGTTGCGCTCCCTCAAAGACCGGGGCATTCACCGGAGCCGGATCGGCAACCACCTGGCCGCCCTGCACAACGCGCACACCGCCATCCACCAGGCTCAGCCGAGCCGTAGCGCCCTGGCTGCTATCGTCGGCGCGGAGGATTGAAGTCGATGCCAAGCCTGCGGTGAGAACCGCTGCCAGCGCCCAAAAGCCGCTCCTGGAAACTGTCCGAAGCAAGAAATGTGTCATAAACGGCCGCCTTCCCCGATCCCACTAACTATAAGACACTGACCGGGGAAGAATGTCGCGGCTGAAGAAAAGTTCTGGAACTACAGTTGTCGAACGATAATTCCGGAAGGAGAAGGGGGCGTGACATGCTGCGGAAAGACACCTAGAGCATTTTGTGGAATGGTGTAGACCTGATTTTCTTCGGTATCCCACCCCTTTCCGCAAAGAACGCGAAAATGAATGAGGTACGGAAGTCTATACCAAAAGGAAAAATGCTCTAAGGGATAAACTTAGGAGATTTGCGCTTTCAGCACAGGCGGACAGGTCCAGATTGTAAAGCTGATTTTCTCGATGATCCCACCCTAGCCGCAAAAACAAGAACGCGGCGAGGGTGGGGCATCCGAGCACTACACCGTCATGAGGGCTGCGTCAGAGTGCGGGCGCGGTGGCATCCCAGACGGATGTGGTGAGGTAGTCGTGGATGGAGGCAGCGGCCTTGCGGCCGGCTCCCATGGCCAGGATCACGGTTGCGCCGCCGGTCACAATGTCGCCCCCGGCAAAGACGCCGCGCTTGCTGGTGCGCATGGTCTCCTCGTTGGCTACGATGTAGTTCCAGCGGTTGGTCTTCAGGTCGGGCGTGGTGCTCTGGATCAGAGGATTGGCCGTAGTGCCCACGCCGATGATGACCACCGAGGCCGGAAGAACCTCTTCCGAGCCCGGAATCACAACCGGGCGGCGGCGGCCACTGGCATCGGGCTCGCCCAACTCCATGCGTACGCATTTGGCGCCGGTCAGCCAGCCCTTGTCGTTGCCCAGGAACTCGACCGGGTTGGTGAGCATGCGGAACGCTATGCCCTCTTCCTTGGCGTGATGGACCTCTTCCAGACGCGCCGGCATTTCTACCTCAGAGCGGCGATAGACCAGAGTGGCCGTCTTGGCGCCCAGACGCTTGGCGGTGCGCACGGCATCCATGGCGGTGTTGCCGCCGCCCACCACGATCACATCGCGGCCGCGGCAATCGTAGACCGGCTCGTCGTACTCGTCGTAGTTATAGGCGCGCATCAGGTTGATGCGGGTGAGGAACTCGTTGGCGGAGTACACACCGTTGTAGTGTTCGCCGGGAATGTTGAGGAACTGCGGCAAGCCCGCGCCGGTGGCCACAAAGACCGCGTCGTAGCCTTCAATGCGCATCAGCTCGTCCAGGGTTACGCTCTTGCCCACCACCACATTGGTTTCAAACTCCACACCCATGTGGCGCAGGTTGTCGATCTCCTGACGGACAATGTCCTTGGGCAGGCGGAACTCGGGAATGCCGTAGACCAGCACGCCGCCCAGCTCATGGAGCGCCTCAAAGACGCGGACCTTGTGGCCCTTCTGGATGAGGTCGCCTGCCGCGGACAGCCCGGCAGGGCCCGAGCCCACGATGGCCACGCTCTTGCCGGTCTTGGGCGCGATCCTGGGCATGCCCACTTTGCCGCTGGTGCGCTCATAATCGGCAATGAAGCGCTCCAGATTGCCGATGGCAACAGGTTGGCCCTTCTTGCCCAACACGCATCCGCCTTCGCACTGGTTTTCCTGCGGGCAGACGCGGCCGGTGATGGCGGGCAGAGCATTGTCTTCGCGCATTTTGGAGGCTGCGCCCAGGTAGTCCTCGGCGGCGATCAGTTCGACGACTTCCTTGATCTTGACGCCGACCGGACACTGAACGACGCAGCCCGGCTTGCCGCAGCTGATGCAGCGAAAGGCCTCGGTATGCGCGGTTTCAGCGTCCAGACCCAGGTTAACCTCGGAAAAGTTTTTACAGCGCTCGGCCGCATCGCGCATGGGCATCACGGTGCGGAGAATCTTCATGCGCTCTTTCAGGGGAAGCGGGTTTTGGTCAGACATAGTGCTTCTCCTCTACAGAACCGGCGCCGTCGTTTTCAGCGGCGGCCAGCTCGGCGCGCAGTTGGGCGATGTCGGCTTCCTTTTGCGCAATGTCCGCGCGTAGAAGGGCCATCTCTTCATCCTTGTGGGACTTGAAGTGCGTAAGCGAAGCGCATTCCTTGTCGCGATACATGGCGTTGCGCTGCATCAGGATCTCAAAGTTCACCTTGGATGCATCGAACTCCGGGCCATCGACGCAGGCAAAGCGGCTCTCCGTGCCCAGCACCACGCGGCAACCGCCGCACATGCCGGTGCCATCCACCATGATCGAGTTCAGGCTGACCATGGTTTTGATGCCCAGCGGACCGGTGATCTGCGCCACGGCGCGCATCATGGGCACCGGGCCCACGGCCAGCACAAAGTCGATCTTGCGGCCGGAGGCGATCAGCTCATTGAGCTTCTTGGTGACCAGGCCGTGCTCGCCGTAGCTGCCGTCGTCGGTCATGATGTGGGTCTCAGTGGAGGCGGAACGAACCTCGTCCTCAAACACCACCATCTCTTTGCTGCGCGCGCCCTCAATAAAGACCACCTGGTTGCCGGCGTCCTTCAAGGCATGGGCGGTGGGCAAAGCCATGGCAGTACCCACGCTGCCGGCAATGATGGCGGCGGTGCCAAAGTTGGAGATCTCCGACGGATGGCCGAGCGGGCCAACCATATCGAGAATGAAGTCGCCGGTGTTCAGTTCGCAGAGCATGGACGTGGTTTTGCCCACCGCCTGCACCACAATGGTGACGGTTCCGGCCGCCGGGTCAGAACTCTTGATGGTGAGCGGAATCCGTTCGCCCTTCTCGTGCAGACGGAGGATGATGAACTGTCCAGGGCGCTGTTTGCGCGCAATCCGCGGGGCCTCAACAACAAATTGCTTGATGTTGAGGCCAACCGAGCGGGCTTCGACTATCCGATACATGGAATCGGTCCTCCGGTAGAAACCAGAATAGGCGCATACCGGTTGCCGAAACGAAGCGAACAACAGCCCAGCAGCTTCTTCGTGGACGAGAAGAGCAGAAGAGCGGGTCCAAATCGAACGCAGCGAGCCGAAGAGGCGCCGAACGTCAGCAACCAACTGACCCCGCGGACCTACAAATGAAACGCAGAAATGCGGGCGCTGTCGCTAGAAGCAGTTTACCCCACTTGCATAGCCGGGCGGGACCAACCGCGCAAGTGGTTGGGGACGCTCCAACTGGAGGAGGGGCAAGGGGTACGGAGGTAACGAGTTCAGCTGGTGAGATTAGAAGATTCTCATTAAGAATCAACAAGTTATGGGCTCGCAGGCCTTCGGGTGGTTACCTAAGCGGTATAGCGCTGGCGCAAAGGGGGCATTTGTCAACTTGGAAACCCACCCCAAGATGGTGATGTCCAGTTCGTGCAGGCTGTGCTTCTGGGGGGGAGCAGAGTCAGCAGCTCTTTGAATTGAAACGATCTGGGCAGGGGAGCCAAGCCAGGGCCGTGAGCATTCAATTTGATCTGACAGCGGGAAGAACCGAAGACCATGGAAAGCGGATCGGGAAGCTGCTGCGCTCACTGGGGGCGTTGACCGCGCAGAAGAAGACTTGGTCCTCTTTAACGATGCTGGGCGTGCTTTGGCGGATTGCCGCTAATCCCCGCAGGCACCGAACCGTGCTGAACATGCGCTGGAACTCCGTCTATTCAGAACATTTGGAACGCGATCCGCGCTTCCTGTTCAAATACCTTACCCACGACTACATGGCGCGGAGCATGAGCGTACAGGCCCGCGCAGCTTGTTTTGTGCACCACTATCGCCGCCTTTATACAGAACTGCCGGATGGCATGCTGCGCCGGGTTTTGTTGGATGAGGTGCCGCTGCTGGAGATGCCCGATGCGGGCTGCTGGTTCTCGATCACCATGGGCCTCTCCAAGCCCTGGGACAAGGAAGGCGAACTCAGCCTGAATATGCGCGTGAATGGGCAGCTGGCTTATGTCTTGTCGTTCTCCGTTGTGCCCGGCTGGGTGGTTGGTTCCATGGCCCCAGAGGTAATGCTGATCGGCAGGCTCCAGGGCGAGCGTGGCGGCAAGCAGTTGATCGCCATGGCATCCAAGTCCATGTGCGACGTTGCCCCCGCGGCCGCGCTGCTGGCGGCCCTGGAGGGCGTGGGCGAGGCGCTGGGAGTCTACGCGGTGGCCAGCGTGCGCGCTGAGGACCAGACCTCGTATCGCGAATTCTTTCGCGAGAACTTTCTCTCTGCGTACGACAATTTCTTTGCCGCGCTGGCCGTGCCGCTGAACGAAAAGGGCTTTTTCCTGACTTCGATTCCGGTTCCAGAAAAACCAATGTCGGCCATCAAGCGCGGCCACAAGATTCGCACCAAAGCCAAGCGCGAGTTCAAACGCAGAATTGCGGCTGAAGTCTGCATCATGTTGCGCGCTTACCGCCGAGTGCGGCTGCTGGCCTTTCCGCCCGCTGAGTCCCCGGCCAATCTCTCCTGGGGAACTCGTTACGTGTTGGGCGACGGATAGATCCGGCAAATAAATACTGTTCGTGTACCCCATCCTTTCCCACGTCTTTTGCGGGAATGGGTGGGAATGAGATGCCACGATTCAATTGCCGGATCTAGCGGGCGGAGGTCAGACTGTTTCTGGCCCCATCTCCCCGCCGGTCGCAAGCAACGCGGTCTTCCGCGCCCTGAGGTTGTCCATGGCGAGACTCTGAACCGCTATGTGGAAACCTTTCGTTCAAAGGGGTTTGACAGCTTGGCCCAGATCGGAGAGAATCAAGAAGTTGGTTCGGTAGCAGAGTGGGCCTGTGGCGCAGCTGGGAGCGCGCTTCCATGGCATGGAAGAGGTCATCGGTTCGATCCCGATCAGGTCCACCAATTAAATCAATCATTTAGAAGCTCCCTCCCTCCCCGACTTTGTCGCATTCTTGTCGCAAATTCCAAAACCACACCGCGCGCCGGCTTTGCAGAGGGATTCTCTGTTTGCGTCGTTGTCGTTTCCCGCG
>CAZYDF010000027.1:0-46978 GCA_964645855.1 uncultured Occallatibacter sp.
ATCTCCGGTTTCGGAAATGTTGCACTTGGAGCTTGAATCCGCCCACCCAGTTGTCCGTATTTATGGGCCGGATCTATAGAATTCCTCTATGGACCTCACGACGCCTCCCGAACTCCGCTACCGCATTGCTACCGCCGACGACAACGCGCCCCTGGTGGCGATGATCAACGCTGCCTTCTCTGTTGAGGAGTTTCTGGGCGGCACACGCACTGACCCGGACCGCTTGGCCCACATGATGACCAAGGGCGAGATTCTGGTGGCGGAAGACGCGACGGGGCGGATCGTGGGCACGCTCTTCATGGAGCTGCGCGGCGAGCGCGGCTACCTGGGCATGCTGGCCGTGAACCCCGAGGCGCAGCGCCTGGGCATTGCCCGGCGCATGACCGCCGAGGCCGAAGACCGCTTCCGCGCACAGGGCTGCAAGGCTGTCGAGATCATCGTGCTCAACATGCGTCCGGAGCTTCCGCCGCTCTACAGTCGCTGGGGTTTTGTGGAGACCGGCACCAACGACTTCAAGCCCAACCGCGAGGTGAAGCCGGGAGTGGAGATCCACGGGATCGTGATGGAGAAGCGGCTTTAGCTGGTGCGCCTACTCCAGACGGGGCCCTGCCAAGACCTGCTCTACCGCGATCTTCAGACCCGGCAGGTCATCCTGAATCGCGTTCCAGATTGTCTCCATGTCGACGAAATCGTACGGGTGGCGCAGCCAATTGCAGATGCCGCGGATGTCGCGCCAAGGAACCCCAGGGCAAAGGCTTTCTGCGCTGTCGCTCAATCGAATGGCGGCTTCGCTGATGATCTGCATCTTCCGTTCGACTGCGGCCTGGGTCTTGGCATCGAACCGGAAGCTATCCAGCGTCATTCCTTCGACGAAATTCTCGATCAATCGAATGCTGGCGAAGATGTCGCGAAAGCAGGCGCAGCTGTCCTTAAAAGGCAAGGATCGCCTCGCGGAGGGCCCGCGCGCGCACGGCCTCTTTCATGCCATCCGCAGGTGTCAGTTCCACCCGCGTACCCAGCAGGTCGGTGAGCCGGTTTTCCAGATGGATCATGGTAATCAACGTTCTTCTCGAAGAGCGATCGAAGTCCGCCAGCAGGTCCACATCGGATGAGAGTGTCTGATCACCCCGGGCAACTGATCCGAAGAGCCGCAAATGCTCAATACCGGCAGCCCTCAGCTCCATTTCGTGCAAGCGCAGCGTGTCCAGAACGGTCCCCTTGTCCATACGGCCACTTTGCCACATCGCAGACCTGAATTCAATGAAAAGATCGACCTATTGGCGTCACCCTACCTTCTAATCGGTTTCTGCAAGCTGTTGCTTGTGAGCTTTGGCAAGCGTCCTGTCACTTGGTTGGCTTCAAATACCGCGCGAAAAAGTTCAAAAAAACGGGCCAGTTGGGGCCGGGGGTGTGGCCAAAACGATGCTGGCGAAAGGCCAAATCGCCTTGGGTGAGAGCGGTTTCCATGGGGGGCATCTGGGTTGTGCCCAGGTCGCGTGCGCCCAGCAGTTTGTAGACGGGGCCGGCAGCCATTGCGCCCAGGAACTCGCCGGTGGGGTCGGCCCAGGCGTCGCCCGCGGTGGCTGAGCCCACGCCGATAAAGACCGGGCGCGGAGCGCAGAGGGCGATCAGTTCATGTGCGTCCACGGGTAGCTCGTCCACCGTTTTAGGACCAGAAAACTTCAAAAAATTGCCCGCCATCCAGTGCCAACTGCTGGTTCCGGCCAGGTTCTCCAGCTGCTCGCCGTAGATATGGCGGTAAGGCTTGCCGCCGCCCGTTCCCGCGGAGCTGATATAGGCCGCGGCAAAGCGCGGATCGGTGGCCATGGCCACCAGAGCGGTCTTGCCAAAGCGGGAGTGGCCCTCCAGAGCAACGTGTTGGGCGTCGATGGCCGGATCGGTTTCAAAAAAATCCATGGCGCGGCTGGCGCCCCAGGCCCAGGCACGGAGCGCGCCCCAGTCGTCGGGACGACGCGCCTGCCCGTGGTTGGTGAGCCCGATCAGCCCCCGGCGCAGGCCCAGCGGGGAATCCTCCTGAAAGCTGGTGGGCAAAAGAACGGCATATCCCCAGCCGCGGCTGAGCACCTGCTCCTGCCAGCTGGGTCCTTCGTTGCCCTTGCCGCCGGGCAGCATCTCCGGGAAGTAGCGAGCCAGGGCGGGCATGGCTTCCTGGGGGAAGGCCACCTCCATCACCAAGGGAACGGGATGCCGGGCCTCGGCCGGGGTCACCACCAACAGATCAATGGAGACCTGGAGCGCCGGGTAGGCGGAGTTGTCCAGCTGACCGGCCAGGTGCTTGACCACCACGGAACGGCCGGCTGCGGTCTCCTGCGACTGGCTGAGCAGTTTCCACGTCACATGCGGGGCATTGGCCGGCACCCGGCCCAGCACCTCGCGGCTGAAGATCTCCAGCAGTTCTGGCCGGCGGTGTTGCCACCAGTCGGCAGCGGAGCGGACCGGCTGACCATTGGCCATGCGCAGCGGATCGGGCAGGCTGGGATAAGGATTGGCCTTCGATTCGTCGTAGTTGGCGGTTCTCTGGCTGACCGGGGGGCGCAGCTCGCCGATGCCCAGTTGCGAGAGCATAGCTTGGCGATCGGCCGCAGCGGTGGCGCGGTCCTGGTCTTGCTGGGCTTGAGCGCCCGTGACCAGAGCGAGACAGAACGCGATCAGAAACAAAAAAATACGTCTGCGCGGAAGAGCGGCCGATCGTGCCAGGTTGGTGATCTTCATGGGTACCGAGTGTTCTCATTCTGGATCGATTTTGTCCCTCTCAGCATATCTGGATCGTGCCAAAAGGGGATAGCTAGCCTCATTCTGGCATCGCTCGGACGCATCTTGCCCCATTTGTGGTGCAAGCTCTGAGGCCGGGATGGAAAGGACTGAAGCTCCCTGCGATTCCGCCGATACAAAAGTCGAGTACATTTCGTTGAAGGGGTTACACCCATGCAGTGGTTACGCGACCTTTCGGTCTCTCGCAAGTTCCTCTATGCCTTCGGTATCGTGTGCGGTCTTTGTATCGCACTGGGAACGTATACGTTCATCAGCTTCCACACGGTGTCGACGCATAGCGCCGACGTCAGCGAGAACGCGTTCCCGTCAGCCATCGACATTTCTCGCGCCGCCAGTGCGATGAATGTGATCCGGCGCATGGATCTGGATCTGCTGCTTTGCCAGTCGCCGGACTGCGTGAGTGGACGTATTACGGAGCGGCAGAAGGCTTTTGATGCCTACCAGGCCGCGATCAAGGAATACGAGCCGATGGTCAGCTACGATGGGGAGCGCGCGCTCTACCAGAAGTTTACCGGCGACTTTGGGCGCTACATGGAGATCAGCAACAAGGGTGTGGAGCAGCTGAAGGGCGGCAACGCCGGCGAAGCTCTGGACCTGCTGTCCTCCGAGAACATCATCTCCGTCTTCAAGAGCGCCACCGGAGCGGCGGAAGAGGATCTGAACCTGAACGCCAAAGAGGGCATGGCATCGGCCTCTTCGGCCACCAGTTCAGCCTCGCACGCTACTTGGATTGACGTGATGATGACGCTGCTGATCGTGGGTCTGTGCGCCTTTACGGGCATGCTGCTGACCCGAGAGATTGCGCCGCGCCTGATCCACCTGAAGGAAGCCCTGGAGGGCATGGCCAGCAAGGATCTGACGGCGCGTCTGAACGTCTCCGGCGCCGACGAAATTGGCCAACTGGGCGAGGCCTTCAACAAGAGTGCGGAGTCCATTAGCGCGGTGTTGGCGCAGGTGGCTCACTCGGCCGATACGCTGTCCAGCGCCACTACCCAGATCAGCGCCCGTTCGGTGGAGAGCGCCGGCAACGCCCGCACGGAGTCCAGCAAGATCAACCAGATTGCTGCCGCCGCGCAGGAGATGACGGCCACCATCGGCGAAATCAGCCACAATGCCGAGAACGCCGCCGAGGCCAGCCGCACTTCTGCGCAGAACGCCAATCAGGGCGGATCGGTGATGTCGGCTGCCGCTGCCACTATGGAAAAGATTGCTGCCGCCACCAGCTCGGTCTCTGAAAAGATGACCTCCTTGGCCCGCCGCTCGGAAGAGATCGGCAAGGTGGTCAGCGTGATTCAGGAGATTAGCGAGCAGACCAACCTGCTAGCCCTGAACGCCGCCATTGAAGCTGCCCGCGCCGGTGAACATGGCCGTGGTTTCGCAGTGGTCGCCGGTGAAGTCCGCCGCCTGGCCGAGCGTACCAAGGGCGCAACTGAGGAGATTGCCGGTACCATCCGCTCCATCCAGGATGAGACCCGCGAGACCATGGTGGTGATGAACGATAGCCGCTCGGCAGTGGAAAACGGACTGCAGGAGACCTCTCATGCTCGCCAAAGCCTGGAAGCGATCATCGAATCCAGCCGCCAGGTGGAGCATCAGATCAACCTGATTGCCTCCGCCGCCACCCAGCAGACCGCGGCCTCCGGCGAAATCTCCGAGTCGGCTGGCCAAATTTCGCAGCTCTCCAACGAGACCGCGCAAGGCGCTGAAGAGGCTGTTGAAGCTCTGAAGAACCTGGCCGAGCTTGCCTCTGACATGGACGGCATGATTCGCCAGTTCACCCTCGACGACAATGCGCAGCGCGGCGGATCGTTCTCTGGAACCAAGAAGCCGCTTCGGCAGCAGACGTTCCGTTCGGCGCACTCCTAAAGTTCACAAGCTGGCGGCAGCCAGGGAAACAGATCTGCGTATCGGCGACCCACCCCTCCATCGCCGTATCCTCACGCTGCCGCCTTACCATCAAACGCGCTGCCCAATGCGGGCAGCGCGTTTGCTTTGGTGCGCTATTGCTTGGGCTGTCCGACAGAAGCACCGTGCCCCATCCATTGCGCAGGCTTTGTCGCGAAATGGGTGGGATGCCAGGACAGAATTCCAGGGCCGGATCAACAATCTCCTTCGCTGCTTCTGCGCTCCTTCCCGCCCGTGTGCTAGCCTCCGATCAGGAGTTGTCCCCGCCTGTTTCCCAAAACCCGTAAACTAAGATCCTCTTCAGGGGAGATCGATCCGCATGAGCGCCGTGAAATACGATCTGATTGTTATTGGTTCCGGTCCCAGTGGCCAGCGCGCAGCCGTGGCCGCCTCCAAGATGAAAAAGCGTGTTGCCCTGGTGGAGGCCCGCACCGTTGTGGGCGGAGTCTGTCTGAATACCGGCACCATTCCTTCCAAAACCATGCGCGAAGCCGTGCTGCACCTGTCCGGCTACAATTACCGCTCCATCTATGGGGTTAATTACAAGATCAAGGAAAAAATCTCCATGGCCGACCTCGCCTTCAGGGTGCAGGCGGTCATCAAGAACGAGCTGGATGTGACCGAGGCGCAGCTCTCGCGTAATGGCATCGATGTGGTGCATGGGGTTGCCAGCTTCCTCGATCCGCATCAGATTTTGGTGCGCGGGCCGCAGACCGAGACCACGCTGGAGGCCGAGCACATTGTTGTGGCCGTGGGCACCAAGCCGGCTAGCTCGCCCAAGGTTCCCACCAATGGCGTGACGGTTGTGAACAGCGACCAGATTCTGGGCCTCGACACCTTGCCCAAGTCGCTCATCGTGGTGGGCGGCGGCGTGGTGGGCGTGGAGTACACCTGCATGTTCGCGGTGCTGGGCGTGCGGGTCACGCTGATTGAAAAACGCGACCGCCTGCTGGACTTTGCCGATCGCGAGATTGTGGAAGCCCTCAGCTACCACCTGCGCGATGGCCGCGTGACCCTGCGGCTGGGCGAAGAGGTGCAAAGCGTGGAGTCCTTGGCGCTGGGCACGGTGGTGGCCAACCTGGAGAGCAACAAGCGCGTCTCCGGCGATGCGCTGCTCTATGCCGTGGGCCGCCAGGGCAATGTGGAAGACCTGAACCTGGAGGCGGCTGGGCTGGAGGCCGACTCGCGCGGACGCATTGCCGTCAACGAGCACTACCAGACCAAGGTGTCACACATCTTTGCGGTGGGCGATGTGATCGGCTTCCCGTCGCTGGCTTCAGTCTCCATGGAGCAGGGCCGGATTGCCGCCCTGCGCGCCTTCGGCGATACCGCGACCACGTCCAATCCCGGCTTTTATCCTTACGGCATCTACACCATTCCCGAGATCAGCTTCATCGGCAAAACCGAGGAGCAGCTGACCCAGGAAGACGTTCCGTACGAGGTGGGCATGGCCTACTATCGCGAGACGGCGCGCGGACAGATTCGTGGCGACACCACCGGGCGGCTGAAGCTCATCTTCCACCCCGAGACCCGCAAGCTGCTGGGTGTGCACATCATCGGCGAAGAGGCTACGGAGCTGATCCACATTGGCCAGGCGGTGATGGTGCTGGGAGGCACCATCCAGTACTTCATCGATACGGTCTTCAACTACCCCACCCTGGCCGAGTGCTACAAGGTGGCCGCCTTCAACGGCCTCGGCCGCCTGCACAAATACCAGGCGGACTAGGCATTGCATGCAGCAGACACCTGCGGTGCGGCAGACCGCTTCGCGCCAGTTCTCTTGATCCGGCCCATCAACACTGACAACTGGGTGCCCCATCCATCCCGCGTTTTGTGCGGGATGGGTGGGATAGAGTGACACTCTTCGAGGGCCGGATCAATACGGGTGGGTTGATCGTGGGTTTCCCGGGCGTTGATTGCGTGGAAAGAATCGAGAACGAGCATTGTTGTCTCCCACCCATCGAGCAAAGTGCGCTCGATGGATGGGGCACCCTGCGGCAACCGCGCTTCGCGCCCTCCGTGGTCGGATGCCCCGGAGAGGCAGGACGAGGATAGCCCAGGGTGGACCCTGCCCCTGAGCGTAGTCGAAGGGGAAGGGGGAACCCTGGGAACCGCCGCCGCCTGACGCCCGCGCCCCGGCGGGGCGCACGAACATTCGCAGGATGTGCATACAATGCAAAAGCCCCGAAATACTTCCGGGGCTTTTGGTCGTTTCGGCTGAGAAATCACCCTTCCAGCTTCTTGGTCACCAGCTCGTTCAACAGCGCTGGATTGGCCTGGCCCTTGGAGGCGCGCATCACCTGGCCCACAAAAAAGCCCGCCATGGTGGTCTTGCCAGCGCGGTATTGCTCCACCTGCTTGGGATTGGCGGCAATCACCTCGTCGATCATCTTCTCGATCGCGCCGGTGTCGGTAATCTGTTCCGGCTTTTCGCGATCATAGACGGGGCCAAAGTCCTCGCTCTTCTCAAAGCAGATGTCGAAGAGTTGCTTGAGCTGCTTGGAGCTGATCTTGTTCTCGTCCAAGAGATCCGCAGCCTGCACAATGCCAGCCATGGTCACCGGCGACTGATCGAACTCGATGCCCAGCATATTCAGCCGGCCACCCACCTCGCTCAGCAGCAGATTGGCCACGCGCCGTGGATTGCGCGCCGTCTTGGCGGCAGCCTCAAAGCGATCCGCAAACTCGCGGGTGGCGGTTAGCGTGGCTGCGTCCTTGGGGGCAAGGTCGTACTCGGCAATCATGCGGGCGCGTCTTGGCTCGGGCAGCTCCGGAAGCTCCGCTCTTTTGCGTTCAATGAATTCGCGTGTGAGGACGAGCGGCGGCAGATCCGGCTCCGGGAAGTAGCGATAGTCGTGGGCCTGCTCTTTCGAGCGCATGGAGTAGGTGCGGCCCTCGTTCACGTTCCACAGGCGCGTCTCTTGCTGCACGCGGCCGCCGGACTCGATGATTTCGATCTGGCGTTCGACCTCATACTCCAGAGCGGCGCGCACAAAGCGGAAGCTGTTCACGTTCTTCACTTCAGCCTTGGTGCCGAGCTTGGTCTCGCCCTTCAGACGGATGCTGACATTGGCGTCACAGCGCAGCGAACCCTCTTCCATGTTGCAGTCCGAGACGCCGCAGTAGAGCAGGATCTCGCGCATCCGGGTCAGGTACTCCCAGGCTTCGTCCGGGGTGCTGATCTCCGGCTCGCTGACGATCTCGGCCAGCGGCGTGCCGCAGCGGTTCAGATCCAGGTAGGTGCTCTTGGCGGACTCCGGATAGCCGTCGTGGATGCTCTTGCCGGCGTCCTCTTCCATGTGCAGCCGCGTGATGCCAATGCGCTTGGTGCTGCCATCGGCCGTGGGCACGTCGATCCAACCATGCTCGGCAATGGGCCGGTCAAACTGCGAGATCTGGTAGCCCTTGGGGAGATCAGGGTAAAAATAATTCTTCCGCGCAAAGATCGAGCGCTCGCGGACCTGGCAGTTGATGGCCAGCGAGGCCAGCGTGGCAAACTCCACCGCATGTTGGTTCAGGACGGGCAAGGCGCCCGGCAGCCCGATGCAAACCGGGCAAATGTTGGTGTTCGGGGCCGATCCAAAGTGGTTGGCGCAACCGCAGAAGATCTTGGTTGCGGTCAACAGCTGCGCGTGGACTTCGAGGCCAATCACGGTCTCGTACTTGGCCAGTACCTCAGGAGAAAGGGCTGCTGCGGGCATATAGGAATTCTAGCTTGACGGAGGGAGAGGCCTGAGTCTTGTCCTCAATTTACGGCGACTTTTGTGCCTTCCACTTCAACCGCCGCCCCTCGGCCTCACGCGGCCAAGGGTTCTTTTGACCAGAGCAACCAGCCGGTTAGATGGAGCCTGTTCCGGTCGTGAAACGGGTGAAACCACAACCGGCGGGACAACTTCTCTGAAACGCCAACGCACTCAGTCACCCCCATTATGAGCGTATCTTGCAGATTTAAATTAACTTGGCGGATTCAAGGGCTCTAGGAGTTCAAATGAGCGCGTTGGATTGGGCAACAGTTGAGATGCCAATGGACGGATAGACTCTTTCGGCCAATGTTCTCCACATCGCACGACTCCCGTCGGCCGAAGTTGCCTGAGGAGGCTGCGGCTCCGGTAGAATGGAGGAAAGAGCTAGTGGCAACGAACCAACGCGCGCAGGCGGGGCCGGTCAGTCCTGCATCGCCTGCATGTGGAAAGTTCTGCGTGACGTAGCCACGAACAAGAGCCAGGAGATCTGCCGATTGCCGCTGCATCTGGTCCCATCCATTCGTCGCTTCGCATCTGCCCGTCGGGTTTGCGCCCTCGCTGCCTTTGTCGTGCTCCTGGCTGTCGGTCCCACCGCCAGCGCACGTGACATCGAGCGCCCCAGGCATCCTCACCTCCGCGCGATTAGGGACATGCTGTCCAACATCCAGTTGCCTAGCATAGGTTCCATCTCTGACGACGAAGTGCCTGAGGATGGCCAGAAGTATGAGCTCAAGATGGCACGGCAGAGTGGCGAGATCATTGACGTCGTCTACAGGGTGGGCGATGCGTACATCCCTGATGCGCTCGACAATCTCAGCCAATTCCTGCGCGACAGCCATAATGATGAGGTCAAGAGCTACAATCCCCGCACCTTCGACCTGCTCCACACCATGCTCAGGAAGGTGAATCGATCAGGCAGCGTCATTGAGATCCTTTGCGGCTACCGAACCAAGGAGACCAATGACGCGCTCCGCGAGAGTAGAACCACGAACGCCGCTGAGCACTCCCAGCATATCGAGGCGAATGCGCTCGACATCAGGGTTCCAGGCATTCCAGCTGTAAAGTTGCGGGACGCTGCGCTCTCCCTCGGGGCGGGTGGCGTAGGGTACTACCCAAAAGGTCAATTCGTCCACGTAGACACGGGGCCGGTGAGGAAGTGGACCTTTTCATCGCGCCGTGGCGCACACGCTCGCCGCCATCGCCGGTCCTGAAACCGAGTTCTAGAGCATTTCCCCTTTAGCTATAGGCTTCCGTGCCCCATCCATTTCCGCGTTCTTTGCGGAAATGGGTGGGGCACCTAAGAAATTAAGGTCTACACCATTTTACAAAATGCTCTAAATGTTGCTCTTGTGGGCCCGGAGCCAGAGCACGCCGAACAGAGGCGCGGCTACAACCAGCACCAGCAACCCCGCGGGCAGGCCGACGTAGAGATAGGTGTAGGCGTAGTTCACCGTGTGGCCGCCCAGCTGGTTCCAGCCGAGCAGCGCAAAGATGGCCAGGGTGGTGACGGCAAAGAAGGTGAAGAAGGCTGAAGCCAGCGTCAGCAGCAGACTGGTGAGGCAGCCAAAGCCCTCCAGTGGAAATCCGAGGATGCGCTTGCTGCCTTGTGGGTCTGGGAGTTCATTGCGTGTCATGGTTCCGACCTCTCCTGTGGAGCGCCCGCTCCCACTTTCCGGCGGGTGGGAAAACTGATGAGCAGGCTCTAGAATATAGATGCATGGTAAGCAGCGCACAACTCGAACTTTGGCACGCGGAGAAGGTAGCAACTCAGGTGCAGACCCGCACCGCGTCCAATGGCATTCACTTTGCCGGCTGGGGTGAAACCCGGCTGCCGGAGTCGGATCTGGATCATCTGGTGACTACGGTTCCGGCCCTGTTGGCTCCGGCGCTGGAACGCTGGACCTACTACTTTGTTCCGCTGATGCTGGCCGACTCGGACGAAGCCATGGTTGCGCCGGGCTATACGGTGGATCTGGGCGATCGCGCTATCTGCCATCGCAACGTGACCTTTGGCGGCATGGAGACGGTGTTTATCTCCACGCGTCTGGTGGAAGATCGCTTTGGCCTGGCCTTTGAGTTCTTTATCAACGTGGCCCACAATTTTGTGCAAAACGCGGGGGTTCCGGAGAGCTTTTCCACCCTGGTGTGGTCGCAGGCTGAGGCGCAGGTGCGCGGTGAAACCAGCCAGGATGCGTGGGAGAACCGGCGGCGTGCCCTGGAGGGTCGCCCTGGCCAAAAAGGCATTGACGAGCGGGCGCGCAACGCCTATCTGGAGTCCACCTTCTCCGATGCGCTAGCGGTTTACATGCTTTCAATGGCCGTGGACTTTGACTACCACGATCTGCGCGAGCGCGATTATCCACTGCTGTCCGCCAATTCGCTGGCGGAACGGCTGCGCCATGTGGCCGCGCTGTTTCCGCCCAATCCAAGCTACGAGTTTCAGATTATTTATCGCCGCAAGGGGTAGAGGAAATCAACACCATGGGCGGCTTTTTCCACATAAGGGCCTCTTGCAAAACTTATTGTGGCAGCAAGAAGCGTCAGGGCACGACTTCAGCCGTGCCGAAAGAGGCTCCAAAATAGCCGGGCTTTACAGGCTGCGGAAAAACTCCATTTCTCTCGGATTGTGAGTTCCAATTCCCTCGGGGGCTAAAGCCCCGTGTTGAAAGAATGGAACTTAACGTACGAGCTAAAGCTCGTACCCTTCCAAAAAGCCCTGAACCCCGAGTTTTTCCGCAACCTGTTTAGCCCCTGCATCTTTCTTCTCAATAGCTTGCGGTTCCTCAACGGCTAAAGCCGGGGGCTATTTTGACCATTTTCCGGCACGACTGAAGTCGTGCCCTGACGCTTCTCGTCTCCTGCAGAGAATTCTGCAAGAGCCTCACAATATCAATAGCATCGTGCAAAACAGCATCGGGTGCCGTCTCTGTCTGCGATTTTTGCGAACAGGAAAGGCGCCCGAAGGTGTTTTGGCCCCGATTTTCGCGGCTTGATGCGCGTAGAAAGTGGAAAAGAGAGCTGCGTTGATGAGGACTGGAACGCGTTCTGCACATCCCTTGCAGCAGTGGTGGGAAGATCTTCAAATCGAATGGCCATTCTTGCACCGAGGTTGGTGAAATCCACAATTATTTCCAAATATTCACAGTTGCACCCTCATTCGATCAGGCGCAAGATTCATCTCAATTGATGGCTCGAAGGAACCCGGAAGCGCAGTTTCAGCTTGAAAGGACGATGCAGGATCAAGGGAAATCGGGGCTTTGCAGCTGGCTTGCTGGTTGCGGAAAACCGAACAGAAGTTGAGCTTGCATTCAGGATCAGGTGAGAAAAAGCGGGTCTTCCTTTGGAGGGAAGATTCATCCGCGGCGAAGCCGAGGATGCAAAGTTCGCCGAGAAGGGGGAGTCATTGAGGAACCCGTTGCCAGGGCAGGATCGAGGAGATATCCACGAGACGCGATTGGCAACACAACCGGAAGATGTGGCAGGAGGGCAACCTCAAGCAGCATTGCTGGCACGGATAGCGGCAGGATTTGGGGCGACCTGAAGATCGGCCACTGGAGGTGCCGGAAGGTCGGGCAACAGGGGAAACCCTGAAGCCTGATGGCCGGGAGCCAGGGGAATCCGCCGAGGCATGCCTCGCGCGGTGGAAGCTGGCAACGCACGTTGAGCACTCCAAGGCAGCTTGGGGCAGCTCGGGAGGTGCGTGCTGTGGGAGGTGAAAGCCGGGGCAACCCGGTGATCAGTCCCGCGGCAACGCCGCAGGAAGCGAGCAGGGGTAACCCGGCAAGCAGCCAGCGGAATGGCCGGTGGATGCAAGGAATGGGGCAACCCGAAACCTTGCAGAAGGGCGGATCTGGAGTGCGAAGCGGCGGGGCGACCCGAAGCGACGTGCCGGTGAAGCCAAGGATGCTGGATCCCGGGCAACCGGGGGAACCATCGCCGGTAGAGACGCAGAAGGAAGGAGGCGGAGCGCTCCGTGGCTTTGTGAAGCGTCTTGAGAGGGTGAATCGATGATCCGGGCAACCGGAGGGCTTATCAGAGAGTAAAGCGCCAGGGGCTTCGGCCTCTGGCGTTTTTCGTTGGTGCGTAGAGTGCGTTGCTGCGCGGAAGTGGAGGCGGGGCGGTGGAGATTGGCTCTTGCCGAAGGACTCCGTCAGCAGAGTAAGCGCGTTCCGGGAGCCATCCTCATGAAATCTTCTTTCCGTTATGCTCTGGGCGCTGTGCTGGCGTTCGCGATAGGAGGACTTCAGCCCCCGGGGAATCCCGCGGAGACTGAAGCCCTTGCTTTCGAGCAAGTGAGCCCGCTTACGGTTGCGCCAGCACCAGCACGGCCACGCTGCTGGCGGCCGTCTTCTGGTGAAAGATCTGCTGCGTCGCCCTCTTGAACTCCTCCGGCTTGGCCGAAGGAATGTCGGTAAAGGTCTGCGGGTTGCGATCCACCAGCGGGAACCACGAGCTCTGCACCTGCACCATGATGCGATGGCCACGGCGGAAGGTGTGGAAGAGGTCCGGCATGGTGAAGTCAATCGCGGTCAGCTTGCCGGGCTCGAGCGGTGTGGGCTTCTCCCAGCTGGTGCGGAACTTGGCGCGGAAGGGCTCGCCACGCAGCAACTGCTGATAGCCACCCATGTGCAGCGGCGACGCTTCCATCACATGCTTGTTGCCATGCGTGCTGTCCACAGGATCGGGATAGTTGTCCGGATAGACGTCGATGAGCTTCACGACAAAGTCAGAGTCGGTGGCGGTGGTGGCAATCTTCAGGTGCGGAGCGATAGGACCGGCAATGGTCAGATCTTCCTCCAGCGGTTCGGTCTGGTAGGTCACAACGTCAGGCCGGGAGCTGGCAAAGCGCTGATCGTCCACCATGAAGCGTTGCGGAACCGTGTCCGTGGTGTAGCCCACAAAGGGTACGGGATGCGCGGGATCGCTTAGGTACTCGTCCTTGCTCTCTGCCTCGGTCGGAGCGTCAAAGCTCAGCTTGCCGTCCGCGTGGAAGTAGAGTGTCTTGGCGACAGCAGCCTTTGGTGGCCATGCTTCCATGCGATGCCAGACATTGGTTCCGGTTTCAAACACCACCGCGGCGGGCTGCGCCGCGCCCTTGCCCTTCAGGTAGTGCTCAAAGAAGGGAAACTGCACCTGGCTGCGGAAGTACTCCGAGGTCTTGGCGCCAAAGGTGACATCGCCCAAGTGACTGCCATCCGAACGCGCCCAGCCGCCATGCACCCACGGACCTTCCACCAGCGTGGCCGGCGTCTCCGGATTGAACTTGCGCACCGCATTGAAGGTCTTGAAGGGACCAACAAGATCTTCGGCGTCAAACCATCCACCCACCACCAGCACCGCGCATTTCACGTTCTTCATGTGGTGCTCAAGGTCGCGCGCCTGCCAGTAGGCGTCGTAGGTGTCATGCTGCATCTGGTCTTGCCACAGCTTGGTGGGCACCAGCATGCTCTTGGCCAGGCTCGCCAGATTGCCAGCCTTTAGATAGTAGGCATAGCTATCGGGCGTACCAAAATCAAAGTCGATGTTACGTTCCTCAGAGAGAGGGTTCTTCTGCGGATCGAAGAACTGATAGAAACCGAAGGTGGCCGACAATTTGAACGCGCCGTTGTGGTAACTGTCGTCGCCCAGGAACAGATCGGTCATCGGCGCCTGCGGGCTTGCCGCCACCAGCGCGGGATGCGAGTCAATGATGGAGGCCGAGGTAAAGAAGCCCGGATAAGAGATGCCCCAGATGCCCACTTTGCCGTTGTTGTTGGCCACGTGCTTCAGCAGGAACTCGATGGTGTCATACATGTCCGAAGCGTCGTCCACATCCTTGGCCGACTTCTTCACGTCGATGTGCGGACGCATCTCCACAAACTCGCCTTCGCTCATCCAGCGGCCGCGCACATCCTGATTTACAAAGATGTAGCCACCCTTCTCAAAATCGTCTGAAGGGCCAAGGCGCTGCGGAACCTTGTCCTCGCCATAGGGCGCAACGCTGTAGGGCGTGCGGACCATCAGCATGGGATACGGCCCGGCATCGGTGAATCCGCCGGTTTTCGGTACATAGACGGAGGTGAACAAGCGCACCCCATCGCGCATGGGAATACGGAACTCGTACTTGGTGTAATGCGATGCTACAAAATTCTCGGCCGCGGCGGGCTGCTGCTGCGCAATTGCGCACACCGGGGCAACCATCATCAGCCCCAGAACGGTAAAGGAAAAACGCTTCCACTTGTTCATCAAACCAAATATCTCCTGCAACGGGATTCGTCGCTTCAACATCAGCTAGTGCAAGGCTCTGAACCTTGCGCCGCTGCTCAGTTGGCTCTACTCCTCGTCGTGCTTGGCGGCAGGCGCCTTCTCCAGCGTGGTGAGCGGCTTTACAATCTCATCCAGCAACGCCGGGGTTCCGTCCACGCGCTCCAGCACCGCAAAGCGCTCGCCCTCGTGATACTCCACATCAACACTGCGCACGTAGTTGTCGGCCTGCACCATCAGGTGGATCGGCGCAGGATTCGTCTTTGCCGTAACAATGGCCGCGCGCAACGCGTCGGGTGAGAAGATCTGATCGCCCACCGTCAAGACCTTGTCACCAGGAGCAAGCCTGGCCTTGTCGGCAGGGCCATTCCAGCGCACGTCCGCAATCTGCCCGTCGCCCGCGATGCGCATGCCCAGCGAATACCAGCAGTTCAAGCCGCCACGTCCGCGCGCACCACCCTGCACCGTGCGCTCGGTGGCGCTGGGCTTCTCCTTGTACACCAGCCGATAGCCGCCCTGCTCAATGCCCGCAACGTCCGCGCGCGGATTGATCTTGTTCACGCGATCATCCAGGAACTTGGCCCAGTCGTACGGCGCAACCGCATTCAGGTCGGCCACAATCTCTTCAAACGTATAAGGCACAATCTCCGGCCCGGTGTTGCCACCCTTGCCGAGGAAGATCTTCTCAAAATCGTCCAGCGATTTTTTGCCCTTGCTCTGCTTGCGGATCAGCGTGTCGGCGTCCAGCCACAGCAGTTCGCCCTCCTGGTAATAGTCCTGCCCACGCTTCCAGTTGGACCAGGCCATGTCGCGGGTGCGGAGCACGCTGGCGGCAATAGCGGTATCGCTGGTGGAGCGCCACGCGCGGCCCGGCTTCGAGTCCAGATTCGCGGCGGAGAGCGCCAGCAGGTCGCGATATTGCGCTGCGGTCACCAATCCCGCTCGCGCCGCCAGAACGTTGCCCAGATACTGCGTCATGCCCTCGTAAACCCACAGCAGCGCGCCCTGCTGCGCCGTGGCAAACTCCGACTGATAAAGCCCTACCGGCCGACGATACTTGCCGTTCCAGGAGTGCGTGAACTCATGCGGCAGAAGATCGGCCTCGCGCAGTTGATGCTCCGCATCCGCATAGCCTTTCTCGCCCACGCCGTTGTCCGACGATTGCCCGTGCTCCAAGCCCTCGCCGCCTGCCACATCCGAGAGCGTGAGCAGGAAGTGGTAGACCCCATAATGATGCGAGCCGTAGAGCGCTGAAGCCTCGCGCACCAGATTGTTGACCCCTGCCAAAAACTCTGGACGCAACTTGGCATCCTCAGGGTAGTCGGCCGCCACGTCCAGATAATGCTTGGGCGTGACCTCCGGCGCAAGCTCGTACTCGTGGAAGAACTCGCCCGTGATCACGGGGGAATCTTCGAGCTGCTCTACGTTGGTCACGGCAAAGAGCGTGGTCGCTGCCGCAGCGGGAACCGGATAGGCGCCCTCGCCCACATGCTGCAATGCAGTGCCAATGCCCCATCCCGCAGGCACCTTCAGGGCTGGCTCAATGGGAATCCGACGCACCGGCACGCCTGCCGGATAGAGCAGCAGGCCCTCCCACTCCAACGCCGCAATCTTCTGGCTGATGCGCCCGGTCACAATCTGGTCCAGATGCGCATGAAGGCTGGTCACGCCCTGCGGCACCGTCAGATGGTACTCATACAAGTCCACCAGATCACGCCGCCACTCCAGCGTCTGCCCGTTCGCCGTAAACACCACGCCGGTGATGTTGCCCACCGGGCCGCTTGGCATGTGATGGCCCGGAATCCACTTGGGCGTGGTCAGCGTCAGCGGGCCAGCCGTAACCGGCAAATCGATCTCCGCATGAAAGAGCTTCCGGGGCGCGTCGGTAAGGTCGGCCACAATGCGGATCGGCTCCCTGGGGGCGGTCTGGGCAAAGGCAGGCGCGATGAGCGCGCCGAGGGCTACAAAGCCGGCACTCAGGCGAAATAGAGGATACATGGTGAGGATACTCCTTGGGGTAACATCGCGAAAAGTCCAGATTACAGGATGACATCTGCTTTATAGAATGGTATTTTCCAGGTTCGAGTCATGCTTCCATTAAGTCCTGACGCGTGGCAACCCCGTAAAGACCGGGTTTTTGGCGCAGAATCTGCGGCATCCGCGTTCGATTCAGGTTGCAAGCTTGCGGAAGGCAGAGCAAAATGGAGAGCCATGAACCTGCTGCGACAGATCAAACTCGACGCGCAGGAGCGTGCCTTGGCAGCGCTCGATTGGGTTGCCGCGCGGCGTGGAATGCAACTGCCCCCGCATCTGGTAACTGGTTTGCAGGGTGAAGATGCAGCCTTCTTCTATCTGCGTCGCAAGGGCTACACGGTGGTGGCCCGGCGCTGGTCACCGGGCACGGAGCCTGGCGACATTGATCTGATTGCATGGCAGGGCGACCTGCTCTGCTTCATCGAAGTAAAGACCCGCACCGCGCACGACCTGACGCCAGCCGAAGCCGCCGTGGACGACCACAAGCGCCGCATGATCCGCAAGCTCGCGCGCCAGTACGTGCGCCATCTGTCCATGGAGAGCTGGCCCGCCCTGCGCTTCGATGTCATCAGTGTGTATCTGGTGCCCGGCAGGGACAAGGAGTTCACACACTTTGAGGGCGCATTCAGCCTGCACGAATTCGAGGATCGTTAAGCCTCACCTCTGAGCACGGAGGAGGGGCTCCAGAATCTCATCACGGCCGAAGCGATCGCGTGCATCCACTACCCTAACAAAGAATCTTGATGGAGGCCTTAAGATGGAAAGCGTAGTGACGTTTCTGCAAACGCAGAACCCCGAGGCAGCGATTGCGTTCTACCGCGACACACTGGGATTCAACTTCCGTCGCGACGATGGCTTCGCACTGGTCTTCAACATGCCAGGCGCCATGCTGCGCATCGGCAAAGCATCTACGGTTACGCCAGCACCGTTCACCGTGCTCGGTTGGGAGTCAGCCGACATTACCGCCGATGTGGACGGACTCGCCGCAAAAGGCGTGGAGTTTGCCCGCTTCCCGAACATGGGCCAGGACGAGCGCGGCATCGCCACTTTCCCCAACGGCGACCGCGTGGCGTGGTTCAAAGACCCGGACGGCAACGTCCTCTCGCTCTCGCAACACGTGGAGAATTGAATCGGCTTGCGGGCCATCGGGTTCGCGTTTCAGCTCTTCGCGTCTTCAAACTCTTCGTGCCACGCCATCTGGATCGCTTCCAGCTTGGGCTCGTTCGACTTCTGCGCATCGTCCGCAAAACCTTCGAGCTCGATCACGTAGCGACGCAGATCGGTAAAGCGCACCATCAGCGGATCAAGATCGGGAAACTTTTCCCGCAGCTGAATGCCAATCTCTTCGGCGTCGGTCCAATGGATCTCGCGTGCCATGTTTTTCCTCGTTTGTAGTTATCGAAAGCGGCGGGGTGCCCCAGGTCTCGCTTTTGAGACCTGGGAAAGCAACAACGCTTGTTCTAGGTGTTCTCCGTCACGGTCAACGGCTTGCCTTCGGTAACATAGTTACGGTTCCAGCTGGGAATCTCCACCACATAGTTACCCGGCCGTGTAATGACTGCCTGACAACCAAGCCGCGAGTTCAACTGCTGATCGGCGGCCATATCCAGGCGGTCCAGCTCATCGTCCTCGGCTTCGGTCAGTCCCGCCGCGCCTTCTTTCACCAAGATGTGGCAGGTGGAGCAGGCGCAGACGCCGCCGCAGGCGTGGTCCAGAAAGATGCCGTTGTTCTCCGCGACATCCAAAAACGACATCGGCTTGCCGTGGTGGTCATACGGCAGGGTGCCGAACTCGAATTCAACCGTCTTGCCCTCCGGCTGGAAGGTAATGCGGACGAGCTTGTCGACAGGGATTGCTGAGGTCGTGCTGGACGGATTCTGACTCATACGTGCATCTCCAAACTGGGTTCCGGTCGCGGCGGCTGGTATCTTCTGCACCGATCCGCGCGCTCACCGGTGGCTCTTGCAATATCCTTTTAGATGTTCCCGGCCTCTACTCTGATTCGCCGCCGACCTGGTATTCGGCCGTCTTTCCGTCGGGGAAGAGGAGTTCATAGCGCCGGTCATACTGCCCTCCCTCTACCGGCTTTTCCTTCGACATGCGCCCCCGGTAGTCACCCACCGGCAGTGCCCATGGCCGCGAACCAAGTGCGATCAGCTGATACTTCTTCCCTTCGATGACAACCCGCAGGATCTGCTGTTCCTGCATGCCAAATCCCTGCTGTTCCGAAGAACTCACGTGCACCTTGAGCGGATATTCTTTCGCAGGCCTATCTTGTGCAAAGCTGACAACAGAAGCAAAAAGAAGAAAAACAATACCAAGAACAGATTTCATCTTCGTTTCCTCCGCCTCGTAGTATGGCACACACACGAACGGAGGTGCCTCGAAGCAGGCTACGAGCGAACACCGCAAACTTCGCTAGCTCCGCATCATTTGAACTCCGCCGGCGCGAACGTATGTGGCGCGGTGATGCCGTCGTCCAGATCGTTGCCGGCTGCATCCATCGTCTTGCCGCGGATCGCCGTGGTCACCGCCGACTCCATCATCAGTTCCGCAAAGCGGCGCGTGGATTGGTCGAGCGCGGCAATGCCGTTGCGAATCGATTCCACATCGTCCTTGTCCTTGGCTGCCGTCAGATAGCCTCGGCAAACCGCAATTGCCTTCTGCTCTTCATCGTCCAATTGTTTCCATGCCGGATTCAACGGAGCCCGTTCCACGGCCGCAAGAATCGTCTCCGCCTCGTTGCGCGCTTCAATCAGCAAGCGCTTGGCAAAGTCCGTTTCCGCATTGTCAAACGAGTCCAGAATCATGCCTTCCACCTGCTCGTCGGTCAAACCATAGGTGGGCTTCACTTCAATCTCCGACTCCAGCCCCGAGCGTTGCTCGCGCGCTGTAACATGCAGAATGCCATCGGCATCGATCAGAAAGCGCACCTCGATGCGCGGCAATCCGGCGGACATCGGAGGAATGCCCTTCAGGTCGAAGCGCGCCAGCGAACGGCAATCCTCCGCCAGTTCGCGCTCCCCTTGCACAACATGAATGGCAACGTTGGTCTGACCATCCACTCCTGTAGTAAAGTGCTCCGTGGCTGATGCGGGAATCGTCGAGTTGCGCTGAATGATGCGCGCCACGGTTCCACCCAACGCCTCAATGCCCAGCGAGAGCGGCGTCACGTCCAACAGCAACATCTCATCGGTGGCCTGCGATGCGCCCGACAGAATGCCTGCCTGCACCGCTGCGCCCAGCGCGACAACTTCATCGGGGTTCAGTTCGGTGTGCGGCTTCTTGCCGCGTGGCGTCAGCTTGAAGAGCTCATCCACCATCTTGCGCACAGCGGGGATGCGCGTGGAACCGCCCACCAGAACCACTTCGTCAATCTGCTCCGCGGTAATGCCCGCATCGGCCATCGCCTGTCGGCAAGGCACGGCGGTGCGATCCAGAATGGGCTCTATCAGCAGCTCAAACACATCGCGCGGAATCTCGCGCTGGTAGCGATCGCCGTTGGGCAGCTCAATGTCAAAGCTCGCACTGTTCTCGGTGGAGAGCTTGATCTTGATGTCGATGACGGCCTTGCGGAGGGCCTGCACGGCGCTGGGATGAGCGCGCAGATCCACACCATGCTCGGCATAGATCTCGTCCAGCCCGATGGCCAGCAGAAGGTTGTCAATGTCGTCACCGCCCAGGTGCGTGTCGCCGCCCGTGGACTGCACTTCAAAGATGCCATCGTTCAGCTTGAGAATCGAGATGTCAAAAGTGCCGCCGCCAAAATCAAAGACCGCAATCGTCCCTACCTTGGCGCGATCCAGTCCATACGCCAGCGCGGCCGCGGTGGGCTCATTCACCAGGCGTAGAACTTCCAGGCCCGCCATCCGGCCTGCATCCTTGGTGGCCTGGCGCTGCGCGTCGTTGAAATACGCAGGCACAGTGATCACAGCCTGCGTTACAGGCTGGCCAAAGAAGCGTTCCGCGTTGCGCTTCAACTGCCGCAGCACATACGCCGAAATCTCCGGTGGCGTAAACTTCATCTCACCCAACTGAATGCGCGGAACCTCGCCCTCTTCCACGTCGTCGGCAAGGCGGAAGGGAAAGTGCTTCAACTCGCTTTGAATCTCGGAAAGCCCGCGGCCCATGAGCCGCTTCACGGAGTAGATGACGCGCTCCGGCGTCTCAATCAGCGACTTGCGCGCACTGTTGCCCACCGTCACCGTGGGGCGCGCGCCGGGCTCTATCATCGGATCGAGCGCCACCACCGACGGCACCAGGTTGGAACCATCGACACCGGGAATCACAACGGGCTTATCGCCCTCCATAAAAGCGACTAGGGAATTCGTCGTCCCCAGGTCAATGCCAACCACGCGTCCATCAGCCATTTGTGTGTTTATGCTCCCAGAGTCTCAGTAACATCGCGAACAAGATTGCTCAAATAACGGCGGCGATCCAGCAACGCCACCATGGCTTTCTGTGCGGCCTTGCGGTGTGCGGCATCGCCTTCGTCCCACACGGTCCACTCCGCGCGCAGGCTCTGATCCACTTCCGCCAGCAACACGGTGAATTTTTGTTTGGCCTGCTGCAATGCGCCTTCCAGCTCGATGAACTCGGCTGAAAGCACAGCGCCCTTGTGGCCCGCTGCGGGCGCGGCTTTGCGCTCCGCGCGCATCTCTTCCACCTGCATATTGAGTTCAAAGACTTCTTCCAGAAGATCGGCGGGGACGCGCGAAGTATCCGTGCGATTCTTGCCAGCACTCTCTTCGACGATCGCCGCGCCTTCCAGCTTCAGCACATATTCGGTGCGGCGAATCGGATCGCGCAACGTACGATAGGCATCGTTCAAGAGCGCGGTGTCGGCCAGGCTCCACGCGCGCTCGTTGTCCTCGGCCCGCGCAAAGCGGTCGGGATGCAAGCGGCGGCTCAGCCGATGAAATTCATGCTCCAACGCAACCAGATCGATATTCAGCTGCGTCTTCAAACTAAATACAGAGAAAAAATCGCCACCCGGAGGGGGCTGGATCTTGCTGCAATGGGGACAGAACAATGTAGACTCTGTGTGGCCAATCGAGCAGGCCCAACAGGCTACCGGTACCGCGGAATTGAGAACTTTCAACATGGCCATACTCCCGGAAAGCTTACGCCGAGAACGAGGACCCGCAACCGCAGGAGCGCGTTGAGTGAGGGTTGATAAAGTTGAAGCCCTGACGCATCAGAGTTTCTTCGTAGTCCAGCGTCATGCCGTTCAAGTACAGGAACGACTTGGGATCGACAAAGACGCGCACACCATCAAAATCATAAACCCGATCGCGCTCCCGAGCCTGGGTGTCGAACTTGATCGAGTAAGAAAGTCCCGAACAGCCTCCGCCCAGAACGCCCAAGCGAAGCCCTCCCTCTGCCGGCGAGATGCCTTCCTTTTCCATGGCAATACGGATGCGCTTGATGGCCTTCTCGGTCACGAGAACGCCCTGCACAGGCGCCTTCGACACCTGCGGCACCTGCGGTGCGGCCATCTGCGGCTGCGACTTCACCACGTCAGTTGCCGTGGATGAGTTAGTCCCAATCGAAACAAAGTTCGTCATACTTGCCTTCCTGCTCTATCCAGTTCGCTGTTTTGCGAGGTCTGAAGAGCTGGGCTTCAACCGCTGGAAGAGTGCCGCCGTTTCGGGCGCACTCCCCAGGAGCCAAAGCCCCTTGTGTCGATTTCTTACTCATCGGCACAACCTGCGTCATGCCTCTTTCGATCTCTTACTGAACCGCAGCTTCTGCCACAACCGGCTCCGCTGCGACGTTCTTCTTCTTCCAATCGCCAATGGCTGCGCGAATCGCATCTTCGGCCAACACTGAGCAGTGAATCTTGACCGGCGGCAGCGAGAGTTCCTTCACAATATCGGTGTTCTTGATCTCCAACGCATCGTCCACCGTGCGGCCCTTGATCCACTCGGTCGCCAGCGACGAGCTGGCAATGGCCGAGCCGCAGCCAAAGGTCTTGAATTTGGCCTCTTCAATGATCTGCGTCACCGGATTCACCTTGATCTGCAGACGCATCACGTCGCCGCACTCCGGAGCTCCGACCAGCCCCGTGCCTACTTCCTGCGCGCTCTTGTCCAGTGCGCCCACGTTGCGCGGATTGTTGTAGTGATCCACAACCTTGTCGCTGTATGCCATGTGCCTTTTCTCCTCAGTGCGGGGGGAGCCGCGGAAGAACAGCTGTTATCTCCTAGCTTCCAGCTTCTAGCCAATCCACCGAAAGGACGATGCTGCTTCCATCTGCAAGAACAAGCTGGAAGCTAGAGGCTAGAAGCTAGAGGCTGCTTCTTAGTGTGCTGCCCATTGAATCTTGGTCAGGTCGATGCCTTCTTTCACCATCTCGTACAGCGGCGAAAGTTCGCGCAGGTGCTTCACAATCTGGATCACCTTGGCAGCCACATAATCCACTTCCGCCTCGGTGTTGAAACGGCCCAGGCCAAAACGAATCGAACTGTGCGCCACATCGTCGCCCAGGCCCAGGGCCTTCAAAACATACGATGGTTCCAGTGTTGCAGAGGTGCAGGCCGAGCCTGAGGAAACCGCCACATCGTTGATGCCCATCAACAGGCTTTCGCCTTCCACGTAGACAAAGCTCACATTCAGGTTGCCCGGCAAGCGATGCTCCATGGAGCCATTCACATGAATGTAGTCGAGCTCCGCTTCCAGCTTCTGCTGCAAGCGATCACGCAAGGCCTTCAGGCGAATCATCTCGCTCTCCAGCTCTTCTTGCGCAATCTCACACGCCTTGCCCAGACCCACAATGCCCGGCACATTCAACGTGCCCGACCTCATGCCGCGCTCGTGGCCGCCGCCGTCAATCTGCGCGGCAATCTGCACCCGCGGATTGCGACGACGCACGTAGAGAGCGCCCACACCCTTCGGTCCATAGATCTTGTGCCCGGAGAGCGAGGCCACATCCACATTGTCCGCAATCACATCGAACGGGACCTTGCCCACCGCCTGCACCGCATCGGTGTGGAAGAGCACGCCCTTCTCATGACAGAGCTTGCCGATCTCGCGAATGGGCTGCAAGATGCCGATCTCGTTGTTGGCCGCCATGATGGAAACCAGAATCGTCTTCTCGTCCATGGCGCGCTTCAGGTCTTCCATGTCGATCAAGCCGTCGGCCTTCACTGGCAGATAGGTGACGCGATAGCCATGCTTCTCCAGCCGCTTGCAGGTATCCAGGATGGCCTTGTGCTCGGTGACCTGGGTGATGATGTGGTTGCCGCGCTCGCGGTACATCTCCGCAATGCCCTTGATGGCCAGGTTGTTGGATTCCGTAGCGCCAGAGGTGAAGATGATCTCCTTGGCCGTGGCGCCAATCAGCTGCGCAATCTGCTCGCGCGCCGTCTCCACAGCCTTCTCCGCCTCCCAACCAAACTGATGGTTGCGGCTGGCCGCGTTGCCAAACTTCGTGGTCAAATACGGCATCATCGCCTCCAGCACCCTGGGGTCCAGCGGGCTGGTGGCCTGGTTGTCCATATAGATCGGCAATGTTACGCCGGCGGGGATGACAACATCGTTCGCTACATTACCCATTTCGATCTCCATCCTGTTCGTTGTCGGCTCTGCGTTCAGCAGAAGGGGGAAGTACGTTCTACGTTGCTCGTGATCAGTGCGTCAGAGTAATCAAGGGGGCCGCTTCGCCTTGCGGCTCCTTCTCGGCCAAATCCTGGATGCTGATGCTCTTCAGAACACCGGCGATGGTGTCATTCACCCGCGCCAGCGGCTCCTTGATGGTGCAGTTGGTATGCAGCTCGCAGTTCTTTGCGCCCTTGCTGCAACTGGTGATGAAGAACGGCCCGTCAATGGCCAGAATCACCTCAAAGGCGGAGATCTCGCGCGGTTCGCGCGCCAGCGCATAGCCGCCGTTCATGCCCGCATGGGAGCGTAACAGCCCCTTGCGGGTCAGCGTCTGCAGAATCTTGGCCAGCAATTGCGCGGGGATGCCATAGGCGTCCGCCACATCCTTGGCGCTTACCGCGCCCTTTTCAGGATGCTCGGCAAGAAACTTCAGGGCAATCAACCCGTAATCGGCTTTTTTCGTGAGCTTGAGCATAATATCCGACTTCTTCAGTCCGCATTCAGTATAGGACTAAATGTGTCGGCATTTCAAGCGATGTTTGCACCGAAGTCATTTCCGCGTCTCAAAGGCCGAAATGCCAAATGAGATTCCCCTAAAAATATTCATTCTATTTTGGCTATCTGACCGCTACAATCTTGCCCATAGAGCCTCTTCGACAGTGACCAAACAGTGATGGCAACCGCCTGCAAGCATCCCCAAGTACGGATCGTCTCCCGCCACGAAGACAGCGAGTTTGTCGAGTGCCTGGAATGTGGCGAAATCTTTGATTATGAAGAATTTCGCGATATGGAAATTGAAGAAGCGGCGACCCCGGAGAGTCCCGAAGACGACTCTTGAAGACGCTCTGAAAACCCCACCCCCCGCCCCCCCCTGCTGCCTTGAGCGGCTACGGGTGGACTTGCCCCGTGCCGTTGCCCGTGCCATTGCCGTTCTCAGGCCCGTGCACCCCGTTGCCGTTCCGGTGCGCCGCCACCCAGGCGTAATGGATGCCGGAAACGACCGTAAACAGCATGGTCGCCTTCAATGCCCCTTCGCGGAAGATCGCAATCCAGCGGTCGGAATCCAGCTGGCTGAACAGCACCGCCGCCACCGCACCCACCTGGGACAGGGTATTCAGCTTGCCAAAGATGCTGGGGGAGAACTCGCGTCGGCCTGCCACCGCATAGAGGATGGCGGCCACCAGCAGAATCCCCAGATCGCGGCCAAAAACCAGCACCGTCACCGTAACCGGGATCAGGTTCTTGTGCATCAGCACCAGAAACAGGGCGCTCAGCAGCAGTTTGTCGGCCACCGGGTCCAGGTAGCTGCCCAGTAGGGAACGCTGATGCAGCACCCGCGCCAGGGTACCGTCCAGAGCATCGGTGAGCCCGGCCACCATGAACAGCACCAGGCCCAGCCAGTAATTGTTGTCGAGCACCGCGGCCACCAACACCGGTGCCAGACATATGCGCAACAATGTCAGCAGGTTGGGAACCGTACGGAGCGGATTGGGAGGCGAAGGCAATTTATCCTGCATAAGAAAATGAAAGCGATTCCATCGCGATTGATCTCGACCGGTGGCTGGTTGGGCCGCTCAGCCGGTTAGCCTGCCCAGCAGCCCTGAGGGTAACCCATTCCGCCCCCAAAAACATCCTGCACAATCTCGTCAACGATACTACCTCAAGCCCTCGTGGGACGGGAACTTTGCCTCCCAGCGCAATCCTGATAGAATTAATTTGTTGGACATAGGCGCGTAGCTCAGTTGGTTAGAGCGCTTCCTTGACACGGAAGAGGTCGCTGGTTCGAATCCAGTCGTGCCTACCAATTACAGATTCAGAGTGATCCAAAGACATCCTAGATTTCCACAAAAGCCGCTGAAAAATCAGCGGCTTTTGTGTTTTTACGTCCAAAGCGGTATCGTGAAAGCCATGTTCCAGAGGGGGCATTTCTGGGGGCATCTGTTTTAGAAATTGGGGGCATTTCCAATTTCAGCCGCTTGGAGTCGAAACCTTGGCATTGACCGATACCGCGATTCGCCGTTCAAAGCCCGCCGAAAAAGCCTACAAGCTCTTCGATAGCGGTGGTCTGCATCTGTTGTTTACGCCCGCCGGGGGCCGCCTCTGGCACTGGAAGTATCGCTTTGAGGGTACAGAGAAGCAATTGGCCCTGGGCAGCTATCCAACCCTGCCCCTGGCCGAAGCCCGCGAGCGCCGGAACGCCGCCCGCAAACAACTGGCCAACGGCATAGACCCCATGGCCGAACGCAAGGCCGAGCAGACCGCCGTCAAGGTTGTCACCGAACACACCTTTGAGAAAATCGCCGAACTCTGGCTTGAGCATTGGAAGGGGAACAAGAGCGCGCGGCACGCTTCAACGACCTGGAACCGGCTTCGGGCCAACGTCTATCCCATCCTTGGCACGCGCCCTATCGCCGAAATCGAGCCGATGGAACTGGTGGAGCTGGCCAAGGGAATCGAATGCCGTGGCGCTTCCGATATGGCGAAGCGGATTCTACAGATTGTCGGCATGGTACTGCGCTACGCCGTGGCCCACGGGTTTAGCAAGCGAAACCCGGCGTCTGAGATCCGCCCCTCGGACATTCTGAAGCCCACGCGCAAAACCGACATGGCCCGCATCGATGCCAAAGAGCTGCCCGCGCTCCTGCGCTCCGTTGAGGTCTACGAAGGCCGCCAGCTAACCCGGCTGGCTATCAAGCTGATGGCGCTCACCTTTGTCCGCACCAGCGAACTGATTGGCGCGCGGTGGGAGGAATTCGACCTGGAAGCGCGCCGCTGGTCTGGTCCATTCCTGCCGCCCGCATGAAGATGAAGACCCCGCATATCGTCCCTCTCGCCACTCAGGCAGCCGAGATATTGAACCTGCTTCAACGCCTTTCCGGCCAATATGAACTTGTCTTTCCGGGCGAGCAGGACCAAACCAAGCCCATGTCAAACATGACCATCCTCAAGGCCCTTGAACGGATGGGCTACAAGGGACGACCGGCCACGGATTCCGGGGGCTAGCCTCAACAATCCTGCATGAGCAGGACTACAACCATGAGCACATTGAGCTGCAATTGGCCCATGCACCTCGCAACGAGGTAAGCGCCGCCTACAACCATGCTCTTTACTTGGAGGCCCGCGCCAAGATGATGCAGGACTGGGCCGACTTCCTGGAGCAGACCCTACGCGGCGGGAAAGTCCTGCCCTTCCGGCCTCAAGCCGCCTGATGAGTTTCAGCGTTTCTATGCGCAGAATCATGCCAAGATTCCGTAGATTTGCGCGCTTTTTCAAGTTTGGATCAAGTTGGATGTAGATGGACGGAAAGAAACCGTCTTGATACAGGAGAGACCAATTTGGACAAGCCTGAGAGAATCATTCGCATGAAAACAGTAAAGGCGCTCTGCGGACTAAGCCGGAGTACGCTCTATAACAGGATGGCTGCCGGAGATTTCCCGCGCACTGTGGCCCTTGGACCGCGCGCTGTTGGTTGGGTCGAGTCAGAGATAGCCGATTGGATTACGACACGCATTCAAGCCAGCCGCACGAGATCGGAACACACACTATCCGGAACGATTTAAGGAAAGTGAATGCCTAACTCGAATGCTGGAGACGTGAAACAGACACGTGCTGGAACAGGGCATTTCTTCATCGTTGACCAAAGGCTCTGGAAGGTGGTTTGCGACAAGGGCGACATAAACGCCGCCGCCGCATGGCTGCTCTTAATGCAGGGGACCGGAAGAAACCAGCGCACAACCGCATGGTCGGTAGACTCCATCATGCGTTAGCGTATACATCGCAAGCGAGGATTGCAACCACCGCGTTCTCTGTGGTGCCCAAGATGACTATCGTCTCCTGATCCAACTGGATACGAAACTGCATCGCCGCCCAGAGAGCCCACGCTGCCTCATAGTGATGGCCTATCGGAGTGCTGCCTCTAATCACGGCATTCAGCATCTCTTGGAGCCCCTGAGTGTTAATCGCGTTGGCATTGCTGGAGCGCAGAAACAATAGGGCCCGTACAACCTCCCTAATTGAACCTGGCTCTACGACGCCTATATGGCAAAGCAACGACTGATAGAGCTGGACGTTGGATGGGCGCGGTTGGAATTGTTTGAAGCGCTGCAATCCATACTTAGACACATGGTCATTGGGATGCAATAGCAAGAACCACACCATGAGATCGAAATACGCAATCAGGTCCCCCCCTTTGACCGCTATTGTTTCTTATATTGAACTTGCGCAGTTCAGATACCCACTCCGCCGCCACATAGGGTTCGAATCCCACAAATGCCTTGACGGCGAGAGCACGACCTCTTGAAATTGACTCTCGTCCTTCAGGACGATAAGAGAACTACTCCTCCTATCTGCAGAGTCGTGTATGGCGGACAATCTTCCCGTCGCAAAGGGCCATTGGAGTCAGCTTATTGGAGCGAGTCGGAGTCCTGAAGGATCTCGATTGTATTGACAAAGGCGTACCCGCGATTGGGAACAAAGGAGAGCTGCATCTTGCCCTGCGCGCTGGGTGCGACGTGGGCAAATTCCTTGAGGGTGCAACCAGAAAATGCAGAGGCAGATGCGATCGAGAAGTTTTCAAGCACGGTCTTGCCGTTCAAATAGACGTTGAAGTTATCGTCTCCCTGACTTACGGCCAAGAAATTCCGCGCCATTGGCTTACAGAAGCGAAGACGCAAGGTGAATCGTCCCTGGTCTGGCACGGGAATCAGGTAAGTGAAGTTCCCAAAGCGTCCATGACTGAAGTTGCCTGGGTCATGCGCTTCTGGTGGAGCCGAGTCCCAAGGGAAGTGCACACCTCCCCGGAAGTAGCGATCTGAAATCCAGTTTTCTCCCTTGTCATCTCGGAATGGAGTCGCCCACGCACTGAGGCGGATGGGCAACATTCCTTTGGTTGGCTCTGGAAGAATCTCGATCGCGTTGACGAATGCTACATCGCGACGGGAGATGAAATCGAGGTGCAAAAGACCATCAGAGCCTGGTTGGATATTGTCGAAGATCTTGATGTCCGCCGAGTTGGACCCGCCAATATCTGCGATCACGTCGAAGTTCCTGAGCAGATAGCGGCCGCTGGCTTTCACATCAAACAGACGGGAACCCTCCCCGCCGCCGGAAAAGTTGTCCTGCCCAAAATAGGCATCTGCAAAGTAGAGCCGCAGTTCGTACTGCCCCTTGGAAAGAGGGATGTCGTAGCTGAAGTTGCCTCTGCGCCGGTTGTAATAGAGCGAGGACTGCGGCGTATAGCTGAAGATCCTGGGAGGAATGACTTCCGCGCTACCGCCCCGATAGTAGCGGTCGCTGGTCCAGACTTCTTTCGTATTGTCGGAGATTTCGAATGAGAGGGATGTCTTGGCTCCGGCGATGATCCGGATCGAAGAATCCGGCAGATCCCTTGCCGACACCGCTGCTAACGGCGCTGCACCAGCATGAGCAGATGCCTTATGGATCAGGGATCGAACGGCGAGCCCGGCTCCCAGTGCAACTAACACTGCGGCCAGAATTCCGCCGTAGGCCCAGATTCTGAGAGCCGTCTTTCGGCCAGTTCCGGCGTTCCGGCTGCGCTCAAGAGGTACACTCTCCAGTACTTCTTGCAGCCCGGAAGACCCGGTCTCTGACGGGAGCGCAAGTTCAGAGACGTGCTCCTGAGAAGCACCGCGCCGGATGAACTGGGGGACATAACCGCCAGGAGGTAACTGGATCTGGATGGGGTGGGCTGCGCCCTCTTTTAAGTAGTACTTGGTGAGCTTGCTCCGCAGCCGATGGGCCTCGACGCGAACAATGGAGTCGACTACCGGATCAAAATCCGAAGCCCGGCCAAAGGCATCGATCGCAATGCTATATTCCTTGATCTCAGACGATTGACCATCAAAATACCGCTCGCACACAAAGCGGAGCAGGCGTTCCATCTTGGAAGATCTAGACAGAACATCCTTCAGAACTCTCGCGAGTTCGAGGCGCTCCTCCGAAAAATCACCTTCCGCAGGGCTCGTAAGGTCTCTATTCTTGTCTGCGTCCACGGGGTTGCGCACCGGTCCAAATTCGATCTGATTATACATGTAGCCATGCAATGTTTTTCTGAGGATACAGAACCCCTCCGAAGGGAATTGGGGCGGCGGCGGGATTGTTAACGTTGCTCCATCCTTCTTGCAATCAATTACATACTGTGTAACATCCACTCCGGTAACCTTTTGTAGCCTTCCGCCGCCTGCCTGCGGCCTGTAGCGTTGCGCTGTTTGTTCCATCAGAGGCGTTTTGTCCGGTGGCCTCCGGTGGGATTAAGCCCCGTAGATCCGCTGTGCAGAACCTGTCTTGGCCTGAGGGTGGGCTTGGAACAGCGCTGGAGCCAGTCAGCGCGCGAGCGGTTGTGCTGGGCCAGCCTTTGTGGTGTTCCCACCACATGATGTGAAGGAGAGGGAAAGAAGCTGATGAATCAAATTGAGTTTGCTACCGCCAGAACGCTGCTCCGCACAACCTGCTTCCTGATGGCTTTGGCCGGAAGTGGGTGGATGGGAGCGTGGGCGCAGGCAACCGCTACTACGCTGCTGGTTGATGTGGATCACCGTACGACTACCAGCCTGAATGGCAATTGGCACTATCTGGTGGACGCCGGAGGCCTGAACCTGTATGGCCTGGATGGAATCGTAAGGGACAAAACCTATGCACAGGATCGTCATCCGGTGCTGGTGGGCGAACGGGCAGGCTCCCAAGAGTACGACTTTGCCACCGCTCCCACGCTCAAGGTGCCTGGCGACTGGAACACGCAGCAGCCGACCTTGTTCCGCTTTGAAGGCGTGGTCTGGTACGAACGTGAGTTCGCGCATGTGCGCCAAGACGGGATGCGTACGTATTTGCACATTGGCGCTGCCAACTACCGCTCCTATCTATGGGTGAATGGCAAGCGCATCTGCCAGCACGAGGGTGGTTTTACGCCATTTGACTGCGAAGTGACCGGTGCCGTACTGGATGGAAAGAACTCCGTGGTCATCGCGGTGGACTCAACGCGCCAGGCCGACGGGATACCGAGCCCCAGCTACGACTGGTTCAACTATGGCGGCATTACCCGCGACGTTTCCCTGCTGGATGTGCCCACCCAATTCATGGATGACTATGACATCCACCTGAGCAAGGGTGCGACGGATGAACTGAGTGGCTACGTGCACGTGGAAGGAGCCGGCAGCGGCGTTCCAGTGCGTCTCCAGGTGGCCGAAGCGGGCCTGGACGTCACCTCTACCACCGATGAGAAGGGGAAGGCGGCTTTCAGAGTCACGGCAAAGAACCTGGCCCTCTGGTCGCCGGAGAATCCAAAGCTCTATCGCGTCAACCTGACCGCGGGGGCTGACCAACTGACCGACGAGATTGGCTTCCGCACCCTTCGCGTGGAAGGCACACGGATTCTGCTCAACGGCAAGCCGATCTTCCTGCGTGGAGTGTGCGTCCACGCTGAAGCCATGCAGCGCCCAGGCATTGTGAACAGCGACGCGGATGTGGAGGCGATCTTTGCCTCACTACACGATCTGCACGCCAACTTTGCGCGTCTGGTGCACTATCCGCACGACGAGCGGATGACGCGGGCGGCAGACAAGAATGGCATCTTGATCTGGTCCGAGATACCGGTCTGGCAGCAGGTTGCTTACTCCAACCCGAAAACGTTTGCACTGGCCCGGACTCTGCTGCGCGATATGGTTCGTCGTGATCGCAACAAGGCGTCGGTCATCATCTGGTCGGTGGCCAATGAGACTCCGGATCGCCAGGATCGCACCGAGTTCCTGAGCATGCTGGCAGAAGAAGCGCGGGCCCTCGATCCCACGCGACTGATCGCAGCGGCGTTTCTGCAACCGAACACGGAAGGCAAGAACAAGGTGCTCACCGACCCGCTGGCTGCTGCGCTCGACGTGGTGGGGCAGAACGAGTACATAGGCTGGTACAGCTACGTACCATCGGTTGCGGAGTCCATCTCCTTCACCCTGCCGCAGAAGCCCGTCATCATCTCCGAATTCGGCGCGGAAGCCAAGTCAGGAAACCACGCTTCCGCAGAGCACCGCTGGACGGAAGACTTCCAGCTGGATTTCTACAAACACAATTTCAACATGCTGGCCAATATCCCGCAGATTCGCGGCTATGCACCCTGGGTGCTCAAGGACTTTCGATCGCCGAATCGAAATATCCCCGCCTTGCAGGATGGCTTCAACAGAAAAGGTTTGATCTCGGAAGACGGAGAACGAAAGCTGTCTTTCACCTACATCCAGAAGATCTATGCGGAAGGCCTGTACGGGAAAGCCGAGTAGACCGATCTCTGGTGCAAGCGCGTGGATGCGCGCTCTCGAACAACCTCTGGAACATGGTCTACAAGCGCCGATTGTAACTTGTTGCCATGGATTCGGAAAACATAACGAACATCAACATTAGGAGGCTATATGAAGCCGAACATCTTGTGGGTTGCTGTATTGCTCGCCCTGTGGGTGGCGTGCGCTGCTGTTCCTGTTGCCGCACAAACATCGACCGGACAAATCGCCGGCACCGTGACTGATACAACCGGGGCCATTATTCCCGGCGCTGAAATCACCATCACAAATGCGGGAACGCAGGCCGTCCGCATGGCGACATCCGACAACAGCGGATTCTTTGTCGTCACCAACCTGCCCATTGGCGACTATACAGTGGCTGTGAAAAAGACTGGCTATGGCCCGGCAAAACGCACGGGCCTGTCCGTGAATGCCGATGCTCATCTGTCGGCCAACTTTCAATTGACGGTCGGCTCGATCACCGAGCAAGTTACGGTGAGCGCGATCGCCGGCGAAACGCTGAATACCACCAGTGGCGAACTTGCCCACGTCATTGACACGAAAGAGGTGGAGGCGCTTCCGTTGAACGGACGCAACTACACCCAGGTGCTCACCCTGATTCCCGGCGCGGTGGTGACGAATCCGGACATTTTCTCTATTACAACCGGACTGAACTCGACCAACCAGGTGGTCAACGGCAACCGCGCGGATTCCGCCAATCTCACGGTAGACGGCTCCTTCAACCTGAACTCGGGGAGCAATGGCAGCATCGTCAACAACGTAAGTCCCGACTTCATCAAGGAAGTCAAGATCGAAACCTCCAACTTCTCCGCCGAATTTGGCAGAACCTCTGGGCCCGCGTTCAACATCGTCACCAAGGGCGGCACCAACCAATGGCATGGTGGCGCCGTGGAGTATCTCCGCAATAACGACCTTGACGCACGCCCGTATTTCAGCTCCATCAAAACGCAATTGATTTACAACAACTTTGGTTACAATGTCGGCGGCCCTGTTATCAAGGACAAGCTGTTCTTCTTCGTGGGCGAGGAGTGGAAACGCCTTCGCCAGCAACAGTCGCCATCGGTGCAGACCACGCCGAGTTCCGCGCAGCTTGCCGGAAACTTCACCGGCGTTGCACAGCTGAATTACCCGGGAACCACAAACCCGATTCCAAACAACAACATCGCGTCCCTGATGACGACCGACGGCAAGGCCATCGCCAACGTCTTCACGACCATGAACAAGCTGGGCACCTATACCGATCAAACCGGCGCCACCAACAACCTGACCTTGATCCCGCTCAATCCGCTCAACTACCGCGAGGACATCATCAGGCTGGACTACACAATCAACAACAAGCACAACATCTTTGGAAGATGGATCGATGATCGCAACAGCCTGCTCGATCCCTTTGGAACATTTTCCAGCAGCAACCTGCCAACCACCCCCACCATGCGCAACCGCCCCGGCGAGAGCTACCTTGTTTCAGAAACCTGGAGCATCCGCCCCGAGACAATCAACCAGGCGACGGCCTCCTTCTATTTCGTCCCGCAGGACGTCGTCCCTTCCGGCGTGAACAACCTTCGTTCCACATACGGCTTCGCGTACAACAAGCTCTTCCCGGGTGCCGGCGTCGGACCCTACCCGCTGGGCATTCCGTATGTCACCATTCAGAACTACGCGTCATTTCAGGGTCCCGCCTTTGCCATGCATTCGCACACCACAGACATCCAGTTAGCGGACACCGTAACCATGATCAAGGGCAACCACCTGATCAAGTTCGGCGCGCTCTACGTCCGCGATCGCGTGGACCAGGATGGCCGGCCACAATACGACGGACAGATCAACTTCTCAACCAGCAGCAGCACCAACACCACCGGCAATGCGCTCGCTGATGCTCTGCTGGGCAACTTCCAGGCTTATACCGAAGCCAACGCCGACCCGACTGGCCACTTCCGCTTCAACCAGCCGGAGGCTTTCGTCCAGGACACCTGGAAGATGGCCCGCAAGCTTAGCCTCGAGTTAGGCGTGCGTTGGCAGCTTATCCGCCCGCTGTACGCGCAGGGCAATAACATGTCCAACTTCGACCCCTCCGTCTATAGCGCGTCGGCGGCCATCACGGTCACAACCGGCGGAAAGGTAGTTCCCGGCTCGGGTAACCCCTACAACGGTCTGGTCCGTGCCGGCGGCGGCGTTCCTGCCGATCAGACAGTGCGCGTACCCAATGTGAACACGGCCGCATTTCCGCAGATCCCGCTGAATGCGCCCCGCGGTTTCTACGACATGAAGGGCGCCTTCGGCCCGCGCGTCGGCTTTGCCTACGCTCCTGACGACAAGACCTCCATTCGCGGCGGTTTCGGCATGTTCTACTACCGCGTGGAAGGAAACGTGACCTTCAGCCAGGTCAACACGCAACCCTGGTTGCAAAATGTCGAATACGACAATGGAAATCTTACCAACGTCTCCGGCGGCACGCCCAACAATACCGCTCTCCAGGGCAGTATCTCCGGAATCGATCCCAAGCTGAAGAACCCGTATGTCGAAGATTTCAGCTTCGGCGTTCAGCGGCAATTGCCATGGAGTATGCTTCTCGAAACCACTTATGTAGGCAATTTGGGCCATCACCTGATGCGTCAACCGAATATCAATGCGCCAGCACCAGCGCAAGTGGCCACAAATACCAGCTACAACACGAATTACTTCGCCCCGTACCAGGGCTTCACAGGAATATCGCAGAACCTCAGCGATTCCAACTCCAACTACAACGCGCTGCAGCTTTACCTCACCAAGCGTTCCGGGCCGTTGACCTTCACCAGCGGTTACACCTTCGGCAAGACCCTGGGCGACTCATCCTCCAACAATACCGGTCTGGAGTGGTGGCAGAACCGGGCCTACAACTATGGTCCGCTCAGCATCGACCGCAGGCATGCGTTCATCAACACGGTAACCTGGCAGTTGCCCAGCTTCACCGGCAAGAGTCTCCTGATTCGCGAAGCCATCGGCGGCGTCCAGTTGACCGGCGTCTACCGTTTCCAGAGCGGCCCCTACTACACCATCACTGGAAGCGCACCCACCCTGGGAACCCGCCGCGCCAATTACGTTGCGGGTGCAGCGATCTACGACAAGGAACCGCGCTTTGTCCTACCCAATCACCAGGCCCAATGGCTCAACCAGACCTCGGCGTGGACCGCGGCGCCTGCCAATGCCTTCGGAAACGCCGGCGTTGGACAGGTTGAGCTTCCCTCGCTGCAGCAAGTGGACCTTACCTTCACCAAGGCGTTCGTCATCACCGAGCGCGTCAACTTCAAGTTCCAGGCCGATGCTTTCAATGCCTTGAACCACTGCAACTACAGTTCGCTCGGCACCACCGCGACCAGCGGCTCGTCGTTCGGTCGCTTGAACGGCGCCTATCCAAATCGTCAACTCCAAATGGGCGCAAAGATCACTTTCTAGAAGCTGTTCATAGCATGCAACAGAAGCAGCCGGATCCCCTGGGGTCCGGCTGCTTTGCTAGCTATGATCCTCGATTCGTGCTATTCGCAGAATGCCGCGAAGGGGCTGATGCTAGACATGGGCGTGGCCGCGACACCAACAAACGCGGGCACCTGGGTGTGCTTTTTGATGAACAGATTTCGCAAACTCGGCTTTTTCGAATACAGCGGCCGCATCTGGATTCGCAAGTCGCTGGCCAGTGTTCTGGTGAACGATGATTCGCCAGGTGGTCCCCGCGAAAAACCGGGAGCGAGCGGTCCCGTGGCGGAGTAGATCGATACCTGGGGTTGGGGTGGCGGAGCAGGAACATGACGCGGGCTTGGTTGCGAAAGCGCTTGATGAAGCGGGGGTCGCGTCCGGGCTCGCCGGCCAGGAACTTGAGGGCCACGCGGACGTTCATCAGGATATTGTCGGCCAGGTAAACAACGCCCATGCCGCCATCGCCTATCTTCTTGATAATGCTATACCTGGCGCTAATGACCGCACCCGGTTGCAGCTCCTTGGACTCGATCAGCACGGTGCCGTGAGTGGGGCAGGTACGATGCTCGTCAGAAAAATGTTCCTCACAAACCGGACAGGTCTTCATAGCTCACCAAGCCCCGCAAAAACAGTGGAATGGAGGTGCAATTCTAAAAGTAGGCGATTGCAGCCATGATAGCACCGGGGCGGTTGTGGGGGGGGATGTGGGGGATGGACATGTGGTTCAACGAAGGAATTGGGGTTCCCAAAAGCTCCACCCTGCCTCCGGTTTCCGATATGATACTCCCGACTGAAAGAAGCAACTGGAAGGTACAAATGAAGGAAAAGCGAATTTCAGAACGCGACTATCAGGAAATGGCCCTGCGAGAAGAAAGCCATGTCTTTGATCACAAGGCATTCAGCATTTCTGGAAAAGGCGTTCAGAAGATTGGTGTTGCGTTCGCAAACGCGGACGGTGGTGACTTCATAGTAGGAATTGCAGATGTGAAGGAATCACCTGACGTGAATCTTCGCTGGCAAGGCCACTCGATCGAGGACTTCAATGGGCACATACAGGCCTTAAGCGAAATAACACCTACACTTTTCTCTGAATACACCTTACTCTCCGTCGAGGGACGATCTGGGCATGTTCTTCTAGTAGCTATTGAAAAGAGTGCAGAAGTGCACCGAACGGCAGCTGGCTTAGTGTATCAGCGCAAGGGCGCACAATCACTCAAGCTCACAGACGATCAGATTCAAGAGCTTTCCTTTGCTAAAGGAGCCACTAGCTTTGAAGATTACACAGTCTCTTCCACCCGCGCAGAAGAGGTTTTTGAATCTAAACAACTTGCAACATTCTTAGGTTCCTATGCACCGCACTCTGAGCCCCTTGAGTTCGTGCTAAATCAGAACCTCATAGATCGGACTTCGCTGGACCCTCGTGTCGCCGGAATCGTTCTTTTCTGCGATAATCCGCCAGCCTTCATGCCCCGAAAATGCTCTGTTCGGATTACCCGGTATACCACGAAAAATGATGATCCCGAACGGGACAGTCTTGAATCGAGTGAAACGCTTGAAGCGCCTCTCTACCCTCTGATAAAGCAGGCTGTCGAGAAGGTCACTTCGATCATGTCTTCAGTTAATGTCTGGACTGTTTCAGGGCTCAAGACACTTGAATACCCGTCAGAGGCCATATGGGAAATTATCGCCAATGCCTTCATCCATCGGGATTACTCTATATCTGACGATATTCAGATTCTCATTTTCAATGATCGCATCGAGGTCTTGAGTCCAGGACGACTGCCTGGACACGTTACTCCTGAGAACATTTTGAATACTCGATTTGCTCGCAATTCAAAAATAGTAAGGACATTATCTCGGTATCCAAACCCTCCGAACAGGGACCTCGGAGAGGGACTGAATACCGCTTTTCAGAAAATGAAGGATTGGAAGTTGCGGCCGCCTCAGATTTCGCAGGACGATTCACATGTTAGGGTTGTAATTCCCCATATTTCACTTGCAAGCGCAACAGATGCAATCTTGGAGTTTCTGCAACACCACGACACCATAACGAATAGACAGGCCCGGGAAATGACGGGCATCCGATCTGAAAACGCGATGAAGAACGAATTCTACAAGCTTCGAGATCGCGGAAGGTTGGAGATGGTTCCCGACAAAAAGGGTTCTTCGGCTGCTTGGCAACTCCCTAATTCAGATCAAGACGGGGATGACCAATGGGTCCAATCACAGGAGTAGTCAACATCTGATGGTCCAGTGGTTGGTGCCCCGGGTCCCTCGCATTTGGGGACCCGGGAGAACGAGACACCAGCGCTCTCCGTTTCGCTGGGACAACGGAATTGCGGGGAGCGGCTGGAGCGCTGGAGTGCGGTTCACTACGAGATGGCAAACCCTCTACCTTGAGCAGCCGAATTGGACTATGCTGTTGCCGAGAGTGAGCCTTAGCTTTGTATCAGGGCATGGCTTTAGCCGTGCCGCCTGATCGGTGGAAAGGAGAGGGCTTTAGCCCCTGCAATGGCACGGCCTGCCCGCAATGCCTGTCCTGAGAAGGTTCTTGGTTCAGCGCGTATCTTCTTCGCGACCACCAAAACCAGCATGGGGCTTCGCCTGTTGCAATCGGAAAGAAACGCCACGCTTTTCATCGCCGTTCTGCGCTCGTATGTGGCGGCACGGAGATTCGAGTTGCACGACTTTGTGGTGATGCCGGACCACGTTCATTTGCTGATGACGATTCCCGGCGACATGACGATTGAAAAGGCCATGCAGCTCATCAAAGGCGGCTTCTCCTACCGCCTGAAGAAGGAGTTTGGGTACGCAGGAGAGGTTTGGCAGCGAGGCTTTTCCGAAGAGCGAGCCGACGACCCAATCAGCTTTCGACGTTTCCGGGAGTACATTGCGCAGAACCCAGTGAAGGCCGGGTTGGCCGAGGCTCCGGGACTGTATCCCTTTTGTTATACCTATTTGGTCAACGAGAAGAGATCAGGGGCTAAAGCCCTCGTTGATTCAGGCTGTTTGCGGCACGACTAAAGTCGTGCCCTGATACAAAGCCTGTCTCACGGAGGGTTTTCCTGCAGCCTGCAAAAACACCTGTGGTGCGGCAGACACGCCGTCAGCCGATAGAGAAGTGGCTGCATGCAATGCCACGCAGGGGCTGAAGCCCCGATCTTTTTTTTGCAGCATTTGCGGCACGACTGAAGTCATGCCCTGATACAAAGCTCCTTATACAAAGCTCTTGAAACAACTTCTCTTTCACAAAGCGCCTTAACCAGTACCTTGGCTCCCGGATCCCAACAGCGAGGGACCCGGGGCACCCGATCATTTGAACTTGGACGCCGACGCACCGGGGCCATATGCCCCGAGAAAAATCACTGCACATTGAACGCCTTGATGGCGATGGCGTTGGGGCTCTTTCCCGCGGGGAGAAGGGTGAACAGGACACGGATCTTGGTGCGGATCACGGCTACGTCGCCGGAGCGCTGGTCCACCGCAAACAGAAGAAAGCCGGAGTTGGACAGGGCCAGGGCGGTGGGGCCATCGCCTACCTTGACCGAGCCCAGGCGCTTGCCTTCGTCGATGCCGTAGAGGGTGACGTACTGCGAGCGGCTGTTGGCTACATAGAGTACAGAATTGTCTGCGGAGACCAGGCCGCGCGAGGGGCCATCGCCGATCATGAAGGTGTTCCCCACCTCATCGGTGGAGTTATAAATCTCTGAAACTGAGTCCGAGCTCAGGTTCGAGGAGAAAATCTCGCCGCCATCGGGCTTCAGGGCCAGTTGAACCGGGGCGCGCCCCACGTCGAGCAGGCTCTCCAGGCGGTCAGCTGCGGCGGCAAGGGCCGGAACGTTCTCCTTGGCGGGCTGGGCGGCATGGGCCAGGGCCACAGTCATGACCTGATGCCCTGCGCCGCAGGCTACAAAGGCTTTGTCGGAGTTGGGCAGAATCACGGCGTCCGAGGCTCCGGGGCAGCCGGGGAAGACGGCGCGAACGGCGCGCGTGGCCGGGTCGATCAGGCTGACGGAGTTGCCGCCGCGGTTGGCGACCACCAGCGTTTTGCCGTCCGGAGAGAGACGAGCCACGACGGGCTGCTCGCCGGCGCCGATGCGGGCCACCTCACGGCGCGCGGCCAGGTCGATGACCGAAACCGAGTTGGATCCCTGATTGGCGATGTAGGCGGTAAGGCCGTCGGGAGCTACGTCGATCGAAACCGGCTGGCGATGCAGCGCGATGGAGCCGATCACGGCGTTCTTCTGGGCGTCGATGACCGAGAGCCATCCGTCGGCATTGGCCGGGCCGGAGTTGACCACGTACACCTCATTGCGGGTGGGGCTGGCGGCTACGGCTATGGGATTGGCGCCGGTGGGCAGCTCGCGGTCCAGACGGACGTTGACCACGTCATAGATGCTGACCGTGCCCGAGCCCCCGTTGGTGACGTAAGCATACTCGCGGTAGTTGGCCGGGTAGGTGGGAAAGTCGTGGGGGCGGCATCCGGTAACCGTGAATGCAAGCAGCAGGCCCGCCAACAGGCACGCCGAGTTCTTCCGAGCACTAGTCATTGCGATCTTTCCCCAGGGAGAATGATAAACGATAGGGACTAGGGACTTGGGACTAAGGAGCTAGAGGCTAGGGGCTAGCAGCTAGAAGCTATTTGCTGCTCCGGCTCCGATTCTGGGGCCAGTTGCTGGGTGCCCCATCCATCCCGCGCTTTGTGCGGGATGGGTGGGACGGAGTAACACTCTTTGAGGATCGGATCAATTGGGCCGGAGCAAGCCGCAAGCGGACTTCCAGATCATGCAGCAGAGGACCGCCACCACCGCCACAGGAACCACCACCAGCAAAGCCAGCATGGCCAGACCCATGAGCGAGGGAGCCAGAAAGCCGAAGACGAGAACGCCCACGACGAAGAGAAGAAGCGTGGAAGCGTGCTTGAGTTTGGGATGGCTGGGCGTCGGCTGCGAGCCAGAAACAGGGCTGAGGGTGGCCACGGGGAGTCCTCCGGTGGAACAGGATCAACTGCCAGAAACTTGTAAATCGTAGAGTGCAAGAAGAATACCCCAGAAGCAAAAGCCTCTGAGGTATCTTGGATCACACCACCTGCGGTGGAGCCAACCGCGCCTGCGGCGCAGGGCATGTTCCTGGAGAGCGAAGGTGTGAGGATTGCGGAAAATACAACGCCCTCGCGCAAGGGGTGCTTGCAGCGAGGGCGGCGAAAATCTGAATGTGGGCTAGATGCCCAGCTTGCGGACTTCGTCGTTGTAGTACTTCCGGTAGAGGATCTCCCACTCTTGGGAGCCTTCGGGAATAATTTTTTTCTGGTTGGCGATCTTGGCCCGGGCGGCGGCATCGATCTTGGCTTCTTGCTCGAGCAGCTCTTCCAGGGCCTTGCGGGCTTCCTGGCGGATCACGTTGCGCTCCTCAAGGAAGCCAACGGCGTCCACCTCAGCCAGCGTGTCGGCTACGGTGTGGGCCAGCTTGTTGAGCTTGTCGCGGTTGATCCTCATAGCACCGCCTTGTATTTGCGTGCCAGCTCGCCTTTGACTTTTTTGAACATTTCAGCGTACTGGGCACCGGATTTACGCATTTCCTCTGAGTAAGCCTCCAGGATGACGCGTACTTCCTCGTTGATGCGGTCTTCGAGCGAAAGCTCTTCGGTCAGAGCAGCATGTACGCGTTCCTCGGTTGCCTTCAGATCGCTGGTGGCGATCAACTTGGCATCGACGAGGTGCTTGACAGTGCGGCGGGCGAGATACCCAACGTAATCACGAGAAAAGATCATGGGCGACGCCTCAGGATAGCGCATGAGACCGGGCGCTGTACACGGGTTGCGGTCATAAAACGGGACGGCCTCATCCGCAGTGGGGGCAGGAGCGGTTGTTCAGGCACTCATCGGCAATGCGGAGCCGCTCCACGGGGTGGCCAGCGACAAGGTGCTCGCGGACAATCTGGTCGGCGTCGGCCGGGGTCACGTTGCCGTACCAGACAGCCTCGGGATAGACCACGACCACCGGTCCATGCTCGCACTGGTCAAGGCATCCGGACTTGTTGATGCGGACTTTTGCAGCCAAGCCAGCTTCTTTGGTGAGCTGCTGGAGCCGGGTATGGATCTCGCTCTGGCCCTCCGCGGTGCAGGAGCGGCGGGGAGCGCCAGCGGGACGCTGGTTGGTACACACAAAGACATGATGCTCGTAAGGCGGCATGACGGGGGACCTCGCGGGACATTTACAGAGTACGGCATGGAGGCGGCACGAAGGGACTGAGGGACTCGGGACTAGGGACTGGAAGCTGGGGAATGGAGGTTAGCGCCTAGCCCTTAGTCCCTAGTCCAACTCCCGCTACCACGAATGCAGCCACTCTTCGTCGTGGCCAATGCGGACGGGGGCGTGGAAGAGCTGGCTAAGGCGCGGCTCGGTCAGCAGCTGAGCGCGAGGTCCGTCGGCCACAATCCGGCCGGCGCTCATCAAGATCACGCGCTCAATTTCAGGCAGGATATCGCCCAGGTGGTGGGTGACCAGGACCAGCCCCGTACCCTCTTGCGCCAGTTTGCGGAGGGTTTCGCGAAGCTCGCGTTGGGCAGCCATGTCCAGGGCGTTGGAGGGCTCGTCGAGCAGTAACTGGCGGGGGCGGTGGACCAGGGCGCGGGCGATGACGATGCGGCGTTTTTCGCCGGCCGACATGGTGCCCACCAGCTGCTCGGCCAGGTGCGTGGCCTCCATGCGCTCCAAAGCCTCCCAGGCGCGCTCGCGCATCAGCGGGGTGACGTGGAGGTTGGGCCACAGGGTGGAGGCGGAGAAGAAGCCCGCGGTTACGGCGTCGAGCCCGCTGGTGACGGCGGTGCGCTCCCCCGGCAACTCGCCCACCACCACGCCAAAGTGGCGGCGCAGGTGGCCCAGGTCCCAGCGCTCGCGGCCAAAGATGCGCACCTGCATGCCGGGCTGGACGATGGGGTAGATCTGGCAGGTGATGGCCAGAATCAGGGTGGATTTGCCGCAGCCGTTGGGGCCCAGAATGGCCACGTGCTCACCGGCCGCTATACGCAGGTTCACGTCGTGCAGGACCACATTGTCGCCCCTGGCAACGTTGACGGAGCTCAGGCGAAGAAACTCCTGGCTTTGTACAATTTCGGCGTCTGCCTGGTGGCTGTCCATGGCGTGGGTGCTCTCCCGCTGAAGATGGGCGCGCGATGGGTTGCGATGCGCGACTTATTCCATCGTAGCGCGGCCGCCGCCCTGGGCCTTGGAGCGGTAGAGCAACTCGTCAGCGCGTTTCACCAGTTGCTCCAAACTCTCACCGGGCCGCACCAGGGTGGCTCCGGCGGAGATGGAGAGCTGAACTTCCTGGGTCACCACCGATAGGCGTCGGCCGCAGGCTGTCTTCACCGTACGACGGGCAAGTGCACCCAAAATGGCCGCATTCACGCCATGCACCGCAGCCAGATACTCGTCCCCGCCCCACCGGCCCACCACATCGGTGGGACGAAGTGCGCTGGCCAGCGCCTGCCCGACGGTATGCAGCGCTTCATCGCCCGCGTTGTGCCCGTACGTATCGTTGATGGTCTTGAGCCGATCCAGATCGAAGAGCAAAATGCCGAAGGGCTTGGACGGCGGGGTCGCCTCGGTCAGCAAGCTGCGCAAGGTCATCTCCACGTAGCGCCGGTTCGGCAGCCCGGTCAGATGATCGAAGAAGGCCATCTGGTGCATGGCTTCGGTGCGGCGGCGCATCTCAAACTCTGCCGTGGCGTCGGAGAAGATCTCCACCGCGCCAATCACCTCGCCCTCCGCGTTGAACATGGGCTGGGTACGGACCTTCACCGGCACACGGCGGCCACTCTTGTGGTGCAGAAAAACGAAGCCCTCATGCTGCTGCCGATCGCAGATGCACTCCACCAGCGGACAAGCGCCATTGCACAACGGCCGCCCATCCATATCAACGTGATTCAGAACTCCGTCCTGACAGCGCCGCCCCACAACCTCTTCCCGGCTGAAACCGGAGATCTGCTCCGCCCCGGCATTCCAGTAGTGGATGCGCCGCTGCCGGTCCACAAAATAGACGCCGTCCGCAATGTGTTCGAGTAACTGGCGGTAGAACTGTGGTTCGTCGCCAAGAACAAACGCCATTGCCTGCGGGTCAGCCTTCTTCGGGCTGGACTCCGGTTGCAAGATCTTGAGGCCGGTCTTCATGGGGTTTCCTCCCATCCAAATTTGAGGGCTGAATCGCTTTCGCGGGCACCTTTCCCCGCGCTCATCGTCGTGCGCGCCTGCTCGGTTTCCCATTAGAAGACCCAAATACCACAAAATTCCGCATCCGTGGACCTGTGCTTCGTCGAGTCCTGTTTCTGGTTCATCGGCCATTCGCCGCATTTGCTACAGTAAACGTTAAAAGCTATGAGCGAACTTTCGAGCATCATCCTGCCCAGAGGTTTCCGATTTGGCGCCACCACCGCCGGCCTGAAGGCCAGCGGACGGCCCGACTTTGCCTTGATTGTTGCCGACCGGCCCGCCAGCGCGGCCGCGTCCTTCACCTCGAACAAGGTTTGTGCGGCTCCAATCGTGTTGGATCGGGAGCATTTGAGCGCCAGCGGGGGCCGGGTCCGGGTGGTAGCCATCAACGCTGGCAACGCCAACTGCGCCGCCGGACAGGCCGGGTTACTGGCGGCTTCCGCCACCTGCAACGCCGTGGCCTCCCATTTTGGCTGCACGCCGGAGCTGGTCTTCCCTTCCTCGACCGGGATTATTGGCCAACCGCTGCCCGCGCGGAAGCTGATTGACGCGTTACCCGCGGTAAGCGCCGCTCTGGGCACGGAGTCGGATCACTTTCTGGAAGCCGCGCTAGCCATTATGACCACCGACACGGTAGAAAAGACCGCCTTTGCCCGTCTGGAGATGGACGGGGCGAACGGCGCCAGGGGCGAAGTCCGCTTTGCCGCCTTCGGCAAGGGCTCCGGCATGATCCACCCCCAACTGGTGCCCCATGCCACCATGCTGGTCTACATTTTGACCGATGCCGAGGTTGCGCCCGAGGTTCTCAGGACCTACCTGCAGCCAGCCATCGACCTGAGCTTCAACCGCATCTCGGTCGACGGCGACACGTCCACCAACGACACGGTTCTGCTACTAGCCTCCGGCGCCAGCGGCGTACGCATTGAGGCCGAAAACGCCGCCTTTGCGCAGGCACTGACGCAGGTGGCTGTTTCCATGGCCAAGCAGGTGGTTTCCGACGGCGAAGGCCTGACCCATGTGGTGGAGCTGCAGATCACCGGCGCCGCATCCGACGCCGACGCCCTGCGCGTGGCCAAGGCCATTGCCCATTCGCCGCTGGTCAAGACGGCTTGGGCAGGCAAAGACCCCAACTGGGGCCGCCTGGCCTGCGCCATTGGCTACAGCGGCGCGCAGGTTGATCCGGAGCACTTCGACATCAGCTTTGGCGAGTTGCCCATCTGCCGCAACGGGGGCCGCGCCGCTGACTACGACGAGAACGCGGCGCATGAGTACGTGTCGCAGGCGGAGTTTTCCGTAGCCATCGATCTGCATCAGGGCACCGGGGTATGCACCTTCTGGACCACCGACCTGACCCACGGCTACATCACCATCAACGCGGACTACTCGACGTAGAGAGCAAAGCAACCAGAGCATCTTCCCTTTTGCAATAGACTTCCGTGCCCCATCCATTTCGCAGCTTTATCGCAAAAAGGGTGGGAAGCCAGGGCGGTGCGGAAAGGCAACGACGCCCCGGCAACGACTTCGCTGACCGCGGAGCCGTTGCCTTTCCGCACCGCCCCTCCGCAATCCCTTTGCATCTTTGCTACCCTGAGAGCAGCAAGCCGGACTTCCCGCCGGGTGTTTAGAGCGGTTCTCCAATACCCGCGCTTCCCGGCCTGCCCAGGAGACCATCATGTCTGTCATTGCTCAAATGAGCGTCAAGGATCTGAAGCAGCGCATGGATCAGGGCGCCGCGCCCGTGATCATCGATGTGCGCGAGCCCAACGAGTACCAGGTCTGCAACATCGGCGGGCGGCTGATCCCGATGAACACGGTGGCCGAGCGCCTCAGTGAGATTCCCCGCGACAAACTAGTTGTGCTGCAGTGCAAGAGCGGCATGCGCTCCCAGCGGGTGGCGGAGTTCCTGGTCCAGAACGGCTACACACACGTGGCTAACCTGGCCGGCGGCATCCTGGCCTGGGCCACGGAGATCGACCCCACCATGCAGAAGTATTAGCCAAGACGATGCAAACCCCTGTTCTGGAAGGTCAACTGGTGCGCCTGGAACCGCTCACCTGGGCCCACGCCGAGCCGCTGGCCCAGACGGCCGCCGGAGCTGACCTTGAACTCTACCGCTGGACCCAGGTTCCACGCACACCCCAGGAAGCCGAGCGCTACATCGGCGCGGCTCTCGCCATGCATGCGGCAGGCACGGCCCTTCCCTTTGCCACCGTCCGGCGCGCCGACGGCCTGGTGGTGGGCTCCACGCGCATCTTCAACGTGGAGCGCTGGAGCTGGCCCGAGGGGCATGAGCGGCATAACCGCAAGGAAGGCGATGTGGCCGAGATCGGTTACACCTGGTTGGGCACCAACGCCCTCCGCTCCGGCATCAATACCGAAGCCAAGCTGCTCCTGCTCACCCATGCCTTTGAGGCGCTGCGGATGCTGGGCGTCTGCCTGTATGCCGACGCCCGCAACCAGCGCTCCCGCGCGGCCATCCAGCGCCTGGGCGGCCGCTTCGACGGGATTCTGCGCGCCCATCGCCTGGCCACGGACCTGACCGCGCGCGACTCCGCTCGCTACTCCTTTGTGGCCAGCGAGTGGCCTCAGGTGCGGGAACGGATTCTGGCGCTGGTGCGGCGCTAGGGATCCGGCCCATGATCTTGCTAACTGGGTGGGCGGATTCAAGCTCCAAGTGCAACAGGTGTGATTTTAGCCGACC
>CAZYDF010000028.1:0-46539 GCA_964645855.1 uncultured Occallatibacter sp.
CAACTATCTCCTGTTTCGGAAATGTTGCACTTGGAGCTTGAATCCGCCCACCCAGCATCATGCGAAGGCCGTTCAGCGCTTCCACTCTACTCGATAGGGAAGGGGGAAGCCCCATCGCATTCGATCCATTAGCGCGTGCAGGGAATAAAAATGCCCCAGAGAGAATCGCTCTCCGGGGCTTTTTTCTCGTTAGGTCTTGGAACGCTCTGGTCTACCACCACTCCATCAGGCGGCCCGACGAAACCTTGGCGCTGGAAACCGGCTTTTCCGTGCGCAGCAGCAGAACCGGCACGTGGGCCAGCTTGACCAGCTTCTCGGCAATGGAGCCGAAGACCAAGGGATGCCAGCCGGTGGTGCCGTGGGTGGAGACGATCAGCATGTCGGCGTGCTCCGTCTCGCCAACCTCCAGAATCGCGCCGGCCACATCGGCATCGGCCACCACGAACGAACCAGCCTTGACGCCCTTGGCGGCCAGAGCGGCAACCGAGGTGGCAAAGTTGGATTCGGCAAGCTTCTTCGTGGCTTCCGCGTCGCAGTTCTCGTCCGTTACGTATACCAGAACCAGCTCAGCATGAAAGTGCTGCGCAAGAACCGTCGCCTGATCAAGGGCTACGTGCGACGACGGGCTGAAGTCGATGGGTAACAGGATCTTTGCAGGAATCGTGCTGAACGAATACGTCTCGGGCATCAGGTTCTCCTCGCCGTACCACATCCGTGGACAGGCTTTAAAATTTCGCCCAAATCATACGGTTGCTCCATTACCGTTGGACGTGACCGGGAACACATATAATCAAGGTGTTGAGAGTACGGCAGTTCCCCTGCTGGCGCAGCCTCCGTTCCCCAACCCAGAGCAAAACCGTAAAATTATCGCTCTTGTTTTCCCGCCTTTCAGGAGCACGGATGAGATTTTTTTTTGGAGTGATATTTATCTGCGTCGCGCTGGTCCCTGGCGCGCTGGCGCAGGGCAATTACGAGATCCAGGTTTATGGCTCGGAGACGGTTCCACCGGCCAGCACCATGGTGGAGATGCACTCCAACTTTACCGCCCAGGGCGACCCCAGACCACTTGACGGTACGGCCCCCACGAACCACGCCGAGCACCAGACCCTGGAGATCACCCAGGGCCTGAACAACTGGGCGGAGGTTGGCTTTTACGTCTTCACCAGCGAGCAGAGCGGGCTGGGCGCGCAGTGGGTGGGCGATCATCTGCGCCCGCGGGTCCGGGTTCCCGCAAGCTGGAAGTGGCCGGTGGGCCTGAGCATCTCCACCGAGGTCGGCTACCAGCGCGCGCTCTTCGACCGCAACACCTGGACCTGGGAGCTGCGGCCCATTGCCGACAAGCAGATGGGCCGCTGGTACCTGGCTGTGAATCCTGCTTTCGAACGCACCTGGCACGGGCCTGACGTAAACATCGGCCTCGACTTTGCCCCCGCCGTCAAGCTGAGCTATGACTTTACGAAAAAAGTTACCGGGGGCGTGGAGTACTACGCCGACTATGGCAGCATCCGCTCCATTGCCCCGTTGCACAACCAGCAGCAGCAGATCTTTCCCGCCATCGACCTGAACCTCTCGCCGCAGTGGGAGTTCAACTTCGGCGCAGGGGTGGGCGCCACAGCCTCCACCGATCACTGGATTGTGAAAGCCATTGTCGGCCGACGTTTTGATTGGAAGAAGAAGCGATAGAGGCGCCGCAAGCACTTGCCCTCCGGAAGGCAGGTTATCTGGGAGACGAAAACGCATCCCCCAATTCACCTTGAACATTTTCTGGAAGGGTGTAGAGCTGGAGTTCATGGGGTTCCCACCCATTTCCGCCGAGAACGCGGAAATGGATGGGGCACCCGGGTCTATAGGGAAAGGAGAAATGCTCTGTCCCCAGGTTCGGGCGCGCGGGGCGGCCCTTTGCAGGCAATGCCTTATGCGTTGATCAGTTGGTTGAAGATGCGGGCCAGGCGCTCCACGTTCCTGGTCAGGTTGTAGCGTTCCACAATGCGCTTGCGGCCATTCTTGCCGAGCTTCTTGCGCAGCTTTTCGTCGTCCATCAGGCGGGCAAGAGCGGCCACCAGGGCTTCCAGGTCGCTGGCGGGAACTAGCAGGCCATCCACGCCGTCGCGGATCATCTCCGGAATGCCGGCAATGTAGGTGGTGATGCAGGGAATCTCCATGGCCATGGCTTCCATCAGCACCACGGGCAGCCCCTCGGCAAAGCTGGGCAGCGAGAAGGCGTCGGCCTGGGCATAGATCTCACGGATGCGGTCCTGATTGACCGGGCCCTCGAAGATCACGGTGTTGGGGTGGTCCAGGCGCGCGGCCTGCACCTTGAGCGAACCCTCGTCGGGGCCGGCGCCCACCAGGCGCAGGCGCACGTTGCGGCCTTCGGCGGCCAGCCGGTCCACGGCGTCAATCAGCATGTGCTGGGCCTTGGCGGCCACCAGACGGCCCACGCACAAGATTTCAAAGAACTCCGGCGCGGCGCGGAAGGGGCGGGGCGCAAACAGCTCCGTATCCACGCCCAGTGGGACAACCAGCATCTTGTGCCAATGGCGGAAGGCGGACTGCTTCATCATCTGGCTGCGGGCGAATGAGGTGATACAGCAGAGGAAGTCAGCGGCGGCGGCCTTGCGCCCCAACAACTGCTTCCGGGCGTCGTAAAACTCGTCCGGCCCGTGCACGGTCATGGAGAAGCCGACGCGGAAGATGGTCTTGGTGTAGAGCCCCACGGTGGCGGCCTGCTGGGCCAGATGAGTGTGCAGGTGGCGCAGGCTCTTCTGGCGCATCCACTGGCCAATCATCAGGGCCTCGGTAAAGTACATGGCATGGAAGAAGAGCCGCTTTAGGTCCAGCCCGGAGAGGCGGTGCACCAGCAGCACGCCGCGGAGGTAGCCGGCTGGTTGCCCGAACAGGGTGCGCAGATGCGCGGCCAGAGCGGCGCTGGCTCCGGCGCGCTTCACGCAGTAGGTGTTCTCGGCCTCCGCTGCCTCTTGCTCGGTCATCTTCTTGAGCGGCCGGTCAGGGCGATTGATGGAAGCCGTCTCAATGTGGAAGCCCAGCTTGCGCAGCTCCACGATCTCGCGCAGGACAAAAATCATGGAAAGGGCCGGGTAGGTGCTGATCAGGTAGGCGATGGAGCGGGGCGCAAGGCCTTCGTCCGGGGCGTGCACTGGGGGTGTGCGGTCGTCGTTCATGCGGAGAGCTCCTGGCGTCCGGGACCTGATCGGAGTTTAGGCTGGCGGAGCGGAAGAAACCGGTCAGCTATCGCCCTCAACTCTAGCCGGATTCCGCAGGCTGCGCAACCGGGATTCCATAAGGGAGCGCTTACCGAATCAAGCCAATCGGGAGCCGTTCGGGATACAATCACACTTTCCAGTGCAGCAGTTCTGGTGCGGTGCGGTGAATGCGCCGGGCCGGGTCGGGAGTCTGTTCTGCAGGCCCGGATCGCGGACCACCTGAAGCCGGCGCGGGATGAGAAAATCGAGGGAGTTCGACTGACGATGATGGAATTCCACATTGCACGCAGCGCTCGCCAGCGCTACCAGTTCGCCGAGTCTCTCTTCTCCTTCACGGGCAACGTGGTGCTTGCCAACCTGCCTGGATGCCGGGATTTTGCGTACCGCATGAACCAGGTGCGCGATGTGGAACAGCATCCCGACCAAGCCGTCCACGCCGGACAACTGTTTGCCATGGGCCTGATCGACGAGGCCAGCCATGTGCTGATGGCCCGCTACCGCGAACAGTACGATCCCGAAGTGATCAGCGGGGCGCTGGACTGGTTTGGCCAGAAGCTGGGCGCACCCGAGCTGGACGCGATGCTTTTGACCTTTGTGCAGCAGTTCCCCGGCCAGAGCGTGATGCGCGGCCAGGAGACGGCGGCGCAGTGGCTGGCGGGCGAGACCGAGGGCATGCCGCATCGCGAGGCGGCTCTGGAAGAGCTGCTGCTGCTGTGGATGGCCAATCGCAATCCCGCCTTCAAGCCGTTTGACGAGCTATTTGACGACCGCCTGCTGCGCGAAAAGACCGTATACCGGGACGTTACCGAGCAGTTGCCGGAATATTTTGCCACCCGTCCGCTGATTCCGGTGGCCGACGCCGCGCCGATGAGCCTGTTGGAGATGCTGAGCGCGCCGCTGGCCGGTGAACCGGGCTCGCTGGCCGCGCAGTTGGATTTGATCCGCAAGCTGTGGAAGCCGCTGATCGGGATTACGCTGGACCGCTTTATGGAGATGGCGAGCGAGGTTCTGCACGAGGAAGAGCTGGCCATCTGGATGCAGTTCAACCCCCCGGCCGCCGAGGCTCGTGCCGCCGCCGAGGCCGCCGCGCGCCGCCGCTGGGAGACGGGCCAGCACCTGACCGGAGGTCCGGTGGCTACGGCCGAGGTGCCGGAGTTCCAGCATCTGGCCCAGGAGTACGAAAAGTTTTCCCCAGACACGGCCTGGATGCCCACCGTGGTGATGATTGCCAAGAGCACCTACGTGTGGCTGGCGCAGCTGAGCCGGCAGTTTGGGCGCTCCATTACCAAGCTGAACCAGATTCCCGACGCGGAGCTGGAGGCGATGGCCGGCCGCGGCATCAACACGCTGTGGCTGATCGGCATCTGGGAGCGGAGCCGGGCATCGCAGACCATCAAGCAGCTCTGCGGCAACACCGAGGCGGTGGCCTCGGCCTACTCGCTGTTCGACTACCGCATTGCCGACGATCTGGGCGGGGAGGCCGCGTATAACCATCTGCGCGACCGCGCCTTTCAGTTTGGCGTGCGACTGGCCAGCGACATGGTGCCGAACCACATGGGCATCGATTCGCCCTGGGTCACGGAGCACCCCGAGTGGTTCATCGGGCGCAACGATTTGCCCTATCCGGCCTACAGCTTCAACGGGCCTGACCTCTCCTGCGATGGGCGGGTTGAGATCAAGATCGAGGACCACTACTTCTCGCAGACCGATGCGGCGGTGGTCTTCCGGCGCGTGGACCGCGCTACCGGCGAGACCCGCTACATCTACCACGGCAACGACGGCACCAGCTTCCCCTGGAACGATACGGCGCAGCTCGACTACCTGAACGCCGCCGTCCGCGAGCAGGTGATCCAGACCATTCTGCACGTGGCGCGGTTGTTCCCCGTGATCCGTTTTGACGCGGCCATGACCCTGGCCAAGCGGCACTTTCACAGGCTGTGGTTCCCCGGCCCCGGTGCCTCCGGCGCTATTCCCTCGCGCGCTGAATACGGCATGAGCCAGCAGGAGTTTGACCGCGCCATGCCACACGAATTCTGGCGCGAGGTGGTGGATCGGGTGGCCGCGGAAGTACCGGGAACACTGCTTCTGGCTGAGGCCTTTTGGCTGATGGAGGGGTATTTTGTCCGCACCCTGGGCATGCATCGGGTGTATAACTCCGCGTTCATGGTGATGCTGCGCGACGAGGACAACGCCAAGTATCGCTCGGTGCTGAAGAACACTCTGGAGTTCGATCCAGACATCATGAAGCGCTATGTAAACTTCATGTCGAACCCGGATGAGCGGACCGCCATCGACCAGTTTGGCAAAGGCGACAAGTGCTTTGGCGTGGCCGTGATGATGGCCACCCTGCCCGGCCTGCCCATGTTTGGCCACGGCCAGATTGAGGGCTTCACGGAAAAGTACGGCATGGAGTACCGCTGGCCCCGGTACCAGGAGACGCCGGATCAGTGGCTGGTGGAGCGGCATGAGCGCGAGGTTGCGCCGCTGCTCAAGCGCCGCTGGCTGTTTGCCGAGAGTGAAAACTTTCTGCTTTACGACCTCTATACGGCCGATGGCGCGGTGGACGAGAACGTCTTTGCCTACTCCAATCGCAACGGGACCGAGTGCGCGCTCATCGTCTACAACAACCGCTATGGATCGACGGTCGGCTCCATGGACCACTCGGCTGCCTATGCGGACAAGGGCGCGGGCGAGCAGCGGCGGCGGCGGCTGGTGGAAGGCCTGGGCCTGAGCGGCGACCGCGGGGCCATTCTCGCCTATCGCGATTCGCTCAGTGGGCTTGAATATCTGCGCCGTGCCTGCGGTGTGTACGACGACGGATTTGCAGTGGAGTTACATGCCTATCAATGCCATTGCTACATCGACTGGCGGGAGCTGAAGCCTACCGCTGAGGCGCAGTGGGACCGGTTGTGCGATCAGCTGAACGGACGCGGCGTTCCCGACCTGGATGATGCGCTGGTGAATCTGGAGCTGGAGCCGGTACATGTGGCTCTGCGTAGCGCGCTGGACCCGCTGGTGCAGCGCTTGTTGGCAGAAGCCGCAGCGGTGCAGCCGGTTGCTGCCAAGGGCGTGCCCAAGGCGGAACGCGAGCGGACCTTCTTGGAGGAGGGATGGGCGCGGGTGGAGCATCTGCTGCACATTGCGCCTGCCATCTACGCACAGCGCGGCGGCAATCTGCCGGCCGGAGTCGTCAATCCGGTACTGCTCTCGTTTTCCTTCCGCCAGTGGTTACATGCGGCGCTCAGTTTGCCGTTGTTGGAGGCCTTGTTCCCGGCTCCGTGGACTCCGGCGGCCCGGCGGATGCTGCCCAGCCAGAGCCCGCAGTTGGCGGGCGCGGCGGTGTGGGGACCGGTGCTCGGCTGGTGCGTGCTGGAGCTGCTGGGCGAAGCCATCGATGCGGCTGACCCGAACGGCGCCGCGCTCGACATCTACGACCGGCTGCGGTTGCGCGAACCCTTTGCGCAAGCCTTTGCCGCGCTCGGCTTTGAGGGTGACGATGCCTGGCGTGTGGCCTCGCGCATCAAAGTTCTGCTGCTGGCCGGCAAGAACGCGGTAAGCAATACCGCCGCGGCTACGGCCGAAGGGCCCGCGGTTGCTGAAGTCCCACCGGCTGCGGTGGTTGTAGCCGCAGAGACCGAGCCTGCCCCGGAGAGTGTTGCCGCTCCGGCAGAGGAACAGAACGCAGCAGTGGAAGAAGCTTCTGCGGCAGAAGCTGAGCCCGTTGTTGCGGCGGCGGAGACCGCTGTACCCGAATCCGCGGCCTGCGCTGAAGTCCAAAAAACGGCGGAGCCGGTTGCGGCTCTTGACGCTGAGCCGGAGCTGGTAGCTCTGGCGGCGGCGCTGTGGATGGATCCGGATGTGCAGTGGCTCGCTGGAGTGCATGAGGCGGAGGGACACATCTACTTTGTGCGCGAGAGCTACGAGGAGTTGCTCTGGTGGCTGCAGTTGCCCGCGTTGCTGGCCCAGGCCGTTGCCGACAAACCCAACCGCACGGCGCTGGCGGATTTGAGCCGCACGGTGCTGGAGGCCATGACCACGGCGGAGATTGCCGGCTTCCGGCTGGACGTGTTGCTGACCGACCCAGAGGCAGGGAAGGCCAGCGAGGAAGCAGAGCTGATGACCGACGCCGATCCGCTGCCTGTTGCGCCTGCGGAGCTTGATGAAGAAGGGGACGAGGCTCCGGCTGAGATCTGAGCGGCACGGGATTCCTACATGCGGACTGGCCTTTGAGCCCCGGATGCTAGGATGGCTTGGTTCCACACCGCAGGGTTTGAGAGGGCTGCTACGGACCTTGGGTCCGGCGCTGCGAGCGGCCCGTTTGTGCCTGCTCTGTGATTAAGGTTCGTGTCATGGATCGCTTGCGGGCTCCTGTTTCTTCTTTTCGCTGGATAGTGTGTGCGTTGCTGTTTTCAGCCACCGCCATCAACTACATGGATCGCCAGGTTCTGGGCATTCTCGTCTTGCCGCTCCAAAAGGAGCTGGGCTGGACCGAGAGCCAGTATGGGCTGATCATCGCCGGCTTTCAGGCCACCTATGCGCTGGGCATGTTCACCGCCGGTCCGCTGATCGATCGCGTTGGAACCCGCATCGGCTATGCCGCGATGATGGTGGTTTGCAGCCTGGCCGCCGTGGCGCATGGCTTGGTGCGTACCGTCACCGGCTTTGGCTTGGTGCGGCTGCTGCTGGGGCTGGGTGAGGCGGGCAACTTTCCCTCTGCGGTCAAGGCCATCTCAGAGTGGTTTCCGGCCGAGGAGCGCGCCTTTGCCGCGGCCTTGTTCAACAGCGGATCGACCGTGGGCGCAATTCTGGCCCCGCTTATGGTTCCCTGGATTGCGATCAACTACGGCTGGCGTCCGGCCTTCATTCTGGTGGGCGCGCTGGGCTTTCTCTGGATTCCCATCTGGCTTGCGGTCTACCGCCGCCCGCTGCCGATCTACTCCAACGTGGACATCGGCCCAGGCCAAGTCGAGGCTCCGGTCTCCGTCCGGGAATTGCTCCGCCATCGCGCTACCTGGGTCTTTTTCGTGGGCCGCTTTATCACTGAGCCAGTGTGGTGGTTCTATCTCTACTGGGCGCCCAAGTTCCTCAGCTCCAGCCGCGGCTTTACGCTGCGCAACGTGGGCCTGCCGCTGATGCTCATGTACGCCATGGCCAACGTGGGCGGAATCTTTGGCGGCTGGTTCTCCTCCTTCCTGCTCAAGCGCGGCTGGAGCGTGCCCAACGCGCGCAAGGCGGCGGTGCTGGCCAGCGCCCTGATGGTGGTGCCGGTCGCCTTCGATAGCCACATCGGCAACATGTACCTGGCCATCGGGATTCTGGGTCTGGCCATGGCGGGGCACCAGAGCTGGGCCTCCAACCTCTATGCCATGCTGGCCGACATCTTTCCCCGCCGGGCCGTGGCCACCGTTACCGGGCTCACTGGGACGGGTGCGGCCGTGGGGGGCATCTTCTTTGCCGCCATCACCGGCTTTGTCCTGCACCACACGGGCAGCTACCAGCCCATCCTGACTTGGGCCAGCTTCAGCTACATGGCGGTTCTGGTGGGGATGCAGGTGTTTTTGCCCAAGCTGGAGCGCATCCGGATCGCCTGAGCACCTGCGGTGGGGCCAACGCGCTTTGGCGCCTGCGATGGGGCCGCCTGCTTCGCGTTCTCTGGTTGGAATGTAGAATATTCCTCGCCGTCCCTAACGGGACTCCATCTCATCTTTTTCGCGCATCTCCCCGCCTTGAAAGGCTGGGCTACCGTGTGCTGAGCCTCCGGCTATGTGCTGCGCCTGCGGAGCGGGTGGGGCTGCGATTTGCAGCAGGTGCTTTCACCGGATTCATTTACGGCGGAGGGCATGCAGGCGGAGTTTCGCAATCGAGCGGGTTCGAGCGTGCCGGGGGCCTCATTGGCGGCGGATCAAGCAGGGGTCGGTTCGCAGCGTGGTTCTAGCGGCTGCCTGGCCGTTTACACTGGTAAGGCATGATTGCCACCCTTACATGGACCGCTGAAGGCGTTCGCTTTATCGATCAGACCAAGCTCCCGCTTGAGGAGAGCTTTGTTCTGGCCACCACCGTCGACCAGGTGGCCGACGTGATTGTCACCATGGTGGTGCGCGGTGCGCCCGCCATTGGTGTTTCCGCTGCCTACGGCGTCGCTCTTGGCCTACGCAACACGCAGGCCCGCACTCCGCAGGAGTTTGCTCCTGAGTTTCAAAAAATCTGCAAGCGGCTGGCTGGCACCCGGCCCACGGCCGTGAATCTGTTCTGGGCCATCGACCGCATGAAGGTGCTGTTTGCCCAATTACTGGCCGCGGGTGACACTCTTGACCAGATCAAAGAAAAAATTCTGGCTGAAGCTCACCTGATGTACGACGAAGACATTGCGGCCTGCAAGCGGATGGGCAAGCTGGGCGGCGCGTTGCTGCCGGCTGAAGGCGGCGTGTTGACCCATTGCAATGCTGGCGCTCTGGCCACCTGTGGCTACGGCACCGCGCTCGGCGTTATCCGTGGCGCCATTGAGCAGGGCAAGAAGATCCACGTCTACGCTGACGAGACCCGGCCCTTTTTGCAGGGCGCTCGGTTGACCGCGTGGGAGCTGATGGCCGACAACATTCCCACCACCGTGATCTGCGACAACATGGCCGCGTCCTTGATGCGTCAGGGCTTGATCAAGGCCGTGGTAGTGGGCTCGGACCGCATTGCCGCCAATGGCGATGTGGCCAACAAGATCGGCACCTACAACGTGGCAATTCTGGCGAAAGAGCACGGGGTACCCTTTTACGTGGCCGCGCCCTGGTCCACGGTGGATATGGCAACCGCAACCGGCGACGAGATTCCCATTGAAGAGCGTCCCCAGATTGAGGTGACCCACCACGGCGGCAAGCAGCTTACGCCGCACAACGTGGGCATCCGCAACCCGGCCTTTGACGTGACTCCGGCCAAGTACGTGACCGCGATTATCACCGAGCGCGGCGTGTTGCGCGCGCCGTATCCCGAGTCGCTCCAGGCCATGGAGGCCGCGGCGCGGTAACCGCTGTTGTCCCTTTGTCCCGCGCCGTGTTCAAGCGAATTCTCCGCATCCAGGAGTTCTCGCTCGGGCACGGCGTTTTGCTTGCGTCAGGTTATTTCTACCGCGCATCTACATGCCTCGGGGTGGAAGGCGATAGCGGAGTTTGAAACGCGTTGGACGGGCTCAGCGGCCTTCAGGGCTTCACAGGCTCAGAAAGAAGGCCAGAATCTGGGCAGTATCCACGAAGTACAAACCTCGGGCTAAAGGGGGAGGAGATCCCCAGGCACAGTCTGGGTGGCAGTAGCAGTTTGACCTTTGCGGGAGACCTTCATGAGCTTGATCTTGGTGGATTGCAGGGCAGGGTGCAGACGGGCAACCTGCGGTGGGGCCAACGCGCTTTGCGTTCTCAGAGGCTAGAATTCTGCGGATTTCGCGCCGTCCCTACGGGCCTCCGGTTCATTGGGATGGCCATCTTTCCCCACCTTGAAGGTCGGGCTAACATGTGCTGCGCCTATGGCGCGGGGTTCAGGATGGCGTGAGCAGTTCAGCTTGCTGAGCGAGATTTCCGGCCAGGCACCTTTGAAAGGACTCTGCCGGGGGATATTTGCATCTCATCGTTGAAAATAAGCAGCTTAATGTACGGGCTAAAGCCCGCACCCTTCAAAATCAGTGTCTTGATCGAGTTTTCCCACAGCCTGTAAAGCCCTCGTCGATCTCATGGCATGCGGCACGACTCAAGTTGTGCCCTGACGCTTTTTGCTCCCACAGCGTCTTGCTCTCGCAATGGAGTGTTGCAAGAGGCTCTTCTGTTTGCCGATAGTCTGTTTGCTCTTACGGTCAACTGGTTTGGCGCGCACTTCCAAGTGTTGCAAGCAAATTAATTTAGTGCCTTACGCTCACATCTACATCCCTTGGTCTTGACAAATCCGACGACACAGCCTACTTTAGCAATTGGAGTGCGACAGTGCTAGCATCCGGTTGGTGGAACTGCTCAGCGGTCCTGCCAGCACCTTGTACGGCGGCATTTCCAGCTTTCCGAGGCTCCGCCTCGACACCATTCAGTTTCAACGCTCCGGGCCAACCCGGAACGTGTGTGAAGGAGAAGTAGAGCAATGGCAGCAACAACTTTGACCACCAGCTTCACCCCGCTCCACGATCGTATTCTGGTTCGCCGGGTGGAAGAGACCGAGTCCATCCGTGGCGGCATCATCATCCCCGACAGCGCCAAGGAAAAGCCCCAGGAAGGCGAAGTGATCGCCGTCGGCAAGGGCAAGTCCAACGACGAAGGCAAGGTCTTCCCCCTCGATGTCAAGGCGGGCGACAATATCCTGTTCGGCAAGTACTCCGGCAGCGAGATCAAGATTGACGGCGAAGAGTTCCTGATCATGCGCGAAGAAGAAGTCCTCGGCATCGTGAAGAAGTAGCTGTTCACGAGCTTCTAGCTACTAGCCTCCAGCTGCTAGCTAAAAGCACATTGTCAAAAGGTTCAATCAACGCCGCGTCTTCGCGGCCGTGAGCTAGAAGCTAGGAGCTAGCGGCTAGCAGCTAACAGGAGAATAGAGAAATGGCAAAGCAGATTTTGCACGGTGAAGATTCCCGTCAGGCGATCCTGCGCGGCGTCAACACGCTCGCGGACGCCGTCAAGGCGACGCTCGGGCCCAAGGGCCGCAACGTCGTCATCGAGAAGAAGTTCGGTTCGCCCACCATCACCAAGGACGGCGTGACGGTGGCCAAAGAGATTGAGCTGAAGGATCCGGGCGAAAACGTCGGCGCTCAGCTTGTGAAGGAAGTTGCCTCGAAGACTTCCGACGTGGCCGGCGACGGCACCACGACGGCCACGGTTCTGGCACAGTCGATCTTCCGCGAGGGCGTGAAGACGGTGGCGGCCGGCGCGAATCCGACGGCGCTCAAGCGCGGCATCGACAAGGCCGTGGCGGCGATTATCGGCACCCGCGATAAGGATGGCAAGTGGCTGACGACTGGTTCGCTGGGCGCACTCTCGAAGCCGGTTGATCCCAGTTCCGTGGCCCAGGTGGGCGCCATCTCGGCCAACGGCGACCAGGAGATCGGCGACATCATCGCTCATGCCGTGAAGGTTGTGGGCAAGGATGGCGTCATCACCATCGAAGAGTCCAAGACCATGCACACCGGTCTGGAAACAGTCGACGGCATGCAGTTTGACCGCGGCTACCTGAGCCCCTACTTCGTAACCGACGCCGAGCGCCTCGAAGTGGTTCTCGAAGAGCCCTACATCCTGATCTACGAGAAGAAGATCAGCGCCATGAAGGACCTGCTCCCCGTCCTTGAGCAGGTTGCCCGCTCCGGCAAGCCCCTGCTCATCATCGCGGAAGACGTCGAAGGCGAGGCCCTGGCCACGCTGGTCGTCAACAAGCTCCGTGGCACCATCAACGTGGCTGCCGTCAAGGCTCCCGGCTTCGGCGATCGCCGCAAGTCCATCCTGGGCGACATTGCTGTCCTGACCGGCGGCAAGGCCATCACCGAGGATCTGGGCATCAAGCTCGACGGCGTCAAGCTCGAAGACCTCGGCGTTGCCAAGCGCATCACCATCGACAAGGACAACACCACCATCGTCGACGGTTCCGGCAAGGCATCTGAGATCGAAGGTCGCGTCAAGGAACTCCGTTCGCAGATCGAGAAGACCACCTCCGATTACGATCGCGAGAAGCTCCAGGAGCGTTTGGCCAAGCTGGTTGGTGGCGTTGCCATCATCAAGGTTGGCGCTGCTACCGAGACCGAGCTGAAGGAAAAGAAGGCTCGTGTGGAAGACGCTCTGCACGCTACCCGTGCGGCTGTTGAGTCTGGCATTGTCCCGGGCGGCGGCGTGGCTCTGCTGCGCACCGCAACGGCTGTGGACGAACTCATTCAGAGCCTTGAGGGCGACGAGCGGACCGGCGCGCAGATCATCCGCCGCGCCATCGAGGAGCCCCTCCGCCAGATCATTGCCAACGCTGGCGAAGAGGGTGCGGTCAAGGTTGCCAAGGTGCTCGAGTCCAACGACGTCAACTACGGCTACAACGCCGCGACTGGCGTCTTCGAGGACCTGGTTGCCGCCGGCGTCATCGATCCCACCAAGGTGACCCGTACTGCTCTGCAGAACGCGGCCTCCATTGCTGGCCTGTTGCTCACCACCGAGGCTCTCATCGTTGAGATCCCCGAGCCCAAGTCGGCTGCTCCCGCAGGCGGCCACGGCGGCGGCATGGACGGCATGTATTGATCCAGTGAACAGTGGTCAGTGAGCAGTGGTCAGTAATTACTGCTCCTGACTGCAAGAAAAGCCCCCGGCTTCGGCTGGGGGCTTTTTGCGCCTTCGCCTGCTCGCGCGCGTAGGATTCGCGCCGCGTCTCTTCTTTCCGCCGCACTGCAGGTGCTTGCCAAAAGCGCTGCCCGCCTGTAGAACATATCGCGCCGTAGGCGCAGCGCATGTTAGCCCAGCGCTTCAGCGCTGGGAAAGCCGCACATCAACACCAGCCGGAGTCCCGTAGGGACGGCGCACAGCGTGTCGGCCGCACTGCAGGCACCCTGGAGGAGGAGGGGGCAGCAAAATCGCCCTGAGTGGACCCAGCGCGAAGTCGACGCAGGAACCCAGGGTAAGCCGACGCCTGAAGGCCCCGCGTCCCGTAGGGCCGCGTCGAACGTCCTGAAGGATCGAAGGTCTCTACACGCTCCGTTGCACCGCATCGCGTAATCCTTACCCATCGAGCAAGAATTACCTCCTGCCTCTTGCCTCTGTAAATCCAGCAACTCATTCATAAATAACCACATGCTAGATTCTCCACATTTGGCGCATCGCTTGCTTCTACAAAGAGTGTTGGATCGAATGACGCGCTGGCTCGCCAAGAGCGGCGACAGTCTGAAAGAGAGAACGATGACGATGAATCGCTTTGCACTTGCGCTGGTAGTTGCGGCAGTAGCTTCCATGGGCGTTACCGGTTGTGCAACCAAGAAGTTTGTCCACCTGCAGACGGCTCCGCTGATTGAGCATGAAAACCAGCTCGACAAACAGACGGCCGAAAATGCCTCGCAGATCAAGGATCTCGATGGCCGCACCCAGGCCGGCATCGGCAAGGCGCAGGGCACCGCCGATCAGGCTCTGCAGGCCGCGCAGAACGCCAGCCAGCAGGCCCAGGCGGCGCAGCAGACCGCCGACGGAGCCGTACACCGTGTGGACTCGCTGGAGGCCGTGGTGAAGGGCCTGGACAACTACAAGCTGGTCGCGGAGGTCTCGGTGACCTTTGCCTCCGGCCAGGCCCTGCTCGGCAAGGACGCGCAGGCCCAACTCGACGGCTTCGCGGCCAAAGTTGCGCCGAGCGGCTACATTCTGGAAGTGACCGGCACCACCGATTCGCGTGGCTCGGCCGCGTTGAACTACCAGCTCAGCCAGAAGCGCGCCACTGCCGTGGTGGCCTATCTTGCCGCCAAGCATAACATCCCGGCGCACCGCTTCTATCTCATCGGCCTGGGCAAGGACAAGCAGGTGGCCGCCAACAACACGGCTGCAGGCCGCCAGCAGAATCGGCAAGTCACCGTGCAGTTGCTTTCCAATCAGACCAGGTAGTTTCCGCCCGCTCTACATAGCAAGGGGCAGCCCATCGGCTGCCCCTTCTGCTTCTTTCTTTGATTCAAGCCTACTTCTTGGCCGCATCCAGCTGCCGCACGTGCTCGGCGCGCACGTCGTTGGCGGCAAACAGGCGCAGGAAGGGAGCGTCGCCGGCCGCGGCTTCCACCGCCGGGCGTCCGTTGGCCTCTTCGCGCTCCACAATGCAAACCACGGCGGCAACAATCATGCCGGCCGCGCGCGCGGCTTCCAGAGCCACAAGGGTGGAGCCGCCCGTGGTGCACACGTCGTCGACAATCACCACGCGTGCTCCCGGCTGGCAAAAGCCTTCAATCTGCCGGCCTGTGCCGTGTTCCTTGGCCGCCTTGCGCACCAGAAAACCATTCAGGAGCGGGGCGCTGGGGTCCTTCTGCGCGCGCCAGGCGCTGGCCGTAGCCACGTTGGACACAATCGGATCAGCGCCCATGGTCAGGCCGCCCACCGCTACCGCGTCAATCTGGTTGGCTTCCAGCAGCTCCAGAATGGCGTGGCCGGTCAGGCGTCCGCCCTCGGCATGGAGCGTGGTGGTGCGGCAATCAATGTAGTAGTCGCTGGTGGCGCCGGAGGCAAGGGTAAACTTGCCGAGCTTGAAGCTCTGGCGCGCGAGGAAGGCAAGCAGTTGTTGGGCGTGGGTGGTCATCACTTCCAGTTTACAGTGGTCCGTGAACAGTGAACAGTGGACAGGTTTCTGGGTGATGGAGGATTCTGGGCTGCGGCCAGCTTGTTTCTCACGATTCTTCCAGGAACGCCAAACGTCTCATGATGATCAGCAAGAGGCCGACTACCTGCATAGGCCGTTCGCTTCAGCTTCTGAGCACTGTCCACTGCCCACTGTCCACTGTTCACAGCTTGTCCATATGCCGGAAACCTTCTGACCCAATCAGCATGACGGAGAAGAGCAGAAAGTTGTACGCGGCGTGTACCAGCACGCTGGCGGCCAGGGAGCGCGTCGTCAGTCGCACCACGCTCAGCACCAGGCTCACGCAGATCAGCAGCGCAAACGATCCCCACGAGTAGCCGGTCTGCGCCAGGTGGATGGCGGCAAAGGCCAGGCTGGTAAAGCTCGCGCCGGAGATCATTGCACTTCTGGACCAGCGCGGATGGCCGCGCTCGCCCAACAGGGGCGGCACCGTCTTGTTGATGCGCTCGTTGACCCAGTCGCAGGCCGTACACATGGCCGGCAGAAAGAAGCCGCGGAAGAACATCTCTTCAAAGAACGGCGCAATAGTCACGCCAAAGGCAAACATCAGCCACGGCGCGCCCGGCGATTGGAAGATTTTGTCGATCGGCGCGTTCTTGGGGCTGCTGATCAGCAGTCCGCTCAGCATGGCGAGCAGGAAGCACAGAAAGGCGCAGAAGATCAGTTGCAAGTGCAAGCGCGCAGCCGTCCGGCCGTTCCACTGGATGCCGTCCAAAAAGCTCTTCTGCCAGAAGAGCGGAAAGACGAAGTAGGCAATGGCCAGGGTCACCAGATAGAGAATCAGCTCGCTACCCAGTGTGTAGTGGATGTCGAGCATGGCGTCAGCGCGCTTGCCGATGCCGTAAAGATGCACGCGCAACGCGGCGGAGACGGCCAGGCTGCTCAGCAGCAACGCAATCAGGGCAAACAAGGCCAGCAGAACGCAATGGCCCAGGTGCGGAATCCGCTCCGCGGGCGCTACAGCACTGTGCTCCCAGTTCTGGAAGAGCAGCGGCTGCGGAGCCGGGGGCTCCGCCCCTTCACGCGTTCCCGGTTCGGCTTGTGCTGCCACAGGGCCAGCCAACGCACCCTCGCATGTAGCGTCCGCGCCGGCGCTATTAGGCTCGTGCAACTGGGGCGTCGAATCGTCTTTCGGAAGCGTGCTCATGGTTGCCCTGTCTTCTTCTTGCGCGCGGGTTTGGCCGGCGAGCCAGCCGGCCTGCGCGCGGGGCGTGCCTTGGCTGGCTCGCTCGATTGTAGCGGATGGGTGCTAAGGGACTGATCAGGGCTGGGGCTGGATGCGGCAATCAACTCCTCCGATGCGGGAGGAACAAGCGACCCATCCGCGGCTGTATAGTAGCGGCGCAGGAATTGGCCGGTAAACGAGGCGTCAATCGCAGCCACCGCTGCTGGACGGCCCTCCGCCACCAGCCTGCCGCCCTCTTCGCCGCCCTCCGGGCCCATGTCAATCACCCAGTCCGCGTTGTGGATCACGTCCAGATTGTGCTCGATGATGATCACCGTATTGCCTAGGTCGGCCAGCCGGTGCAGAACCTCCATCAGCTTGCGCACATCGTCGAAGTGCAGCCCGGTGGTGGGCTCGTCCAGCAGGTAGAGGGTGCGTCCGGTCTGGCGCTTGCTCAGCTCGCGAGCCAGCTTCATGCGCTGCGCCTCGCCGCCGGAGAGCGTGGTGGCGCTCTGGCCCAGATGCACGTAGCCCAAACCTACGTCCACCAGCGTTTGCAGCTTCTGGCGCACCTGCGGCACATCCGTCAGCACCGCCAGCGCGTCCTCAATGGTCAGATCCAGAATGTCGGCAATGGAGTGGTTGTGGAACTTCACCGCCATGGTTTCCTGGTTGTAGCGGCGGCCGTTGCACACCTCGCATTGCACGTACACATCGGGAAGGAAGTTCATCTCAATGCGCCGTTGTCCATCACCACTGCAGGCCTCGCAGCGGCCACCGGCCACGTTGAAGCTGAAGCGCCCGGCCTTGTAGCCGCGCTCGCGCGACTCCGGCAGCATGGCAAACAGGTCGCGGAGGGGCGAGAACACCTGCGTGTAGGTGGCCGGATTCGACCGCGGCGTGCGCCCAATCGGAGACTGGTCGATGCGGACCACCTTGTCGATCTGCTCAGCGTCGGTCAGATGGTCGTGCGCGCCAGGGTCTTCGCGGGAGCCGTACAGGTGCTGCGCCAGCGAGCGGTAAAGAATGTCGTTCACCAGCGTGCTCTTGCCGCTGCCGCTCACCCCCGTCACCACCGTCATAATGCCCAGCGGGAAACGCACTGTAAGCTCCTGCAGGTTGTGCTCACGCGCGCCGACCACCGTAATCCACTTGCCGGTCAGCGGCCGGGGATAGGCGCGCTGCAGCACCGAATGCTGGCCGGAGAGATAGCGTCCGGTCAAAGACTCGGGGCAAGCCATGATCTCAACCGGAGTGCCAGCGGCCACCACCAGCCCGCCCAGCCGTCCCGCGCCCGGTCCCAGATCCACCACGTAATCGGCGTGGCGAATGGTGTCTTCGTCGTGCTCCACCACCAGGACCGTGTTGCCCAGGTCGCGCAGCCTCTCCAGGGCTTCAATCAGCCGGTTGTTGTCGCGCTGATGCAGGCCAATCGAGGGCTCGTCCAGAACATACAGCACGCCGCGCAACCGGGAGCCAATCTGCGTGGCCAGCCGGATGCGTTGCCCCTCGCCGCCAGAGAGCGTGGCCGCGCTGCGGTCCAGAGAGAGATAATTCAGGCCCACGGCGCACAAAAACTCCAGCCGCTCCTCAATCTCCTGGCGCAGACGGTCGGCAATCTTGGCCTCGCGCTGGTTGAACTGGATGTTGATGACCGCGGAGAGCGCCTTGTTCAAGGGCAAGCCGGTAAAGTCGGAGATGGACAGCCCGCCAATGCGCACCGCCAGCGACTCCGGCCGCAATCGTTTTCCACGGCAGGTGGGGCAGGGCGTGGCCGACATGTAGTTCATCATCATCGACTCGCGATACTCTTCGCCCCGAGCCTCTTCCACGCTGTCGCGCAGGTAGGCCAGGATACCGTGAAAGCCGGTGCGCGGGGCCTCGGCCTTGGGCGGCCCGTAAACCAGGATGTGCTGATGCTTGACCGGCAGATCCTCGAACGGGAGCTTCAGGTCGATCTTGTACCGGGTTGCCGCCAGATTCACCAGCTTCAGCAGGTACTGCGAGCTCGATCCCGGTCCCAGTCCGCCATCCAAGAGCGGCTTGGACCAGTCGGTAATCACCTTGGCCGGATCGAAGTCGTAGAGCGACCCCAGTCCGTGGCACTCCGGGCAGGCGCCAAAGGTGGAGTTGAAGCTGAAGCTGCGTGGCTCCAGCTTGGGCACGTCCAAACCGCAGTCGGGGCAGGCCATGGAGGAAGAAAAAAGCTGCTCCTCGCCCTTGGCCGTCACCACCAGAACCAGCCCGTTGGCCAGTTGCAGAGCTTTCGACACTGCTGATTCGAGACGCTTCTCAGCTGAGGGCTTACTGCTGGTGGCAGTTGGCGCAGGCGCATCGGCCGGGCCAATGCGGGGACCAAAGGTGCGGGCCGCAGTTGCCGTGCCGTCAGTCTTCAGCAGGATGCGGTCAATCACCGCTTCAATGGTGTGGTTCTTGCGCCGGTCCAGGTAGAGAGGCTCGGAGAGATCCATCATCTCGCCGTCGATGCGCGCTCTAAATCCTTGTGCCTCAATCTGATCCAGCAGATCCTTGAACTCGCCCTTGCGGCCCCGGACCACCGGTGCCATCAGCGTTACGCGCTCGCCCTGGGCCAAGTCCAGAATGCGTTGGACAATCTGGTCGGCCGTTTGCCGGGCAATGGGCCGGCCGCAGTTGGGGCAGTGCGGCGTGCCTACGGAGGCATAGAGCAGGCGCAGGAAATCGTAGATCTCGGTAATGGTGCCCACCGTGGACCGCGGGCTGCGGCTGGTGGTCTTCTGTTCAATGGAGATGGCCGGGCTCAGACCTTCGATGGAGTCCACATCGGGCCGCTCCAGTTGATCCAGAAACTGGCGAGCGTAGGCTGACAGCGTTTCAACGTAGCGCCGCTGGCCCTCGGCAAAGATGGTGTCAAAGGCGAGCGAGCTTTTACCGGACCCGGACAGTCCCGTGACTACCGTCAACGTGTTCCGCGGAATGCGCACCGAGATGTCGCGCAAGTTGTGCTGGCGCGCGCCGCGCACCGTGATGTGCGTTATGGACATGAGTGGATTGCCTGGCAGGATGGTTGGAAGCGGGGGAATACACTTCGTTCGAAATTCCTGACCCTCAAGAGGTATTCTATTGGGCAATAGAAATAAGGGTCAACGCGGGGCTGATTTCTGCGAGAATCTTGGTGATGGGGCGGTGTGTGTTCTGCGTCGTGTAGAGCGGACAAAACGGAACAGGTTCCAGACGGACTAGAGGAAAAACAGGAATGATGGATCAGTTGAATCCGATCATGTTGGTGTGTGCCGCGGTGGGTTCGCTGGCGTTGGGCGTGCTTTCAGCCTACGCTTTGTTGCGCGGAGTCTTTGCGCTGATGAGGCCTGAGCCCCGGCGGGTAGTTGAGCCGCAGGCTGAGGCGGCCAGGGTCCTTTAATTTTTCTTAGTAATTCAAGCGGAGGAGTCGGACATGGAGGGGACAGCTTCCCCAGTCCATTTGCGTCCTTGTCTGTATTCTCGCTCTACCAAGAATATAATTTACAAACTTCTGTGCCGTGCCTACGGCACTCCGAGATCATTTTGAGTCCAGCTTCCCCTGTTTAAACCTGGGGCTAACTTGTACTGTGCCTACGGCACGGGTTTCGGGGTGCGGAAACAGTAGAGATTGTTCAGCACGATGGCTGGTCAGGCCCCTTTGAGGGGCAAACCCAAAAGCCACCGCCTCTGCCGGGGGATATTTACAGGCAAATATCTAAATTGGTTGCTGGATCGAAGCTGAGCCGGTCTGCTGCGAATTGCCTGATTCTGCTGACATCGACTTCTGGAACCGCATGTCCGGAGCCGCATGTCCGGAGGTCGGCAGCAGGGGAGAGCGGTCTGCCGCTCCCCCTATGCCGATTGGCTGCGATCCGACGCCTTGCGGAGCCGGATCGCGGGTTGGGGTTAGAACCTGATGTGACCGGCGAACTGCCAGTCGCGGGGGGGATACGTGCCGGAGACACCGGTGATGGCACCGAAGGTGGGGGAGAAGACGTTGGTTGAGGTGGAAGCGGTGGGTGTTTCCGTCCAGCTGGCGCTTGGGGCGCTAAAGGTGACGTGGTTCCAGACGTTGGTCACATCCGCTTCAAAGACGAACTGTAGGCGATCGTGGATCGGAATGGTGCGACGGATGCCGGCATCCACATCCCAGGTGTATGGGTTGCGAATGCCATAGGCGAGGGTACGAGGCGCGTTGCCGATCAGGCCCTGAGTTTGCGTCCGGCTGTAGGTGGTGTCAAGACCACTTCCGATGGAAAGGTCGGTAGGCAGACTGAAGGCGGTCGGATCGATGTACTGGATAGCGGTGCAGCCAGACTGCCCCGCTGCGTTGATGCCCAGGTTGCAGGCGTTGTAGCCGTTGGGGCCGGAACCGTACTTTCCGCCCTTGCGCGGCGATCCGGAGTAGTTGGGGTTCAGATCCGGCATGGCCTGGCCCTGACCAGGGCCGGTGCCGGTGCTTCCATTGACCACAGCCAGGGGCGAGCCCGACAGGAAGGAGTAGATGCCGGAGAACTGCCAGCCACCGGCCAGGGTGCGGACCAGCATGGAGTTGCTGCCGATCTTGCCTTTGCCGAAGGGCAGCTTGTAGACGCCGTAGGCATGGATGATGGACGGAATCGACATGATGGCCATCGAACGGTCGATGCGGTCGGCCTTCCAGGAAGTGGTTCCCGCGCCTCCGGCGCCATTGGAGATGGCGTTGCCCGGAAGGTCGAAGCCTGAACGGTAGGTTCCGTCGTCGCCCAGGTTCTTGGAGTAGGTGTAGTTGACGCTGAAGGACAGACCCTTGTGCTCGCGCTGGTTCAGCACGAACTGCAGGGACTGGTAGGTGAAGTTGCCCACGTTGCCAAAGGTGTCACTGACGCCCGAGTACTGCGGGAATGCGGTGAGCATCTGGGCAATGGTTGCGGTGCTGAAGCTGGCGTTGCCGGCTGCGGTGAAGAAGGCAGGCGTGGGAGCGGTCGGGAAGTAGCTGGCAACGATCGCCGCGTTGGCCGTGGTGGCATAGTCGCTGAGGATGGGCTTGGTACCGGCGGAGTTTTTAACGCCGCCCAGTACGGCCAGGTACTTCGGGTTCAACTGATTGGTCCAGTAGCCACGGGCGTTGGAGCCGGTGGTGCCGGAGTTGATGACGAAGTGAGACTCATTGGCGGCATAGTTGACGGCGACGGTCAGGTCGGAGGTGATGCTGCGCTCGACGCCGAAGTTCCACATGAGGATCTCCGGCGCGCGGCCCGAGAAGTACGGATCGGCATAGGAGACGCTGGAAGCGCCTACGCCCTTGCCTGTGGAGCTGCTCACGTAGTTGCCGGTGTTCAGTTCCTGGGCCGTAACGCCGGGCGTGGGGGCCGTGGGATAGGTGTAGCCGGGGCCGTACATGCTGGAATTGGAGCTGTTGAGCCAGAAGGAAGGGCCAGCCGCGACGCCGGTGGCGGATTCCGTAGGTCCAATGGCGCTCATGTTGAAGCCGGTTTGGCCGGTGCCGGTGGCGTTGCCGCCACGGCCGCCAATGCCGCCCGCTTGCGAGTAAACAATCGAGAAGCCGGTACGGAGGACGGTTTTGGGTGTAAGCGAATAGGCAAAGCCCAGGCGCGGTCCAAAGTTCTTCCAGTAGGTGCTTACAGGGGTGCGGCAGTTGCAGCTAACGCCCGCGCCGCCGTAGTTACCGGCAAACTGGAGCATACCGTTGGTGTTGGTCAGCGGGTTCACAAGGGCCGGATTCAGGAAGGTCCAGCGATCCTTGACTTCGTGGAACGGAGGGAAGTAATCCCAGCGCATGCCCATTTCAACGGTGAGCTTCTGGGTCAACTTGAAGCTGTCGCGGACGTAGGGCGAGAAGGGGTGATAGCGGCCGCCGGTCTCGCTGAGCGGATAGAGGCCCATGGAGGGAGCGGCGGTGGTGGTTCCTGACGAACCGCCGCCGATGGCGCCCAGCATGAAGCTGGCGAAGGCCTGGCCGGAGGCGCTGGTGCTCAGGGCGTTGGTGTTGGCGGTGTAGTTGGCCGTAGAGAAGCCGTTGTAGTTCAGATAAAGTTCGGTGGAGTAGCCCACCGGAGCAGCGCTATTGACTTCTTCCCACAGGTAGCTGAAGCCAAAGGTCAAGGAGTGCTTGCCCTTGAGCCACTGCATGTTATCGGTCAGGGCATAGGTGTTGGGGTTGACCTGCTGGGTGGTGGAAGTGGCGCTATTGCCGGTGAAGGCGGTGTACGCCGTAGCGGCAGGTCCCGTGGTGCCGAAGGTAGCGCCGGGGAACTCGGTGCTGGCCTGGCCGGCCGGGGTGTTGCTGATGCCCATGGTGGCAGGCGAGAATTTAGCCACGCCGTCGGTGGCGTTTTCCTGAGGCTGGATGAAGCGCGTGAAGCTGTACTTCAACTGGTTCACCAGCGTGGGGCTGATGGTGTAGATGTGCTCCAGGATATAGACCTGCGGATAGATCTGGGCATAGGTGCCGCTCACATAAGGCAGGGGCATGCCACCGCTGAAGTTGTTGAGGTAGACCATGCCGCCCTTGGCGCCAACCGACGAGATCCGCTGCTGCGCGTTGATGTCGTAATCCAGACGCCAGTCGATCGCATAGTTATCTTTGCCGGAGGGGTTGGCACCGAGGTAGTTGGAGTAAAGCGACGAGTTGGACGGAGCCGGAACCCACTGCGCCATCTTCTGAGCGATGGGCGAGAGCATCCCGGTGGGGATGACGTTGTAAGACTGCACGCCGTTCTTGGTTCCCACAAAGGGATTGCGGGTGCAGACGCTGCCCGTGCAGCTGTTGCTGGTGGGATCGTAAATCTTGGCAATGTTTGTCGATCCCTCGCCGGATTCGCCGCCGCCGCCCACATTGCCGTTCAGCTCGGTAAAGTCGCCGGTGAGCATGAGCGGGGTGGGGACGCTATAGAGCGAAGGGCTGCCGTTGGCGCGATAGTGGTACTTGTCGTAAGCGCCGAAGAAGAACAGCTTGTCGTGGGTCATGGGAACCACGCCGCCGGCGCTGATCGAAAGCTCGTTCTGGTGCTCGATCGGCTTGGGAGCCTGGACTTTTGTACCCGACGCCGTGACGACTGTGGCTGCCTTCTGCGTGAAGCCCCAGGCATCGAAGATGGTGTTGCGAACGTAGTCGTTGACTTCGCCGTGGTACTGACGGCCGCCGGACTTCATGGTGAAGTTCATCGAACCGGCGCCCATGTACTCGGCCGGGGGGGTGCTGGTGAGCACCTGGAACTGATCGACGGCTTCCACGCTCATCGTGAGCGAGACCACGCGGTTGTCGCCTTGCATATTGATGGTGGTGGCCGGCATACCGTCAAGGTACATCTGGCCCATGTAGCTGCCGGTGCCGCCGATGATAGGCATACGCGCGCCGCTCTGGGCGCCGGGGCTGAGGGTGCCAAAGCCGGTTGGATCGCGCTGCGTGCCACTGGTCATCTGGATGGGCAGGTTGGTGTAGGTTTCGTTTTCAACCGTCAGGCCGAGGGTGGCGTCGGCGGTGTCCAGCACCGGAGGCGCGGCGGACACTTCAACCGTCTGGGTCTCCTGGCCAACCGTCAGAACCGGGTTGTAGACGCGGTTCTGCAAAGCGTCGACCACGACGTTCTGCTGCACAATGGTCTTGAATCCGGGCGCGGTGATCTGCACCGTGTAGGTGCCAGGCAGCACCGGGGAGACCATGTAAAAGCCCGAAGCGTTGGACGAACGAGTGGTTTCGATCTTGGTGGCGTCGTTGGTGATCTTTACCGATGCATTGGGAATGACGGCGCCGGAGGGATCGGTGACGGTGCCTTGCAGCGCACCTTCACCGGCGGTCTGTGCGTGTGCCTGCAGTGCGGACCACGAGACACAGAGCGCTAGCATGAACATCGCCAATGCGATGCTTGCCCAGCTGCTTCTGCGCGGTGCGTACGATTTCTCGGTGTTGGCAAATCTTGTCATAATTGTTCGCCTTTTGAGCCTCCAGTTAAAGGGTGAAAAAGGGTGCCAGTTCCGCAGTGCGGTCCGACACAGTCTCGGTACAAGAAGTCGGGAGGTCCGACCTCAGTTAGCGATTAACTCACCGTCAAAGTGCCAGTGTCAATAGAAAAACGTTTTTTAAAAAGCGTATTTAGTCATATGGGAAATTGTATTCAGGTGGGAGTTGGAATCCTCTCCAGGTTGCTCTTTGGGGTCCACATAGAACTGGAAAAAGATTCTGTAACGAAATGAAAACACAGCGCAAAGTGGCTTGGACACGCAAAAAGAGCGGGTTGGGCGGGGTTGCTGTCCAATCCAGATTCTCTCGGGCTTCGAGTGCGGATTCAGATTTTCATAGGTGATTTAAAGAGGACTAGAGAAGCCCGAAAAGCACGCTCCGTCGTTGGGAGACGGTCTGAGGAGTCTGGTTTCCTGCGCGGATTTCGCATGAAAAGAGAAAAGAGAAACGGAACGAGCGTCCTCGCGTGGTTATGGAGAACTGCGAGTGGTATGACCTGTAGTGTGGTTAACGTTACCGTAATGTGGTAAGTTCGGGCTTAAAAAATGTAGAACAATATCCCTTAGGGACTTGAATTATGGAACGGCACGAAAGGAAACGTTTCCATTTGCCCGCGTATGCCTCAATCGCTTGCAGAGGACGCCCCGGAATCGGCTGGAAATGCAAAACCCCACCCCATGTGAAAAGGGGCGGGGTTTTCGAGGAAGGCAGCAGAAAACTACTTGTCCCCGAAGGCCGTTTCCGCCGCGCCGGTCGGGTTGTCGGTGAACTTAACCGTCGATTTGTCAGCAGTATGGATGGTGTTGTCACTCATCTGCCAGTTGCGGGCGTTGGAAATGCTGCCTGCCGTGGCGGCTTCAATCTCCAGGTGGTCAATCTTGAAGTTGTCCAGGGTGGCGTTGGGGTAGGCAGAGACCAGGATCGCCGTCTTGGCGCCGGTGGCCTTGATGTTCCAGATATGCACGTCCGAGAAGTGGGGCAGGCCCTTTTCTTCCGGCACATGCGTGGCCAACACGTAATAGTAGGGAGGCACGTCCTTGAGCCCGGCCGGAATCTCGGCGTAGCTGTAGCTGGGGTTCCAGTTCATATTGATGCGGATGGGGATGGCCACGCCGTCCAGCGTCAGGTCGTGGATGCGGATGTCCTTGGCCCAGCCGCCGCGGACCTTGGCCGACTTGAAGAGCACGCCGTTCGGGACGCCGTGCAGGGCCGTGATGTTGTAGGCCTCAATATTGCGGAAGCCGCCGGAGGTCTCGCTGCCGATGGTCACAGCCGCCGCGCCGGTGCGGATGATGGAATCGCGCAGGATGACGTTCTCCGTGGGCCGGTTCACGCGCAGGCCGTCCGAGTCGCGTCCCGACTTCAGGCAGAGTGCGTCGTCGTTCACGTCAATGTCGGCGTGCTCCACCAGAATGTCGTGCGAAGAGTCGATGTCAATCCCGTCCGTGGAGGGTCCTTTGCCGCCTTCGTTGTTGCGGATGATGACGCCATCCACGTGGATCTTCGACGAGTACAGAATCTGCAGGGTCCAGAAGCCGGCCCGGCGCAGGTGGATGCCGCCGCCCACCGTCACGTTAGTGGATTCCTGCAGCAGCATCAGCCGCGGCCGGCGCGCATCGTAATCCGAGGCCCAGCGCAGGCCCTTCGGCTCGTAGCCGGTGCGCAGATCCCAGTAGCTCTTCCACCACACCGGGCCATCGCCGTCAATGGTGCCGGTGCCGGTGATGACCACATCGTGCTGGCTGCGGACGTTGATCAGCGCCGCCGGCCAGGTCATCTCAATGCCGGCAATGCGGGTGGGCAGCATCGGGTAGTCCTCAGCCTTCTGGCTGCCCAGGATCGTTGCGCCCTCTGGGACGTTGAGCGTTACGCCGGATTTGATGAACAGGGAACCAGTCAGATAGGTGCCGGGCTTCAGCGCGACCGTGCCCCCCGTGGTTGCGGCGGCGTCCAAAGCCTTCTGGAGGGCTCCGGTTTCCAACGTCTTGCCGTCGCCCTTGGCACCAAAATCGTTGACAAAGTAGGTCTTGGGCGCGGCAAAGGCCATTGGGGTGGCGGCCAGAAGAAGGGCAAGCAAGGCAATACGACGCATGGAAATGGACTCCTTGAGAATAGATGCTCCCACGTGGTTCTCCGGTGGCGGGCACTGTGGGGTGAGCGGGGGCTGCGGTTGATTTATACAAGGGTTGGGGCTTCGGAGGCAAATTGTTTCTGATCGGAAATCATGCTTGGCTGTCCACTGCTTGGCACCTTATCGCTTCGGCAGGGAAATACCGACCCTGAGCGGGTGCCCCACCTTCGCCGCGTTCTTGTTTTTGCGACGATTGGTACGGCCGCATATTCCGGCCCTCCAACAGAAGCTCCGTGCCCCATTCTTTTCGCGTTCTTTGCGGAAAGGGTGGGAAAGCGGGAGGTAAATCTCTGGGACCGGATCGGTAGGACGGGGTGGGCACGAAAACAGTATTTGGCAGCCGGAACTCTTCTCCCCATGGTGGATACTGGATGCGTGCGAAAACAGTTTTGCGGGATCGTGCTGACCGTACTGGGGATTGCCGTGCTTGGGATGGATGCAGCTCGTGCACAGGCTCGTCCGCCTGCGCTAGCCGCGTGGCAAAAGGCGGTGAGCGCGCCGGATGTGGAGCGGTTGCAAGCGCGCGTGGTGATTTTAGACGTGGCCTCCGGAAAGCTGCTGGCGGCGACGCGGCTCTCTGAAGCCGCTCGTACGCTGGCGACCCCTGGCTCTACCCTGAAGCCGCTGATCCTGTTCTATGCAATTGAATCCGGGCGATGGAGCCCGGCCCGGCGTGTGGCTTGCTCCCGGACGCTGCATTTGGGCGCGCATCCCATGAACTGTTCACACCCTCCCTCTGACCCCATGAATGCACAGGAAGCGCTCACCTGGTCCTGCAACACCTACTTTGCCACCCTGGCCGGGCAACTCCAGCCTGCGGAGCTGGAACAAGCGCTGGCATCACGCGGCTTGCTGGCAGCCACTGGGCTGGTGGCCATTGAGAACGTAGCCCAATTCCGCCTGCCCCACACGCCGGATGAGACGCGCCTGGCCGCGCTCGGCGTGGAGGGCGTGCGCGTAACCCTGCTGGAACTGGCCTCTGCCTATCGGCGACTGGAGCTGGAGATGGAGCGCACCCCGTCGGAAGCGGCGCGCGTGGTGGAGGCTGGCTTGCGCGATTCAGCCAGCTTTGGCATGGCCGGAGCCGCCGCCCTGGGCGGCGTTCCGGTTGCGGGAAAGACGGGAACGGCAGAGGCCGCGCAGGGCACTCCCACGCATGGCTGGTTTGTGGGTCTGGCTCCGGCCAGCCGTCCGCGCGTGGTGGTTGCCGTCTATGTGCCTGTGGGCCACGGAGCCGATGCCGCTGCGGTAGCGGCCGCCGTGCTGGCCAGCTCGCCCCTGAGGTCGCGATGATTTTTTTCTACCGCTTCGCGTCTGTTTTGGTGAGCGCTCTGCTGGGACTAGCGGGTGCCCCATCCTTACCCGCACAGTTTGCGGGAAAGGGTGGATCGAGCGCCTTCCCCAGCGATCAGATACATCACGCCACAGCCGTGGAGCCCGCGCGCACCACCGTCCGCGTGGGTGTGTGGACGTTGTGGCACGACCATGAAGTGGTAGTCACGCCCGCGGGCCCAGCGACAAGCCTCCAGCTCTGTGCAAGTTGCGCTACCCTGAGTCCCGCACAAGGCACGGCGCGCACCTTGAAGAGTGAACTCTCCTGGACGGCGACGGGAAGCCCGGAGCAGAAGGCAGAAGAAATCTACATTGCGGGCGGCGTCAAGCTGCGTGCGCACGGCGAGACACTGCTGTTGCTCTATCCTGTGCGGCTGCGCAGCGTGAATGGAGCACTGCAGATCGTGGCCACGGTCCCCGTGGAGCGCTACGTGGAGATGGCGGTGGCCGCGGAGAGCGGCCCGGCGGACTCCGTGGAGTCGCTGAAGGCTTTGGCGGTGGTGGCGCGCAGCTTTGCGCTGGACAAGACCCAGCGCCATGCCGGCTTCGACCTCTGCGACTCCACCCACTGCCAGTGGGTGCGTTGGCGCGTCACCCCAGAGGCGCATCAGGCGACGCTGGCCACTGCGGGCGAGAGCCTGTGGATGAATGGCGCGCGCATGGGCGCGGTCTTCCATCAAAACTGCGGCGGACGCACGGCGGCGGCCAGCGAGATCTGGCCGCACAGCGCCGGTCAGCAGGGCATGGTCTCGCGCGCGGACCCTTACTGCCAGCGGACGGGCTCTGCCGATTGGTCGGCGCAGATTTCGTTGCAGGATCTGACCGGAGCGCTCGCCGGCCTTTCACCTCCGGGTTGGCACGCGTTGCTGGTGGCGGAACGCAGCGCCTCCGGTCGAGTCGCGGTCATCGAAGCGGGCAGCGCGCGCATCTCCGGCGAAGACTTCCGGCTAGCGGTGGGCCGCGCGCTGGGCTGGAACCAGATCCGCAGCGACTGGTTTGAGGTATCGGCTGCGGGCACCGGCTTTGTCTTCCATGGCCGGGGTACGGGCCACGGTGTGGGACTTTGCCAGGTGGGCGCGGCGGAGATGGCGCGCGAGGGATCTTCTTTTGCTGAGATTCTGGCGCAATACTTTCCCACGGCACAGATCGCGGCCGTGGCCACCGGCCATCCCTGGCAGCGCATCAACGCGCAAGGCTTTTTTCTTGAAACCACGGCGCAGGCCGACGCGCAGTTTGTGCCGGAGTTGACCCGCGCTCTGGCTACGGCCAAGAGTCGCAGCGGGCTATCTGTACGTTCGCCGCTGGTGGTGCGTGCTTATGCCTCAACACCTGCTTTTCGCGATGCCACATTGGCTCCCGGATGGGTTGCGGCCTTCACGGAAGGCCACTGGATTGCGCTGCAACCGCTGCGCGTGCTCTCAGGGCGCAAGCTGCTGGCCGGTGTCGCGCTGCATGAGTTTCTGCACGTTCTTGTGGAGGAGCAGACAACATCCGCAACTCCGCTCTGGCTGCGCGAAGGCCTCGTGGAGACTTTTGCGGGCGAGGCGATTGCGAGCCAGCGACCAGCGCTGACACCCGAGCAGGCAAGCCATCTGCTGGCCCATGCACAGAACGAAAAAGAATCAACAGCGGCGCATCATGCGGCCGCATGGTATGCCGCGAACCTCGTCAAGCACTATGGCCGCGGTCAAACGTTGGACTGGCTGCGGAAGGGCCCTCCGCAGCCAGTCGTTGATGCGCTGCGCTGACTCCTATCGCATCTCCCCTTTTGCAATAGACTTTCGTGCCCCATCCATTTCCGCGTTTCTTTGCGGAAATGGGTGGGATACTTATGAAATCCAGGTCTATGGCAGCATGGATTTGTACCTTCACATCTCGGCTTCCCAGGTCTCAAAATCGAGACCTGGGGCACCCAACAGTGGTACTACATCAAACAGTCCCAGACCGAGGTCTACGCCATTTTCGGAAATTGTTCTACTTCGGCAGATCGAGCTTGATACTCGACGAGCGCTCAGGATCGTCCGGTCCGACCGTCACGCCCACGGGCTCTTCCGCTGGCGCCTCCGGTGCAGTTGGTGGTGCGAGCAGCGCGGCAAGCCATGCCAACTGCAGAACCACGAAGCCGAGACTTAACGTCATCGCCAGAAAGTCATGCACACCGGATGGCGCGCCGGTGGAGTGTGCAGAGTCTGTGAAGAGCTCGGCAATCTGGCTGGCAAGGTAGATTTCCGCAAAGAACGTGGCAACTCCAGCGGCCAGCCAGCGAGGGTCGCGGAAGAGTCCTAGAATTCGTTTCCACGGCAACACCCATCCCCATACTGCGGCGGAAGCGACGAACGGCGAAAATACCACAAACAACATAAAGTCGCCCCAAATCGACTTGAGCAGCGTGAAGGGAATGAACGTATCGAGCGAAGCAACCCCAAAAGAAATGCCGACCCAGATAAGGGATGCGACAATGCCCCAGACAAGTCTTGTTTTCTGGTTCGGCGGCGGAAACATGGATCGATAGAGGAACACTACCAGAAGCAGCACGGCAAGAAACGCGCTAACTCTGATTCCCATTGCAATCCTGAACGCTACCTGCGAGTGATTCGATGCGTTCAGTGGCCACACCGGGAGATTGACGACGAGAAGGATGCTCACTGCGGCCGCAATGAGACGCCAGCCCGCCCGCAGATTGCGGCCGAACAAAACTACCTCCCGCGAAGGCTCCGTCTCCGGGATGCGGTCAAAGAGCACGGCCAACCAGCCGAGCACAAGAACCCAACTGACAAGCTTGAGCAAAAATGCGCCGCCCAGCTTGAGTCCCAGATGCCACTCCTGTGCGTGGACCGTGCCATGCGGAAGGGAATCGAAGAAGTAGGACGGAATCAGCACGGCCAGCAGTGCGGCGATGGTGATGCCCAGCCACCACTTCCATTCGATGAGCAGACGAAAAACTTTACGCCACGGAATGCGCTTGCCCCACTGCGCAACAGCAGCCGCGAACGGCAACAGCAGACCAGGGACAAAAATCCAGCGCAGAATCCATGCAATCACGGTGAGCGAGCGGGTGTAGCGCTCATACGTGAAGATGCGGGTGTGCTCGGGCGATTGTGAGTTGAGATAAGATGCCCACGCGGAGGTCTGCCCGTCGAAAGTGTCCACGAGCCCCCAGCCGATCCACAACAGAAATCCAAGCACAGCCAAGCCTACCGCGCCTCCAACCAGCTTCACGCGTTTGCCATCGTTCGTGGCCAGGGCGCGCATGGTTCCAGCTTCGAGTTCAAGGAACGAGACGATCAGCAGGAACGGCAGCAGAAAAGTGGCCGCAACCTGGAGAAAATTCTTCTCCGGAATGCGCGTCCAGGCGATCCCCAGCAGCAACAGCACCGGGGTAAGCACGAGTTGCACCAGCAGCCAGCGCCAGCTTTGACCAAGGCGGCGGAAGTACGTTGCGAAAAGGGTCATTGCTGGACCTCCAGGGTGATGGGATCGGTGGTGGCCTGAACATCGGCCTGATACATCGGTCCGGTTTGTGCGGGGCTCACGGCGAACTTGCCCGGCGTGGTCACTTTGAGCAGATAAAAGTACTCGCGGCGTCCGTTGAAATCGGAGTTGAAGAAGCCGGCGCGGTCGTCGTGGAACTCGCGGCGCGTGAACCAGTCGTACCACCACGAGGGCTTGTTGTTCAGGTGGTAGAGGCCCGCGTCGTTGACGAACTCCGTGCCTGCGGGAATCGGGTCTTCGGCCAGCATGTACTTCTGGTCGGTGCCACCAATGGCCAGCTTCACCGCGATCACATCGCCCACATGTACCGGCCCATGCAGCGGCACCAGATCGTAGGTGATGGGGTCGTTGGGCGTGTTCTGCTTCTTTTGCAGCAGGTAGTAGTCGCGCGTGATGTTGAGCGCCACCTTGCCTTGCTGGAAGTTCTTCTTGTCGGCTGAATGCCAGTTGTTTTCCGCCGACCAGTAGTTGATGCCGTTGCCGGATTTGCGGACCGTAACTTGTCCGCCGCCCGCGGCCTGTGCCGCCGGAACGCGCAGCTTCCAGGGCTGCGCGAAGACGTCTGCCGGGCCAAAGTGATGCTTGCCGAGCGTGGCACCGTTCAGCAGGACCTCAACATCCGAGGTGTTGGCTATCTCACCACTCAATGAGAGGTAATCGGTGAGCCCGGCAATCACCATCGCGGTCTGTTTGGTGGAGAGCCAGTAATCGCCCGAGCGATGCTGGCCCAGCCAGAGTGCTGCCTTCGGCATCAAGCCGCTCGTGCGATCCTGACGGACCAGCAGCTTCAATGCCAGCGCCGTGGTCTCAGCCGAGGTGTCGTCCCAGTACTCCATCATGCCGTCGTAGTTGCCGGTCCAGTAGGCAAAGTTGGCTTCGTTGTGCGCCTTGCGCTCCAGCAGCTTGGCAACATCGTGGGCGCGGGGATCGTTGGCTGCGTCGAGTGCAAGGCCCACCAGCGCCAGACCCTCGTCGCTGATCTGGTTGCGATCGCTCCACGCCTTGTCCAGTTCCTTTTTGTCTACGCCGCCGGTGGTGGCCAGCGCGTAGACAACGTACGCGTGCAAGTCCGCGAGCATGTTGGGATGCGCAGCCAGCGTCTTGTTGAGCCAGTTGCGCCCGCGGTTCATGCGGAAGAGTTCCACCTTGTATCCGGCCTCGCGGGCCTGGCCAAGGCCGGAGACCACATAGGCGGTCATGAAGACGCGGCTTGGATCGTCGGGCCACCAGCCCCAGCCGCCATCGTCGTGCTGGAAGGTGTTGAGCCGCTCCAACCCTGCTGCCACCATACGATTCAGTTCCACGCGATCGATGGGGGGCTTGATGTGCAGCCGGTCAATGGCCTCGGCCACAATCACGTCGGGCAGGAAGGCGGACATGGTCTGCTCCGTGCAGCCCCACGGATAGCCGGTCAGGTAGTCGAGCGCGGAGAAGACCGTGCCGGCCACGCTGGACGAAACCGTAACCGAAAGCGTGCGCGAGTTCGGATCGGTGTTGGCCGGGAACGTTGCGCTCCACTGCGCCTGAGCTGTTCCAGAGAACAGTACACTCGCCGTGGCAGCACGCTGCTTGACGCCGTAAGGCAGCACCGGCAGCGTCATCTCTAGCGCATCAGACTCCTCGTTCGTGAGCGCGCTGGCGGTGAGCACGGCGTTGCCAATGCCGCGCGCTTTCACGCGCCAATCCACATAGCTCTCGCCCTTGGGTGGAAGCACGATCTTCTGTGTTCCGCCGCCGATCACGTCTAGCCCTTGCACGCTGAGGTTGAAGGTGGTCTCCTTGGCCGTCTCCAGATAGTTGTGGGCAATCACGCGCAACACCGTCTCATCGCCTTGGCGGAAGAAGCGCGGGGCGGCCAGGCGCACAATCAGGTTCTTGCGCACCAGAACGCGCGTGACCACACCGCCGGCCTTGCCATCGTCCGTCATGCCGCGGATGGTGGTGCGCCAGGTGGTGAGCGCATCCGGGAAGGTGAACTCCACGCGCGCGTGGCCATCGGGGCCGGTACGCACCGAGGGATTCCAGTAGGCCGTGTCCGGGAAGGCCTTGCGCACCTTCGGAACGACCAGGTCGGAGCCCGGTTTCACCTGCGCCAACCGCGGATGATACGTTGCCGCCGAAGCCAGCAGTGGACTCTTCAAGCCTGCCGAGCCGGAGAAGAAGAAGTTGAACGAGGTCTGCGGCTCCACGTAGGAAGAACGCTTGGGATAGAAGCTGGCCACAATGTCGCCACTCTCGTCGGGCCGCACGGAGTAGAGCGCCTCATCCACCTCGCCAAAGCTAAGATCGGCCTGTACGGGGTGGCCCTGCCAATCGTTGGCCACGATCTCGTAACTGCCCTTTTCGCCGGGCAGATATTTTTGCTTGTTGGGGGTTGCGGTAATGGTGAGCGTGCGCTCCACCAGCGGAACCTTCAGGTTCTTCTGCGCGGTCATCAACTGATCGTTGTGGACGATGATCGCGTTGACGATCAGGTTGGGCTCCGACGTGGATGTGATGGGCACGTCGAAGGGGAAGCTCTCGCCGGTGGCGTGCAGCAGCAACTTCTGTTGCACTGAGTTGCCTTCAATGGTGATCAGCGCCCAGCACTCTTTCAGGCCCGTCACCAGCAGCAGGTGCGCCGTGTCGCCCACCTGATAACTCTTCTTGTCGGCCACAATCTGCGCTTGCGTGTTCTCGTTGTACCATTGGCCCGCGCCGTTCCACACCCACACCCAGGTGTGCGCTTGCAGGGTGCGGTTTTCAGGCGTCTGGGCGCTGGCGGTGATCGCAAAGTCGCCGCTGGAGCCGGTCAAAGGCAGGTTCACAAGAACCGTGCCGTCCGCTCCGGTGTTGGAGTCGAGTTTGGCGATCTGTTTGTCGCTGCGCTGGCGGGTAACGGAGTCCCAGTTGTGCTGCGACACGTCCAGATGCACGGCCGTGCGCACCGGATGGTTGTCGTAGTCAACCGCTGTAACCTTGACCCGCACTGGCTGGCCGGGCTGGCTCACGTAGCTGGTGGGCTCCACGTTCAAGCGGAAGGAGCCATAGGTGGCCAGCACCGTGGCGTGGCCGCTGACCTCGCGATTGGCGGCATCGGTGACGCGCGCCTCAATGCGATAGTCCTGGTCCTGCGCTTTGCCATCCACGCGCGTGGGCAGCGTGACCACCAGGCGGCCGTTGGCGTCCAGCGTTCCTTCATGCTCCTGCTGCTCTTCCTGGGAGTAGGCGTAATCGCTCGCGTCAAAGCCTTCTGAGCCTTCGGCGTTGTCGGCGTCATCGTCGCTGTCGCCCCACCAATAGTGAGTACTGGTGTGGACCTCGTACTTGACCTTGACGTTGGCCACTGGCTCGCCAAAGAAGTAGCGCGCCTCTATGGTTGCGGTCAGGTTGTTGCCCTGCAGCACGCGCGGTGCGCTGGGCTTCACCGTCACCTGGTATTCGGGCTTTTTGTACTCCTCCACATAGAAGCTACCGCCGCCTTCCGTGCTTTCGCCATTGATACGGACGGTATAGTAACCGAGTCCGGCGTCGGGCGCCAGCTCTAAGTCGGCGGAGATGGAGCCGTGCGCTGACAGGAGCACACTGCGCGAGAAGATGGTCTTGTTGTCCGCGTCGGTGACTTCGATGGTCTGGCTGCCACTAGGGGGCAACAGCAGTTGGTCGTCCTTCCGCTCGCGCAGGATGGCCTTGATGTGAACCGTGTGGCCGGGGCGATACACCGGCCGATCAGTGTAAACGTACGATACCGTGTCGCTCTTGCTGCTGGTTGATCCGAACTCGTAGCCCCAGGCCGTAACAAGGGCGGTGTCTGATCCATGGCGCGCCAACATCCACGACGCATCGGAGTCGGCTCCCTGCGCGGAGGAGGATGCGAGTGTGGCCATGCCGTTCGCATCGGTGCGTCCTTGTGCATCCAGCTTGTGGCTGTTGTAAAGAACCACCGCGGCATCGGCTACGGGTGCGCCGGTCTTGCGGTCGGCTACAAACAGCAGCGCGTGTCCGTCCGCGGTGCGCTCCACCAGCGCAATCTGGGTGACAATCACCACGGTGTAGGCTTTGTACGTGCCGTCCGTAGCCTCCACCAGATACACACCCGACTTGAGCCCATCGATGGGCAATTGCAGGGTCTCGCTCACAATCGCCGGAGGCGTCACCAGCTTCCAGCGCGAGACCAGTTGCGAGGCGTTCAGCAACGGAATCTGCGCAAACTCCGAGACGCCGATCACCTTGCTGCGCTTGCCCAGGTTTCCCTGCTGCTCCCGGAAGCTGTCGCGGGCCTCATCGGTAAACTGGGAGCGAAAAAAGTGCCGCATCCGCCACCACAGGTCCGCCTTGAAGTCATGCACTTTTTCAAGAAAGGTCTTCTTGTCGATCTGCTCGCTGGGCGAGTAGTCTGCCTCACCAAAGCTATGCAGGTCCTTCAGCCCCGCAAAGAACTTCTGCGGGTCGTTGACCTTGTACACCCGGAACTCCAGCGCCAGCACATTGCGGGCAAAGAGCTGGATCTTTACGCTCTCACCGGGCGCAAAGGTGCGCGAACTGGAGAGCGAGAAGGAGCGGAGCTTGGCCTCTTCCGCGCGGGCAGAAGCGGCCAAGAGCGACCCAAGCAACAAGGGCAGAACGGCGAGGCGGAGCAGCGAGCGAGAGTTCATTCCGAACCTCTGAGAATATTCCAGCGATAGACGCCGAGGAAGTTGGGGTTGGCAGGGATGGGACGCCACTGGGGCTGAGGATGGTCGAGAAGTTCTGAAATGAGTACGCGCCTCATTTCGCCCGGCTGCCCGTGGTCGGGACCGGTGTGATAAACCACCGCGGGCTGTCCGGCAATGCGAAGCACAATCATGGAGTGCCAGGGCGAGGATTGCCCGAACTGGCGGAAGAAGAGCAGATCGCCGGGCTCAGCCGTGCGCACATCCCGGCTCATCGGGAAGGCGTTGCGTTCCACCAGCGTGTGGGCGTCGGCAAACTGCGCAAAGGCGCCGTTGGTGGCATCGGCGGGCGTAAACGGCCCGGGCGTGATGCGGAACAGGTTCAGCCCCAGTGGCGTGTTGGGATACTGCCAGGCGCGGATCTCGCCGGGAGGGGCCATCACCTCCATGCCGGTGGCCTCAAACCAGGCGGCGTCGTGCCGTCGCAGCGCCTCGCGGTAGGAGAAGCGAAGCAGGCTGGCGCAATCCACGATCTCGGCGGGTAGCTCGGCGCGGGGCCGTAGCGCCTGGAAGTCGGCAAGGGTGGTGAACCAGCGGCGGAAGGCGTCGCGATCGTCCAGCGCATGCAGGCGGAGGAAATCGGGGGTGCCGTCCGCGTAGGCATCGCTCCAGCCAGCCGAGGAATCCACCATGGCGCTACGATGCGGCGCGGCCGAGTGCACGCGCGGGCCATGATGCAGCCAGACGGCCGCGCGCAACAGAACGAGCAGGATCGCCAAAGCAACAAACAGCGCGGTCAGCAGGCGTTTCGAGGAAGCGTGCACGGGAAGTGGCTCCGGGAAGTCGCTCCCATGCTATCGCGAACCAGCCGCTGCGGAGGAAGAATTTTTCAGGAGTAGGGAAACAGAAAGGGCAGGGACGTTGAAGTCCCTGCCCTTTGCTGGTTTCTGCACGCCTATTTGCTGGTCTTTTCCATCCATGTTACGGCTGTGCCTTGCTGCTTTTCCTGGATGGCGATGTGGGTCATGGCCGTAGTCTCGCTGGCTCCGTGCCAGTGCTTTTCGTTGGGCGGAAACCAGACCACGTCGCCCGGACGAATCTCTTCCACCGGCCCATCCCAATGCTGTGCCCGTCCGCAGCCCGCGGTCACAACCAGCGTTTGGCCCAGAGGATGCGTGTGCCACGCGGTGCGCGCTCCCGGCTCAAAGGTGACCGAAGCGACCGAGATCCGCGCCGGCTCGCCAGCGTCCATCAGCGGGTCCACCCGCACCGTGCCTGTGAAGTAATCCGCGGGCCCCGGATAGGATGCCTGCGACCCAACTCTCTTGATCTCCATGTTTCTCCTTGGGTGATGCTTTGGGTTAAACGGCTTTGCCCATGGCGAGGGCTTCCTGCATGGCTCGGGTCTTGCGGATCGCGCCCACATCCCACGCGCCCACGCCCAGAACCACGCCCTTTTCCCTGGCTCCATTCAGGCAACTGGTAAAGCCGCGAAAGCCTTCCAGGGTGCGCTCCATGGCCGTCTTGTTGTCATCGGCGGCGGTCACAATCAAGTAGAACTCTTTGTTGCTGATCTTGGTGTAGCGCGCCACGGTGCGGTCAATCACCGCCTTTATCTGCGCGCACATGGTGTAGAAGTAAACCGGCGTGGCCATCACGATGGTGTCGGCGGCAACCATGCTGTCCAGGATCGCGGCCATGTCGTCCTTCTGCGCGCAGTGTCCAGAGCGTGCGCAGGCACCGCAACCGGTACACGGATGGATGGTTTTCTCGCGCAGCTCCACTTTTTCCACGTTGTGCCCGGCCTCGCGCGCACCCTCTGCGAACTGGTCGCAGAGGATGCTGGAGTTGCCGTTCTTCCTCGGCGTTGAGGAGAGAATCAAAACATTCTTGCTCATCGATCTGTTCGTCCTTGCTCTGTTCGAGGTATCCGACCGCATTGTTTCGTATTGCTCATGGGTGCCCCAGAGCCTGCCCTGAGCGAAGTCGAAGGGTCTCGATTTTGAGACCTGGGAAAGCGAGGTTTAGATTCACCCCGTCAGAGACCCAGCTGTTGTTTACCGGCCCGTCATGGCCTCGATCTCAGGCGTATAGCGGCCGCCCTCGATCTGGATCTTGGCGGCAGCTTCGTCCATGGACTGCAACTCTTGCGCTGTCAGCTCAATCTCCACCGCGCCCAGATTCTCTTCCAGCCGGTGCAGCTTGGTGGTTCCAGGGATGGGCACAATCCACGGCTTCTGTGCCAACAGCCAGGCCAGCGCAATCTGCGCCGGAGTGGCCTGCTTCTCCTGCGCAATCTCGCTCAGCAGGTCAACAATTGCCTGATTCGCCTTGCGCGCCTCGGGCGTGAAGCGCGGCAGGGTGCTGCGGAAGTCGTTCTTGGCCAGCTCGGTGGTCTCCGTGATGGCGCCAGTCAAAAAGCCCTTGCCCAGCGGGCTATACGGCACCAGTCCGATGCCCAGCTCTTCGAGGGTCGGAATCACTTCCGCCTCCGGCTTGCGCCACCACAGCGAGTACTCGCTCTGCAGGGCCGCAACCGGTTGCACGGCGTGCGCGCGGCGGATGGTTCCCACGCCCGCTTCAGAGAGTCCGAAGTGGCGCACCTTGCCCTCCGCAATCAGATCCTTGACCGCGCCGGCAACGTCTTCGATGGGCACGCTCGGGTCCACGCGATGCTGGTAGAACAGGTCGATGGTGTCGATGTTGAGCCGCTTCAGCGAGGCCTCCGCCACCTTGCGAATCTGCTCCGGGCGGCTGTTCAGGCCCTTCCAACCCGGACGCCCATCCTCATAGAGCGAGAAGCCGAACTTGGTGGCGATCACCACCTTTTCGCGCACTGCGGGCAGTGCCTTGCCCAGCAGTTCCTCATTCGTATAAGGGCCGTAGACCTCGGCCGTGTCAAAGAAGGTGACGCCCCGTTCTACGGCAGCCTCGAGCAGCTTCACCATCTCCGCAATATCCTTGGGCGCACCATAGGAAAAGCTCATGCCCATGCAGCCCAATCCCAACGCTGAAACCTCAAGTCCGCTCTTGCCAAGAATTCTCGTCTTCATGTTCTTCTCACTCTCCCTTTGGATGCCGCGATGGGCCTGCCCCATCCGGTCAGGAATGGGGCAGGGAACTCCGTGCTTATAAGCTCTTGAGCGAAGCCATGTCGATGGAGAAGCGGTACTTCACGTCCTGCTTCAACATGCGGTCGTAGGCTTCGTTGATCTTCTGGATCGGAATCACTTCCACATCGGCCTGAATGTTGTGCTGGCCGCAGAAGTCCAGCATCTCCTGGGTCTCCGCAATGCCGCCGATGATGGAACCGGCCAGGCTGCGACGGCCCATCAGCAGGTTGAAAGCATGCACCTGATGCGGGTCCTCGGGCGCGCCCACCAGCACCATGGTGCCGTCGATCGTAAGCAGGTTCAGGTAAGCGCTCAGATCCATCTTCGCCGTCACCGTGTTCAGGATGAAGTCAAAGCTGAAGGCCTGCTTGGCCATCTCGTCGGCGTTGCGGCTGAGTACAACCTCATCCGCGCCCAACCGCAGCGCGTCTTCGCGCTTGGATTCCGAGGTGGTGAAGACCACCGTGTGCGCGCCCAGTGCATGGGCAAATTTGACGCCCATGTGGCCCAGTCCGCCAATGCCCACCACGCCTACTTTCTTGCCCGGGCCCACCTTCCAGTGGCGCATGGGGGAGTAGGTGGTAATGCCGGCGCAGAGCAGCGGTGCGGCCGCGGCCGGGTCCAGATTCTCCGGCACCCGCAGCACAAAGTGCTGGTGGACGACGATGGAATCGGAGTAGCCACCATAGGTGACGCCGCCAATGTGCTTCTCCGGCGAGTTATAAGTAAACTCGCCGTTGGCGCAGAACTGTTCCAGGTCCGCCTTGCAGGCCGGGCAGGTAAGGTCAGAGCCCACCATGCAACCCACGCCCACCAGATCGCCCTGCTTGTACTTGGTTACATTGGAACCGACCTTGGCCACACGGCCCACAATCTCATGGCCGGGCACGCAGGGGTAAACGGTGGGCATAAAGCCGCTCCACTCATTGCGCGCCTGGTGTAGATCGGAGTGGCAGACGCCGCAGAACAGAATCTCAATCTGCACGTCGTCGGGGGTGGCGTCACGGCGGGGAATGGTGGCCAGCGCCAAGGGGGAAGTTGCGCTCTGGGCTGCGAATGCTTTGGCTTGATACATCAGAATCTCCTCATCGCCTTCCGGCGGATCGGGCAAGCGTTGAGTGGACTCGAAAACCTGCAAGTCCTGCTGCCGCCCATCCAAAGAGTACCCAGGGTGCCTCTCCGTGCGGTATCCCAATCCTTCCGAATGATTGCCTGATTCTCTTGGCCGTCAAGAATCTTGTGCAATCCGGGCCGCAAGCGCAGTAGTCTGAAATTGGAGAGATCTACGATGAAGCCCACCCCCGGCACGCCCCCCGCACCCCCTGCCGCCAAGGAACTGATTGCCACCAACTTTGAGGCCTGCCGGGACGATCTGGCGCGCCGGGTGGCCGCGCGTGTGCCGGCCGATGGGGTGGTCAGCACGGCGATCTCTGGGCTGGGGCTCTATCGGCGCTCCAACCCTTCGCCCTGCAACTCCGCCACCTACCAGCCCACGCTGATCGTCTTTCTGCAGGGAACCAAGCGCATCAATCTAGGCAGCGAGACCTACCTGTGCGATGGCACCAATTTCCTGCTCACGTCTGTCGATTTGCCCGTAGTGAGCGAGATTGTGGAAGCCTCGGCGGAGAAGCCCATGCTTGGTCTCATCCTCGAGCTCGACATGGCTACGGTCCGCGAGATTCTTGGCCAGCAGGAGTTTCAACTGCCGCAATCCGGCTCGGGCGCGCGCGGCATGGCCGTGGGGCGCACCACGGCGGAGCTGATCGACGCCTGCACCCGTCTGGTCACGCTGCTCGACCGGCCCCAGGAGATCGGCTTCCTCGCCAACCTCATCCAGCGCGAGATCGTCTACCGCATCCTCAGCGGACCGCAGGGCTACCATCTGCGCGCCATCGCCACCCACGGCGAGCAGGGCAACCGCACCGCCAAGGCCGTAGCCTGGCTCCGCGACAACTTTGCCAGGCAACTGCGCGTGGAGCAACTGGCGGCCATGGCGCACATGGGCGTGTCCACGTTTCATCACCACTTCCGCTCGCTCACTTCCATGAGCCCGCTGCAGTACCAGAAGCATCTGCGCCTGCACATGGCGCGGGAACGCATGTTGACAGCGGGGATTGACGCCGCCAGCGCCGCCTTTGAAGTGGGCTACGAAAGCGCCAGCCAGTTCAGCCGCGAGTATTCGCGCTTCTTCGGCCAATCGCCCATGCGCGACGTCAAGGCGCGCCGTACCACCGTGGCTGTAGCCGCCGACGATTAGTCTTTTGGTCGTGGAAGTTGTGTGCTTCAGAAGTTTCGTTGCCCATGTCTCAAGATGATTGTTTCCCAGGTCTCAAAATCGAGACCTGAGATAGATATGTCGATGGTTTTCTGCCCCGTGGCATGGATCGTTGCGCCCCGCAGGGGGCGCTGTGCGAGTAGCCCAGGGCCAGCCGAAGGCGCAGCCCTGGGTCGCTCGCACAAAACATCCGAGCGCCCTGAAGGGGCGCTGTGTGGCATTAGGATAATGTCCGGGGTTGAACCCCGGGAATTGTTTTGAGCGAGGTTTCAGGACCTGCAGGTCCCTGCTCCTTCCTTTTCAAGGTCTAGTAAGAAGCTTGCCTGCAATCTGCCTACTGTATCCGCTCAAACCGAAATCCTGCTTCGTCCAGCGCGTGGCTCAACGCCGCAATGTGCGCGGTTCCGCGCGTCTCCACCGTTACATCGATCACCGTCTCGCCCAGGCTCACGCCGTAGTAGGCGCGGTTGTGCAGCGTCTCCACAATGTTGGCGCGCTCGCGGGCCAGAATCTCGGTCAGCGAGAACAGCGCGCCCGGCCGGTCCTGCAGATACACGCGAATGCGCAGCAGGCGTCCGTCCTTCACCATGCCACGCTCAATGATCTTCGCCAACAGCGTCACGTCGATGTTGCCGCCTGAGATCACCACCGCTGTGCGGCGATGACGCAGATTCGTCTTCGCCTGCACCACCGCAGCCAGTGCGGCTGCCGCAGCTCCTTCAGCCAGCGTCTTTTCGTGTTCCAGCAGGAGAAGAATCGCGCTCGCAATCTCTTCGTCATCCACGGTCACAATCTCGTCCACATAGCGCGAGACCAGCGGCAGGGTCAGATCTCCGGCACGGCGCACCGCAATGCCGTCCGCAATCGTCGCAGCTGGCGCAATGGTGACCGGAGCGCCCGAAACCCGCGCCCGCAGCATGGACGGCAGCTTCTCCGGCTCCACTCCCACCACGTGAATCTTGGGATTGATCTCCTTCAGCGCGCAGGCAATGCCGCCAATCAATCCGCCGCCTCCGATGGGCACCACCACCGCCTCCAGATCCGGCACCTGCTCCAGCAGTTCGAGCCCAATCGTCCCTTGCCCGGCAATCACCTCGGCATCGTCAAAGGGATGGATAAAGGTGCGGCCCTCTTCCGCGCAGCGCCGCAGCGCCTCCTCGCAGGCCTCGTCGTAACTGGCGCCGTAGAGCGCCACGTCAGCCCCAAAGGCGCGCGTAGCGGCCACTTTGACCAACGGCGTGGCCAGCGGCATCACAATCTGCGCGGCAATGCCGCGGGTGGTGGCGTGGTAGGCTACGCCCTGCGCATGGTTACCGGCGCTGGCTGCAATCACGCCCCGGCCGCGCTCCTCTTCGGTCAGCGTGAGCAGCTTGTTCAGCGCGCCCCGCTCCTTGAAGCTGCCCGTCATCTGCAGATTCTCCAGCTTCAAATGCAGCGGCAGTCCGGTAAGTTCGGAGAGAAAGTGCGACTGCTGGCAGGGCGAGACATACACGGCCTCTGCAACGCGTTCTCGTGCGGCTTGAATCGTGGCCAGAGTGACGGCGGGCAATTTGTTCTCCTTGTTGCATTGCATGCAGCAGGCATTGCATGCAGCAGCTTGTTTCGTTCAGTTGAAAGACCCTGCGGTCAGGCAAAAAAGAAAACCACCTGCCGCGGGTGCGGGAGGTGGCCTGGGTACGATCCGACTCGTTCAGATCAGGCTGGAATCCCGCGGGAAATGGGGCGCATAATTCGCATACCCATAACGGCGAGTTGCACGGCGGCGCACATCGAAGAAGTGAAGCTCGAATTGGCGCGGCGGAGTGTCATGACCTTATCGAAAGTAAAGCAGAGCCGCAGGTCCCGCGTCAAGCACCTGCGGTGCGGCAGACGCCTTCGGCAGCCTATAGGAGAGTTATGCCGGTGGCGCGAAGTTTGTTGCGATTTCAGAAAGTTTCGGGCTTTTCCAGCCTTCGCACAGTGAGCACCGTGATGTCGTCCTCCTGGCCAAAGGAGCGCGCGGCGTCGGCAATGTAGAAGGCGGATTGGTTGCTCAAATTGTGCACGCGATCGAAGCCGAACAACTCTCCCGTTGCGCGGCGGGCCTCCACCACGCCGTCCGAAAGCATCAGCAAACGGTCGCCGGGATGCAGGAAGAGTTGCACCTCTTCATAGCTGATCTCTGCCACAATGCCCAGCGGCAATCCACCCGGCATCTCGATCTCCTGGCTGTTCAAGTAGGGTGGCAGGTGGCCGGCGCTGGCCAGCGTCAGCTCGCCTTCCGGTCCAAAGTACACCGCCTCGCAGGTGGTAAAGCTCTCGCTGCCGGCCAGCACCCGATTCAGTTCTTTCAAGATCTGCCCTGGCCTGGGCAGGCAGGAGCCGTGCTGCGTTCCCATCTGTCGCAAGGCACCCATCAGGATGGACACGTTCATGGCGGCCTTCAGACCCTTGCCGGCCACGTCGCCCACCACTACCAGCAGGCCTCCGCCCGCAGTGGGTTCCACGTAGTAGAAGTCGCCACCCACTTCGTTGGCGGGCTCGTAAACTGAATCCACCTCAAAGCCCGGTGTGGCAATCTTTTCGCGCGGAATGATGAGTTCCTGCACGCTGCGCGCCGCCGCCAGTTCGCTCGATGCCCGCTCCTGATTGCGTTGAATGCGCAGAAAGCGGAACAGGATGATGAGCACGATGACGAAGATGCCCACGCAGTCGGCAACGGAGGCAAAGGTGATGGGGATAGGCCCGGCCTCCAACGTCAGGGGCGAGTGCACCGGGTGCCCAGTGATGTCGCTCATCGCCACGGTGAATACCGGTTCGATGCTACCCACAAAGCTCAGCACCAGCGGAACCAGCAGCAGCGCCGCTTCATAGTTGCGCTTGAGCGCGGCAGAGAAGAGCGTGAGAACAACGAACAGGAGCCAGCCCAGCAACCACAGAACGCTGAAAATGCCAGCCAGCACCATGACCAGCCAGGCGGCAGTGCTGTGCCCTACCATCAGCACCGACGGGCCCACCGCTAGCAACACCGGCGAGGTATACCGCAACACGCGCACATACCAGCGGCGTCGCGGTAGCGAGAGGAAGGCGACCAGAAACTCAAAGTAAAGATAAGCGGAGAGCAGAAACAGTTGCGCATTGGCCGCGGCGTACCAGAGGCTGTCGAGCCGTGCCGTGGACCCGGCCAGCTCACAAAAGGCGATGGGCGCTTGTGCCAGCTCATGCAATGCCAGCCACAGGTATTCGCGATGCCCCTTCTGGCCAAAGTAGAGCGCCAGAAGGAAGTTGGCCAGCACCACCAGCAGGATGGCCACCACCAGGCGCGGAATGCGATCGAACAGCACCCGATTGCGCCAGCCATCCAGCGAGTGGCCGAGAGCGCCCGGATCGCCCAGGATCAACTTGCGGGCGGAAAAGAAATGGGTATATGCGCCGATGCCAAACGGCAGATAGAGGGTGCGCACCACCAGCACCACGGAGGTTGCGGAAGCGTCCACCGCCAGCGGATAGATGCGCGTGATGGGCTGATAATGGTCCGGATTGTCGCCGTTCGGGCCCTCCGGATGGATCAGCTTGCCGTTGGCATAAACGTCAAAGCCGGGGCCGGAGCCAATCGGGATGGAGGTGTTGTGCGAGATCGGCAACTCCACCAGCAGGGCCAGCGGACCGTGGTGCGCCGGCAACTGAATGTGCAGCCGGAACCAGGCGTAGAGTCGCTGATTCTCATCGCCCTTCAGCCGGCGAATCGACTCCGCGTTGCGCTCCTCTTCGTTCGCCTTGCTGCTCTCCGTGGCGTCAGGCTCGGCCACGTCCGGAAAGGAGTCGGTCGCATTGCGGAGGGCCCAGGCGGAGTCATCAAAGTTGGGCTGCGCAGCGGCTGGATCGGAACTGATGCCCACCCGCCAGTTGCTGTCCAGCAGCACGGGGGAGCCCATCCCGGTGGCGTCGAATACGGCAGGAGCGCCCGCCGGAGGCTGTGGTCGGGGAGGATGTTGGGGGTGCTGCGGCGGATGGGGATCAAGCAGATGCGCGGCTCGCGCCGGGCCAGAGCTGGTTTGGGCAACCAACCAACCGGCTGATGCCAGAGCTACGAGGACCAGGAAACAAATCGAACGGCGCACCAACTCCTCCGTGTCCTTCAATCTACCGCATCAGGGCTGCGGCGCGGCGCAAAACGGAGTGTAGCCTGAAGCAGGAGAAAGAAATATTCTGTCAGCAGGGCTCGCGTACCCGCGAAAACCCGCGTCTAACGATTGCAGAGGTGCGGGCCAGCATGGGGCGCGGTAGGTCCCTGGGCATTGCTGGGCCGGGCGCGGGGACGCAATCTGTGGTCGGAGGTGGGTTATGAAGGTTGGATCGAGCAGCTCACGGGCAGTGATCGTGGCGGCGTTGGCTCTGGGATGGAGCCTGGCTGTGGTGGCGCAGTCCAGTACCCAGAGCGGCGACAAGCAACCGCCCGCCGCACAGACTACTCCTGCGCAACAGACCACTCCTGCGCAGCAGACCACCCCTGGTCAGCAGCCTACGGACAAGGCGAAGCCGGGCACGGAGCCGGTCACCGGGGACGTGCAGGCGCATGTGCCTGCCAAGGACAAGAATGGTAAGCCGGTTCCAGGCGCAAAGCCCGTCAACGGCGACACCCCCACCGTCGTGAATCCCGACAAGGTGGTCGAAGTCGGCAGTCAGCCTGTCAAAGTGAAGCCGGGCACCATTGAAGATGTGAACGCGGTGGGCAATCGCGACATCGGCGCTCGCGGCTGGAGCAACTGGTACTCCACCGACACCGAGATCAAGATGGGCAAGAGCTACGCAGATCAAATTGAAAAAAGCATCCGGATGATCTCCGATCCGGTGGTGGTCGAGTACGTGAACCGCATCGGCCAGAACATCGTCAAGAACTCCGATTGCAAGGTCCCGTTCACCAT
>CAZYDF010000029.1:0-45138 GCA_964645855.1 uncultured Occallatibacter sp.
CATCAAGCAGAACCTGATTGAAGGCATGAAGTGCCCCAAGTGCGGCGAAGGCGACCTGGCCGAGCGCAAGGCGCGGCGCGGCAACGTCTTCTGGGGCTGTACCAACTATCCGAAATGTGACTTCACTTCGAATCTGAAGCCGGTAGCCAAGAAGTGTCCCAAGTGCAAGAGCCCGTATCTGGTCGAAAAGGTGCTCAAGAGCGGGATCTTCCTGGAGTGCCCGAACAAGAAGAAGGCCGTTGAGGAAGTGGAGAAGCCCAAGAAGCGGACGAAGAAGGCCGCTGCGGCAGTGGAGGCTGAAGAAGCAGCCAAGCCGTTGTGCGACTACTCCAAGCGCATTGGCGACGCTCCCCCGCCCCCCACGGCCGAGACGCACGGGCCGGTGGTGGAGAAGGAACTGCAGAAAGCATAAGCGGATACGAGAGACTCTTGAAAGAGATTGTTCTCATCGGCGGACCGAATGGCGCGGGCAAGACAACATCTGCCCGCGTCCTCATTCCTGCGCTCTTCGATGGTCGTGAGTATCTGAACGCCGATGAGATTGCACGCCGCCTCGCACCGGACGATGTGGACTCCGCCGCATTTGCTGCTGGCCGGGCACTGATCGAGCGCATGCGCTGGCTGGTGGCAAAGGGTGAGAGCTTCGCCCTTGAAACAACGTGTTCCGGTAGGTCCTACGTTCCGCTGCTCCGCGAGTGCAAGCAACAAGGCTGGAAGATCTCGCTTCTCTATCTCTGGCTCCGCTCGCCCCAGGCATCCATGGACCGGGTCAGCAAGCGGGTTTCCGAGGGCGGGCACAATATTCCCTCAGAGGCCATCCAACGCCGCTTTCGCACCGGAGTGGCCAACATGCTCAGTTTCTATCTTCCGCTGGCCGACGAAGCTGAAATTTACGATAATACCGACAGAAGACGGATTCTGATCGCAGAGAAACATCGCGGTGAGTTGATCGTTTGTGAACCTGGTGTTTGGCAGTTAATGAAGGAGGCCGCACGATGAGAGCTTTGACATCTGAACAAATCCATCAGGCAATGAAAGCCGCTCTGGCCGAAGTCGACCGCCAGCTGGCCGCAGGCACTCTCGATCAGTCCGGCCGCTTCTGGACCGATGAGGAGCTGGCCGCTGGAGCTGCGACCGGTGCTCACCGCAAGCCCGAAGACCAGTCCAAGGCTTCCGCAGCGTAGCCTCCAATCGCCACCAGTCCCCTTCCCGCTTCGCCCTGCCGGTGCGAGCTGCTACCATTGCCCTCGGAGATCAGAAACGATGGAACGCATGATGGCAACACCGGCGGATGCCGAGATTGTTCTTAAGTTATATGAACTACGGACCGAAGCCGTGATGCGCCAGGCGCGGGCCTGGATGCTGGCCGAGTTCTGGCCCCGGACCGCGGAAGAGTTCTTTGCTGTAGCCGACAACATGGGCGACGAGCACAATGCGTGGTTCCGCCAGGTGGTGAGCTACTGGGAGATGGCCGCAGCGCTGGTGCTGCATGGCGCCGTCTCCGCCGAGCTGTTTGTGGATGCCAACGGCGAAGGATTTTTTTATTTGGCCAAGTTCGCTCCCTTTCTCGACGCCATCCGCGAGCGCAATCCGGTTTTCATGACCAAGACTTCAGAGCTGATCAAGCGGTTCTCTGCCGCCGCCCAGCGCTATGAGGCCATCCTGAAGCGCGTGGACGCCATGCGCGCCCGCCACTAGAGCATCTCCCATAACGGTGTAGAGCTGAATTTCATGGGTATCCCACCCATTTCCGCACAAGACGCGAAAATGGATGGGGCACGGAAGTCTAGCGCAAAATGGAAATGGCCTAGCCCCGGCGCTAGGCCGATTTCAGCACGAACAGTCCCCAGGTAGTTTGCAGGTCTCTCCCCTTCACGGGGAGGCCTTGCTGCGTCTGTACGGGGGCACTGGGCGGCGGCAGACCCATTGCCGACAGTCCGACGTGCAGGGGTGCAGCAGTGCCTCCATGCGATGGTTACCAAACCCGTGTTTGTAGCCGCCTAAAGAGGAAGTTTGGGGTGATCGGCAACCTGGGAGCCATGAAAATACTTTCAGGTAATCATATCAATGTTACCGTTGCGTCAAATGAAGTTAAATATACGCTCATTTTCGGGCTTTGGAGGCCACAACGCAAGGTGAGTCGACGGATTGGTGCGACCCGGAAGATGGCGGGTGCGATTTTGGCTCGCATTCCACGAAGAACTCTGCTAATGTCGTTACCGATCCCTGCAGGAGGGCGCTAAGTCCTCTGTCTAGCAGGAGAAAACCCTATAAAGATCAGAACGAACATGGCGCGAGCAATCTGGAACGGACGCATTCTTGCCGAGAGCGCGAGGACGGAGACGATGGAGGGGGATGTTTACTTCCCTGAGTCGAGCCTCAAGCGCGAGTATTTTCGCACCAGCACAACCACTTCGACCAATCCGGCGATTGGCCAGGCACGCTATCTTAGCCTGGTGATTGACGGCCAGGATAATCAGGACGCCGCCTGGTATTATCCGGACCCGAAGCCCACGGCGCGCAAGATCAAAGGCTATGTAGCCTTCTGGCGAGGTGTGGAAGTAGAGACGTAGGGGAGCGGAGGTGCGCGCTCCGAGGCATGCTCCAATAAAAAAGTCTGCCTGCCAGGAAGTGTCCTGGCAGGCAGATTTTTTTGGCGTCAGAACTGCGCGGCGTGTGGCCCAGCTCCGGCGCGGTCAAGCGGGCGAGGTTTAGAGCGAAACCAGAGTCGGTGTGTCCTGGCAATTCCCTGCAAGGTCGCATCGAGTTGAATGCATGGGCTTCGGGATACGGCAACTCTGGTTTCGCTCTACCGGGGCCTGAAACGGACCGAACCCCTTGGCCTGGGAGGACTTGCAACGGTCATCCAGCCTGTGGGCGGAAGGGTGAGGGAAAGCAAAAGCTCCGACGATGCGTCCACCAAATAGAGGCGAATCACCGTCCGTCGTGTCGCATTATGATACAACTCGGATATTTTTGTTGCACAATAAGTGGTGCGAATGTCTGCGGGTATCCTGTGAGGAAGAAGTTGCAGAAGTCTTCCGAGCGATACGGAGCAGGCAGGCCAGACATTTACTACTTTACAAACATCTAAGCGCATGAAAGAAGGGATGATGACTAAAGTCCACCGTACAACGTGGACAAAAGTAGGTTACCTTGAGATGGTTACCTTTGTTGGATAGATTAGATTTTCACGTGCCTCCCATCCCGCATTTTGATTGTCCGAACAATTTGTCAGTTGTAGTCGCTATTGACAAGAAAATTTCCAAAGCCCGTTCTTGTGGAAAACTGATTAGATTTCTGTGATAACTTCCGTGGTAACAAAGACTGAGCAATCGGGGACACCCAAAGTACCTTACGAAGCCACAGAGAGGATCGGCACAGAGCATTACCTGGCAGCCGCCCAACGAGCAGGACGAAGGTCTTTACCTGGTTTGTTCAGCAATACCCGGTCATCGAGCGCAGTTGAATTCAGTGAATACGATGTGGTTGTCGCGCATCGAGGTTGGCTGAAGACAAAGTTGGGATGAGTGAACGGGAGATGGCAGTAGAAGAGCGGAGATGGACGTGGAAACTTTTACCCCCAAGCAGTTGTCTGCAGAATTGTTCATAGGCCGTCTTCGGGGCGGCTCGCAGCCGATCCTGGTGCAAGCCAGTGATGGCTTCCTATATGTGGTGAAGTACCAGGACAATCCTCAGGGGCCGAATGTGCCTTTTAACGAGGGTCTGGGGAGTGTGTTGTTCGATGCCTGTGGTCTGCGTGTACCTTCCTGGGCCGCGATTGAAGTCAGCGATGGGTTCCTGGATCGTCATCCGGAAGGCTGGATCTGGGAGGGCCGGGAGTATCGCCGGCCGAAGGCTGGTTGGTGTTTTGGTTCCCGCTACCAGGGGATGGGCGAAACGCAAGTTCTGGAGGTTCTGTCGCGCAGTGCGTTCAACCGGGTGAACAATCGCCAGGATTTCTGGAAGGCCTGGTTTCTGGACATCTTGTGTGAGCACTGCGATCACCGTCAGACCCTGTTTCTGCGCAACGATGCCGGCGACATGGATGCGGTGTTTTTCGATCATGGTCATCTGTTTGGCGGTCCGAATGGAGATACGACGCCGAAGCTATTAGCTTCCAGGTACCTGGACAGCCGAATCTACGAGGATCTGGCAGTGGAGGGTTGCAATCGAATTGCACACATCATAGAATCTCTTAATCAGGAGAAGTTGAACCGCATTGTGGCAAATATGCCACAGGAATGGGTTACGTCCAGTGTGATCGGCCAATTCCACCAACTCCTGGTCCGGCTTTCCGACGGTTTCCTGGTCGAGAACGTGTCGAACTACCTGAGGAGCTCCTGCTTCCAGCTGCGGGGAGAGTCACCTGAACAACGCAAGACAGCGCGCGCCGAACGATTCCGAGGTGGAATCCTGCCTGCTGGTCTATCGGGCGTCCGGTATGCATAGCGACCCTCACCTGTGTGAGGGGGTGTTGCTGGCGGTGAAGAACCGGAGCCAGTTACTGTTTTATGTGCATCGCTCGCTGGACGATCATATTGCCGACGAGGAGGACCGGAAGTACATTGAGGCGCTGATCCCGGATTTGCTGGACCGGGCGGATGTGGAACCCGAGGCTGTTTTCACGCAGTTGAATGAGTTGTCGTCGGGACCGCTGGTGGCTCGCGACGTGGAAGTAAGTGATTACTCGGCGGAGACTTTGCGCAAGCACTTCCCGGCGCTTTTGCCGCTGGTCTAACAAGAAACAACTTTCCGCGAGCGCTGCAAGTTGTTGATTTTGCTAAAGGAGAATTTTCAGGCATCTTTCGTCCTTCCCTCCGAGACGGGTGGCTTTTGCACAACGCTAACCCAGGGTTCCCCCTTCGACTACACTCAGGGTCAGGGTCCATCCTGGGCTATCTTCGCAGCGCCCCGCTGGGACGCTCTACCGTGGCTACAGCATCCAACGTTTCATTCCTCGCGGGTTGGCAACGCCGGTGGGGGACTAGAGCGTTTCTCCAATAGATGCAGCCCTTGCAGAGCGAGTGCGAGGGCTCTTTTATCCGGGAAGACGCGTTCTTTGTACCGCAAGCCAATACACTTTCCGTGCTGAAGGGTTCCTGCGTAAGAATTTATAGAATCCTTACGACTTAGTGTTTTAAGACGTAATCATGGTGGAGGAATTCCGCGTCCACCCTACCAAAGGCATACGCGTGAACCCATCAGGGCTGCACCTCCCCGCTTCTCGACCGAAGTCTGTCCGAAAACGACTGCTGCTGATCATGTTGATCGGGCTGGCACTGCGATTGGCTGTCACTCCTTTCAACGAAATTGAAGGTCTGCTGAACGCCGATCATCTGTATGCCTGGGAACAAGGCAACGTGGCCCGCTCGCTGGTGGCGGGGCATGGTTTTGGCAGCCCGCTGGTAAGCACGCAGTCCTCGGCGATCATGCCTCCGGTGTTTCCGCTGGTGGTGGCCGGGGCGTTCGAGCTTTTTGGCGTCCATACGCCGGCCTCGATCTTTGCCGTACATGCGTTTAACTGCGTGATCTCGGTGCTGGCTACGATTCCGGTGTTTTTGCTGGCGCGGCGCACCTTTGGCAGACGGGTGGCGTGGTGGTCAGCGTGGGCCTGGGCATTTTCTCCCTACGGAATCTACTTTGCCGCGGCGTGGGCTTGGTCCACGCATATTCTGCTGCTGTGTTTGTGCTGGATGCTGTACCTGGCGCAGGATCTGGCGGAGTCTTCGCGGTTGAAGTTATGGGTGGGCTTTGGCCTTTTGGCGGGCTTTGCGGCGCTCACCGAGCCCTCAATTCTGCTGATTCTGCCGGTGCTGATGGGCGTGGCGATGTGGCAGTTGTGGCGGGCTGGCAAGAGCTGGTTTGTACCCGCGCTGGTGGGCTCGATTACGGTGTTTGCGGTGCTCACGCCGTGGACGGTGCGCAATGCAATGGTCTTCCACAAATTCATTCCCATGCGCGACAGCATGGGATTGGAGATGTGGATGGGCAACAACGGCTACGACCTGCGCTGGACCACGGACGATCTGCATCCCCTGCACGACATGCAGGAACTGGCCGACTACAACCGCATGGGCGAGCTGGCATATATGCAGCACAAGTCCGATCTGGCCCACGCCTACATTGCGGCTCATCCGGGCTGGTATGCGGTAACCTGCGTGCGCCGCGCGGTCTACATCTGGACCAGCTACTGGAGCTTCAGCAAGGCCTATCTGGCGCTGGAACCCACCGATCTGGCGAACATTCCGTTTTCGATCACGCTGAACTTACTGGGCTTCTCCGGGCTGGTACTGATGTGGCGAACCCATCGCATGGATGCGATCCGGTTTCTGGGCGTGATGATGATACTGCCCTCAATGTACTATTTTGCGCATCCGGAACCCTATCATCTGCGTCCGCTGGACCCGCTGATCGCGATTCTGGGCTGCTATGCCGTGTACACATGGCGTGAGCACGCCGCAGAGCCCGCTTTGCTGCCCGAAGCCGTGGAGACCTAACAAGAAACTACTTTCCGTGGGCGCTGCAAGTTGTTGATTTTGCTAAAGAAGAATTTCCAGGCATCTTTCGTCCGTCCCTCCGGGACGGGTGGCTTTTGTACAACGCTAACCCAGGGTTCCCCTTCCCCTTCGACTACGCTCAGGGTCAGGGTCCACCCTGGGCTATCTTCGCAGCGCCCCGCTGGGGCGCTCTACCGTGGCTGCGGCATCCAACGTTTCATTCCTCGCGGGTCGGCAACGCCGATGGGAGACTAGAGCGAAACCGGAGTCGGTGTGACCTTGCAATTCCCTGCAAGATCGCCGCTCCCTGCAAGATCGCCGCTCCCTGCAAGGTCGCGTCGACTTGAGTGCATTGGTTTCGGGCTACAGCAACTCTGGCTTCGCTATAACTCCACCAGTCCAGGTACCGAACCAACCGAGCCTGCATTCCAGATGCAGGCTCGGTTGGCATTTTGGAGGAATATCCAGGCAAGGTCATTGAAAAATCTTCCCCAGATCCAGCGCGCAGATTAGAGCATTTTACGAAGATGAATATCAACATTACTCAGGCGAACAATCGGCGATAGCATATTGTCATGGCAAAACCATCAACGACGAAGCATCGCCGTATGATGACGGTGCAGCAGTTCCGGGCATCGTTTGCAGACGAGCAACAGTGCGGCGAGCAGTTGAGCCGGCAGCGCTGGCCGGAAGGGTTCAAATGCCCGCGCTGCGGCGGCCCAAGCCGCGGGTACATGGCCGAACGGCAGGTGCATGAGTGCGCCCGGTGCGCCTACCAGTGCTCGGTGACAGCGGGAACCATCTTTCACAAGACGCGAACGCCGCTGTCGAGTTGGTTCTGGGCGATCTATCGCATGAGCCACGACAAGAAGGGCATCTCAGCCGTGCAATTGGCCAAGGAGATCGGCGTCCGTTATCCCACCGCCTGGCTGATGCTGCACAAGATCCGCAAGGCGATGAGTGATCGCGATCAACGCTATCGGCTGGGCGGATTGGTCGAGGTCGATGAGGGTTAGGTCGAAGGTAGAGCAGAAACACCTCAAGTATTACGTGGCCGAATTCAACTACCGGCTCAACCGCCGCGAAATGGAGCCAGACCTGATGATGCGCCTGCTGCGCGCCTGCATTAGCACTCAAACCATCACTTACAAACAGCTTGTCGCATGCCGGAGCTAGCTTGATATTCATCTTTCGGGAATGGTGTAAACCTGGATTTCATGGGTATCCCACCCATTTCCGCAAAGAACGCGGAAATGGATGGGGCACCCGAGGTCTATAGCAAAAGGGAAAATGCTCTAGCAATTCCGAAATGCTCGCCTTTTCTCCCTGTGGAGTCTATAAAGTGAAGACATCCCGCAGGGCGCGGAACGAGGCGTCCGGCCGGCTCTCCAAGGTGTAGCCCCATGTTGAGACGAACACTCGAACCACACGTGTTTACCTCCAGCAGGCGCAGTGACGCCCCCGCTCCGCGTGCAAAAGTATGGGCGGCGATGTTGATTGTGTTGGCGCAATTCGCATTTGGGATGGTCACGCTTGCTCGACTGGAGGCGCAGTACAGCGCACCGCCCCCCGCAATGAAGCCGGATCTGCCAGCCATCGTGAATGGAAGGCCCTACGAGCGTCCGTCGGCAAAAGTCCGTTTCAAAGATTATCTGCAAGACAGCTACGGTCTACCTGCGCTGGCGCGAACCAGTGTTCGCGCCCTGTACGCAGAGGGCCGCGACAAGCCTGAAGAATGGGGACAGGATTGGATGGGCTTCGGTCAGCGTTTTGGCTCATCGGCCGCGACAACGGTGATCGATGGCAATGTGCGCTACGCCATGGAGACGATCTTCAGCGAAGACATGCGCTACATTCCTTGCCACGGCTGCTCTGCAAAGAGGAAGATTGAGAGCGCCCTGCTGGCCGAGATTACGGCGAGGCATGAGCGCGATGGCCACCGTTTCTTCACCCTGACGCCGGTGATCTCCGACATGTCGGGCCCGATCATCGCCAACGCGTTCTGGCTCCCGGGCAAGAGCCCGGTGGATGGCGTTGTAGGCGCGCGCCTGATCTTCGCCACACGCATTGGCGGTCACCTTTTCCGCGAGTTTGTGCTGGAACGGCGGCACCATGACCCCAAGCTTCCGGACTGAACTCATACGTTCAGAAGGCCTTGCCTTGCGTGCATCGCGCCCCGGCATCCCGATTGAAAGTTTCGACGGGCGGGGCTTCATGGCTTTGCCCCCCTAATTAGTTGGTTCCGCGTTTACCGTCCCGACCATTATCCAGCAAGGTAACATCCCCTTCTGTTGTGCTCACAGCGGGTTGGAATGGCATCGCCGAGCGGGTGCTATGATGGGCATTTCAAAGGAGCACAGCAGAAACGATGCATCCAATTTTGAAAACCTTTTCCATTGCCTTGGCCTTGACGGTGGGAGTTGCAAGCGTTCAAGCGCAAGCGGCAGCCGCGTACTACGAAGCCGCAACCAAGACCTTCCGCCTGGACGGCGGCAACACGACCTATGCCTTTGGGGTGAACAGCCGCGGCGAGTTGCAGCAGCTCTACTGGGGCGGGCGTCTGGCTGGGACCGACAGCTTCCCGAAGGCCGAACCGCTGGGCGAGCGGACCAGCTTTGACTCCAGCTTCAACAACACCCCGCAGGAGTACTCGGGCTGGGGAAACGGCATTTATGTGGAGCCGGCGCTGAAGGTGAGCTTTCCGGACGGCAATCGCGAGCTGGTGCTGCACTACGTGAGCCACAAGATGGTGGCCAACGGCTTCGATGTGGAGCTGAAGGACGTGGCTAAGCCCATTGTGGTGGTGCTGCATTACACAATGGATGCGGCAACGGGCATCCTGGCGCGCTCGGCGACGATTGAGAACCGCGGCACGCTGGCCGTGACCGTGGAGCAGGCGGCGGCGGCGGCCTGGATGCTGCCCGCCAGCCACTACACGCTGAGCTACCTGACCGGGCGCTGGGGCAGCGAGTGGACGCTGAATCAGGAGCCGGTGCGGGCCGGCTCGCGGGTGCTGGAGAGTCGGCGTGGATCCACCGGGCATCAGGCCAATCCCTGGTTTGCGCTGGCGGCGGGCGAGGCCACTGAGGACGCGGGCGAGGTGTGGTTTGGGGCGCTGGCCTGGAGCGGATCGTGGCGCATGGTGGTGGAGCAGGACCAGGCGAACGCGGTACGCGTGACGGGCGGCTTCAACCCCTTCGATTTTGGATTTGTGCTGCATCCCGGCCAGCGGCTGGAAACCCCGGTGTTTTATAGCGGCTACACGCAGGGGGGTATGGGCGCAGCCTCGCGGCTGCTGCACCGCTTTGAGCTGGACCGGATTTTGCCGCGCACGGCGGGCTTGCCAGAGGGCTCTCGACCCAAGCCGCGGCCGGTGATCTACAACTCCTGGGAGGCCACCGGGTTCAACGTGAGCGAGGCCGGGCAGGTAGCGCTGGCGGAGCGGGCCGCCGCCCTGGGCGTGGACCGCTTTGTGATGGACGACGGCTGGTTTGGCCAGCGCAAGGACGACCACGCAGGCCTGGGCGACTGGTATGTGAACAAGCAGAAATTCCCCAATGGATTGAAGCCGCTCATCGACAAGGTACACGCGCTGGGCATGGACTTTGGCCTATGGGTGGAGCCGGAGATGGTGAACCCCAACTCCGACCTCTATCGCCAGCATCCGGACTGGGTGCTGGCCTTTCCGGGGCGGCCGCGCATGGAGCAGCGCAACCAGCTGGTGCTGAACCTGGCCCGACCGGATGTGCGCGCCTATCTCTTCGGTTTTTTGGACAAGGTGCTGACCGAGAACGATATTGCCTTTTTGAAATGGGATTACAACCGCAACTGGAGCCAGCCGGGCTGGGACCAGCTGCCGGCAGGCGAGCAGAAGCGCGTGTATGTGGACTATGTGCGCAACCTCTACTCGATTCTGACCGAGCTCCGGCGCAAACATCCCAAGGTAGAGATCGAGTCCTGCTCCGGCGGCGGCGGGCGCGTCGATCTGGGAATTCTGCGCCTGACGGACGAGGTCTGGGCCAGCGACAACACCGACCCCTACGACCGGCTGATCCAGCAGTACGGCTTCAGCTTTGCTTACACGCCTCAGGTGATGATGGCGTGGGTCACCGACTCGCCCCATTGGGAGAACCAGCGCGCGACCACCGTGGCTTACCGGATGCTGAGCTCCATGCAGGGCTCGCTGGGGATTGGCGCCAACATCAGCAAGTGGGGCCCGGAGGATGTGGCCACCGCCAAGCGCCTGATTGCGGCCTACAAGCAGGTGCAGCCGGCCATTGCGCAGGGCGACCTTTACCGACTGATTGCTCCCACCGGGGGCAGCGCGTTTTCAGCCACCGAGAATGTGAAGGCGGACAAGAGCCAGGCCGTGGTCTTTGCCTTTATCCACTCGACGATAGAAGGCTACCCCTACCCGGTGCTGAAGCTGAAGGGGCTGGACCCGGCGGCGGAGTACGCGCTGACGGCGATCGAAGGCAAGGCCGACAAGGCCGTACCAGCCGTGGCCAGCGGAGCGTGGTGGATGAACCATGGGCTGGATCTGGGCGCGGATTTCCATGGAGACTTCCAGGCCGCGGCGTTCCGGCTAGACCGGAAGTAACGCATTTTCCTTTTGCTATGACTTCCGTGCCCCACCCATTTCCGCGTTCTGTGCGGAAATGGGTGGGATACCTATAAATTTTGGTCTACACCAATCCAGAAGATGCTCAAGGAACGTCACTTCACGCTGGCGGCAGCCTCCGCGAGTTTTTGCAATGGAGCAAGGACGACAAAGTCCACCAGCTCCTGCGGCGCCACGGCGTCGTGCAGGACGGCCTTCTGGGCATCCAGCCAATCTGCGGGCGGTGGGGTCTTGGTGTCGAGCACCTGCAGGGCTTGCAGGCCCATGGCGGCCAGTTTGGGCCAGGCTGCAATGTGGGTGTGCGCCTCGTGCAGGATGGGCGAGCCAGCCTCCAGTTTATCGAGGACGGGCGCGGCATCCTGCCAGGACTGGAAGAGCGTGCGCAGGTTGGCGCGGGCCGCGGGATCGCCTGCAAGCGCCGCATCAACAAGCAAAGGCATTTGGTGACGGAGCGGCGGATCGGGCCGCGCGGCATCCACCAGACGATCGAAGACGGTGAGCGTGTTGGCGCGCTGCTGATGGCTGCGGACGCCAAAGTCCACCGGCTGCAGGGTGGAGATGAAGACTTCGAGCGGGTGGATGTCGGCCGAGCCGGTGAGCAGACGCTCGATGCGCACCGGGCCGGAGAGGTGCATCAGGCCTTCGTACTCTAGGCGCAGGGTCTCCACGCTCAGGCGGCGATACATGTCGTCCACGTTGCGATCCTCGGCCGGGGACCAGAGCCGCTCCGCCACCACGGCTGCGCGGGGCCAGATGCGGGAGTCGATGGTGGCGGCATTCACGTGCTCGGCCCACATGCAGGCTTCGCCACCCAGGATCAGCTTCTGCTGCTCGGCAGTAAGCCCGGCGTCGGTGGGAATGGGATCGGCCAGGAACATGTCGGCGGCCGAGCGCATGTGGTCCAGATAGAAGGGCTGGGAAAGGATCGCCATATGGCCCTGCTGGGCCGCGTCCAGAAGAAATTTGATGCCGTGCCAGTTCTGGATGACCGCTTGAGCGGGCAGGCCGGGAGCAAGAATCTCATCCCAGCCCACCATCTGCTTGTGGTGCGCAGCCAGAATGGCCACCACGCGCTGGCTGAAGTAGGTTTGCAGCTCTTCAGTAGTCTTGAAGCCGTGCTGCTGCATAAAGGCCGCAATGGCCGGATTCGCGCGCCACTGCTTGCCGTTGCTCTCGTCGCCGCCGGTGTGCAGATAGGGATCGGGAAAGAGCACGGCCATCTCCGCGAAGAAACTGTCGAGAAATTCGAAGGTGAATTCGCGGGAAGGATCGAGCGCATCGTCGCTGATGCCAAACTCGGGATCGAGGACGAAGGGGCCGAGGGCGCTGCCCAGCTCGGGATGGCCGACGAGCCAGCTCTGGGTGTGGCCGGGGACGTCGAACTCCGGCACCACGCGGATGCCGCGCGCGCTGGCATAGGCGACGACTTCGCGGGCCTGGTCCTGGGTGTAGAACTGGCCGTTCGAGCCCATCTCATGAAGCCGGGGATAGACCTTGCTCTCCAAGCGGAAGCCCTGATCCTCGCTGAGGTGCCAGTGGAAGACGTTGAGCTTGACCGAGGCCATGGCGTCGAGCGTGCGCAGAAGAACCGGTACCGGCATGAAGTGGCGTCCGGAGTCGATCATGAGGCCGCGCCAGGGGAAGCGCGGGGCATCCTCAATGTGTACGGCGGGAATCGCATAGCCGTCACCCGAGGCGCATACAAGTTGCAAAAGCGTCTCCATGCCGCGCAGAGCACCGATGTCGGTCTTGGCGGTCAGTGTGGCGTGGGTCGCATCCACGTCGAGGATATAGCTCTCATCCACGTTGGGCTGGGGCACACTCTCAAGGGCGGTGGCGGCCGGTACCACGAAGGTGAGCGTGGCGGCTGCTCCGGCCAGAGGCTCGCGAGCCAACTGCACGCCGGTACGCTGCTCCATGCGCGCCATCAGCCGCTGGGCGGCCTGGGTGAGCCGGCTTCCGGGGTCTACGCCCAGCGCGTAACGGAAGGCGGGAGTGATCGCCAGCGAGCCTGCCTGCGGAACCATCTTCGCCGGCAGGGGCATCAGCGTGGAGAGCGAGCCGATGGGCGCGATTTGCGCAATGACTTTGGCTCCGCCAACCCACGCAACGGCAAGAGTGAACACAACGGGAGCGAGAACAAAGCAAGCAGGAATCTTCATCGTCTTCCTCCAGCGCAGCGGATGGACTTCTCCATGGCATGGCAACGCCATTAGCATAAGCTCGAACCGCCGCTTCAGGCGAGTTCTCCACCAGACAACCAGAGCGGAACAAAGAGATGCACCCTGTACAGATGGAAATGTCACCATCTGGGGTGCCGGTTCTGGACCCATGATTCCGAGTTCCCTGCCCACCTCTACTGCTACTGTGCTAAGCTGGCCTGCAATATGCTCGACAATCAGGAACCCATCACTGGAATTACCGGAGGCACGTCCTCTGCCCCGGTGCCGCAGTTTGCCACCGCGGAGTTCGCAGGCTCAAATGGCTCTGACCGATGCCGTGTATGCGGCTGCGCGCTGGCGGGCGAGTACTATCGCGTAAACACCCAGATGGCCTGCGCCAAGTGCGCCGAAGAGGCGCGCGACGGCCAACCCAAAGACAGCCACGCGGCCTATCTGCGGGCTCTGGCTCTGGGGGCCGGCGCGGCATTGATTGGGCTCATCCTCTACTCCGCCGTTGGCATTCTCACCGGATGGAGTATTGGCTATGTTGCCCTGGCGGTTGGCTGGCTGGTGGCCAAGGCCATCATGAAGGCCTCAAATGGAATGGGCGGGCGGCGCTACCAGATTACGGCTGTACTGCTGACCTATGCGGCCATCTCCCTGTCGTCGATTCCGATTGCGGTGGCCGGCTACGCCAAGCACCACGCGGAGAAGCAACAGCAAACTGCAGGACAGAACGCTCCAGACGGCTCCAGCGCGGACGAGGCGGGACAGGTCAAGAACGGAGATGCAAAGACAGGCGAGCAGAGCCTGGCCGGAGCCATCGGCTACCTGTTTCTCATCGGTCTGGCCTCCCCATTTCTGGAGTTGGCCAGCCCCGGCTCCGGCATCATGGGCCTGTTCATTCTCTTTGTGGGCTTGAGTATTGCGTACCGCATGACGGCAGCCAAACCGCTTGAGGTGGATGGCCCGTACAGCATCACAGCATGACGAGAGCGAGCGCCATTTGAATACCTTGGACCCCTCCACTTCGCGGCAGTGTGCGAGGTGCCAACAGGAACTGCATCTGAGCGATCTGGTTTGCCCCGCATGCCACGCCCTGGTGCATGCCGCGGAGCTGGAATCGCTGGCCCAGAAGGCACAGCTCTGCGAGCAGAAGGGCGACTTTGCCCAGGCTCATGTGGAGTGGAGCCGCTCCCTTACCCTGCTGCCGCAAGAGGCCACGCAGGCCGAGTGGGTAAGGAACCACCTGCGCGAGCTGGATACGGCCCTGGCCGAAACCGCGGCGCACCAAAACCAAAAGAAACACACCTGGGCCAAGCGACTGGGCCCGCTGGCGCCGGTCGCGTTGCTGCTGGCCAAAGGCAAGAGCCTGCTGCTAATCCTTTTCAAGCTGAAGTTTTTGTTCAGCTTCCTGTCCTTCTTCGGGCTCTACGCCATGCTGCTGGGATGGCGCTACGGACTGGGGTTGGCCGTGTCCATTCTCATCCACGAGCTGGGCCATTACATCGACATCAAACGGCGCGGCCTTCCGGCGGAGATGCCGGTCTTTCTGCCCGGTCTGGGCGCCTATGTCAAGTGGAGCGGGCTGGGCGTTTCGCGCCATCAGATGGCACAGATCAGCCTTGCCGGCCCGCTGGCCGGATGGATTGCAGCGGCCTGCTGCTGCCTGCTCTACTTCCGCACCGGCGACCCGCTGTGGGCCGCACTGGCCCGCACCGGAGCCGTGATCAACGTGCTCAACCTGATCCCGGTTTGGATGCTGGATGGCGCCAAGGCCGTGGATGCACTGGGCAAAGTGGCACGCGCGGCACTGCTGGCGGCAACGGTGGCCGTGTTTGCCTATGCCCGCGAACCCATCTTCCTGTTTGTAGGTGCGGGCGTGGGCTGGAGACTGTTTGCCAAAGACAAGCCGGAACAGGACGACTGGAGCACATGGCTCTACTTTGTTGCTCTGCTGGTGGCGCTGGCCGCGGTGCTGCATGCGGTGCCCGCGCCGTTTGCAGACCACGTCAGCCGCTGAGGTTCTTGCCCGCTTACCAGGGGAGCGGCTTGCCCAGGTGAAAGAAGCCGCCGCTGGGGCCGTCGTCGCCAAGCAGGGCGAGTTCCACGCTGGTGCGCGCGCCGTCGGCAATCTCCATCATGGCGTCAGGGCCGCCCATATCCGTTTTCACCCAGCCGGGATGCGCGGAGTTCACCTTGATCTTGGTCTCGCGCAGCTCGTAGGCCAGATGGATGGTGTAGGCGTTGACGGCGGTCTTGGAGGCGTCGTAGGCGAAGGATTTGGAGTCGTAGACAGGCGAGCCGGGCTTGGCCTGCAACTGCAAGGAGCCGAGAATGCTGGCCAGGTTCACGATGCGCCCTGCCGAGCTGTTCCGGATGAGCGGCAGCAGGGTTTTGGTGAGCGCAACGAGAGAGAAGAAGTTGGTCTCAAAGACGCGGCGCAGAAGGTCCATGGGCACGTCAGCCGCGTTGTGCTCCGGCCCCGCGCCGGGAAACGGGCCGGCGGCGATGCCAGCGTTGTTGACCAGAATATCGAGCTTGCCATAACGCGAGTTCAGATAACCATATACCGCGGCATAGCTAGCGGAATCGGTGACGTCGAGTTCCAGGATGCTGGCCTTCACGCCGTCCGCGGCCAGCTTGTCCAGAGCCTGCTGGCCCTGCTCCAGGGAACGGACGCCAAGATAGGTGTGCACACCAGCCAGGCAGAGCTGCCTGGCGGTTTCTAGGCCAATACCACGATTGGCGCCGGTAACGAGTGCGATCTTCTGGAACATGGGAACCTCACTTGAGGGAGTAGGGAGTAGGGAATAGGTGGCTGAGTGGCTACATGCGCAGGATGCCGATTCGCCCCAGAGGGGCGATGGGACAATAGCCCAGGACAAGGGTAGCGCAATCCAGGGAAAGAAGCCAAGCAATGATCCGCCACCACCACATCTTCGAAACCTGCCGAGCCGTCCACAAACGTCAACCGTTCGGGATTCGAAAAGTCACTGCCGATAAAGACGCGGATGCACGCCTTGGGAAACGAGTTAGGAATCAAGGCCATCAACCGGCGCACCTTCCGCCCCGAACAGGTGCTTGGACCTAGCGCAAATCGAACCGAATGGCTGAGCCTGCAACAGCACCGCTCCAGCATCGAAACTGCCTGAACGCTGAACGTCTCTCGTATGGTTCTGCTTCCTCTTGCCATTCGATTTGCCTCCACTGCCTGTTGACTAACTACGGTTGTACGGGCTGCAGCCACGCGCCGTTGCCGGCCGAGTCCCATACCGAGAACCGAACCCACTTCTTGTCAGTTGCGTCAAACGGGATGGCAAAGTCTTTGCTGCCGAAGGCGGTGGTGCTGGTCAGTTTGATGATCTTTCGGTCGACCTTGACTCCATCGCTCCACACCAGCTCTGCATACTCCAGCGGGAAGGTGTATTCAATGCTTGCTTTGTACACGCTCTTGCTGCCCGCGCCTTCGATGCTCCATTGATGAAACAGAATTTCACCGGTGGTGCCGTAGAAGTTTCCGGCGCGAATGCCTTCTACCACCGGCGCCCAGCTCTCGTTGTAGGCAGGCACCTTGTCCAGCTTCAGATAATTCACCGCCAGCAGCGGATAAGTATCGTCCTCCGGCCGCTTCATGTAAGTGTCGCCTTCGGCCAGCATGAACTTCGGCTTCGGCGCCCAGTTGCTTATAGCGTCGTTCACCGCAAAGCAACGCTGCGGGCATAGGTCCGGCTGCGACAGATCCACCGGCAACGACTCCCACGATGCGCCGATGAACCTATCGCTCTGAAAGAAGTCCTTGTCCTTGTAAAGCGCCGGGAACCCGGTCGAGCTCTTGGTCTCCGGATGCGCCGTCCACATGATGGCCTTTTCCTGATTCACCATGCGGAAAGCATCGTCCGCATTGCGCAGATGATACACATGCCCGTAAACAGGATCGTTCTCTTCAAACGGCCGGTCGGCAGGCTCTGGGTCGGCATGGCTAAAGTACACCGGATGCGGGGTCAGCAGATACCAGTGCCCTCCGAAGTAAGTATTCATCTGCTCTTCAGCCGGCATCACCAGAAAGTTCTTGTCGGAGAGTTTGCGCGCTCCCTCAAAGTAGAGCTTCTCTTCGGCAAAACGCTTCGGCCCCGGATCGGTAATATCCGAGTCATCATGGAAGTCCGCCAGATACACAATGTTGATGCCCAGTCCGCGGAAGACCGGCAGCCAGGTGGGATTGAGATCAGAGGTGCCGCGGTCGCGGATCATCTCATTCAATTCCAGATGAAAATGTCCGGTAATTACCTTGAAGCCTGGCACGGACTTATAAACATCGTCGTGGGTGTAAGCCAGCACCGCCTTCCGCGTGGCCTGCTCGCTAGCTGGGCTCAGGTAGTAGTACACCACCATGTGCTGCAGCGTTCCCGGGGGCGCATTGTAGAGCGCATAGTTTTCGGTCTGGTGACGCGCAGTAGCGGAGCGGCGTTTCCACACCTCGTCGGAGATGCCCCACGGCGTATAACCCTCGCCATGCTCCGGCTGCATCACGCCAATCGACAGCGATTTCTCATCATCCTTGCGGTAGTAAACATAGCCAAGATTAACTTCGTTTTCGCGCGCGAAAAAGAATTTATGCGGAGGCGGAAAGACGCCGAGCGAGCCGTGACCTACGTCCAGAATCTCCAGCCGATTGCGCGCGCGGATGTTCACAGGGTCCTGGTTGGCCTCGCCGCCAAAGTCATACTCCTGCGGCATCTGCGCCGTATCCAGCCAGGTGAGCCGGGTTGTATCGTTGAGCGCAAATCCCTTCAGGCCAGCCTTGTAGATGTAGGCCACGGAAGACGCGTCGGTCTTGGCCACAGCCTCTTGCCGCAGCAGGTTGGAGCCCTTGTAGACGGTGAATCCAAGGTCGCCGGCAAACAGGCCCAAGCTGAGCCCGTCGAAGATCACGCTCACGCGTTCGCCATCGGAAGTTACACGGCAACTGGACGAATGATAACTTACCGCGGCGCGAGCAATCTCTTCCGCTTTGCGTCCCGGCCCGGTCATCCGCACGGTTCCCGGAATCACCAAAGGCGCATCCCAGAAGACATTCCACTTATAGTGCTCAACCATTTCCGGGGTGTTGGCATGCTGAGCCTTCAGCAGGTCCAGAATGGTGGAATCAATGCGCCGCTGTCCGGTTGTAACTTCAAACTGTGGTGTGAGCGCTTTGCCCAGCACCATCCACGCAGCTCCGTTCTGCCGGGCTGCCAGCTCGTCCACCACCGGCTGGCCATCCTTCAGTGAAAAGCGCGCGCGCAGTTGCTGGTTCTTTTCGCCCTGCCAGGCAAGGTCCACCGACGGGCCCTTGACCGCGACTTCAATTCCTGCAACGGGCTTGTACTCCTGCAAGCTGCAGGACAGGCCTTGCGCGACTACCGGTATGCTGCTGAGCGCAAGCCCAAGGGTTGCGAGAAAATGTTTCATTCTGTCCTCCTCGATTCGCGATCCCCGCTTGCCCTGGAGGCCCTTGCAACGCGCCCCGCATCGGCGACCATTGCACCTACAAGAGTCCAGATCTTCATAACTTTCTTCCCTTCTCTCCGCTATAACTTGAATTGTAATCAAACTCCAGAGCGCGCGCATCGCCGCGCTTGAATGCTACACGATTTAATGCCTGGATGGGCCACTGTTTTGCATCGCACTCCAGCACATGCGTGCAGATTGAAGCCCGCTTCAACCGCGCCGCCCTAGATTCCTCCGACTTCAGCGTCGACTCTGGCTCCTTCAACAAATGCGGAGTGTTTCGCTTCTAGGTACTGGTGGGATACAGTGTTGAACAATGCTCATGGACGCTGGCTTGCGTCTTCTGTTGCGCCTGATCTTATGGACGCTCTTCACCGGTGCGGACGCGCTTGACGCCGTTTGCATCTGTTCACCTTATGTCACGACCCAGCTTCCCGCAAAGGACCCACGCATGAAACGAATTCTCGCCGTGCTGCTCTTCGCTTCCTTCGCCCTCGCATCCCAGGCGCAAACCGCGGCCATCACGGTTTGGCCCAACGGCGTGCCGCCTGAAGGTCCGGCCTTCAAAGCCGACTTTGGGGATCACATTCTGTCCATCAGCCATCGCGACAAGAGCGGCCGCGTTGAAGTGCACTTGAAGAAGGCCGATGTCATGATCATTCAGTCAGGAACAGCAACCTTTGTTTCCGGCGGAACGGTTGTGGATCCGGTCACTACCGCGCCCAATGAGTTACAGGGATCGAGCATTGTCGGCGGGGTCTCGCGCAGCGTTGGGCCAGGCGACGTTATCGAAGTTCCGATGGGGCTTCCCCACCAGTACCTGCTCGCCCCGGGCACCCAGATCACCTATCTGCTGGTCAAGATCGTGCGAAAGTAGGTTTCAGAGACACATCACAGCTGCGATGAATCCGGGAGGACCACCATGAAGCATCCCTTTGCACTGCTATGCGGCCTTGCTCTAACTTCTGTCGGCTTATTTACGCTTGGTGCCACGGCCCAGCAGCCTGCGGGCAGTTGGTCCGCTGCCCTCGATCGCGAGGCTGCCTCCACGGGCAAGCCCGCATGGCGGCCCATGCTGACGGCGCTGGCCCGGTTTCATCGCATCGATACCCATGCAGCGCAGCCTCCCTTTGCGTTTCCTTGGGAGGACATAGGCCCAGGCTACGCTTATGGTCCAGGCTTTGGCCACTGGGACCTGGCTGACCTTGCCGTTGATACCGTTGCCGCGGCACCCGAGCACGCACGCGAGCAACTGCTGAATGACATCCGTCTGCAACTGCCTTCGGGGTTTCTGCCCGGCATCTATTGGATGCGCGAGGGGCTTCCCCCTGCCGATCCGGCTGCCGTGAACCCCAACGATGGCCGCTATTCGCCAACCCAGAGCCATCCTCCGCTGTGGGTGGTTGCCGCGGACGATCTGCTGGAGGTGTTACGCAAGCGCGACGGCAGCTACGACCGGCCGCTGATGGCCGAGTTTCTGGGCGCGCTGGAAAAGCAGACCGCATGGTTTGAGCGCGCGCGTAAAGCCCAGCCCGACGGCTTCTACTATCAGGACATCATGACCCGGCAGTGGGAGAGCGGCGTGGACGACGGGATACGCTTTGACGGGTTTGTCGCAGGCCATCCTCCCGCGCACAACGCCTGCATTGACGCCACCTCGCACGTCTTCTTGATGTACATGCTCGGCGCCAGGTGGCAGCATATCCTCGGCCGCGATAACCATGTTTTTGAGGCGCGTGCAGCCCACCTCCGCCAGTTCATCCAGACCGCGCTGTGGAATGAGCGCGATGGCTTCTTCTACGATGCGTGGACGCTCGACGCGCATCCGGATGGCCCGCGTTCGAGTTGGAACAAGACCGCTGCACCAGGCCGGCCTCATGCTTTTGAGGGACTGTGGCCGGTCATGGTGGGCGCGGCCACGCCGGAGCAGGCGCGGCGGGTTCGTTCCGAGTGGATGCTGAACCCGGCGCGTTTCTACACGCCGCATCCCATCGCCACCGTGGCGCTGGACGACCCGCTCTACTCCAACCGCATGTGGCGCGGACCGGTATGGAATTCGATGACGTATTGGGCCGCGCGCGGTTTGGTGCGCTACGGCTACCGCGCTGAGGCACACGAGTTACTGGAACGAGCGCTGGACGACTCCGCCAAGCAGTTCGACCGCACCGGAAAGCTTTGGGAGTATTACTCGCCGGTGGGCGGCAAGCCAGAGGAACTTACTCGCAAGCCTTACTCCACGCGGAATATGCCCTTCGACAGTTACGTTGGACACGATCCCCTGCTGGCCATGACGCTGCTTTGGGAAAAGACTTCAGGAGCGGGCCGCGCCGAACGAGGACGCTCCATCTCCAAGGTGCAATGAAGCGGCGAGGCACGATGGGGCGGGCTTGACAGGCTGCGGGAACGCTTCGTTCTGGAGCTGATTTCGTTTGGAAATTACCCGCAGGGGCTAAAGCCCCATTCTTCCTTCTGGGCTATTTGCGGCACGACTGAAGTCGTGCCCATTCAAAACATCCACGTGTGCAAAGCTTCCCTATTGATCCCGCCCTTGGATCGTGCGTCGGTATGCCAGCCTTTCCCCAAAGAACGTGGAAAGAAAGGGGCACGGCGGATTCAAGGTCCAAGTGCAACAACACATCGCAAAGAGCCGACAGGAGATGGTTGGTAGGAAGCCATGGAAAAGATGGAAAACAAAGAGCGTTTCCCACTTTCCCACGGCACGGCTGCGACGAACTGTTTGATTCTGTTCACGCTCTTTGTTGCACTTGGAATTTGAATGTACCCACGGTGCATCATTTGTCTTGAGCAGGAACAAATAGAAAAGGGTGCTGCCGACAGAAGCCGGCAGCACCCCAAGGTAGTACAGTTCGAGGATTAGAAGCTGATGCGCAGCGCTCCCTGGATATCGCGAGGGAGGTTGGCAACGCCGACGATGGTACCGAAGGTGGTGTTGTTGGTGCCAGCCTGAACCACACCATTGGTGGAGCCCGAAGAAGTCTGGAAGGCCGGCTGGTTGTAGATCACGTGGTTAGCCACATTGGTCACGTCGATCTCGAGTTGGAGCTTCCACGTCTGATGAATGGGGAAGGTTCTCCGCAGAGCGAGGTCGGTGTCAACGGTGTGTTGGCCATACATGCCGAGGGGAGCAACGCGTGGGGCGGTACCGGGAGGATAGAGTTCGGTACCGTTGCAGACGTTGTACCCCTGGCCGTTGGATACATGGTAGGCGTTGAGGTCCGGCTGACCGTTCGACAACAAGGCGCCGGTCGGAGCGCAATCTCCAGGCACAAGGACTGTGAACGCCGCAGGGTTGATGTACTGGATCTTGCCGATGTAATTGGCCGAGTTGGAATCCCAGTTTGCCTTGGCGCCGCTGGCGGTTTTGCCATAGGAGTACTGGCGACCCGCCTGGCCGGATACAAGACTCGGTTCGCAGGTGTTGAGAATCAGATTGGTGGTGGTGCTAGACGACGAGGGGCAACCAGCAGCGGTGACGATCACCGGAAGGCCGGAATGGATCAATCCGATGCCGGAGATGGTCCAATCGCTGGCCAGCAACCGGTAGGCCAGATTGTCGCCGAATCTGTGACCGCGTCCGATGGGTAACTGGTAGACGGCGGTGATGTTCAAGTTCTGCGGCTGGTTGGCCGCGGAGATGGAGCGATCAAGATGAGGATTATCGAAGACGCGGAAGGTTCCCAGATCGTCGATGCTCTTGGACCAGGTGTAGTTGAGCGCCCAGCTCAGTCCGTGCGAGGCGCGCTGGCGAACGGAGATCTCCAGCGCATTCCAGCTTTCGTTGCCCATGAAGCTGGTGGTATCGCTGACGCCGCTGTACTGCGGGAAATTTTCGTAGTATTGGGCGACGTAGTTTTTAGCGTAGTAGGTAGCTGCGCTGGAGTAGGGGTTGGCTGGAGTGAAACCAGTGGCCGATGCCAGCGCCAGGTTGCCTGCCGTAGCCTTTTGGGAGATCAGCGGTGCGGAGCAAGTGATGCCCGAGCAGGCCGTCGCGGTGGTGCCGCTGACGGTATACCCAGCCATGGCGGCCATGGACTCCGGGAGCTTGCCGTTGCGCTGATACATGGCGTTGGGAGCGCTGATAAAGTGCCCTTCGCTGCCGACGTAACTAATGGAAACGGTCATGTCCTTGGTCATCTGGCGCTCGAAGCCGAGGGACCAGTTCTCATACTCCGGCGTGCGCGAGCCCAGATAGGGATCGAAGTAGGTCATGGTTGCCGAGTTAGCTCCCGCGAGCGTCGAGGTTTCCACGGCAGCGAAGTCCCCCAGGTTGGCTCCCGAAGGCAGGACGGCGGTGGGAGTATTGATGTTTCCCGTCCAGCCGCAAGTTGTGATTCCGTCTGCTGCAGTGGTTCCGTTGCCACCGGCCGCTGAGGCGCAGGACGAAGCATCCCAGTAGAACTGCGGACCGTTACTGACGCCCGCAGCAGCCGCGGCCGCAGGAACCAGCCCGACGGTGGAAGGCGTGCCAGACGATTGACCGCTGGTCCAGTTGCCACGCGCAAAGTAGAGGCCGTAGCTGGCGCGAATCACCGTTCTGGGGGCTACATTGTAGGCAACTCCCAGACGCGGGGCCAGGTTCTTGTACCAGACGGGAGACGGTGTATGGCTTCCGGAGTAGTAGCTGCCCGAACCGCGGCCGGCAAACTCGAGCGTACCCTTGTTGCCGGTGACGTCGTTGGATCCGTTCGGATTCAGCCAGGTAAACAAGTCGTGGGCTTCATGGACTGACGGGAAGATGTCCCAGCGCACGCCGGCATTGATGGTGATCTTGGAGGTCAGCTTGATGTCGTCCTGAAACCAGAAGGAAGGATCGAGCCAGCGCGAACCCACTCCGGGAACGCCGACGGAGACGGAGCTGGTGTTGACAGCGCCCAGCATGTAAGAGGCGAACGAGGCGCCGCTCGTGGTAATCAGCGCCGATCCAGCGCCGTAACCCTGGGTTTGAGCGTTGGAGAAGGTGTAGGTCATGGGCGAGGAGTAGGTGAGGTTCTTGAGGTAATTGAACTGGACCTCGGCCAACTGCGCGCCAAAGGTGAGACTGTGGCGGCCACGCATCCACTGGAAGTTATCCATAGCGGTGTAGGTGTTGTTCACCTTGGAGTTCCAGTCGTAGCCGCCTTCGTTGTTGGGGCTGTTCACACCGCCCGTGAAGTTGATGCCGGGGAAACCAGCAGAGGCCTGGCCAGCAGGCAGGCCCAGCAACCCGGTTGCGGCGGCTGCGTACTGGGTAGCGATGTTCGGGCCGTTGGAAAGGCTCTTGTAGCGGCCATAAGCAACAGCAAACTGGTTGACCATGTGATCGTTGATGGCCCAGGTGTCTTTGAGGATGTCCACATTGGTCTTGGGCGTATAGGCCTGGGTGGTGGTGAACGGCGGCGGCAGTTCGTTCACGACGGTGTTGTTGGGCGGGGAGTTGGTTCCGGTGCTGGCCTGGCGGCCAAAAGCGATGATCAGGCTGACCTGATGCTTCTCGTTGGGGTTGTAGTCGATGCGGCCGCCCTGGTACCAGTTGGCCAGTCCGTTCTTGTAACCGGCCAGCACATTGTTGCCGGGGGTGCCCTGCGCGACGGTGACCTCGCTGGGCAGCATGAACTTGTTGATATAGGCGGAGGCAGCCGAAATGCGATTGCCGGGAATTTGGGCGTTTGTGAATTTTGTGCGATTGCAAGCGATCGAGCCGTTGCCACTGCAGTTGGGAATGGTTTGCGAACCCGGATCGTAGATGTCCTGTCCGTTCCCGCTGAGGTCCGCATAACCTAGCGGAGCGCTGCTGGCCGAGTAGCCGAGCATGGCCAGCGTGGGAGCGGTCTGAATCTTGTTGAGCGGGCCGTTCTGATCGCGGAACTGACCGTAGTTATAGAAGACGAAGAGCTTGTTCTTGATGATCGGGCCGCTGAAGACCAGGCCGACCTCATTCATCACCTCTGGTGACTTTTTGCCGCCCAGCGCGCACCAGGCTGTGGATGCGGTCAGCGTAGCGCTGCTGCAGCTTTGCCCGGTTGGAACGGGGACCCCGGTGGGAGTGGGCGTCTTGGCCGTGGGCTTCCATGCGTCCAGAACGGTGTTGCGGATGTACTCGTATACGGAGCCGTGGAAGGCGTTGCCACCCTGTTTGATGGAGTAGTTCTGCACGCCTTGGCCTGCGTATTGCGTGGAGAAGCCCGAAGTCTGCACCTGGAACTGGTCCACGGCGTCCACGCCGAAGGCCGTCCAGGTAAAGCGGGGATCGCCCACCGCATCGGCTTCGGGAAGGTTGATGCCGTCAATGTAGATCTCTGAAGTTCCGCCATTCGGATTGGCGCCGTTGACGCCGCCCGACGCGGAGGTGCTGTTGCTGCTGCTGGAGGCCGCATAGGTGTTCTGCACGCCCGGCATCAGGTAAGCGAAGTCGGTGGCGCGGCGCTGGTCGTTGTTGCCCCCCTGGCCCATCATGAGAGGAAGACTGGCGTAGGTCTGGTTATCCATCACGGCGCCGATGGTAGCATCGCTGGTTTCCAGAACCGGGGGCTCGGTGGTTACGGTGATGGTCTGTTCAGCACCGCCGACGGAGAGCTTGATGTTGACTGCAACCGTTGCCAGAGCGTTGACGGTGACCTTTTCCTGCACGTACTTTTCAAAGCCTTTTGCCGAAACCGTAAGGATGTAGGTTCCGGGCGTGAGCGGCGTGATGTTGTAGTCGCCGGCGCTGGTGGTACTGCGGGTGGTGGAAGCGTTCGTATCGACGGAGGTGGCAACGACGGTTGCATTGGCAACCACTGCGCCCGATCCATCGGTTACGGTGCCCGAGATGGCGCCCGTACCCGCCATCTGGGCCATGGCGCTGAACTGCATCATGACGACGACGGTTAGCAGAACCAACCACTTCCACCCTGAGTGGCTCAGGGTGCGCACTGCTTCTTCGTTCCATGGTTTTCCGGAACTCATCTGTCCTGTAAGGGCCAAACGCCTCATTGAAGCCTCCTTGAAAATTATGGATACCCTCCGCGACATGGCTTCCGTCCTGGAATGCGCCGACGGTCTTGCGCATTCCGTACTGTGGGATGACCATGCTTCAGAGCACCGCAACTGTCCTGCGACGCTCCTGGAGTTGTCAATAGAGAAATTGCCCGTAGCCCAAGATCACGAAGCCAGATCAGCATCCGACCCTACATCCAACCCATCGCCAACGGACTGGGGAGTGCCGTTTCATGCTGATTTTATAGGTGTTCGCGCTGGTGAATGCGCAGCGCGCCGACGCCATCTGGCCCCATGCTTTCCTGGGCGCACCGGTTGGGCCCGCGAAGAGGTGTTGGAGTTAAGATCAAGGATTCTTCGATGACTCAAAGCGAAAGAGTTAGGTTGGAGTTAGAGTATGCTCCACGGTTGCGCGAAGAACTCTCGCCTTGCAGCCGATATCCTGCACCGCGGACCTTTGTGTCGCCCGAAGAACTCAAGCAACACGCTTGGATTGGTCGGACGCCTAGTCAGGTGCCTGCGAGGGAATCTCCGCTCGAGCGGTTCTGCAATTGCTATACCCCGAAACCACAACCGCGGGGTAGCTCTTTCCTTAAGAAAAAGCTACCCCGCACGATCTCTGTAAGGGCTACACCCATTGGAGAACCGCTCTAACGCACGATGCTTCGAACATTGAGGAAACCCGCGTTCTTGCCGGTGCCCTGGACCGCTAGCAGCCCCCGTGGGCGCTTCCCATGAAGCGCAAGCATCTCTTCTTTCTTAGCCGGAAGGCCCCAGCCGACATCCTTCACGAACCCTGCTGATCTGAGGAGGGCCCATAACGTCAACGATCGTGAAATAGCTTGCTTGCATTACTCCACGGGCACCGTCGCATTTCCCAACGCATTGCCATTCATGAAGATCGTTTTCACACTATCTCTGGCGACGGAAAGAAAGGTGCCAGTTCCAGCAAATGCACGCGAGTTGCGCAGGATCGCACCCACTGAGTCACTCAACCTGATGACTGGCGCGCCGGCCACCGGATGGCGTGAAGATACGTCGTCCAGAACCAGATTCGCAGCGTGGGCCACGTCAAAGGCCGGCCCTTTTGCGGCATCGATCAACACATGATGCAGTTCCAGACCATCGGTGGAATGCGCGGTCATACCCATCTGACCGGTAGCCAGAATGTCCTCGAAGCGCAGCGTCTGGAGCGGCATTTCGCTGAGTCCGTCAATCTCGAGTACTTGCCTGGCGCCGTCAATCGTCATGTGGGTCATGGCGATATTGCGAAAGATGGGGGTTGTCTTCGACACCGGCTGTTCGCCCAGCGGCGTCTCACCCTCCATCTGGTAGTAACTGGTCACCACGATGGCGTGGGCAACGTTGCGCATGGTCCAATTATCGAAGCGAATGTTTTCCACCACGCCACCGCGCCCGCGCTCGCTCTTGATACGCGCCCCATTCTCTGCATCCACAACTGTAATATTGCTGGCTACAACATTACGCACACTGCCTGAGGTTTCGCTGCCAATAGTGACCGCACCGTGCGCATGGTGCACGGTGCAATTGACGATGGTAATATCCTCCGATGGCCGGTTCACGCGCAGGCCGTCGGCGTCCTTGCCGGACTTGATCACAATCCCGTCGTCCCCAGTATCGATGTAGTCGTTCGCAATACGCACAAAGCGGCTGGAATCCACAGCGATGCCATCGGTGTGTACGCCGGGATAAGTCTCAATCACCAGATTTTCGATGGTGGCGTTTTCACTATAGAGCAGGTGCACGGTCCACATGGGCGAGCCGATGAAGCGCAGTCCGCTGACGAGAATATTCTTGCTGTTCATGAAGCGGATGAAGGACGGACGCAACTCCGCGGCGACGGCTCGATACTCCTCCTCAGATACGGGCTTGCCAGCTTGCAGCGCATGCAGAAGATTCTCCCAGCGCTCGCCGTTGGCACTGCCGGGATTATCGTCTGTGGCCTGATGGCGCGCATGCAGCTTCATCCAATCGTCGTTGGAACTCATCAGCACGCCACGTCCTACAACCGCTACGTTCTCCAGATCGTGCCCGCCGATCAACGGCACGGGAGTAAGCGTCTCAATGCCCTGCTGGCGGCCAGGCGTGAAGGGAAGGACCTGCGCAGGAAAGGTCACTATCGCGCCGGCATCGAAGTCAAGGGTAAGATTGCTCACCATCTCGATCGGCCCAGTCACATAGTGACCGGCAGGCACAAACACGGTTCCACCACCCACAGCATGGGCAGCGGCGACCGCACGTGCGAAGGCCTCCGTCGAGGGCGTGGAACCATCGTTGTGCGCGCCGTAGTCCATCACGTTGAAGACTGCAAGATGTGTTTGCGCGGGAACGTGAACGGCAGCCAGAACGATCAGTGCTGCGGCGGCAATATGCAACTGTACAGTGCGTATCCTCTTCACTTGGGCTCCACGGCGATAACCCACAGATTGGTCTCGCCCAGGTTATGGCCTATGTGCGTTCCACCCAATCGCCATGCGACCTGGCCAGCATTCAGCGTGGAGGGTTGCTTGCTGCCATCGGGCAGAATGTGCTCCAGCGTTGCGCCGTCCAGGCACACCACCACGCGGTCATGATGGGTGTGTTGCGGTTCGAAAGTATGGGAGGGAATGCGAATGTCGTAACTGCGGTTGTAGCGATCCTCAACCAGCAACTTGTAATTTGGCGAGAGGCCTTTCATGGCCCACGTTTCGTCGATCCCGGCGGTGAGAAACTCTATGCGCACCAGATCGACTGGCGTGGTGCCGGTGTTCGCAAGTGCGTTCCATCCCGCTGGCACCGCCCGGGTCGCGCCCCGTTTCAGATCGGTAGCGTGCTTGGTTCCATCCGCAAATCCAAGCTCGGCGGCGTCGCCTGCAATGACCACCATCACGCTGGGGTAGTTGGGCGCAAGTAAAACACGTTCGCTTGCCGCCAGCTTGTACTCCATCACATGCACCTTTGCGTTGGTCAATTTTTCCTCGCTTGCGGCCCACAACGGAGCCGATGCCGATGCCAGCATCCATGCTCCGCAAATCCCCAGCTTCAACAATTGCATTGGAACTCCTTTGCGCCACAGGATTGCGTGGTCCCGGTGCACGGACAACGCCACGATCAGCGATGTTAACACCCACTCAGCCAGAGAAGAAACACGGCGTTGTATAAGGCCCGGAGCGCCCTTCCGCAGTTGGTTTCAACTCCCGCCAATACAATCTTTTGCGCGCTTTGTTCCGCGCTCCGCATCTTCGAGCGGGCTTTGATTCCCGCGCGCAGTCCGCTCGCAAACGACTCTGAAGCTACTCTAACTCCGCGGTCAGTGCTGGCAGAAAACTGATAGGATTCTTTTGGCTGCGCATGGGCGTTCACCGCGTGCAGCTGCTTGCGTTGTTTGAAGCATCGAATCTGAAAAGGCCTATCATGCGTATTGTCGACCTTCGTGAAGTCACAGCCCCCATCAGTTCGCCGATCGCCAACGCTTATATTGATTTTTCGCGCATGACCTGCTCGCTGGTTGCGGTGGTGACGAACGTGATCCGGGACGGCTGCCGCGTTGTGGGCTACGGCTTCAACTCCAATGGACGTTATGGACAGGGTGGACTCATCCGGGAGCGCTTTGCGCCGCGCCTACTGGAAGCTGCGCCGGAAAGCCTGGTGAACGAAGCTGGCGACAATCTGGATCCTGACCGCATCTGGGCCACGCTCATGCGCAACGAGAAGCCCGGTGGCCACGGTGAGCGCTCCGTGGCCGTGGGCACCATCGACATGGCCGTGTGGGATGCGGTGTCCAAGATCGCCGGCAAGCCGCTCTTCCGCCTGTTGGCCGAGCAGCATGGAGTTGAAGCCAACCCCCGAGTTTTCGTCTATGCCGCCGGCGGCTACTACTACCCCGGCAAGGATCTGGGAGCGCTGCGCAACGAAATGCGCAGTTATCTGAACCGCGGCTACACCGTGGTGAAGATGAAGATTGGCGGCGCGCCGATCGATGAGGATCAACGCCGCATTGAGGCCGTTCTTGAAGAGATTGGCAACGAGGCCCAGCTTGCTGTGGACGCCAACGGCCGCTTCCATCTTGAAACCGCCATTGCCTATGCCAAGATGCTGCGCCAGTATCCCCTCTTCTGGTACGAGGAAGTGGGCGATCCGCTCGACTACGCGTTGCAGTCCGCTATTGCCGAGTTCTATCCGGGCCCCGTGGCCACGGGCGAGAACCTGTTCAGTCACCAGGACGCACGGAATCTGCTGCGCTACGGCGGCATGCGCGCGGATCGCGACTGGCTGCAATTCGATTGCGCTCTCTCCTACGGACTCTGCGAGTATCTGCGCACGCTCGAGGTCATTCGCCAGGCCGGTTGGTCGCCACGGCGTTGCATTCCACACGGAGGGCATCAGATGTCGCTCAATATCGCCGCGGGTCTTGGCTTGGGCGGCAATGAGAGTTACCCGGACCTGTTCCAGCCCTATGGCGGATTTCCTGATGGCGTGAATGTGGAGGCAGGGCACATCGTGATGCCCGATCTGCCTGGCATTGGCTTTGAAGGCAAGAGCGATTTGATCCGCGTAATGCGCAGGCTAGCGGAGTAGGAAACCATGAGCGAGCAGAAAAGTGAGGGCGTTCGCAAATGGCTTGGCCCGTTGTGGCTGCAGGTGCTCATCGCCATTGCGCTGGGCGCGGCGGTGGGCTTTGTGTGGCCGCAGAGCGGTGCGGCGCTCAAGCCGCTTGGCGACGGATTCATCCGCCTCATCGGCATGACGCTTGCGCCCATCATCTTTCTCAGCGTGGTGCTGGGTATTGCCCACATGGGCAGTCTGCGCGAAGTGGGTCGCGTCGGTGTAAAGGCTCTGGTCTACTTTGAGGTGCTTTCCAGCATCGCGCTGCTGATGGGGCTGGTGGCCGTTGACCTGTTCCGGCCCGGCGCAGGGTTGAACGCCAATCCCGCCGCACTCAACGCACAGGCTGTGGTCGGTTATGCGGCTGAGGCCCAGAAGCACGCCAGCGTCACAGACTTTCTGCTCAACATGATCCCCACCAGCATGGTGGGCGCATTCACCTCCGGCAACATGCTGCAGGTGATTCTGATTGGCGTGCTGTTTGGATTGGCGCTGGCCAGCTTTCGCAAAACCGCACAACCCCTCATCGACATGCTGGCCTTGCTCTTGCGCGGCATCTTCGGCATGGTGAACTTCATCATGGCTCTGGCGCCGATTGGGGCCTTCGGGGCCATGGCGTTCAGTGTGGGGCAGTTCGGGATTACGAGCCTGCGCCAACTGGCCGCCTTCACATGCGAAGTCTGGTTCGTGGCGGCGCTGTTTGTCTTGCTTGTTCTTGGCCCGGTGGCGCGGTTGGCGGGCATCAATTTGATCAAGCTGATGGCCTACTTGAAGGACGAGCTGTTCATCACCCTGGGCACCTCCTCGTCGGAAGCCGTTCTGGCTCCCTTGATGCGCAAGCTTGAGGATCTCGGCTGTGAGCAATCCGTGGTGGGCATGGTGATGCCTGCCGGCTACACCTTCAACGCCGATGGCACCGCGATCTACCTGGGAATGGGGGCCATCTTCATTGCCCAGGCCACCGGCGTGCACTTGAGCCTGCGCGATCAGATCGTGTTGCTGGCGGTGCTCATGCTCACCTCCAAGGGGTCCGCGGGAGTGGCTGGCGCGGGGTTTGTCACCCTGGCCGCAACCTTGGCCGCAATGCCGCAGATTCCTGTATCTGGATTGGTTCTGCTGCTGGGGATTGAACGGCTGGTGAATGCCGCCCGGGCCGTAGTGAACGTGATCGGAAACAGCGTGGCCACCATTGTGATTTCGCGATGGGAGGGGGTCTTCAGCGCGGACCGCGCCAGTTCGCTCCTCAAGAGGAATTGATCAGCCGCAACAACGTCCACAGGTGCTGCGGTTGATCAAGGCGGTAATCAAAGCCCCGACCCGGGAAGCGGCGAAGGCAACGCGGGCCGTGACCACTGCGAAGTGAGAGAAGAATGCGCCCCGGGTTGCGCTGCGCCGGACGGGAGGCCTATATTTTAAACAACGCCATGTCCTTGAGTCGCAAAAGCGAGTTCGCGAGCATCCCGATGACGATGACGGGCTCGATGGCGCTCGCCCTTAGCCTGCTGGGCCTTCTTCAGGTTCCCCGCTGAGCTGCTCAAGACTCGAAATTGAGAGGCCGCCAGCGGGGAAAACCGCTGGCGGCCTTTAACTTTTTACGGCAGGAGATGAAGAAATGTTGAACGATCCGAGCGCAAAGTACCGGCCTGTTGCCGATTTCCAACTGCAGGACAGGCAGTGGCCTTCCCGCACCCTAGCCAAAGCGCCCATCTGGTGCAGTGTGGATCTGCGCGACGGCAACCAGGCCCTGATTGAACCGATGGATGCCGAGCGCAAGCTGCGCATGTTCGATCTGCTGGTGGCCTGCGGCTTCAAGGAGATCGAGGTTGGTTTTCCGTCGGCATCGCAGACGGATTTCGACTTCTGCCGCGAGCTGATCGACCGCCAGCTGATCCCCGCCGATGTGACCCTGCAAATACTTGTGCAGGCGCGCGAGGATCTGATGGAGCGCACCTTTGAAGCCATCCGCGGGGTGCATCGGGCCATTGTGCATGTCTACAATTCCACTTCCACGCTGCAGCGGCGGGTGGTGTTTGGCATGGATCGGGATGCCGTGAGGACGCTCGCGGAGAAGGGCGCGCGCCTGGTACGCGATTACGCCGCCCGCTACCCCGGCACCGACTGGGTCTTTGAATACTCTCCGGAGAGCTTTACGGGGACGGAGATGGAGTATGCGCTGGAAGTGTGTGAGGCGGTGGTGGACGTTTGGCAGCCGACTCCCGCGCATCCGGTGATTCTCAATCTGCCTGCCACGGTGGAGGTTTCCATGCCCAATGTCTACGCCGATCAGATCGAATGGTTGAGCCGGACCATCAAGAACCGCGAGTCGGTTATATTGAGCGTTCATCCGCACAATGATCGGGGTACCGCGGTGGCTGCCGCGGAACTGGGCCTGCTGGCCGGAGCTGATCGCGTGGAAGGCACTCTGTTTGGCAATGGCGAGCGGACCGGCAATGTGGACATGGTGACTCTGGCGATGAACCTCTACACCCACGGCATCCATCCCGGCCTGGATTTTTCCAACATGAACGAAGTGATCGAACGGGTGGAGTTCTGCAACCGGATTCCCGTTCATCAACGGCATCCTTACGCAGGCGAAATGGTGTTTACCGCCTTTTCCGGATCGCACCAGGACGCCATCAAGAAGGGCTTTGCGGCCCAGCCGGAAGGTGGAATGTGGGCGGTTCCTTACCTGCCCATCGATCCCAAGGACCTGGGGCGGAGTTATGAGGCGGTGATACGGGTCAATAGCCAGTCTGGCAAGGGCGGCGTAGCGTATCTGCTGGAGCGCGATCACGGCATCCGGCTGCCGCGCCGGTTGCTCGTGGAATTCAGCCGGTTGGTGCAGCAAATCAGCGATGCGCAGGGCGGAGAGGTCACCTCAGAGGGGATTTGGGCATCGTTCAAGGCAGAATACCTGGACCGGCGCTCTCCGTTCCTGCTCCACGGGCACCAGGACGACTCTGACGAAGACACGAACCGGCTGACGGCGAAGGTGGCCAGGGAAGGCGTGGACCACGTTGTTTCAGGCTTGGGAAAAGGACCGATCGAAGCGTTCATTGACGGCTTCCAGAAGGAGTTCGGGATCACGGTGCGCATCGCCGATTACCAGGAGCACGCCATCGGCAACGGGGCCAACGCGCTGGCCATCAGCTTTGTTGAGGCGCAGGTGTCCGACGGGGTGCCTGTCTTTGGCGTCGGCATGCATAATAGCATTGTCAGCGCTTCGCTGAACGCCATTATCTGCGCCGTCAACCGCTCCGTGCTTGCAGCGGCCAGTGGGGAGAATAGCCACCGATGAAGGTGAGCGGGGCAAGAGGCCCAGAATGACCAGGCTTCTCTTCCCTGCGCGCCAGATGACGGGATGACAGGTTGTTGGCAAGCGGAATGCAGCGGGCAAAGAAAGTGGGGGCAGGAAACAAGGGGGGAGCGAATGCCACCCTGTTTCCTGCCCCCTATTGATGGAGCTACTCATTCTCTGACAGTTTGGATTTGTACCTTTGCCTCTCGGCTTCCCAGGTCTCAAAATCGAGACCTGGGGCACCCAAGAGCAGTACGAAATCAAATGATCAGAGACCTAGTTGACGCCCGTCAGTGGCGTGGAGCTTCCGTTGACATAGACCGCGCACTGGCCAGGGTTATAGCAAGTGATGTTGCTGTTGTTGGGAACGGCGTTGGTCAGCCCCTTCAAGTAGGAGTTCCCGGTAACGACCCAGGTGCTGGTCGCATCGAGGGCCAGGTTCACTTGGCCGCCGCTGACATTGTTACCGTTGATGGTGCCCGTCAGAGCGGAGGGTACGGATGAACTGTCCGCGCTCAGGTTCAAGGTGACCGTGCTGGTGGCGTCCACGATGATGTCGCCGATCAGGGATTCACCGTTGGCGTTAAAGGTGACCGTGCTGCCACCGGTGTGGAAAGGAAGCGCAGCGGCGATCAGCAGGGTTCCGTTCACGGAACTCGCATTGGGCGTGACGTTGGTGACCGTCACATCGGTCAACGTAATGTTGGCCGTTGTGTTGGCGGCCGCGAAGAGCGTCGGCAGGGCATTTTGATAACCAGCCGGCGTAGTAGGCGCGCAGATTGCCTGGTTCACGGTTGCATCGCAAGTGTAGGTGAGGTAGCCGCCGTTCATGGAGAAGGTGCTGGTTCCAGCCACGGCGTCTCCAGGAGTGAGATCGGTGTACAGGAGAATGCCATGAGCATCGCCCAGCGCGCCGGTTAGCGTGGCAGGGGCAGCGGTACTGGTGACGCTCACCGTGCTCTTGCCATTCACCTCCACGATGGAGGATTGCGATGTCAGGACGGTATCGCCATTGAGGGCAACCGTGCTGCCCGTGAAGGGGCTGGCAGCTTTGGCGCCGGCAGCGTGGATGCCTGCCGATTCCAAACCGATGGAGACGTAGGCGTTGGCGGTTGAGGTTACAATGCCGCCGCCCACTCCCGTGGCGAGCACGGGGCTGTGGTTACCGGAGGTGGAGCCATACACGGGGCCGTTACCGGCTCCTCCCGCGGTGCTGGTATTGGTGATCGCCAGCGTGCCCTGCCCAGTGGCCATGAATGCCGGCGCGTAGTTTCCAGAGGTCAAGCCCGTAGAAACGTAGGTGTTGGAAATGGCGACCTTGCCGCCCTGAGAGGCGAAGACGCCGGGGACATAGTCGTTGCTGGTTGAGATGGAGCCGGCGTTACCAGATCCATCGTCGGCGATGGTGATGGTGGCGCCATTCAGCGCCGTGGTGTTTTGTCCATAAGCCAGCACCGCGGCGTTGGTGCCGTAGGCGCTGTAGTCCGCAGGGGCGCCCACTTGCGCACCCGCGCTGGGGTTCCCTTCGGAGGTGATGGTCGGGTAGTTGACGGTGATCGCGGTGCCATCGTTCGCGGTAGTCGTTACTGCACAGATGGCGCTCACGTCCACGCCTGCGCTCACGGCGCCACTTGTCACATCCAGAGTGGGAGAGGCCACAGTGGTCCCGGTATTGGAGTTGTTGTAGACATTCAGGGCTGCCGCGTAACTGCTGTTGGTAGCATCCTGATAGCCGCAGGCATTGACGGTGACGTTCACCGATGCGTCAGCCGCTGTGAAGAAGTCAGCGCTGTTGGTGTGGCTGTTGCTGTCGGTGCCCGTGGGCGTGAAGGTAACAGACTGCGAGGTGGTGCCAACTGGAAGCGCCGCGCAGGTGTCAGTACCGATGGAGCAGCTCCAGGCAAAGGCGCCGGGAACGCTGGCGGAGATGCCGGTTGCGGTATAGGGAGCGGTTCCAGAGCCGGTTAGGAGGCTCAGAGTGGACGCGCTCAGCACTTGCGCCGCGGTGATATTGCTGGCGGTTGGGAACGTGATGCCCGTCAGCGTTGCCTGATTCACGTACTCGTTTACGTTCTTGGTTGCTGTGGAGTAGTTCGTATTCGTGGGCGTGTAGGTCACACTCACGTCATTCGGACCCGCCACAAGGGTCGCGCTGGTGTCCGTGGTCCAGGCAAAGGCGCCACTGGAAGAGCCGCCGGTTAACGCACCCAATGTTTGACCATAGGTGATGGCGGCAGCCGTCGGCCAACTGCTGACCGTGGGAGCAATCTGATTCACGACAACGGCAACAGTGCCCGTAGCCGTTGCGAAGTTGGCCGGAACGCTCGGCGTGAAGGTGACGCCATAGGATCCCTGACCGACGCCAGTACCCTGGTTGGCTGCGGGAGCCGTGTTGGGAGCGGTCCAAGCAAAGGTGCCTGGGGTATCATCCGCCGGTTGGGTGATGGTTAGTGTGGAGGAGATGAGCTTCTGCCCGTAGTTGATAGCGCTAGCCGTCGGCCATAGAGTGATGGTCGGAGATGTCTTGTTTCCGACGATGCTGACCATGTGCGTCAGGGTGTTGTAGTTCGAATTGGTGGGCGTGTAGGTTACGCTCACGGAATTGGTGTTGCCCATGGTGATGGTCGGGCAGGTGGTGGAGTTGACAAGGCAGGTCCATTCAAAGCTGCCGTTGCTGGTATTGACGCCGTTCGCGTTGGGCGTGCCTGCTGCAACGGTTAGCGCAGGGATCGAAGTGGTGGTGCCCGCCGCAACCTGAGTGCCCGACGCAATTGCAGCCGCCGTCGGCCATGAAACCGTCGGGTTCGCCTTGGTCACGGTGATGCTGACTGTGGTGGCCGACGCAAGCGCGTTGTAGTCGGTGGTATCGCTGGGGTTGAAGGTTACTGCCGGGTGGTCACTCGACGGAGCTCCCGCGGCAGGCGTAGCCGAGGGGCTGTTCCAAACGTAGTGACCGGCAATGGCGCTGCCAAAGGGACCGGTCGCCGTGCCGCCGGTCAGCGTGGAGGTGGACAATGCACCGTAGGTGATGGCAGATGCCGTCGGCGCGGTGGCGTACACCGGGGTCGCCTTGCTGATGATGAGCGAACCGTTGGTGTAGTTGAAGATGTAGTTCGGGTCCACCGCACCGTAGCAGTAGGTGGTGTAGGTGCCCGGGTGGTTGGTTACCGCACCCGTGTAGGCTGACGTGCAGGTCGGCGGTGTGGTCAAATTGGTGGCACTATCAGCGGGCGTTGTGGACCAGCCAGAGTAGGTTGGCGTAATGGTCTGAGCCCCTGTGCCATAGGCGATGACCGGAGTAGGTACGTTGCTGACAAGCGTATTGGGACTGGAGGCCTGGATGGTCAAAGCCCGCGGATACACCGTGATGGTTCTGGACACCGGAGTGGCCGCCGCGTAGAAGCTGTTCGAGGCGATATTCGCCTGGATGACGATGGTTCCCACGCCGTTGGGGGTCAGGGTACTTCCGCTGAGGATTCCAGTGGATGTCAATGAGCTGCCAGATGCGGGGGTCACGCTGACCACCGAATAGGTGACCGGATTGCCGTTGGTTGCATCGCCCGCGGATGAGGATACCGCCGACAGCGTAACCGGGGTTCCGTAGACAGTGGACTTGTTATAGAAGTTGCTGATGGTCTGGGCGTTGTCAACCACGACTTGCGCCGCATGGGAGAGGCTGGCGCCGAACTGCGCCACACCAACCGCACTGTACACACCACCATACGAGGCGATGATGTAGTGCGTGCCAGGCGTCGTCAGCGTTCCAGCAGGAACGGTAAACGAAGCCACTCCAGGGGTGACAGCACCGACAGTGCCTTGTCCCAACGAAGTGGTGCTGTCGTAGAAGGTCACGTGCCCGCCGGGAACCGTAACGCTATCGGCGGTGGTAACGGTCGCGGTCAGCGTAAAGGAGCCGCTCGTCAAATAGACGGAGGGGGCGGAGGAGACCAATGCAACCAATGTGGGGTTGGCGATGACGTTGACGGTCTGGGCAGAGGTGCTGGCAGCGGGGTTACCGTTGTATCCAGGATACGAAGCGGCAATGGAGTGAGAGCCGACCACCAATGTGGAAGAGGTGACGGCAGTGACGCATGAGCCGGATCCGTTCAGGATGCAAGTCCCCGGACTGGCGCCCAAGCTATCTGCGAAGGTTACAGTCCCTCCGGCCGCTGTCGCTGGAAAACCGCTTACGTTCAGCGTCGCACTGGCGCCATAGTAGAAGGTCCCGCCCGTGGGCAAAGACGTTACAGTCGGCGCGACCGACACAGTCGGCGTGACATTGACAGTGATGCTCGCTGTCCCGTTGGCGGTGCTGCTGCTAAAGTCAGCAGTATTTGTCGTTTGGGTGAAGATTGCGGTCAGTGAGTCGGTTCCAGGCGGCAGAACCGTGGTGGTGCACTGCGCTACCCCGGAAGTCGTTTGCTGCGCACTGCAGGTGCCGATCGTGGCGCCACCGACCTTGAAGTTCACAGTACCGTATGCCACCGATGCGGGGGTTACGGTTGCGGTCAGCGTCACGCTGGTGCCCTGAGCCACGGTGGAAGCGCTTGAGTAGTTCAGCGCAACGACAAGCGCGGCACTGCTGCCCGTAACGGACGCCCCACCGGAAGCGCTGGAGTTGTAAGTGATCCCACCGCTGACAGCCTGAGCATAGGAGGCGATCACCGTGTTGGCTCCCGGCGGCAGTATGTTGGTGGATGTAGTGCAAGTGCCACCGGAGATGGCGCAGGTGGCCAGAGTGGTAGCTCCGCTGGAGAAGGTCACGGTGCCGGCGTTAACCGTTCCCAGACCAGTGGTGGGCACTACGTTCGCGGTCAGCGAGTAGGCCGTGCCATAGGTACCGGTGGCAGCAGGGCTCACCAGCGTGGTCGTGGTGGGGTCGTTTACCAACACGATCAGCGGGGCGGAAGTGCTGGATTCATATACTGACCCGCCGGCGTAGACCGCCGTCACATAGACGCTGTTTCCGGCTGGCAGTGCGGTGGTGGTCGTGGAGCAGTTGCCCGTGCTGGCGCTGATGGCGAAGGAGACGTTGCAAGTTCCCACCAAGGGGCCCAAAACACCCGATGTGGTACTGGCATAGAAGTTCACCGCCGTTGCCGCTACTGCCGCCACTGCAGCGGGCGATAGCGTGACATTCCCCTTCAACGCATAGGACGCACCATAGGTCGCAGTGGTCGCCAAGCTGGAGTCCAGCGCGGTAGCGGAGGTAGCCGTGGTAACGACAAATGCCTCTGTGCCGGTACCCGTCGGACCCGCGCTCGGAGTAAAGACAGCATTGAAGGAACCGGACGCCGCCGGGACCGTGGTGACGCAGGTAGCAACTCCTGAACTTACGGGGAGTCCGACACCCGATGTGGTGTTGGCACCGGAATTGCAAGTAAACAAGACACCGCCAGAAGCGGCCCCATTGTAGAACTTCACATTGCCAGATAGGTTGTTGGGAGAAACAGACGCGATCAACGACAAAGCAGCGCTATGAACTCCGGAGCCGCTTCCGCCAGCCGGGTTTTGGGAGGTCAGCGTAACCACTGGGGCCACCGCGAGGCTAGAGGCGGCGGAAGTGACATTGGCATAAGTGGAGGTGTTCGACGAGGTCAAAACCGCCGTCAGGGAGTTAGCCGTGGCTACCGGCAGCGTCGTGGCGACGCAACTTGCCGCTCCAGAGGTCAATGTGACAGCAGAGCAAAGCACAGTACCGGAAAGGCCGCCATCGTAAAAAGTGACTGTGCTGCCAGCCGGCGCCGCAGGCGAGGGAGTCGCGGTCAGCGTAATGCTGGTGCCATAGGTCGTTGTGACGATCCCGGTGCTCGGCGCAGAGGTTGCCGCGACGACCAGGGGGACGGAAGTGACCGTGAAGCTCTCCGGGCTGGAAGTGGCTGTTGTAGAGAAGTTCGCGGTAATGGAGTCAACGCCCACCGGCACAGTGGTGGAGGTAGCGGTGCATGTGGCCACACTGGCAGTCGTCGTGCAGGCCGAGGTGGTGATCGCGGTGGCGCCGCTCTTGAAGGTGATGGTGCCGGCGGTCGCGGGCGATACGGTCGCGTTAAAGGTCACACTGACGCCAGAGGGCGCAGTCGTGACCGCAGAGGTCGATGCGGAGGTCAACGCAATGTAATTCAGGGTGACCGTCGTAGTCGCATGGGCGCTGCTGACAGCTGACAGCAAAAACAACAGCAGGAAGGCTACGCCGCTGCCGCTTTTGAGGACGCGAGAGGTGATCGCAAGGATACCTTTTCGCCTCGTTACCACAGGTATGGATAGCATCTCAGACATTTTGAAATCCTCCGCTTAAAGTGACTGGCTCAACCTGAGTCAGGGTGCAATGGGAATTGACGGGGAAGAAAATGCAAGCAAACAGCCTTCCGGTGGTTCAGGGAAGACGCTGTCGCGGGTCCGGCTCGGGGCCGGGATGAGCGCGAGATCGACAGTGCACCGCTCGACGTCGAAAGTGCGGAGGTTCATTTGTGTTGGGCTGCTTCACGGCCACGAGGACGGATCGGCCTCCGTTGCCGCGCAAGATCCATGCCATGGCTTCCGCTGCGGAGTCAATCTGCCAACCGAACGACAACTTCTTCCTCACTGCCTGGTAGCTGTCCCTTGTGTCGTCCATGCCATTCTCCCTCTGCATCGCGTCGTGATAGCACCCCTCAACGATGCCTAAATTGCGGATTCCATGCGACATGTATCTCTATCTGCCGCGTCGTTCTTACTCCATCACCGGGATCTAATCCGGTGCATTCCTTCTCTATATCGGCCACAATCCCTTCTTCATCAACGCGTTTTCTTTAAACCAGGAGCACAAACCTGTTACCTTTTTGTTTTTTCAGACACTCACACCTACATCTCAGGTTCCCGTCTCAGAGCAAAACCAGAGCCCGTGCGCCCTGGCCATTTGCTCCAAGATCGCCGCTCCCTGAGGGTCGCGTTGGCTTGAAAGCATTGGTTTCGGGATACTGCAACTCTGGTTTATCCGTAGCCTGCCGTTGACCGCAGCCACGCGCGGGGAACCAATGCGCTACCCGATCCTGCCCCTTGCAGCAAAGCAAACGGCCAGCCATCCGGCTGGCCGTTCGCTTTGCTGCCTGAAGAATCTGGACTATGGTTTGAAGCTCACCTGCGTCTTGCTGGAATTGCCATTGCCATCCACCACCGTAATCGACCAGGTGTAGGCCGCTCCGCTCGTCAGGCTGGGGTTCTTGGGCGTGTTGCCGGTATTCCCGGTTGGGTCACTTCCCCAGCTGATCTGAGTGATCGAGCTGTCGAAGGTGCTCATCGGCGCATTGCTGGCCGGAATCTGCCACAGAACAGTTCCGGTGCTGTCGCTGAGCGAGAACGAATACCTGTAGTTGCCGGGGTTGCTCGGATCGTCCCAGCCGAAGTTGGGCGTGGTACTGGTCCCGGACAACTGCAAGCCGGAGGCGGCAACGGTGTTCGAGCTGGAATCGGTTGCTCCCACTCCAGTCACCTGCGCATACACGGCGGTGTCCGTCGTGCCATCGCTGTAGGTCACCTGCAAGGGGAAGTTGTCACTAATCGTTGGCACCGCACTGGCAATGCCCGGCTGGTAATCGAACTGCACACTGCCGCAACTGGTGCAGGCGGAGAAATCCACGGGCGCGACCAGATAGGTGTAAGACGGCCCGCTCAACTCCGTGGCCACCGGCAACTTGACCCCTGCCAGCAACTGCAGACTCACGCCGTAGCTGGTGGTGGTAGAAGTGCCGCTAATATCCGTGGACTGCGTCATTTGCGTGGTTACCGCTGCCGTGCTGTTGTTGACGGCCAAGGTGTACGGAGTGTAGGAGGTGTCTCCACTGATGACGACCGGGGCGCTGTAGGCGCCCGTGAGGTTGGTGATGTCTCCGGTATCGATCAGGCCATTGTTATTCTGATCGACGATGGCGAAGAAAACGTAGTTGTTGCCATCGGGGAGATTGACGTTGTAGAGCAGAGACTGAGGGCTGCTGGATGGGCTGGCGATGCGATTCGCATAGATCGCTCCCGTACCTTGGTTGTAATAGCCAACGTAGAGTGGCCCCGTGATGTTCGAGGGCAAGTCCACAGAGCCATTGACGTTTCTGGTGCTCCCAGGGTTACTCGGCGGCGGGCCCACGGTGATCGGCTCCGAGGTCCCGGACCAGGCCGTATTGTTGCCGGCCAGCGTGCCGCGGCTCCGGAAGTAGTAGATGCCCCCATTGGCAAGCGTTCCGCTGAAGCCCGTGAGGCCGTTGTTCAGGAGCCACACGCCGCGGCTGCCGTTGGCGGCAAAGGTGTAGTTGTTGGCCCCCGACGCGAAGGTCGAGTCGGTGCTCCACTGCACCTGGTAGGAGGTAACGGCCTCCACGCCGCTGCTGTTGGTGACCGGCGAGAAGCTGATGGCCACGCCCTGATCGGTGGGACTGACAACATTGAGGGTGGGACCGGGGGTGGTGTTGGATACCGCCGTCACCGTAGGATCGCTCAGCGTTACCGCCGCGTTTACGACCAGATCGTCTGTCAGCGATACGCCTGAGGCGCTGCCCGTGGGATTGACGACATTGGGAATGCCATTGGGGAGGCCGCTGGGCGTGAAACTGCTCGAATTGTCCATCCAGGCTTGCAACGTGTAGCTGCCCGGCGGCACGCCGTTGATGGTATAGGAACCGCCACTGGTGAAGGGATAGACAATGCTGGTTCCCAGCACGCCCTTGCTTCCGCAGTTGGGAGCGTTCAACTGCAGGTAAACCTGTCCGCTCTGCGCTCCCCCGTACGTCACAGTACCGGAGACCGAATAGCCCAGCGCCACAGCGAAGTTTTCCGCCGTCAGGTTGCTGCTGCTCACCGTCACGCTCTTGGTCGCCGGATAGAAAACCGAGGACGGCGCCGTGCGCGAGGGCGGTGTGGAGACCACCGGCGTAATCATGTAACTGTCCGCCGGAACGTTGCTGAACGAGTAATTCCCGTTGCTGTCGGTGGTGGTGGTGATGGGTGTGATCGAGGTGTTAGTGGTGTCGGACAGAGTCACCATGATCGGCGGCACGGAGGTCGCTCCAGCACAGTTGTTGACCAGGGAGATCTGTCCGCTGATGGAAACGGGCGGGTTCACAATGGTGAGAGGGATGAGGGCGGGAAGGGTGGTCTTGCCCGAATCCGTTATCGTCACCGACAACGAGTAGCTGCCCGCCGTGGTGGGCGTGCCGCTGAGCACGCCGCTGCTGGAACTGAGTGTGAGCCCACCCGGCAACGAACTGCCCAGCACATTCCAGGTATAGTTCCCCGAACCGCCGGTGGCCGTGAGAGTTTGCGAGTAGGGAACGCCCACCGTGCCCTGGGTCAGCGCACTGGTACTGATCGTCACCGCCGGAATTACGGTCAGCGAGAAGGTCGCGGAAGCCTGGTTTCCTCCCGTATCGGTCACCGTGGCGGTAAAGCTGTACGTCCCGACGATGGTAGGAGTACCACTGATTGCGCCGCCTGACGTCATGCTCATGCCCGTCGGCAGAGCGCCGCTGCTCACACTCCAGGTGCGCGTTAGCGTGAAGCCACTGGCCGCCAGTGCCTTGTTGGGGTACACGGAGTTGACATAAGCATTGGGCAGAGGGTTCGCTGTGGTGATGCTAAAGCCGGCGCTGTCAATATTGATGGTGAAGGGTGCGATCTTGGTGAAGCTGGCCGTCGCATCGGTCACCGTCACGTTCACCAGGTAGCTGCCCGCCACGCTGGGCGTGCCGGAGAGCAAACCGCTCGTGGAGAAGCTCAAATTTGTCGGCAACGACGAACCGCTGGCCGCAGCCCAGCTCCAGGTATAGGTGCCCGAGCCGCCGGTCGCCGCAAACTGGGTGTTGGTGTACGCCGTGCTGACCGCGCCCACGGGCAGCGCGCTGGTGGTGATCGATAACGGCGCGTAAGCAATGGCAAGGGTGAAGGTTGTGCTGGACGTGACGTTCAGCGTCGTGTCCTTGGCCGTGATGACCACCGAATAACTGCCCTGTGCGGTGGGCGTGCCGGCCAGTACTCCGAGCGAGGAGAAGGTCATCCCGCCCGGTAGCGACGAACCGCTGGCCGCAGCCCAGCTCCAGGTGTAGTTCCCCGAGCCGCCGGTCGCGGTAAGCTGGACACCGGTGTAAGCCGTGTTCGCCGTGCCGCCGGGCAGCGCGGCGGTGGTGATCGACAACGGCGGATCTACGGTCAGCGAAAAGGTCTTCGAAGCCGTGTTCGAAGCCGTGTCGGTGGCTGTCACCACAATATTGTAGGTGCCCGATACTCCCGGTGTGCCGCTGATGGCGCCAGTCGTCTTGCTGAGCACCATGCCGGAGGGAAGGGATCCGCTGGCCGCGGCCCACGTCCAGCTGTAGCTGCCCGAGCCGCCAGTTGCGGCCAGGGTTTCCCCTGCGTACGCAACGCCCTGAACTCCCGGAGTGAGCGGAGAGATGGTGCTGATGGTGACGCCTGCGGCAATGGTGATGGTGAACTGCAACTCGGCGCTGTTCGTGCCCGAATCCGACACCTGTACGGTGAAGTGGGTAGTTCCTGTCGGCCCGGTGGGAGTACCGCTGAGGATGCCCGTCGCAGAGTCGAGACTCAAGCCTGCTGGCACGCTTCCGCTGGCCACCGCCCAAGCGTACGGGCCGGTGCCTCCAGTCACGGCCAGGGTGACCGGAGAATAGACAGAGTTCACATAGCCGGTGGCCAGGGTGGGCGACGTGGTGATGCCGAAGGTAACCACTGTCACCGTGCCCGAGACGTAGCTAAAGCTGTAGTTCGAACTGACGCCACCCGAGCAGTTGGTCGTCTGGTTGGAACCAACCGCGCTGGCCGTCGTATACGTCGTCGAGCAAGCCGGAGCCGGCGTCAGCGCCATTGCGGTGTCGCCGTTCTGGAACCCACTGTAGCTCGCCGTAATCGTCGGGACTGCCGAGCCGTAGCCCACGGTGGTGCTGGATGCCGTCACCGTCAACGCAGCCTTGTTCACCTGCAACTGTACCGTTTGCGTGGCCGAGGCATAGTCGGTTATATCCGTCGGAGTGAAGGTTACACTCAGCGTCTGCGCACCAGCCGCAAGCGTACCGGAGGCTGGCGTATAAACGAAGGTGCCGGGGACTGAAGCGGTCGCATTCAACTGCGTCGCGCTCAGCGCTGTCCCGTAGGTGATCGCTCCTGGTGTTGCCCAAGTGACGGTCAGCGTCGCCTGGTTCACTTGCAGAGAAACCGTCTTGGTGGCCGTGCTGTAGTCGGTGGTGTCGGTCGGAGTGAAGGTCACACTCAGCGTCTGCGCACCAACCGCAAGCGTTCCGGAGGCTGGCGTGTAGGCAAAGGTGCCCGGCACTGAAGCCGTCGCATTCAACTGAGTCGCGCTCAGCGCTGTCCCGTAGGTGATCGCCGCGGGCGTGGCCCAAGTAATGGTCGGCGTCGCCTGGTTCACTTGCAGAGAAACCGTCTTGGTGGCTGTGCTGTAGTCGGTGGTGTCGGTCGGAGTGAAGGTCACACTCAGCGTCTGCGCAC
>CAZYDF010000030.1:0-42330 GCA_964645855.1 uncultured Occallatibacter sp.
AGCTCATCCGCGACGAGAGCCACCGCTTCGCCATCGGCTACCACCGCCAGCGCCGGGCCATGCGCGACAAGCAGTCGGCCCTACTAGAGATTCCCGGCGTGGGCGCGCTCACCCGCCAGCGCCTGCTCACCCACTTCGGCTCCCTGCGCGACGTGCAGCAAGCCACCGCCGAGTCCCTCGCCGCCGTCGTCCCCCGCAAAACCGCTGACGCTATCTGGTTGTTTTTTCATCCCACCAGCTAGATACAGCTCCATGGTGCTTGGGCTAGAATGGTCGCCATGATTCGCATCGTCGGCGTCAAGTGGCAAAAGCTCGCGTTGATCCTCGCCATCATCTACCCGCCCGTCGGCCTTACCGGCTTCTTCTTCGCCTACATTCGTGGGGATGCATCCTTCACGCTGCCCATCGGCTTTGTCATGCCGCTGGTTAACTTTGCCATCAACCTGCATCTGCCCCGCGGCACAAGCTTCGCTTACGATCTCCTGCTGGGCCTCGGCACACTCGTTGCGTACGCCGTCTCCGGGTGGATCACCGGAGCCGTCGTTGCTGGCGTTTTCAACCTTGCTGCCAGCTGGCTCGGTGGCATCGACGCGAACCACTTCGTGCTCGATTCCCGACCGCTTGCGGACGAATCAACGCTGCTAAATTCGCAGGAAAACGCCGACGAAAACGGGTAGAAACATGGAGGGTCCGATAAGCTCGCATTCCACCGACGCGCACTTGCGCGCCCACGATCATTGCTTCAATCATCGCGCCGAGATCGAACGCAGCGATCAATGCGGCTGTTTCTATTGCATTTCGATCTTTCCGCCGTCAGAAATCGTCGAATGGATCGATGACGGAAGCTGTGCTCTTTGCCCGCGCTGCGAGATCGATTCGGTCATCGGTTCCCAATCCGGCTTTCCCATCACTGCGGAATTTCTAACCAAAATGCACGACCACTGGTTTTGAGATTCTTCTTGAAACGCGAATATTTGTGAACTATAGTTAACGCATGTTTGAGGTCCGCAGGACCGGGCTCTTCAACCAATGGTTCGCCAAGCTCCGAGACGACAAGGCCAAAGCGAGGATACTCGTTCGCATCGTTCGTCTCTCGCGGGGGAACCTTGGCGATGTAAAGCCGGTAGGCGGAGGCGTTAGCGAGCTGCGAATCGATTACGGACCTGGCTACCGCGTCTATTTCACGCGCATCGGTTCGTTAGTCGTTCTGCTACTCGTTGGCGGAACCAAGAAGACGCAACCGTCCGACATCGAACGAGCCCAATCCATGACCAAGGAGGCGACCAATGGCTCTTGAAACCTTCCTTTTCGACCCGGCCGAGTATCTCGAAACTCCGGAGATGATCGTTGCCTATCTCGAAGCAGCCTTTGAGGACGGCGATCCGGCTCTGATCGCCACGGCTCTGGGCGACATTGCGCGCGCCAAGGGCATGACCCAGATTGCCTCCCAGGCAGGCGTTACCCGCGAAGCGCTCTACAAAGCCCTCTCCCCCACCGGCGATCCCCGCCTCTCCACTTTTCTCGGTGTGATGAAGGCCATGGGCATCCGCCTGTCGCCGCGGGCAGTCTGATCCTTGTTCCTTTGCTTCTGCGCGGCGGAACGCAAATCCAGAATAGTGACTCGCTGGCCGCACCGCAGGTGCCCGCTGCATGCAATGGCGCGAAGCGCGTCTGCCCACCGCAGGTACCAGACCGATTACGATAGGTGCATGGACTCCGTACGCATCGACAAGTGGCTTTGGGCCGCACGCTTCTTCAAAACCCGCGCACTGGCCTCCAAGGCCTGTGAGATCGGCCGCGTTCTTTCGAATGGTGTTCGCTCCAAGCCCTCCCGCATCGTCAAGCTGGGTGACCGGCTGCGCATTGAAAACGAGGGTGGCACCTGGGAGATTGACGTTCAGGTGTTGAGCGAGATCCGCGGACCCTCCGCCCAGGCCCTCACCCTCTATCTGGAGACAGAAGCAGGCAAGGCCCAGCGCCTGTTGGCCACGGCGCAGAAGAAGGCCATGGCCGCGCTCATGCCGCTGCCCGACCGACGTCCCACCAAACGCGACCGCCGCCACATCATCCGCTTCCGCGAAGGTGGATAGGTGTCGAATGTGTCCTGTTCAATTTTGTGGGAATTCAACGTGAGGGTAAATCCGTCGCCTGCGTCCTCTGAATGCGCGAGGGCAGGCGTCACGGTGGCTAAAGAAAGAGCCCGGCCAGCGGCCGGGCCTATCCATGTCCCTTGGGGCCCTTCAAGAGGGCCCTGGTGTTTTGCAACTGGCTTTATGCCAGAACCTTCAAAATCTTCTCTTCGATGGTTTCCTGCGGCACGTAGCCCACAATCTGCTCCACGATCTTGCCGTCCTTGAAGAACAAAAGAGCCGGAATCCCACGAATGCCGTACCGGGACGGGGTCGCGCTGTTCTGGTCCACGTTCACTTTTCCAACCTTGATCTTCCCGGCATACTTCTCCGCCAGCGTGTCCACGATCGGTCCAAGCGCCTTGCAGGGGCCACACCATACTGCCCAGAAGTCCACCAATACCGGCTGCCCGTTTGAGAGCACCTCTTGGTCAAACGTTGCATCGGTCAATTCCACTACGCCCGCTCCAGCCATGTTCCTCCTTGCTTTTCCACCCGAGCTTCAACGAGTCGAGGGGTTCGCTTAATGGGATGCAGCAAGGTCACGGAAAGTCGCAGCACGAACCACCCTAAAAATGTTCTGTCTCACGTTTTGAACCAGGGGAGTTCCGTTAACCAGCTTGCATTCTTGTGTTTGAAACCAATAATCCAAAATAGAAGCGCCCGGATCCCAGAAGGATCACGGGCGCTAGAGCAGCCCTCCCCCAGAACTGCTCACCGAGAGAATGTAGGTGTTCTCGGGCACAGAATCAAGAAAACTTAGGTAACCACTCCGAGCTGTTTATCAGTAATCACACTTTTGGGTCCCGAAGTGATTAGTGATTCAGTCACCCTACTATTACGTAATTATCTAACTAGTTAACAGAGGTGGTTACCTCTCCAGCGCTACGCTTCTTGGAGCTTGCTTTAAGTAAATGTCGCCACCTTCAACCCCAAATCGGCTCACCGCCAGCTCCGCCTCCAAATTGGCTCCCAAAGCGCGCCGAATGGCCGCTGAAGCCTCTTCCACGCGCGCCTGGTTCTCCACCACGGCCAGCACCGAGGGACCTGCTCCGCTCAACGCCGCGCCAATGATCCCATAACTGCCGGCCAGCACCAGCAGCGGCTGCAGCAGCGGGCAGATGGAGGCACGGTAGGGCTGGTGGATGCGGTCCCTCATCGCCACCCGCAGCAGATCGGCGCGGGCGTTGGCAAAGGCCAGCCCCAGCAGCGAGACCGACTGGATGTTCACCACCACGTCGGCCGAGGGATAGGTTGGCGGCAGCACCGCCCGGGCCTTACTGGTAGGTAACGGATCGGCCGGAAGCACCACAATGGCACGCCAATCCTGGGGGGGAGCCACGCACACCGAGTGCACCGTGGGACCCTCGCAAGCGGCAACCACAAACCCACCCATCCAGCACGCAGCCACGTTGTCCGGATGGCCTTCCATGACGACGGCCTCTTCCAGGATCTGCGCGCTCGTCCAGTTGAGCTGGCCAAAGTGGTCGGCCAACGCCACAGCCGCCAGCCGTCCCGCGGCGGAGGAGCCGCAGCCCATACCCAGCGGAATGCCATTGTTCATCTTCAAGTGCAAGGGCACAATCTCGCGACGCTCGCGACGCAGCAGCCGCTTGTAACCCTCCAGGATCAGGTTGTCCTGAACTTCCCCGCAGCGTTCCGCATTGCGGCCGGTGGCGTCGATGGAGAAACTCTCCGCCGCCTCGGCCTCAATCTCCAGGTAGAAGTCCAACGCGACGGCGGCTGCATCGAATCCGGGGCCAAGATTGGCCGAGGTTGCGGGCAGCCGCAGCTTCAACGAGGGTTGCATGTCACCGTCGCTCATGCGGTCAAACCTTTCATCGCGCCCAGCACGGCGGCCGAGGTAGCCTCCACCACCACGGCATTGCGCCGCAGCTTGCCGATCTCCGTTTCCAGTCCCTTGCACTCTGCCTCTTCTAGCAGCGTGCCACGGTGGAAGTCGATCGTGTAGTCAGCGTCCTTCAGCGTGTGCCCGGTCAGCACCAGCACCACGGTCTCGCTGGACTTGATCACGCCCTTGGCCACCAGCTTCTTCAAGCCGGCCAGGGTCACAGCCGATGCCGGCTCGCAACCGAGGCCTTCCGTGCCCAGCTCGGCCTTGGCCACGGCAATCTCGCCTTCCGAAACATCCAGACACCAGCCACCGGTCTCCTGGATCACGCGTGCCGCCTTGCGCCAGCTAGCTGGGTTGCCAATGCGGATGGCGGTAGCGCGGGTGTGCGCCTCCACCGGCTCCATCGTCATCCCGTTGTCGCGCGCAAAGGCCATCGCCAGAGGGTTGGCCCCTGCCGCCTGGATCACGCTGATCTTCGGCATCCGTGCAATCAGGCCCAGCTCCAGCATCTCCCGGAAGCCCTTGCCCAGCGCCGAGCTGTTGCCCAGGTTGCCGCCTGGGACAATCACGTGGTCCGGAACATTCCAGTCGAAGGCTTCAGCTATCTCAAACGCCGGGGTCTTCTGCCCTTCCAGGCGATAAGGATTCACGGAGTTCAGCAGGTAGATGGGCGCCTGCTTCACAATCTCGGTCAAAAGGCTCAGGCAGCCGTCAAAGTCGGTGTTCAGCTGGCAGGTCACCGCGCCGTAGTCCATGGCCTGCGAGAGCTTGCCCCAGGCAATCTTACCCTCCGGAATCAGCACCAGGCTCTTCAGGCCAGCACGAGCCGCGTAAGCCGCCATGGCCGCCGACGTGTTGCCCGTCGAGGCGCACGCCACCCACTCAAAGCCCCGTTCCTTGGCCACGCTCAAGGCCGAGGTCATGCCGGTGTCTTTGAACGAGCCGGTCGGGTTCATGCCCTGATGTTTGGCAAACAGTTGGTCGATCCCCAGCGCCTTGGCGGCACGGGGCAGGTGGTAGAGCGGGGTATTGCCCTCGCGCAAGCTCACCACGTTGCCAAAGCTGTCCAGAATTGGCAGCAACTCGCGGAAACGCCACACGCCCGAGTGGTCCAGCGCCTCATGCGAGGCACGGCGCTCACGCCACAACCACTTCAGGGCTCCGGCCAGGGGACGCTCCGGACCCTTCTTTTCTTTCCAGCCCGGATACTCGACTTCAAAAAGTTCTCCGCAAGTCACACAACGGAAATCCGGTTGCGCCTCAGCGCCCTTGATGCGCGCGCCACATCCAATACACACCAACTGATGCAAATTCTCGTTCATATCTGGAGCCAGCCTATCAGCTTGAGGCGTCCCTTCTCTGTGATCGGAAACCGGATTGTTGCCGCAGGCGCAGGTGGTTGCTCTTCACTGTGCGCTGCTCTGCCGCTACGGCTATTGTATGCGTTCGCAGCTGAGGGCAAACCTGCTTCCCGGCGTCTCGCGCTCTGAGGCTGCTTTTCGTTCATTTCCGCCCCGCGGTTTTCAGTCCCGGAGGTTATTCCTAATTTGGACCGAGCCAAACCAATGTTCCGCGTCCTCTTCGCTAGAGTTCTGCCACTTCGAGTATGGTAAGTGAACAGCATCAGTCGGATCGCGGCATGATCGCTTTCATGCCCGGACTGATCGCGGGCCTGGGCAAGTATTACAAGGACTCGCCCCAAACCAGGCTGGTCGCCAACCAAGTTCACATCATGTTCAGCTAGAGCGTTTCTCTTCTACGTATAAATTTCCGTGCCCCATCCATTTCCGCGCTCTTTGCGGAAATGGGTGGGATGCCCATGAGTTCCAGGCCTATTCCATCTCAGAAAATGCTCTAAAAGCCCACGCGGACCGGTTCCATCTCCAACCGGATTCCGAATCTGGCTTCCACGCCGGCGCGAATCTCTTCCGCCAATGCCTCAATATCTGTCGCCGTGGCCCCACTGCGGTTCACCAGCGCCAACGTGTGCCGGGTGGAGATCGCCGCAGGCCCCCGCGCGTAACCCCTTGCAAACCCCGCGTGTTCAATCAGCCACGCGGCCGGCAGCTTGACCCGCCCCGCGCCTGCCGGGTAGGTACGCAACGACAACCCGCCTCCCACTGCCCGCTTCCGCACCCGCAGCGCCGTCTCTTCGCTCACCTCGGGATTCTTGAAGAAACTCCCCGCGCTCCGGCAATCCGTGTCGCTCTCTGACATCATCATGCCCTTGCTTAGCCGGATGCGCCGCACCGTGGCCGCCGTCTCGCTCAGCGAGGGATCGTCGCGGCGGTTGCGGAAGTGCAGCTTCAGGTCCGCGTACGTAATCAGCGGGGATCCACCGCGCTTCAGCCGGTAGTCCACCCGCGTCACAATGAAGCGTCCGCGCTCCGTGGAATTGAAGCGACTGCTTCGATAGCCAAAAGTGCACTGGTGGTTGCTGAACTCGTGAAAGACCCGCTCCACGGTGTCAAAGCAGCGCACCCGTTCCACAATCGAGCTCACTTCCTGCCCATACGCGCCCACGTTCTGTACCGGGGTTCCACCCACCGTGCCGGGAATCCCCGCCAGGCACTCCACGCCCTGGTAGCCGCGCTCCACCGCCACGGTCACAAAGCCGTCCCACTCCTCGCCGGCGGCTGCGCGAAACTGCTCGCCATGCTGCGCCAGCCCTTTCAGGCCCATCTTCAGGATCAGCCCGTCAAAGCCCTTGTCGGCCACCAGTAGATTGCTCCCGCCGCCCAGCACAAACAGCGGCAAGCTCCGCTCCGCGGCCCAGCGAACGGCCTCTGCCACTTCCTCTTCGCTGGCGGCTTCCACAAACCAGCGCGCCGGACCGCCTATCCGGAACGTCGTCAGCGGGGCAAGCGATATGTTCTCTTTGAGTTCCAAGCACACAGATTACAGGAACCACCGCCTTTCAGAAACCGACAACCGAAGCCCAGCACCCAAACCGCTCTCTGCTGCATCCAACCTGATAGCAACACAGGCAGCTTCCCCTGCCGGAGGAGAAATATGTACCCGGAACTCATGGTCATCCCCATGCGCGAGGAACTTGTGCGCGCTGGCATTGAAGAAACCCGCACGGCTGAGGCGGTGGACGCCGCTCTGGCCCGCGGCGGTACCACGCTGGTCGTCGTCAACTCCATTTGCGGTTGTGCAGCTGGCAAAATGCGTCCCGGCGTACGTCTTGCGCTCACTGGGGCAGCCCACCCACCCGACCACAAGATCACGGTCTTTGCCGGTCAGGATCGCGAAGCCACCGAGAAGGCGCGCGGCTACTTTGAGAACCATCCCCCGTCGTCGCCCTCCATCGGATTGCTGCGCGACGGCAAGCTGGTCTACCTCATGCCCCGCTCCATCATCGAGCAGTCCACCGCCCCGCAGATCGCCGAAGAGCTTACCCGCGCCTTCGATCAGTTCTGCGCCATCACCACCGCATAAAGCCGCACCAAGGCGTCTGCCATCCGCAATGCTGGGTGTCCCAGGTCTCGATTTTGAGACCTGGGAAAGGAAGATGTTCGTTCCCGAATCTTTCCCTGCCACACACTTTGGGTGCCCCGGTCTCGTTTTTGAGTAAGGCCTCGGCTCGAGCCGGTTGGATTTTCCAACGGACAGGGCGTGGGGCTACGATCTCGTGCTTTGTTGGTGGAGGGCAGTTTCGCCCTTTTGGCTGCGCCGCTGTACTAACCCCTAGATCAGGCCACACCCCGAACACAATGGGAGGGTGGTCCTGGAGAAGAGCAACGGCTTTTGTCAGGAGCAAGAATCCTTTGCGCCGCTGGCTCCCACACGGGCCAGCCGTCCGTTAGACTGGCAGCATGGCAAAGCGGATTGGAGTACATCTGGGAACCACGGGGGGCGCGTCGAACGCCGTGGAACGCGCCGCGGCAATTGGCGCCAACACCTTTCAAATCTTCTCGTCGAGCCCGCGCATGTGGCGCGCGCCCAAGGTGGACCCCAAACAGGCCGCCAGAATGCGCGAGCTGAGGGCCGCTCTAGATGTTGGCCCGCTGGTCATTCACACCAGCTACCTGGTCAACGTCTGCAGCCAGAACGAGGAAGTTCGAGAGAAGAGCGTGGGCGCCTTCCGGGGCGAGATCGAGCGGGCTCTGGAGCTGGGCGCGGAGCACCTGGTGCTGCATCCGGGCTCCTGGAAGGGTCTTACCCGCGACGAGGGGCTGACGCTGGCCGCGGAGTCCATTACCCGCTCCATTGACGGCATCGCATGGCAGGGAACTGGGTTCAGCATTCTCATTGAAAACACGGCCGGGGCGGAGTTCTCCCTCGGCGGCAGCTTTGAGCAGGTTGCGGAGCTGGTCGAGCGGTTGCGGGCCACGGCTCCGGTGAACGTCTGTCTGGATACCTGCCACACGTGGGTGGCAGGGTACGATCTGGTCTCCCCCGAGGGCTATGAAGAGACCATGGCCAAGATTGCCGCCAGCATCGGCTTTGAGGCCGTGAAGGTGTGGCACTGTAACGACGCCAAGGCCGCCTGCGGCTCGAAGCTGGATCGCCACGAGCACATTGGTGAAGGTACGATGGGCCTGGAGCCCTTCCGGCGGCTGTTGAACGACCCCCGCTTTGCCCACTCCGCCTTTATCGCCGAGACCCCCGTGGACGAGCCCAACGACGAGGAGCGGAACGTAAAGGTGCTGAAGGGGTTGGTGGAAGCTGTCGTAGCCTGATTTTAGGTGATCTTGATGCCATGGTAGCAAAGTGCTACCATGGCGTCATGCCGCTTCCTGTGAAACTTTCCGATGCCCTTGTTCTCGATGCTCGACTTGCAGCCGAGGTCGAGCAACGTTCGATAGCGGGCCAAGTGGAATATTGGGCCAAATTGGGCAGGATCGTAGATGCCCTGATCGATGGTCGCACTCGTGGCGCTGTTTTTCAAGGAAAGGCTACGAGGCCGCTTTCAGAACTTGTTGCGGGTATCGAGACCAGTGAGGGTAGGGCACGTCTCAAAGCCCACCTGGAAAGCGAGTCCTTTCCACATTTCGAGCCTCACCCGACTCGGAGAGGTGTACTTGCGCGGATCGAAGCGGATGGAAGCCGTTCGATTGGGCGCTTCGTCAATCGTGAATTTGTTGCCGAGGCGGGGGATCCCAAAGATACCGAGATTGAGAGCGAGGCTGGGGCAGGCCGACCCGAACTTGGTTCTAGAGGAAGCGCTCTTGCTAGCCATGCGGCTGCTACTGCGCAACTCCCCCCTCGCGAACGGCTGGTTCTGGAGTTGATCCTCATGGCCCGCTCCAATCGCGAGATTGCCTCCGAACTCGGCATAGAGGAGAGGACCGTCGAGGCCTACGTGGGAAGGTTGATGCGCAGGGCTGGAGTGAACACCCGCCAGGATTTTCTAGCAGGCTGGAACAAAGTTAGAGAGCAGATGGTAATGAATAGCCCTCTATTGCAAACGCGTACGAAGAGTGGTCAGACCAAGATCGCAGCCAAGGCATGATAGCTCTTCTGGATCGCAGACCGCTTCTCGTTGCCCTTGCCGGACCGAATGGCGCAGGCAAGAGCACGTTTTATCACTCCCAATTGGCTGAATCTGGCCTGCGCTTTGTGAATGCCGATCAACTTGCATTGCATTTACGACTGGCCCCCTATGGAGCTGCCGAACTCGCCGACAAGGTACGGAGAGAATTAGTCGCCAAAAACGAGAGTTTTATTTTTGAAACGGTATTTTCCGACCCGGCAGGCAACAAACTTCGTTTTCTTCAAGATGCTGAGAAGTCTGGATATAACGTTGTTCTGTTCTTTATAGGAATCGATGGGCCCGAGACCAGCGAGGCGCGCGTGACAATGCGAGTCCTGAAGGGCGGCCACGATGTGCCTACAGACAAGATTAAGAGCCGCTATGCGCGCACGATGGTGAACCTGCAGCGAGCGTTGGTAACTTTATCCAATGTTTTTGTACACGACAACAGCGATTTGCTGACGCCCTACCGGTTGGTCGCAGCACGAACAGAAGGAGAACTCAGGATACATCCTCCTGTGCCTGGTTGGCTTGAGCCGTTGCTGCCGCCCCGCTAATCGCCCATTCCAATTACACTGAATAGGCTATGGCGGAAGAGACAGAAAAGCGTTACGAACCGGCTACGATTGAACCCAAGTGGCAACTGCGCTGGGCTGAGCAGGAAAACCTGTACGCGGCAGAACCTGCCGATTGCGGCAAACCCAAGTACTACGTGCTGGAGATGCTGCCCTATCCGAGCGGCCAGCTGCACATGGGCCACGTCCGCAACTACTCGATTGGCGATGCGCTGGCCCGGCACATGTGGATGCGGGGCTACAACGTGTTGCACCCCATGGGATGGGACGCCTTCGGGCTGCCGGCGGAGAATGCCGCGCTCAAGCACAATACCCCCCCGCGCGAGTGGACCCTCTCCAACATTGCCGCCATGAAACGGCAGATGCAGCGCCTGGGCCTGGGCTACGACTGGGCGACCGAGGTCACCACCTGCCTGCCGGAGTACTACCACTGGAACCAGTGGTTCTTCCTGCGCATGTACGAGAAGGGCCTGGTCTACCGCAAGCAGAGCAAGGTGAACTGGTGTCCGGAGTGCGCCACGGTGCTGGCCAACGAGCAGGTGGTGGACGGCTGCTGCTGGCGGCATGAGACCACGCCCGTGCACCAGCGCGACCTGGAGCAGTGGTTCTACCGCATCACCGCCTACGCGCAAGAGCTATTGGACGGTCTGGACAAGCTGGAAGGCTGGCCGGAAAAGGTCCGCACCATGCAGCGCAACTGGATTGGCCGATCGGAAGGCACCGAGGTCGATTTCTTCCTGGCGGAAGAAACCGACCAGGGATCAGGGATCAGGGATCAGGGGTCAGAGACCAGGGATCAGGGATTAGCAAAGACCCGGATTCGCGTCTTTACCACCCGCGTGGACACTATCTTTGGCGCAACCAGCGTGCAGCTGGCTCCCCAGCATCCGCTGGTGGCGCAGTTTGCCGCGGCTGATCCGGAGCTGAAGGCCAAGGTCGACGAGCTGCTCGATCAGCAGAAAAAGGCCCGCGAGGCGGGCGACATTGGCGGCATTGAGAAGCATGGTGTGCCTACAGGCCGCTCCGCCATCAATCCGTACAATGGTCAGCCGGTGCCCATCTGGGTGGCCAACTACATCCTGGCCGACTACGGCACGGGCGCCATCATGAGCGTTCCGGCCCACGATGAGCGCGACTTCGAGTTTGCCAACAAGTACGGGCTGCCGATTGTGCCTGTCATCCGTCCTGCGCAACCAACCGAAGACGAGAACGGTGCGAAGCGCTTCCCGTTCTGTTCGGAAGATGGCGTGCTGGAGAACTCGGGCGACTTTACCGGGCTGAGCTGCGAGGACGCGCAACTGCTGATGCAGGCCACCGCCGTCCGGGGCAACTTTGGCGAGGCCAAGGTCACCTTCCGCTTGAAGGATTGGGGCGTAAGCCGCCAGCGCTATTGGGGCACGCCAATCCCGATGATCAACTGCCCGGCGTGCGGCTTGGTGCCGGTGCCGGACGATCAACTGCCGGTGTTGTTGCCGAACCAGATTGCGATCACCCAGCAGGGTGGGTCGCCCTTGAGCCGTGTACCGGAGTTCCTGCATACCACTTGCCCCAAGTGCGGCGTCGCGGCTACCCGCGAGACCGACACCATGGACACCTTTGTCGACTCCAGCTGGTACTTCTACCGCTACACGGACGCCAAGAACAACAAGGCTCCCTACGATCCGGCCAAGGCGCAGTACTGGTTCCCGATCGACCAATACATTGGTGGCGTTGAACATGCCATTCTTCACCTGATCTACTCGCGCTTTTGGACCAAGGTGATGCGCGATCTGGGCCTGATTGTGAACAACGAGCCGGCCGAGCGGCTGTTTACCCAGGGCATGGTCATCAAGGACGGGGCCAAGATGTCCAAGTCCAAGGGCAACGTGGTTTCGCCCGACGACATGGTCGTCCGCTACGGCGCTGACGCCACCCGCATGTATGCGCTCTTTGCCGCGCCTCCGGATCGCGATCTGGACTGGCAAGAGGACGGCGTTGCCGGTGTAAGCCGCTTCCTGGGCCGTGTATGGCGTTTGACCACCAAGTACGCGGAGGTTGCGGTTGCTGCCAAGGGCCAGAAGGTGGAGGCCCCCACCGGGCTTTCGTTGAAGCTCTTGCGCAAGCTGCATCAGACCACGGCCAAGATCACCCTGGACTTTGAGGGACGCTGGCACTTCAACACCTGTGTGGCGGCCATCATGGAGCTGGTCAACGAGGTGCAGGGTGCCGATACGCAGTTGGCCGCGGGCGAGGTTCCGCCGGCGGTGATTCGCGAGATCCTGTCCACGCTGGTGCTGCTGCTGGCGCCGCTGGCGCCGTTCCTGTCGGCTGAGCTGTGGGAGTTGCTGGGCGAGGAGAGCAATGTGTTGCGCGCTCCCTGGCCGGTCAGCGATCCGGAGCTAGCCAAGGAAGACGAGAAGGACATCCCCATCCAGATCAACGGCAAGCTGGTGACGGTGGTGCGGGTGGCGGCGGACGCCGACGCCAAGACCATTGAAGCCGCGGCGCTGGCCGATGAGAAGGTGCAGGGACGCGTGGAGGGCAAGACGGTGGTCAAGGTCATCGTGGTGCCGGGACGCGCGGTGAACCTGGTGGTGAAGTAAGTGCCGGCCCCGGCTCGGGGAACACAGTTGCTTGTGGGTCACATGGGCACGTGCATCCGCAGGCCGGGGCTGATTGCGCTGGAAGTGGTGTGGAAGTGGGCCTTCGGGATTCCACTGCTCCTGGTGGGCCTGGCTCGCCTCAGGCAGATCAGGGACGCCGTTGAGGCCAGCGCCTCCGCTCCAGCGGCCATCGATTTTTCCAATCCATGGGCAGCGGCGGGGCAGATCGAGGCCCTGTGGCTGGCCTACGAGCCGCAGGTTGCGGCCTTGCTGGGCTGGCTGCTGCCGTTGGCGGCAGTGGGCTGGGTGCTGCTCTCCGGCGTGGGCCGGGCCGCGCTGCTCAAGTTCATGGAGCCCGCCTTCCGCTTTCGGCCACTGGCCATGCTAGTTCTGCAGGCTGCACACATGGCGCTGCTGGCGCTGGTGGCGTGGTGCTGGTTCCGCTCCGTGGCGTGGGCCGCGGCCACGCACATTACCGGAACCGCAGAGCCGGAGTTGGTGGGCTACTCCGCGTGGGTAATCTTCCTCTCCCTGGGGTTCTTTACGCTCTGGGCGCTGGTGAGCTGGCCCTTGGCGGTGGCTCCAGTGGTGATGCTCAAGGAGAACTGCTCGCCGTTTGCGGCCATCGCGCGCAGCTTCCGGCTGGGCCGGGGATTCACCGCCAAACTGGTAGAGATCGGCATGGTGATGGGGATCGTGCGCCTGGCGCTGATGGTGCTGGCCATGGTCTTCTCCGCCGCTCCGCTGCCCTTCCGTGACGAGCTCGGCCCCGAAGCCATGCGTGCCGTGGGAATGGGCGCTCTGGTCTTCTACTTTGTCGCCAGCGACTTCTTCCAGGTGGTCCGGCTCAGGAGTTTCCTGGAGTTTTGGCGGATGTTTTTGGAACCGGGACTCGGGACTCGGGAATAGGGAATAGGGAATAGGGAATAGGGAATAGGGACTGAGGGACTCCCCCCCTCCCCCCCTATTGCCACTACGCAAATTCCCGTGTCTAAAGAGGTTGCGCGGGTGGTCTGGCGCAAATTCTTCCAGCGTAAGAACTTAGCCGCAAATTATTCTGCGGAAAGAAGTTAGGCGGATGGATGCGTCCGCCGCCGCTTTCCGTGCGGAGTCTTGCCTGATGGAATTGTGCCGCAGGTGGGGGAAATGATCTGCAAAAGGGGAGGGATCGATCCTATTCCAGGACCGATCCGGCTTTCGCACTATAACGTGCGCTGAATGATTGCATTGGCCCACTGTTGGCGTCAACTTATGGGGTTCAGAATTACTGGGGATACGGTTAGGTGGAACCACCTTGAGTGGCATAGACAGATGGACCAATGTCGCTATTCGCGCCTCCTGTATGGCCAAAACTCAGCAGCTTTCCGGCGCTCCGACCGGTTGAGCTGACACGGTCAAAGTAAGCCCCGCAAGCGGTCCGTAGTGGATGCAGAGAGGACAAGGCTGGATGCGAATTGCACGATGGTCCATCACACCGGCCTCGTCCCGGAGCTTTCGTACGGCGTTCGTTACTTCTTTCCGTTGTCTTTGAAGTTCAACGCAAAGTAGTAGGTCGTGTACGAGTGGTTGGTTGATACGTTCGTCAGGAACTGGCCGCCGCCGAAGTAGCCAATGCCGCCACCCAGGTTGAAGTGCTTATTGAGTTCATACCAGGAGTAGCCATCGATTTCCGCGCCCACATGGCGACCGTAATCAATTTTGTTGCTCGTTATCGCGCTGCCTGAGGTGTTGTAGATCGAGTCCAATGCGTCAGCCGCCCAAAAGTCCAGCCCTTGCGCCGTGAAGGTGAGCCGACGGTGGGGCTCGACGGTGATTCCCGCGCGCACCACCTCAATGTTCTGCCAGCCGAAAAGGTCGCTGATTCCAAAGCGGTCGTGGGCTGTCGGGTAGATTGTGTCGAAGGTGGTGTGCGATGTATTTTGGCTCGGGTTGCTGTTGCCCGTGGCGTAGTCGTACTGGGCAAAGACGCGCGCCTTGGCCACTGCATTCAGGAACTGGTATGCCGCGCCTGTCTGCGCTGCCCAGGCATGAATCGGCTGCAATCCTACGTTGCCGGTTTCGAGGATCACCTCGCCGGAGTAATCGAGCGCCGTGTGGGCTTGGGCTTTGAAGCGCACACCAAAAGCCTTTTCGTCTTCCTTGCCGGTGGTCTTACCCTTGGCCGGTTCTACGACCTCTGCCGGTTGCACGCGCCACAGGACGAACGGCTCAAGGTTTGAGTGAGGGACAAGAAAATCATCCAAACGGCCATAGACTCCGAAGATGTTGTTGCCTTCCTGATGCGGGCTCACGCCGTAGGCCTGCGGTACCACAGCGGAGGCGGCAAAGATGCCCAGGTGCTCGCGCTTGGCGTTCAGGTTCAACACCGCGGCGTCGTAGGAGCGGCCCTGGTTGCGCCATTCCGAGTTGGCGATGATGGTGTTGTTGTAGTTGATCAGCTGTCGGCCCACGCGCAAGCTGATCCAGTGTTTTTCCGGGTTGCCAATCTCGGCGTAAGCCAGCTTCAGATCCCAGCGGACCGTGTTTGGTGGTCCGATCGGCGGGTTTTGGAAGCCCGCACGGGCGTCCTGCACCTGCGCCGTAACCCGCAGCCAACTGGGCGTATGAAGATCCACCTGGAAGCGGAAACGGTTCAACAAGTAGGAGTCATCGACCCTCGCCTTGAAGCTTGAATTGTCGTACGCCTCGTACCGGAATCGCTCCTCGGCCTGTAAGTCGATCCAATTGGGCAGTTTTGCGTCAACGTAGGTCACGGGTGCAAAGTCGTGAAAGTCGTAGCGCGCCGGGTTGCCCGTAGTGCGCCAGGCCGCGCCGTTCAGGAAGCTCAACGGGTTGGAGGCCGGCCCGGTGATGTACGCGCCGCCAAGCGCAGACGTGGCGTTTTGCGTGGTGATGTCGTCCTGCGCTACCAAGGGCAGGACGGTAGCTACAGCAAACAGAAAGAGCGCAGCAGCGACAGAGGGCAGTAACCGGTGCAGAGAAGCAGACGGGGCAGCATAAAGGGCTTTTTGCACTTTGGAATCTCCTTGGGATTTGGGGAAGCTGTGGATGGACTGGGGTCTTGGACCCCTGACCCTCATGGTGCGACAGATCTTTATCGGCAGGTGTGTAGACAACAACATGAGCAAAGCGGCGTTACCGGTCCGCTCAGCGAGTGGCCCGAGTCCGAAACAATACCTGCAGGGATGTGTGGATTCACAGGCATCCTGTACTCAAGAAAGATGAGTGAGTTGTGTAGGGGAAGACATGACCGTGTACCTGCCAGCGGGCGCTAGCGGAGACAACAACACGATTTTTGATAGAAGAATGTCTTCATCGCATGAACAACCTGGATTATTACCAAATTAGAGTGAATTCCGTTTTTTGTCAACAAGGACCCAAGGTCAACAATTCCATGTACAGCGGTAAGCGATGCCGTTGCCCGATCTCAGAACCACGCGATCCTATAGACGGATACTCATACAGCGGTTCGGATGAATTAGAGAGATTCCAGAAGAAAGCAGGAAGCCTGCTGTTTCTCGCGAACACCCTCCGGAAGCGAGAAGGGAACCAGTGGGTCGAGTCAGAAACCTGCCGAAAAACGACCGCAGATTTTTCGACTCACCACCTCCAAACTGAAGGCATTGCATGCAGCAGGCACCTGCGGTGCGGCAGTAGTGCTTCGCGCGGATACCAAGATGACAGCTTCGTCTTGAGGTCACTTCGATTGGAAGAACTCGAAGCGGGCTGCCGCACCGCGGGTGCTTAAAACAACTTCATCCGTATCACGAGGTACTTCTTGGGGTTTTCGCGGATGCTCTGGACTAGCTGCTGGGCCGCGCTGAGCGTGGCGTCGGCGTGGTTGTAGAGCGCGGGGTTCTGGACCAGTTGGCCGAGCGTGCCCTTGCCCTGATCCACATTGGTCAGGATCGAATCGAGCCGCGTAACCGTATCGTCGAGCTTCTGGGCGAAGGCGGGGTCTTTGGCCAGTTTGCCTAGCGCGCCCTGTCCGCTGTTCACCTGCGCCAGGAGCTGGTTGGCGTTGCTGACGGCGGAGTTCAGATTGTTGTAGAGGGTGTCGTCCTTGAGCAGCTTGCCGGCAGAGCCCTTGCCCTCATCCAGATCGGTGGCCACGCGGTTCAGGCGGTCCACGGCGGAGTTGGCGCGGGTGTAGAGGGTGTCGTCGTTGATGAGCTTGCCGAGCGAGCCCTTGCCGCTGGACATAGCGCCGGTGATGGTCTCAAGGTCAGTGGCGATCTTGGTGATCTTCAGGCCCAGCGAAGGGTCGTTGATCAGGTTGCCCATGGTGCCGCGGCGGTTGTTGAGCGAGCTAACCAGCACGTTCATGTTGCGAACCAGCCCGGTGACCTCTTCCATGGTGACGTTGCTGGTCCGGATCACGTCCTGGATGGAGGGGCCGGCGCCGGCGGGCAGCTCGGCATTGTTCCGCGGCGTGGGACCGGTGGCGTGCGAGGAGTCGAGATCGACAAAGTTGTCGCCCAGCATGCCGGCCTGGTCGATGGAAGCGATGGAGTCGGTGTGGAGGTCCTGCTCGTACTCCTTGCCGACGCGCATGGTGAGCTCAATGGGCGAGTCTCTGCGCTCCGGGACGATGCGCACCTTGATGACGTTGCCGATGGTGACGCCCTGCAGGGAGACGGGCGCGCCCACCTTGACGCCACCCGCGTTGCGGAAGTAGACGCGTAGCTCAAGCTTGCGGGCAAAAAGTCCACCCGAGGAGCCGGACATCAGGAAGACGAGCGCCATGAGGATGGCGAGGGCAACCAGAACCAGGACACCGACACGCAACTGCGACCATTGAATCTCTTTGCGGCTGGGCACGGGACTCCTCTGCTTAAAATGAGCGATTTACGCCTTGAGCATAGCAGAAAAACCTCAGCGGCGGTCCTCTAGAATTACGCTGGCCTGGGCCAGTTGATCGGTATGGGTGATGGAGAGGGCGGCGTTGACCACGCCGAGCTGGGCGGCGATTTGCGCGGCGCGGCCATGGAAGAGCAGGGTGGGCCGTCCACCGGGCGCGCGCCCCACTTCAATTTCTTTCCATATCACGCCATAGCCGATGCCGGTTCCGAGGGCCTTTGCGCCCGCTTCTTTGGTCGCAAAACGGGCCGAAAAGCTCTCTGCATAGTTACGTTTACGCTGACAGTAGGCCTGCTCGGCCGGGGTGTAGACCCGGTTAAGGAAACGCTGCCCATATCGCTCGATGGACTGCTCGATGCGACGAATTTCTACAAGATCGATACCTGTTCCAATTATCATCCTAGATAACAAGTTATATCAGCCCCGGGGTGGGGAGGTTTCGACCGGGATTCGGACACCCGGAGTGGGCCGCCCAGAGCAAGTTGGGGCTGATTGTTACTTCGGAACGTCTTTCCGGGGGGCAAATGGGCTTGGTTGTTTCAAAGCAGGGCAGCAGGCGTGTCACTACCGCACAGCGGTTATGCTGTTCCTCTGTGGTCCGATAGACGGTGTATGAGGACGCATTCGATGGAACGAGACGCGGTGCAAACAATCGGTGTCCCCTGGGCGTTGCAGATGAAGGCTATCTCCATTGAGGAGCCCGGCCGACTGGTGCAGACGCTGACAGGAGCCATTCTCGGTTGTGGAGGCTGGGTGCTTAGCCGCGGAGCGAACGATACGGGCACGGTCAACATGCTCTTTGAGTTCGAACGGCACGCCTGCGTTGACGTTTACAGCATTATGATCGCTGCTGGTCTGGAGTTGAGCCAGAGCGCGCACATCCGATTCACCGAACTTTGCCACTGTACGCGCAATCAGCAGCGTGACTGCGGCGCGGAGATTGCCAGCATCGATCTGGAGATTCAGACCTTCCCCGTGGAGTCGCTGAGCAACATTGAAGGCTCGCCGGCAGCCTAAGCCAACTTGATTTCGAGCAGAGAAGAACGGGGGCCTTGGCCCCCGTTCTGCATTGCATGCAGCAGACGCGCTTCGCGCAGACGCGGAAACTCTCAGCATCCAGCGGTTATCCAGCCTCAACAAGTCCATAGCGCCGTTGCCAAGCCTCTTTGAGCCTGGTCCGGACGCGGGCGCGCTCCGCTTCCGTGCCTTCCGGGGTGCCGGAGTTGGCGTAGTACGAGGCTTCCTGCTTGGCCAGTTCCAAAAGTTGGCGGTCGCGGACCAGGTTGGCCACGCGGAACTCCGGCAAGCCAGCCTGACGGGTTCCGAAGAACTCGCCCGGACCCCGGAGCTGCAAATCGAGCTCGGCCAGCTCAAAGCCGTCCTGGGTGCGAACCATGGCGTTGAGCCGCTCTTCGCCTAATTGAGAGACGCGGCGGCCGGTGATGAGGATGCAGTAGCTCTTGGCCGCGCCGCGGCCCACACGGCCACGCAGCTGATGCAGTTGGGCCAAACCAAACCGCTCCGCGTGTTCCACCACCATCAGAGATGCGTTGGGCACGTCCACGCCCACTTCAATCACGGTAGTCGAGACCAGCACATCGATCTCGCCGCGCTGGAAGCGGCTCATGATCACGTCCTTGTCGTCCGCGGACAGGCGGCCATGGAGCAGGCCCAGACGCAGGCCGGCAAGGGGACCGCTGCGCAGTTTCTCGTGCATCTCCACGGCGGACTTGAGGGGCAGCTTGTCGCTGGCCTTCTTTTTCCCCTTGGGAAAGAGCTCGCCGGCCTTGCCCTTGCGGGGGGCAGACCTCTGGGGCGCATCGGGAGCCTCTGTCCCCGCCTCTGCCTCGTCGTGGGAGAAGTCGAGCTCGGGCTGGTCGTCGCGCGAGCCCTCGATGACCGGATAGACGATGTAGCTCTGATGACCAAGCTCGACCTGCTTGCGCACAAACTCCCAAACGTCCTCCGAGCGCTCCTCGGGAACGCGCCGGGTGACGATGGGCGTGCGGCCGGGGGGCAGCTCGTCCAGCACGCTCAGGTCCAGGTCGCCGTAGAGCGACAGGGCCAGGGTGCGCGGAATAGGCGTGGCCGTCATCACCAGCACATCGGGCTCCGGCTGGTTGGGCTTCTTCATTAGCTTGAAGCGCTGCAAGACGCCGAAGCGGTGCTGCTCATCCACAACCACCAGGCCCAGGCGATCGAACTCCACCTTCTCTTCAATCAGCGCATGGGTGCCGATGACCAATTGCGCGTCACCACGGTTGATCTGGTTGCGAGCCAGGCGCTTGTGGTCCTCGTCCAGCGAGCCGGTCAGGAGCACGATGCGGGGCTTGCGGGTGGAGTGCTCCAGCAGTTTGCGCGCGGCCAGATAATGCTGCGTCGCCAGAATCTCCGTGGGAGCCATGAGCGCGGCCTGATAGCCGTTTTCAATGGCCACCATCATGGCCTGCAGCGCGACGATGGTCTTGCCGGAGCCCACATCGCCCTGCAACAAGCGACGCATGGGGCTCGTCGAGCGCATGTCGGTGACGATCTCGCCCAGCGCTCGCTTCTGCGCGGTGGTGGGATGAAAGGGAAGGATCTCGCGCAGAGCCTCGCGGACGCGGTCGTCGGCGACGAAGGCGATGCCCGCCCGCCCGCGCAGCTTGCGGCGCTTGAGCTCCAGCCCCAGCTCCAGATAGAAGAGTTCCTCAAAGATGAGGCGGCGATGGGCGGGCGTGGAGCAGTCCTGGAGAGCGGTGAAGGGCGTGCCCTCGGCAGGGAAGTGGACCTCACGCAGCGAGGCCTCGCGGCCGGGCAGGTTGAGCCTCTCCAGCATGGCCTGGGGCAGGCAGTCCGGAATGTTGCCCCGAAGCGATTCGAGCAGGTGGAAGATGACCTTGCGCTGCCAGCGGGAGGTCAGTTTGTTGCCGCCCAGCGACTCGTAGACGGGCGTGATGCGGCCTACTTCGAGCAGCCGGGTCTCGGCGTCGGCCGTGTCGTCGGGCAGGATCTCGAACTGCGGCTGTAGCATCTTGAAGTCGCGTGAAGAGCGCGAGGGCTCCACCCGGCCAAAGACGGCCACCGTTTGCCCGGCCTGAAACTTGCCCTCCAGATATTTGGCGTGGAACCAGATGCACTTGAGCACGTGGCGGCCCTGGCCGAGGGCCAGCTCAAAGAGCGCGCCGTTGCGGGTGCTGAGCATGGCCGAGCCGCGCACTTCGGCAATGACGCTGGCCATCTCGCCGGCTTTGAGCTCGTCCAGCGACTGCGGGTTCTGGCGGTCCTCGTAGCGGAAGGGAAGATGGTAGAGCAGATCCTCGGCGGTTTGGATGGACTTGAGGGCGAGCATCTCCGCCACCCGGGGACCGACCCCGCGGACGTACATTACCGGAGTGTCGAGGCCTGCCACAGTTGGATGGTAGAACAGAAAGCGAAACGAGACAATTTTTTAGCTGGAGGTAGAGCGCAAGATGGGCCGAGAAGTCAGACGGAAACAGGGGCGTCCTTGCCGTGCAGATCATCCAGCAGCCTATCGAAGGCTAGCTTATAGGCATCGTGGTTCTTCCAGTTGCTGAAGTCGGGAATGAAATACTCGCGAATCTCGCGGGCAAGATCCTGGCCTGAATCGCCGTCCTCCAGCTTCCAGTCCCGTAGCTCCTCAAAGGAGCAGAGACGGATAGGGAACAGAACTCGGCGCTTTTCCCGCAGCTCACGTTCCCGCGCTTTGAAGATCTCCCGGTTTACCCAAGTACTCGTCATGCTTTCCCGTGACAAGAGAAGCAATAGCTTGTCATAGACGCGAATGGCCTCGTCGATCTGCTCATGAACTTTCTTGCCACCCCTCATGTCGTGAGGAGCGAACCAGCACAGGACGCCTTTGGCTTGCAAGTCTGCGTGGAGGCGCTCCGCGAACTCCTGATCCTTGGTGGAATAGCTGATGAAGAGAGAATAGTACTCGATGCCGGTGCCCACAAGCGAAGCCATATAGTCGATGAAGTTCTCGGGAACGCCGGCCCCACGCAGAAAGACGTGCGGAATTTTGCCTTTGGATTTGTAGATTGTGTCGATGCCGATGGTGGAGGGACCGCCATGTCGAATGGTTTCGAGCCCCTGAACGTTGCTTAGATCGACATTCCCGAATGAGGTATAACCGCAAGTTGCAACTGCAAGATCTGCCTCGACTAGATTCGCCCCGTGGAGGTCAGTTCCGATGAGGTCCGCCCATTTGAGGTTCGCCGCAATAAGGTTCGCCGCAATAACGTTCGCTTCGCGAAGGCGCGCCCAGCTTAGGTTGGCCTCGGCGAGGTTGGCCCCGGTGAGGTTTGCCCCGTCTAGGCCCGCCATGCTGAAGTTCGCTCCGGTAAGCTCCGCTGCTTTGAGGTTTGCTCCCGAAAGGTCCGGTATGATTGCTGGATACTCCTCCCGCCACCGATTCCACGCCTCAACGCCTTCTTTTAGTTTGACAAGATGCTCTGGGTTGGCCATGCACCATTATGCCAGCGTCAGGTCAGCCTACCGGATCCTTCTTTCGCAAAGAATGCGGAGAGCATCTACCTAAGCCCGGCCCGTTAAGCCGCCGTCGCTTCGTAAACCCTCACCTCGGCTTCGATGGTCTTACCCAGAGCGAGCTTGGCTTTGGTGAGGTCATGCAGTTGTTGAAGATTGAGCCAAAACTCAGGGCTGTTATTGAAGAAGCGGGCCAGACGCAGAGCTGTGTCGGGGGTGATGGCGCGCTTGCCGCGTACAATTTCACCGATGCGCGTGGATGGCACATGGATGCTCATCGCGAGCCGGTTCTGGCTCAGGCCCAGCGGCTTGAGAAACTCCTCCGCCAGCATCTCCCCCGGCGAGGTTGTCACGTATTGGTAGTTCCATCCGTGAGCAGGGCGTTCCAGAGACACCGTGGGCACCTTATTTCCTGCCTTTCCGTTCGCTGTGGTAATCGACGATTTCAACGTCATAGGCTCCATCCTCCTTCCACACAAAGCAGATGCGAAACTGATCGTTGATACGGATACTATGCTGGCCACGCCGATTTCCTCTGAGCGGCTCCAGCTTGTTTCCCGGAGGCTCGCGGAGATCGTCCAGACGGGTTGCCGCATCCATGCGGTTGAGCTTCCGCCGGGCTACGGCTTCAATGCTGCGCCATCGCCGGTTGGTCCCCAACTGAGCCAGTTCCGCCGTATCGTAGTCTTTGAAACTACGGATCATGGAAGTAGGATAGGCTGCGGTGCGTTCAACGTCAAGCAGCTAATGCTAACCCGTACACCGTGAACCTTCCGGCGCAAACTTGCGTATCGGTATTACGGGTGCGCACAGCGGCCTTTGCTACACTGCTCCAGAGTCAGTTTCCCCGGTTTACCAAAACCCAATTGAACGGCGGTAGAAACCATGCCTGTTGTTGAGCTAGCAAGGGTAACCAAAGCATTCGACACCAAGATCGCGGTGAGCGATCTGAGCCTGACCATTGAGGCTGGCCAGATGTTTGGCCTGCTGGGCCCGAATGGCGCGGGCAAAACCAGCTCCATCCGCATGATGATGGGCATTACGCTGCCCGATGCCGGCGCGGTACGGATGTTTGACCGGCCGTTTGAGCGCAAGAGCCTGGAGCGCGTGGGCTATATGCCGGAAGAGCGCGGCCTCTATAAAAAGATGCAGGTTCTGGCGCAGCTCGTCTTCTTTGGCGAACTGCACGGGATTGAGGCGGGTGAGGCCCGGAAGCGCGCCCAGCGCTGGGCCGAGCGCATGGAGATTGCCGACGTGCTCGAAAAGAAGACCGAAGAGCTTTCCAAAGGCATGCAGCAGAAGATCCAGTTCATTGGCACGCTCTTGCACGATCCCGGCCTGATTGTGCTGGACGAGCCCTTCAGCGGTCTGGACCCGGTGAATGCGGCGCTGGTGGAGAAGACCCTGCTGGAGCTGAAGAACGAGGGCCGCGCCATTCTGTTTTCCACCCATCGCATGGATCAGGTGGAGAAGCTGTGCGACTCCATCTGTCTGGTGGATCACGGCCGCTCGGTGCTGGAGGGGCGGATGCGCGAGATCAAGAGCCGCTATGAGCGCAATCGCGTGGTGGTGGAGTTTGAGGGCGATGCGGGGTTCCTCGAAAGCGATGAGGTGGCCGAAGCCCACAACTTTGCCGGCCATGCGGAGATTCGCCTGAAGCCGCATGGAGACGCGCAGAAGTTGCTGAGCGAAGCCGCAGCCGGGGCAAAGATCTTCCGCTTTGAACTGGTGGAACCGTCGCTTGAAGAGATCTTTATCCAGACCGTGGGAGGCAAGTCCAATGCGTAATATCTTCCTGATTGCTCGCCGCGAATATCTGGAACAGGTTCGCAGCAAGGGCTTCCGGTTTTCAACCATCGGCCTGCCCCTGATGTTTCTGCTGCTGATTGCCTTCTCGCAGCACACCACCAAGAACGCACGCTTCGACAAGGGACCGGACGCCGAGCTGCACTTCGCCGTGGTTTCTGCTGACGCCGGGCTTGCCCAGGGTGTATACGACCGCCTGATTGCCGGCAAAGACCACCATCCGCAGGTGGAGGTGATTGCGCCTGCCGGTGAGGCCGCGCAGACGACACAGCTGGACCGGCTGCGCAATGGCTCGCTCGATGGCGTACTCGACGTGGACCGCGTGGATGGCAAGATCAAGGCCATCTACACCAGCACCAAGGGCGGCGACATGATGACCAACAGCTGGTTGACCAACGCCGTGGAAGAAGGCGTGGTGGCCGAGCGGTTGACCAAGGCAGGCGTGACTCCGGACGAGACCACAGCCTTGTTGAAGAGCGTCAAGGTGGAGACTCGCCAGATTGGCAAGGACGGCGCGGTGGCCAAGTCCAGCGCCATGGGCTCCTTCTGGAAGGGCTACTTCATGGCCATTCTGCTGGCCGTGACCACCATGATTTATGGGCTGAACGTGGCCCGCTCCATCATTCAGGAGAAGACCTCGCGCATCTTTGAGGTGATGCTGGCCATTGCCCGGCCCGATGAGCTGCTGGCCGGCAAGCTACTGGGCGTGGGCGCGGTGGGGCTGACGCAGATGCTGATCTGGGTGGGCGCGGGAGCGGTGCTGGCGGGTACGCCCATTGCCGCCGCCATGCTCACCGGGCAGTTGGAAGTGCATTTCTCGCTGCTGGAAGCCATTTTGTTCCCGGTGTACTTCCTGCTGGGCTACTTGTTCTATAGCGCGCTGTTTTCGGGCCTGGCCGCAACCTGCGAGACCGAGCAGGAGCTGCAGTCGTTTACACCGCTGGCCGGCGCGCCCATGTGGCTGAGCTTTGCCATGATCATCACCGTGGTGAATCATCCCAACTCGCTGTGGTCGGTGCTGGCTTCGCTGTTTCCACCCACCGCGCCGGTGATCATGTTTTTACGCATGAGCGCGTCCCCGGTGCCGCTGTGGCAGATTGGCTTGTCGATCGCGCTGCTGGTGCTGAGCATTTGGGGCACGTTGTGGCTCTCCGCACGGCTCTATCGCGTGGGGATTCTGATGTACGGCAAACGGGCCACGCTGCCGGAGATCGTGCGCTGGATCAGGGCCAGTTAAAATCGAAGGGTGAGCCGCGAACCTAGATCCGAATTCTCGTTGGTCCAGCGCTTGATGCTGGCCGTTGTTCCGCGCTTGGTGTGGGCCCTGTTCTCCGTGTGGGGCCGCACCTGGCGCTTTGAAGTGATTACCGAAGAGGGTTCCATCCCGGTGCTCTTCGGCGACCGCTCGCCGTACGGGATCTTCTGCTTCTGGCATCAGTGCGTGATGCCCGGCTCGGTCTACTTCCGGCACTCGAAGTCTGTGCTCTTGATCAGCCGCAGCTTTGACGGCGAACTGATCACGCGTACGGCGCGGATCTTTGGCTATGAGGCCGTGCGCGGCTCCAGCTCCCGGGGTGGAGCAGAAAGCTTGCTCGGCCTGAAGCAGATCCTGGAGGTCGGCAAGTCCGCCATCTTTACCGCCGATGGCCCGCGTGGCCCCCGGTTCCAGAGCAAGATGGGCCCGGTGCGGCTGGCGCAACTGAGCGGCGCTCCCATCAGCTCGTTCTTTCTAGAGCCCGAGCACGCCTGGGAGATGGGCTCTTGGGATGGCTTCAAGGTTCCCAAGCCTTTTTCGCGGATTGTGGTGAGCTGGGCGCATCCGGTCAGGGTTGCCACGGATCTTCCCTCTGAGCAGTTGGAAACCAAGCGGCAGGAGCTGGACGCTGCCCTCGAACGCGCGCGGATGAGGGCTTTGGCGCACTTTGGGAAGGCCGCCGAATGAGCGGGCAGGATGCAATTGTGCGCGAGGACCTGGGCGTTGCGGACTTCGATTTCGATCTGCCCGAAGAGTTGATTGCCCAACAGCCTCCCACGGTGCGCGGCGCTAGCCGTATGTTGTGCGTGGACCGCCAATCAGGCGCTCTGGCCGACGCCAGCTTTGCCGATTTTCCCTCTCTCTTGCAACCCGGCGATCTGCTGGTGCTGAACGACAGCCGCGTGATTCCGGCGCGGCTCTACGCGCGCCGTACCGTGGTGCGCGACCGCGAGCAACCCTCCGGACGCATTGAAGTGCTCTTGACCCGTGTTGAAGCCGATGGAAGCTGGCGCGCGCTGGTGAAGCCGGGACGCAAAGTGAACCTGGGCGAGCGGCTGGTCTTCCCGGACGCTGCTGGCGACACGGTTTTGGCTGCTGAAGTGGTCGAACGCGGCCAATTCGGCGAGCGTTTGTTGCGCTTTGAACCCGTCGCCGATTTCTTCGGCGCGCTCGAACAGATCGGCCACATCCCTTTGCCGCCCTATATTCATCGCGACGACACCCAGGCCGACCACGAGCGCTACCAGACCGTGTATTCGCGCGAGCGTGGCTCCGTGGCCGCGCCCACCGCCGGCCTGCACTTCACGCCGGAGGTGCTGGAGGCCATCCGCGCCCGCGGCGTGGAGATTGCCCGCGTAACCTTGCATGTGGGCCTGGGAACCTTTGCCCCGCTGCGTGTGGAGCGCGTGGCCGATGTGAAGCTGCACCGCGAGCGCTATACGCTGACCGCGGAGACGGCCGATGCTGTGAATCGCGCCGTGGCCGAGGGGCGTCGCATTGTGGCCGTGGGCACCACCACCGTGCGCACTCTGGAGCATTGCGCCGCGGTGGCCGCTGGCCAGCCGCTCACGCCGCACACCGGAGAGACGGAGATCTTCCTCTCGCCCGGTTGCCGGTTCCGGCTGGTGCAGGCCCTGCTGACCAACTTCCACCTGCCGCAGTCCAGCCTGCTCATGCTGGTAAGCGCCTTTGCCGGGCGCGAGAATGTCCTGGCCGCCTGCCGCCATGCGGTGGAGCACCGCTACCGCTTCTTTAGTTATGGCGATTGCATGTTCCTTTCCTGATAGACTCTCAAGCGTGACCGAATCGAATCTCAACCAATCTGCCAAGGCCCCCGTCTTCCTGCTGGACACGATGGCGTTCATCTTCCGCGCCTACCACGCCATGCAGCGCTCGCGCCCCATGTCAACGCGCGAGGGGCTGCCGACGGCTGCCGTCTACGTCTTTGTGAACATGATCCGCAAGCTGCGCCAGGACTTTCAGCCGGAGTATTGCGCGGCGGTCTTTGACGTGAGCGGTGAGGTCTTCCGCGACGAGATGGCGCGCGGCATGGCTCCGCTGCGCAAGTGGAATGCCAAGTCGCAGAGCTTTGACGAGGTGGATTACGCTGGCTACAAGGCCAATCGCGCCGAGACGCCGGAGGATTTGAAGCGTCAGATTCCGTACATCCGCCGCGCGCTCGAGGCCTTGCGCATTCCGATTCTGGAGGCGGAGGGCTTTGAGGCCGACGACGTGATCGGCACGCTGGCCCGCGAGGCAGCAGAGCAGGGGCATGAAGTATTCATTGTCAGCGGCGACAAGGACATGATGCAGCTGGTCACGGATCGCGTAAAGATCTTGAATACGCAAAAGGATAACTTGATCCTTGACCCTGCAGGCGTTCTGGAAGTGCTCGGTGTGCCGCCGGAGAAGGTGATCGACGTGATGGCGCTGCGCGGCGACGCGGTGGACAACATTCCAGGCGCGCCGGGCATTGGCGACAAGGGCAGTGTGGACTTGATTCGCGAATATGGCACGGTGGAAGCGGCGCTGGACCACGCGGCAGACGTGAAGCGCAAGACCTACCGCGAATCCCTCGAACAAAATCGCGCGGCGGTGCTCTTGTCCAAAGAGCTGGTCACAATTGATACGCATGTGCCGGTGGAGCTTGATCTGACGATGCTGGCCACGCAGTTGCCCGATGTGGACGCATGTAGAGAATTGTTTACCGAGCTTGAGTTCACCACCATGCTGCGCGACCTGGAGCCGGCCAAGCCTGCCGTCCACGTGGAGTTGCATGAAGCGCCCACCGCAGAGCAGATGCAGGCTTTTTATGCGGCGGCACGTGCGCAGGGTTTTGCCCTGGCGCTGGATGCTGCGCCCGTAGCGATGGCCGATGAAGACGCGCCTCCGCCCATGCAATCGCTCCTGGACATGGCCGAGGCCGAGGAGAAGAAGGCGCACTTCCAGATGGGCGTTGCGGCCGATGTTAACCGCGGTTTGCTGCTGCCGCTCACCGATGAGCTGCGCGCGTTGCTGGAAGACGCAACCGTTCCCAAGCAGGTGCATGACTGGAAGACTGCGCTCCATGCGCTGACGGCGCAGAACGTGTCTCTGCGTGGAGCGGTGGACGATTCGCTGCTGCTCTCCTATGCGCTGAATCCCACCCACACCACGCAGACGCTGGCCGATGTGGCCGCGCGGCATGGGCAAGCGCAGCCGTCGTCGCTGGCCGCAAGTGCGGCGGTGGTGCGCGCGCTGGTGCCGGTGCTGAAGGAAGAAGTTGCCAAGGCCGATGTGACGTGGGTCTACGAAGAGATCGACTTGCCCCTGGCGCCGGTCTTGTTTGCCATGGAGCAGGCTGGCGTGCGCATCGATCTGGATGTGCTGGAGGGGCTGAGCCGCAAGCTGGGTGCGGAGATGGAGCGCACCAGCGCCAAGATCTATGAGCTGGCAGGGAAGCGCTTCAACATCAACTCGCCCAAGCAACTGGGCGAGGTTCTGTTCGGCGATCTGGGATTGCCTGCGCCTGCCGCGCGCGGCAAGAGCAAGACGGTTTCAACCGCGGTGGATGTGCTGGAAGGTCTTGCGGCCTACCATGACGTGCCCAAGATGGTGCTGGAATATCGCCATCTGACCAAGCTGAAATCGAATTACATTGACGCCCTGCCGCTGTTGGCCGATAGCGCCTCGCGCGTGCATACAACCTTTCAGGCGGCGCTCACCGCAACCGGACGCCTCTCCAGCGTGAATCCGAATCTGCAGAATATTCCCGTGCGCACGGAGCTGGGGCGTGAGATTCGCGCGGCCTTTGTGGCCAGCGAAGGCACGCGGCTGCTCTCCGCCGATTACTCGCAGATTGAGTTGCGCCTGCTGGCGCACTACTCCGGCGACGAACTGCTGGCGCGCGCCTATCGCGAAGACATCGACATCCACACGCTGACCGCGAGCGAGGTCTTCGGCGTGCCCATCGACCAGATGGACAAGGAGACTCGTGGTCGCGCCAAGGCGGTGAACTTCGGCATCGTCTACGGCATCTCGCCCTTTGGACTGGCCGCGCAGTTGGGCATTCCCCAGGCCGAGGCCCGCGACTACATTGACCGCTACTTTGCACGCTACAGCGGGGTGCGTGAGTTTATTGAAAAGACGCTGGCCGAGGTGCGCAAGACGGGCAGCGTTCGTACGCTGTTCGGACGCGTGCGCCCGATCCCGGACATTGAGAGCCGCAATGCGAATCAGCGTGGATTTGCCGAGCGCACCGCGATCAATACGCCGCTGCAGGGCACCGCGGCGGACATGATCAAGCTGGCCATGATCCGCATCGATCGCGCGCTGACGGAGCGCAAACTGCGCACCCGCATGTTGCTGCAGGTCCACGACGAATTGCTCTTTGAAGTGCCGCTCGCGGAGAGCGACGAAGTGGCCGAGTTGGTGCGCAAGGAGATGGAAGGCGTGGTGCCGTTGCGGGTTCCGCTGGTGGCCGCCATGGCCTTTGGCTCCAACTGGAAGAATCTCAAGTAATTTTTCTGGTTCTTCGATCTTTTGAGTTTGCCTCTATCTTCGGGTGCCCCAGGTCTCGATCCTGAGACCTGGGAAAGCACAGTTATATCTGATCAAGTCAATAGCGCCGCTTTCCGCGGCCGGATCCAACAACCGATGATGTCCTTCATGGCCTCCAGCCGCTCTTTGAGCATGCGTTTGGAGGCCAAATCGCGTTCAAAAATGGTGGACAGCGTGTGCCGGTTGATGAGGTAGAAGAAGCCCAGCGCGGCAATGCTGGTGTTGAGTTGCATCACGTCGATCTCTTTGCGGATGGTGCCTTCGTGCTGGCCCCGCTTCAGGATGTGGCGGGCGATGGAGATGTGGCTGGAATTAATCTTCTTTGTGCGCGGTGACGCCTTCAGGTGGCGGGCCTTCATCTGGTTCTCGCTCGCCAGCAGGCGGATGAACTCGGGATGCTTGAGGTAATAGTGCCAGGTGAACTCGACCAGGGCGAGAATGGCCTGATCGGCGGGCAGGGAAAGATGTTCCAGTTGCGCCTCCTCGGAGCGGAACTGGATGTAGGCCCCTTCGAGCACCGCGGTAAACAGGGCGTCCTTGCTGCCAAAGTAGTGATAAATCAACTGCTTATTGATGTGCGCGGCGGTGGCGATGCGGTCCACCCGCGCGCCGTCAAAGCCGCGCTCGGCAAAGATGCTGGTGGCGGCGGCGAAGATGCGCTCCCGAGTCTGCTCCGGGTCGCGTTTGCGGGGAGCGGAAGCGGCCTTCGTGGTCTTGCCTGCGGCTTTCATTACGGAGTATAGTAACCAACCAGTTGGTTGATAGCAAGAACTCTGTGCATAAAGGTCTGGGGAGGGTGCGATGGAAAAAGAGATTCTGTTTCGTGAAGCGGAGAGGAGCGGCGCCAGGTATGCGGAGATGGTGCTGAACCGTCCGGAGAAGGGCAACGCGCTGAACTTTGCCATCCTCGATGAGATGTCCGCCTTTTGTTCGCGCGTGGCGGGAAACAAGGATGTGCGCGCGGTGGTGATCCGGGGCAACGGACGCTTCTTTTGTACGGGCGGCGACATTCATGCGTGGGGCGGCTTGAGTGCGAACGAGATGGGGCAAAGCTGGATTTTGCGGGGGATGGAAGTGCTGGACCAGATTGTCAGCTTGCCGCAGCCGGTGATTGCCGCCATGAATGGTCATACCCTGGGCGGCGGCCTGGAACTGGCGCTGGCCGCGGATCTGCGCGTGGCGGTGAAGAGCGCAAAGATCGGGATGCCGGAGGTTGGTTTGGGCATGATTGCGGGATGGGGCGGCGTGCGGCGGTTGGCGGAGACGGTGGGCGTGGCCCATGCACGCGAGTTCCTGCTGCTGGGCGCACCGATTACCGCAGAAAAGGCGGAAGCCTGGGGGCTGGTGCATGAGGTGGCCGAGAATGTGGCGGCCATGGATGCGCAGGTGAACGCGTGGCTGGATCGGCTGGTGGTGAACGCGCCCATTGCAATGGCGCTGACCAAAGGCCTGCTGAAGACCATGCATGCGGAGATGCGGCAGGCCTTTGCCTCAGCGGCCGCGCATGCGGCCAGCACCGAAGATTGCAAAGAGGGCGTGTTGGCCTTTTTGGAGAAGCGGAAGCCGGTGTATAGGAATTGCTAGGTGGCTAGGTGAATAGGTGACTAGGAAGTAGGGGGCATGGCAAGGACGCATTTTGGTTCCGCGGATGAAGCGGCAGCGCGGGTGAAGACGGGCGACACGGTTGCGGTGTGCGGCAATGGCGCGGGGATGATTGCCGCCGAGGCGATTTTTGCGGCCATTGAAAAACGGTTTCTGGAGACCGGTGAGCCGCGCGATCTGACCTTGGTGCACTCGCTGGGATTGGGCGACCGTGGTGAGCTGGGCACCAATCGCTTTGCGCATGAGGGGCTGCTGCGCAAGGTGATTGCGGCGCACTTTACCTGGTCCGCGAAGATACAGGAACTGATTCGCACGGAGAACGTGGAGGCGTACTGCTTTCCGGGCGGCGTGATCCAGCAACTGCTGCGCGAGATTGGCGCGGGCAGGCCGGGTCTGTTCACACACTCGGGGCTGGGAACATTTGTGGACCCCAGGCAGGATGGCGGGCGCTGCAACCAGCGCAGCCAGGAGAGCCTGGTGGAGTTGATGACGATTGATGGCCGCGAGGTGCTGCGTTATAAGCCCTTCAAGGTGGATGTGGCCATTGTGCGCGGGACTTATGCCGATACCAAGGGCAATATCAGCCCGGAGGAAGAGGCCGTTGACCTGGACATGCATACCATGGCGCTGGCCGCGCACAACAGCGGCGGCGTGGTGTTGGCGCAGGTGCGGCAGGTGGTGGAGCCGGGGGCTCTGGCGGCGCGCAGCGTGCGGTTGCCGGGCATCATGGTGGACGTGGTGGTGGAAGACGCCACGCAAGATCTGTTCTACGGCATGGGCTACGATCCAACCGTGAGCGGACAGCGGCGCGCGTACTTGGGACGGTTGCAGGTGGAGATTCCGGCCAAGCTCGAACGGCGAATCATCGCGCGGCGAGCGGCGATGGAGCTGGAAGCTGGCGCATCGACCAACTTTGGATTCGGGATTCCGGGCGGCATCTTTGGCGTGATTGCCGAACAGGGACGCGGCGAAGAGTTCTGGATGAGCGTGGAGCAGGGCGTCCACAACGGGCGCATGCTGGACGACCGGCTGTTTGGAGCGGCGCGCAATGCGGATGCGATTCTGCCCTCGATTGAGCAGTTCGATTACTACAGCGGTGGGGGGATCGACATTACGTTTTTGGGCATGGGCGAGGCGGACCAGGCAGGCAACGTGAATGTGTCGCACCTGGGCGGGAGTTTGATTGGGCCGGGCGGCTTTATGGAGATTGCGCAGAACGCCAAAAAGGTCGTCTTCTGCGGCACCTTTGATGCCGTGGGCAGCCAGGTGGAGTGGCGCGATGGAAGGCTTGCGGTGACGCGGCCTGGCAAGGTGCGCAAGCTGGTGGAGCGTGTGGAACGGATCACGTTTTCGGCGGACTATGCGCGGTCGCACGGCCAGCAGGTGTTGTATGTGACCGAGCGCGCGGTCTTCCGTCTGGATGCGGACGGCGTGCGGTTGGTGGAGATTGCGCCGGGCATGGATGTGGAACGCGATATCTTGCCGTACATGGCCTTCCGGCCATTGATGGGTGAGGTGGGAACGATGGCAGTGCAGGTGTTCGGCTAGAGCGGATCACTTTGACGGCATGGCCGCGGCAGCGGTTGGGGTTGGCCTGCTTGTGAGCCGCGGCTTGCTAGTAGTATCTCAGTCATAGCGTCTTTTATCGGTGCCCCACCATGAGCCAAACGGGGTGGTCGGCATTCCCTCGGGGGCTAAAGCCTTCCTGATTTAGCAGGCCTTACGTACGGGCTGAAGCCCGTACCCTTCAAAGCTGAAGCCCGTAGCCTTCAAAACGGATAAACGATCCTCTGCTTGAGACACTCTATTTGCCCATGCGCATGGCGCGGTTCAGGCGGTCGAGAATCCGTAGCTTGCAGTGATACAGAATATCCTGATTGAGCCCCTGCGCCGATTGCAATTCCGGAGCCGGACAATGGAAGCAGACCAGTTCTGGATCTTGCGGCTTTCGGCTTGTTACGCCGCTCCGGACAGACTGATAACTTGGAGAGTTATAGGCATCCATCAGCGGGTGCTGGCCGGAGGTGCCGATGCTTCCGAAATCGTCGGCCGTTTTGTAGAGCACGCAGCAAGGACTGAGCGTGCCATCCCAATTGATGGCTGTCATCATATAGTGCCAGGCGCAGGCATCTCTGTTTTCCGAAGGTTGTAACTGGCCGTGCAGCCGGGAGAGGCCGTTTTGGTAGCGCGGATCGCGGGCGGGAAAGATGCCAACGTTTTCGTTCACCTGCGGGGGACTGAACCAGATTTCATCCACGCCCATCTTGTTGGCCAGAGTGCGCGCCAGATCGATCTGATGCTCGTTATGTGCGAAGACCAGAAACTGCCATATGATGCGCGGACCGTCCCCGTGGCGGCGTTTCTTCTCCGCAATCACACGTTCCAGATTCTTCATGACCCGGTCGAAGTCACCGTTGATACGGTATTTGGAGTAGGTTTCGCGGGTTGCGCCATCCAGGGAGACGACCAAGGTGTGCAGGCCGGAAGCGCAGATTTGTTCGATCTGCTGATCGGAGAGAACCAGGCTCATGTTGCTGCTGACTCTGGTGCGTATACCTTTGGCGCTGGCGGCAGCTACCCAGGGAAAGAGGAGCTTGCTCTGCAGAAAGGGCTCTCCCCAGTTAAAAAAGTTGACGGTGAAGAGATAGGCTCCATCCTCATCGAGTAAGCGAGCAACCAGCTCCTGGCGGGCACTTCCCGCCGGGCGGTCATGCTGGCGGGTTCCAGTTATGCAGACAGGGCATGCCAACTGGCAGATATTGGAGGGGTCCAGGGTGATTTCCAAGGGCCGCGAGCGCACTTTCCTGACCCGCAAGCGCATCTCCAGATTGGCATGCGCCCAGTTGAGATAGAACCTTATTGGCCTGGTATAAGTCCGGTTTTGCGCGAGACGTCGTTGGATGCCGTCGCGGGCTAGAAATCGAGCGGTTTTGACCGCTAAATAGAGGACAAGCAATAGCGAAAAGAAGAGAATGACCGGCATGCGCGGCGCCTTTCCCGCTTGAATTCATTCATAAGACAAGACTGGATCGATGTTATCGGGCGGTTCCCAAGTTTGCAATATGTAGGTGTAGCCAGGGGCCGAAGCCCCTGGCTAGAGCGGTTCTCCAATAGATGTAGCTCTTGTAAAGATTGTGCCAGGTGGCTTTTCTTAAGGAAAAAGCCACTCTACGGTTGTGATTTCGGGGTACAGCAATTGGAGAACCATTCAATTGTTTCATGTTTCAAAGTACAAGCGCTGGCCTTACGACCGGGTGCAAGCGATTATTTCATCGTTTCCCTACCTTGCCAAGGCGGCAAGCCACTTGTTGAGGTTGGGCTCCTGGAGGGTGCGCAGTTCCTGGCAGCCGTCAATGCGCTCCAGGGCGTGCTTGAGGGAGCGGTCCGAAGAGGGCACCGGGTGGGTGGCGAAGAAGGCTTCCACGTCCTTGTGCGCTTTAACGGAGCAGAAGCTGCCGGTGGAAGAGACCAGGACCGCGCCCATTTCCGTGGTGAGCTGCGCCTGCACCTTGGCCCAGTTCTTCTTGATGTACTGCCAGGCGAACTCGCGCGAGGTGGGAATCTGCAGGGCGATGGAGAACTCGATGGCCGCGTCCTGATTTTTGACCTTGCCGGAGACGGCGTAATCGAGCGCGCGGTGGAGCAGAGCAGGATCTTCAAACTGCACCAGCATGCGCAGCGCGTTCTCCTGAATCTGAGGATCGGTGGAGTTTTCAAAGGCCTGCTGGAGCTGGTCAAACAGGGCAGGGTCGCCATGCTCGACGGCGATGGAGAGAGCCGATTGGCCCAGCGTGGCGTCAACCGAAGCAGGATCGGCCATATACTTTGCGGCGATCGCGCGGGCCTGGGCCAGGAAGGCGGGGTCCTTGCTGGCAAAGCCGAGATTACCGAAGAGAAAGGCGCGCATCTCGCGGGTGTTGGGCGAGTCGGTGGCCGTGGCCGCCGGGAGCTTGGCGTAGACCGGAGCAATCTGCGCGGCCAGCCACTGGCTGAGCGCGTCCCGCTGCTGCTGGGTGGAGGCCACCTGCCACTTGATCGAGCCAAAGCCGCTGAATGCCGTCGAGACCACGGCCGCGTTGGGATCGGTTTTGAGGGCCGCGGCCAAATCCAGATAGTCGCCGACCGTGGCCTTGTTGGCGCGCACCTGCGCCCACTCATCGCCTACCAGGCCGATGCGTTCAACTGGCGTCAGATCGCCTTCCGCGTGGGCCACGATGGCCTTGTAGTCAGCCGCGGTGTAGGCGGAGCGGTAGTAGCCCATGGAGCCGGCGTTGGCAAACAGGAACGATGCGGCGGGCGCCTTGAACGCGGTGGTCTCTGGCGTCAGGATCTGGCAATCCTGGCTGCTGGGACCGGTCTTGAAGCAGACGGGCAGCGTCCACTTCTGCGCCGGATCGACAACCTGGCTGGGGCTGAGAAAGAAGCGCTTCTGGCTGACGGGAACCGAGCCGTTGACCAGTGCGCCAAAGGTCAGGATAGGCTCGCCGGGCTGCGCCACCAGCGAGGCCATGATCTTGTCGATGGGCTTGTGGCTGGCGGCGGTTTGCGCATTCCAGAAGTCCTCGGCGGTGGCGTTGGAGTAGAGATGCGCGGCCAGATAGTTGTGTACGCCCTGGCGGAAGATTTCGGGGCCGACAACGTTCTCGACGGAAAGCAGCACATCGCTGGCCTTGCCATAGGCGATGCCGTCAAAGAGCTGATTGATCTGATTGGGGGTCTCGGCACGGGCGCGGATGGCGCGGGTGGTAGCCTGGGCGTCGGTGTTGAGCGTGCCGTTCAAATCGGAGGCCACATCCTGTTCCATGTTCCACTCCGGATGCAGGGCGGCGATGGGTTTGGCTTCCATCCAGGTGGCAAAGCCCTCGTTGAGCCAGAGGTTATCCCACCACTTCATGGTGACCAGATCGCCGAACCACTGGTGGGCCATCTCATGGGCGATGACCAGGCCGACTTCCTTCTTGGCGCGAACGGAAGCGGTGCGGGGATCGACGAGCAGCGCGGTTTCGCGATAGGTGATGGCTCCAAAGTTCTCCATGGCCCCGGCCTCGAAGTCGGGAATGGCGATCATGTCGAGCTTTTTGAGCGGATAGGGAATGCCGAAGTAGGTGTTGTAGTAGTGGAGCACGTACTTGGTGATGTCGAGCGCGTAGGGCGTGAGCGGGAGCTTGTCGGGCGTGGAGCAGACGCGGACGGTGACGCCATCTTGCTCGCTGGCGGTGCACTGGAAGTCGCCGACCAGGAAGGCCAGCAGATAGGTAGACATCTTGGCCGTGGTGCCGAAGCGGAGGGTGTGCTTGCCGTTGGCGGCGGGCGTATCGCTCTCCATGGCGCTGTTGGAGATGGCTGTGTCGGCCGCGTCGAGAGTGAGCGCCAGGTCGTAGGTGGCCTTGAAGGCCGGCTCGTCAAAGCAGGGGAAGGCGCGCCGCGCGTCGGTGGACTCAAACTGGGTGACGGCGTAGTTGCGCTTGGCGGTCTTGGAGAGATAGAAGCCGCGCAGCTCGTTGTTCAGGATGCCCTTGAACTGGATCTCTAACTCAGCCTTGCCGGCATGCACCTTTTCAGGAAAGGTGAAAGTGGCCTGCTGCTTCTCTTCGTCGAGGGCGACGATGGCTGTCATCTCCTGCCCTGCGGCCTTGATGGTGACCGACTGGAAGGCGATCTCAATGGCGTTGAGGGTGATGGCGGCGGTGGGCTGGTCGAGTACGATGTCGATGGTCTCAGAGCCGGCGAAGGTGGCGGCCTTCAGATCGGGCGTAAGGGCCAAGGTGTAGTGCTCGGGGTGAACGGAGCTGCCGAGCCGCTGCGCCGAGACAGGAACAGCCGCCAACGCGGCCAGTACGCCGGCCAAGGCGCAGGTCTTGTGCAGCAGGGATGAAGAGAGATGTAGGTGCATGGGTCCTCGCGAAGTGGAAAGCCTACAGCGGGAAGGGCCGGGCGGCTAAAGAGTAGAGGGTGAGCCGAAGCGGGGTTCGCGCTGTTGATCTTTCAATTCTATACGTGGGTGCGAGAAGGGGAGTTTGCCGGAGGAGGTGGGCAAAAGGGTTATCGTAAGTGAGAATTGCGCAAAGGTTGAAGGGTACGGGCTTCCGCAAAGGGTGCGGACTTCAGGGCGTACCTCCAACTAGGCAGATGGTTGGGGCTTTACAGGCCGCGGAAAGACTGTAGATTCCCGTTTGTATTTTGGGGTCAGTGCAGATGAGCGCGCCAGAGGGTGTAGCTGAGCATTTCGCGCAGGATGCGCTCGGTGTCGTTGACGCCGCCTTCCACGAGAACGCGCGGGCGAGGCGAGGTGAGCACGTCCAGCCCTTCGGCGGCGCAGATGGCGTGGATGCGGAACAGGTGGGTGCCATCGCTGACAATCACCAGCCGCTTGAGCCCGTTGGCGCGGGCAATCACGGCCACACGGCGGGCTGCGTCTTCGGTATTGCGGCTCTCGGTTTCCGCGATGATGTAATAGTCCGGCACTCCAGCTCCGCGCAGGTAGGACTTGCCCACGCCGCCCTCGCTGTACTGGTCGCCACCATCGCCGCCCAGGGTGATGATCAAGGGGGCAATGCCTTTGCGGTAGAGCCAGAGGGCGTGATCGAGCCGCGCGCGCAGCACCGGTGAGGGATGGCCATCGTACTCGGCTGCGCCAAACACCACAATGGCATCGGAGGGGGCGGCCTGATCGAGCAGGGCAAAGTGCTGGATCTGCGCGTAGGTCCAACGGCACCAGAGCAAAGCCGCCCCAGCCAGCAGAGCCAGCACGATGAGAACGGCTGGTCTGCCCCGCTTGCGACGTTTTTCTCTTTTCTGGCGCATGTCCCAATCCTAATGCTCGGAAGCTTGCGAAGTTCCGCTGCACTCCAGACGCGACTGCCCGACCAGAGCCTGGGGCTCACCGCGGGGATGCGGCTCGAACAAACTTCTATGCTCCAGGGGAGCGTCTAAGTAATGTCGTCGGTATCGTAGACCTGAGGGAGACCGCGCTTCTTGGGCACGCCGTGGACGCTGGAGAGCAGGTCTTCTACGACGTCTTCAAGCTGGCGCTGGTTCTCGATCACGTCGCTCATGCTCTTGAGACCCTCGGATTCCTGCACGCGCTCCACCAGGGCGACGGCGTGGCATTGGGCCACGTGGTCCAGGTTGAGGCCTTCGGGAGTCTTGGCCTTGATGCTGACCCGGTCAAGTGGTACGTCGAGCAGTTCGGCAACGCGGGCGCGCATCTCGCCGGCAATGGGGCCGATCTTGGGCCTGGCCAGAATGAGGGTGATATCGACGTTGCCCAGGCGGTAGCCGGCGTTGAGGAGCTCTTCCATGGCCAGGTTGAGGAAGATGGCGGAGTCGGCACCCTTCCAGCGCGGATCGCTGGGCGGAAAGAAGCTGCCGATATCGCCCACGGCAATCGAGCCCAGCAGGGCATCGGTCAGGGCGTGCAACAGCACGTCGCCATCGGAGTGGCCGGCGAGGCCCTCGGGATGTTCAATGGGCAGCCCGCCGATGATCAGGGGCACACCTGGCTTGAATACGTGGGAGTCATAGCCGAAACCGATGCGGATGTTCATAAGTCAACCTTGTCGAGCTGGGACCGATTCGCGGCTGGGCGCTTCAAGGTCCCGCAGAGGTGAAAGCCCCAATTCATTTGTTTGCGCTCTCAAAGTATGAGTAAAGGCCCGTACACTCGATTCAAGCCCATGCCCGCTTTGGCTCTTGCCGATGCGGGCACGGAGTGGAGCGCGTTCCTAGGCCTGGTGATTGCGTTGGCGGAGGTAGAATTCGGCCAGTGGCAGGTCACCGGGCTGGGTGATCTTGAAATTAACGGCGGAACCGTGGACCACGGCTACTGGGTGGCCGGCGCGCTCCACCAGGGAAGCCTCGTCGGTGCCCACAAACTCGTCCGCTGTGGCCTCGGCAAAGGCGCTCTGCAGCAGGCCAAAGCGGAAGCCCTGGGGGGTTTGCGCCAGGACGACGAACTCGCGCGGGATGGTGGAAGTGATAATGGCGCCGTGAGCGGTGCGTTCCACCTGTTTGATGGTGTCAATGGCGGGCATGCCCACGATGGCGGCGCCGAACTGGGCAACCGCGTCGATGGTCCGCTCAATGGTGGCGGCGTCGATCAGCGGGCGCACGGCGTCGTGCACCAGCACAATGTCGTCACTGGCGGCGGGAAGCGCAGCTAGGGCGTTGGCCACGGAGGCCTGTCGCTTGTCGCCGCCTTCCACCACGTGCACCTTGTCGGTAAAGCCGTATTCGGCTACCTGAGCCTGGACACGTTCCATCTCTGTGGCCCGGACGGCGACATAGATGGCCGTAACCCGCGGCACAGCGGCAAAGGCGCGCAGCGAATGGATAAGAATCGGCACGCCGTCTAGGGCGAGAAACTGCTTCGGTTGCGGGCCGGCCATACGAGTGCCCAGTCCGGCGGCGGGAAGAATCGCAAATACCTGCATAACTGCTGGAGTATAGCACCCAAAGCCGGGCCAGAGCGGTTCTCCAACTGCTTTACCCCGAAACCACAACCGTTGAGTCGCTTTTTCCTCAAGAAAAAACAACCTCGCACGATCCCCGCAGGGGCTACATCCGTTGGAGAAACGCTCCAGATGGAGACCATCCCGCATATGATCGGAAGATGCGGAATGGAAGGAACCTGGATAAGCAATCGCGGCAGGGAACGAAGGCGGCTGGAGAGCTGGGATTGGACGTGGCCCTGCTGCGTCCGGGCATGCGTGTGGCCGTGGGACTTTCCGGCGGAGCGGACTCGGTGGCGCTGCTGCGGGCGCTGGCGGAGCGGCGCGCCGAGTTGGGCCTGGTGCTCCATGCCGCCCACCTGCACCACGGCTTGCGGGGCGAAGAGGCGGACGGCGATCTGGAGTTCTGCCGCCAGCTGGCTGCCGGGCTGGGGGTGGAGTTCCACCACGCCCGCGTGGATGTGACGGCCGAGGCCCGGGCGATGGGCGAGACCGTGGAGGAGGCGGCGCGGAGAGTGCGCTACGCCTGGTTTCGGCAACTCATGGCCGAAGGTCCGCTCCATGCCGTGGCGACGGCGCACACTTTGGACGACCAGGCGGAGACGGTGCTGGCCAAGTTTCTGCGCGGGGCATGGACGGAAGGGTTGAGCGGGATTCACCCGGAGGTGGAGTTTGCGGAGGGCAAAATCCTGCGGCCGCTCTTGGGGGTCCGCCGGGCTGAGATTGAGATCTATTTGACCGGGTTGGGGCAGAGCTGGCGGGAAGACTCCACCAACCAGGAAACGATGTATACCCGCAACCGGATTCGCCTTCAATTGCTGCCGGAGCTGGAGAACTGGAATCCGCAGATCCGCGAAAAGCTGGCGCAGATGGCGGAGCTGGCTCGGGACGAGGAGCGATGGTGGGCAGCGGAGCTGGGCCGGCTGGCGCCGCAACTGCTCTTGACGGGCAAGGCGGTGCGGGGTGGGGGACGGGCCTCGGGAGTGGGAGACCTTTCCATCCCACCCTTCCCTGCCAAAAGCGCAGGAAAGGATGGGGCACCCGCGGGTTCTTCGTCTGTCAGCTTTTCCCGCGCCGATTCCATCGCTCTGGATGTGACGCGGCTGGCGGCCCTGGCAGTGGCTTTGCAACGCAGGCTGCTGCGTGAGGCGGCCAAGCGGCTGGGTGCGGCGGTGGACTTTGCCGCTGTGGAACGGTTGCGCAGGCTGGCGCTGGAGGGTGGAGCAGGGCAGAAGCTGGAGCTGTCCGGCGGGCTCAGGGCGGAGCGTTCGCACCGGGAGCTGCGGCTGAGTCTGGTGGAGGACGTTCAGGCCGAGGCCGAGCCGGTGGTGGCTCTGGTTCCAGGAACGCTGAAGGGTTTTGGGGTGCGGTTGGCGGTTGAGACCGACGCCGCCCAGGCGGGCAAGGCCACGTTGCGGGGCTGGAAGCCGGGGGACCGGGTCAGGCTTCGCTACTCCTCGGGGCCGCGCAAGGTGAAAGAAGTGCTGGAGCGGATGCGGGTCACGGGGTCGGATCGGGCCGGTTGGCCGGTGCTGGAACTGGGCGGTCAGGTGGTGTGGATGCGGGGCGTGGAGCTGGAGACAGAGCCAGGGGTGCGGGTAGCGGCCAGCCTGTTGGCCGATCTGCCTGAATCGACAGGGTAAGGCGGTGCGGAGAGCGCGGATCGGGTGGATCGGAGGGCGCATCTCACCGGTTGCAAATCGCTTCAGTTCCGGGCCTGCCGGGGAGTACAATCTAGGCTACTGCTCACTCAGGCGGATGCTTTTGTGTGCCTCTGATCGACGCACCGTACTTTCTGTAACTTCAGAGCGGGTACGAGCGTCTATTAGGTGTAGCAGTCGGTGACGGGAGCGTTTGAGTTTCTTCCCTGGCCGGGAAAGAGGAGTCCTGGTGAATTCGAGCGTCAAAACGGTGATGTTCTGGGTCTTTATTCTCGTCTGCCTTGTGTTGTTGTGGGGCGTGGTGAAGCAGGGCACGAGCATGAGTGGTAAAGATCAGGAGATTGCCTACTCTGATCTGTTTGACAAGGTGCAAGGCCAGCAAGTGCAGGACGCGACGATTCAGGGCAACGAGTTGCGCGGGCACATGAAGGGCTCGCCCAAGGATCAGTTTCATGCGACGCTTCCGCCCAACTGGGAAGAGCTCGACAAGGCCATGCGCGGCGCCAAGGTGAACCTCAACGTTAAGGAGCAGGGCAGCAACTTGCCGCTGCAACTGCTGTTGAACGCCGGGCCCATTGTGCTGATCATCGGAATCTGGTTCTTCATGTTGCGGCAGATGCAGTCAGGCGGCAACAAGGCGATGAGCTTTGGCAAGAGCCGCGCGCGCCTGCTCAGCATGCAGCAGAAGAAGGTGACCTTCAAGGACGTGGCCGGCGTGGACGAGGCCAAGGAAGAGCTGAAGGAGATCATCGAATATCTGCGCGAGCCGCAGAAGTTCCAAAAGCTCGGTGGCCGCATTCCCAAGGGCGTGCTGCTCGTAGGACCTCCTGGAACCGGCAAGACCTTGCTGGCCCGTGCTGTGGCCGGCGAAGCCAACGTGCCGTTCTTCTCCATCTCGGGTTCCGACTTTGTGGAGATGTTCGTGGGCGTGGGCGCAAGCCGAGTGCGCGACTTGTTTGAGCAGGGCAAGAAGAATGCCCCTTGCATCATCTTCATTGACGAAATTGACGCCGTGGGCCGCCATCGTGGCGCGGGCCTGGGCGGCGGAC
>CAZYDF010000031.1:0-42160 GCA_964645855.1 uncultured Occallatibacter sp.
TCAGGTGCCCACATCGAATGGAATCGGGTGCCCACATGGACCGGAATACGCAAAACCTTCTGAGAAAGGGTAGTTCTGGTTTCCGGAATTGGCAAATCAGCCGTTCCCGGCCTATGGAAATCGGTCCAATCATAAGGTGAGCGTTCGTCTGTGCAGATGATCGGGCCATTCTCCCTTCAGGCCCCACCCGCAGTCGTGCAAGAAGATGCGAAATATTGATTTTGGGCGGCTTGGCCGGGACATCCCAGATCTATTCCTGTACATGGCCGACTGGCGGCAGGCAGATTCCTACCGTAAAGATATTGGATGCTGAGGTCAAGAGAGAGGGAGGGCAGGCTGGCAGCTGGACGCCCTGCAAGCGCCCAATCTTCCTCCGATAGACCACTAACCTATTTATTTTCCAACACACGACACAGTAAAACACTGTTTTACACTTGTTGACTGTTTGTCGAGTCGGGCACTGTCCGGTTGAGTAAAACGATTTATTTGGAGGCGCTCGTTCACAACCTCACTTGGGCAGAAGGCCCGGAGCCAAACCGGTTTCTGAGCTCCTCTGAGGTGGCCGTTCAGACAATTCGTGAACCCGGTTGGGCCGTTGACCACAATTCGTTCACCAAGGACCGTGATGAAACTCCTTCGCTCTCTTCTCTTCATTTCCTGTATCTGTCCGCTAAGCTTGTTGCGGACGAGCCCGGCGCAGCTAGCCTCGGGGGTTCCTGAAGCCTGCGCGAAAACGCATTGTCCCTACCTCGATTCGGCCATCACACCGGAAGATCGAGCCCGCGACTTGGTGGCGCGCATGACGCTCGGCGAAAAAGTTTCGCAGACCCTGAGCCATGCCGATGCCATTCCGCGGTTGGGAGTCGAGGAGTACGACTGGTGGGGCGAGGGCCTGCATGGTGTGGCGCGCGAGGGCGTTGCCACCAATTTCCCGCAGTCGATTGGGCTTGCCGCAACCTTCGATCCAGCGCTGATCCATGAGATCGCCGAGGTCATTGCAGTCGAGGGCCGTGCCAAATACGATGACGCGCGTCGGCGCAACGAGCACATGCGCTTTGCCAGCCTAACCTTCTGGTCGCCGAACGTGAACATATTCCGCGATCCGCGTTGGGGCCGCGGACAAGAAACCTTTGGCGAAGACCCCTTCCTCAGTGCACGGCTGGGGGTGGAGTTCGTCAAGGGGCTGCAGGGCGACGATCCCCGTATCTACCGGATTATTGCTACACCAAAGCACTTCGCTGTTCACAGCGGACCGGAACCGGCGCGCCATCGATTTGACGTTCCCGTATCCGATCACGATATGGAAGACACCTACCTGCCGGCGTTTCGCGCCTCGGTGGTAGAAGGCAAAGCCGCCTCCATCATGTGCGCCTATAACGCTGTCGATGGCAAACCGGCCTGCGCCAGCGACTTGCTGCTCAAGGATCGTCTGCGCACCGCGTGGGGCTTTACCGGCTTCGTGGTCTCGGACTGCGACGCTGTGTCGGATGTGTTCCGCGGCCATCGGTACGCGGCCAGCGATGCAGAGGCATCTGCGGTTTCGCTGCGCGCTGGCACCGATCTCGATTGCGGCGTTACCTACAAAGCGCTGCAAACAGCGGTCAGCACCGGGGCTCTCACCGAAGCGGAACTCAACGTCACGCTCGTACGGCTGTTTACTGCCCGCATCCGTCTGGGCATGTTCGACGCACCGGAGCGCTCGCCCTATCGCGCGCTCTCCATGCGCGATGTGGACACCGCCGCCGCCGATGCGCTGGCGCTCAAGGCCGCGCGCGAGTCGATGGTCCTGCTCAAGAACGACGGCATTCTTCCGCTTTCAGCCTTTGCGGGAAAAATCGCTGTTATCGGTCCCACGGCTGACCTGCTGGAGTCTGTCGAAGGCAACTACAACGGCGAGCCATCGCACCCCATCACGCCGCTGGAAGGCATGCAGCAACGCTTTGGCGCATCGAAAGTTCTTTTCTCGCCGGGATCGATCGTCGCCGAGGGAACGCCTGCGCCAATTCCTGCCGAATATCTGAGTACCGGCGATCAGCAAGACGCGGAGGGACTCAAGGCGGAATTCTTTCCTGATGCCAGCTTCTCAGGCAAGCCCCTGGCCACACGAATTGACGCAAGAATCAACTTCGATTGGAACCGCATGTCGCCTGCGCCGGGTGTCTCTGATCGGGACTTTGCCGTGCGCTGGACGGGCCAACTGCATCCGCCGGTTGCAGGCGATTACCTGCTCAGCTTCCGCGCCATCCGGCGCACGTCGGTCTTTGACCCAGCGCTGAGCGCATTCCATACGGCTCCGCGCTATAGAGTGTGGATTGACGGCCAGCCGGCTTTTGCTGCCAACATGGACAAACCCGCCTTCGTCCTCCATGCAGTGGACCAGAAGCCACACAGCATTCGCATTGAATACGATCACTGGAGCGAAGATCGCTTCTGCGATCTTGAATGGCAGCCTCCCGCGGCTCCGCTCCTGGACCGCGCTGTAGCAGCAGCGCGCAAGGCGGAACTGACTGTCGCTTTTGTAGGCTTGTCACCGAACTTGGAAGGCGAAGAGTTACCGGTTCACTCTCTGGAGTTCGAAGGCGGCGACCGGCTAGACATCGCACTTCCGCGCGTCCAGGAGCACTTGCTGGAAGCTGTAGCCGCCACCGGCAAGCCGTTGATCGTGGTGTATACAGCCGGGAGCGCATTGGTGTCGACCACGGCGGAGAGTAGAGCCCGGGCTGTCCTGATGGCGTGGTATCCCGGGCAGCAAGGTGGTCGCGCAATTGCCGAAACCCTCACCGGAGAGAACAATCCTTCTGGTCGTCTGCCGGTCACCTTCTACCGATCCGTGCGCGATCTACCGGCCTTCGAAGAGTATTCGATGGCGAATCGGACCTATCGCTACTTCCATGGGGTTCCGCTCTATGGCTTTGGCTTCGGGCTCAGCTACTCCACGTTCCGCTACCAGCAGCCCACCGTTGCCCGCCAGAAGATCGCCGCAGGCGAGACGGTTGAGGTGCGTGCGAAGGTGCGTAACACCAGCTCCGTTGCCGGCGATGAAGTTGCCGAGCTCTTTGGACTGCCTCCAGAAGAGCCCGGCTCGCCGAGACTCGCGCTCGAAGCATTCGAGCGCGTGCATCTCGGTGCGGGAGAGGAAAAAGAGATCGTGTTCCATCTCGATGCGCGTCAGTTGAGCACCGTAGACGTCCACGGGGCCCGCGCCGTGCGTCCGGGAAATTACACGGTATTTGTTGGGGGCAGCCAGCCCACGGACTTGAAGCCCCAGGGAGGAGTCAGCTTCGCCATCGCAGGAACCTCTGCTCTGCAGCCCTAGTAGCGAAGATAACAGTCATTCACACATCGGATGAGTCGGTGCCGAATGGAATCGGATTCGGCGCCAGAACCACGAAGGGCGCATGCTGGAACTAAATGAAAAAACAGTTCTGGCTAGCGCAGAAGCAACAACTTTTAAGGAGGAACTATGAAACGAGTTGTACTATGCATGATCGGCCTTCTGTTGCTGACAGTTGCCACTGTCAGAGCACAAGTAGATTCCCAGTTGATAACGGGCACTGTTACCGATCCATCGGGCGCGGTAGTTCAAAATGCGGTGGTTACAGTTACCAATAACGCTACGGGATTGAGCCGTGCAGTGAAGAGCAACGAGAGCGGAGTCTACACAGCTCTGAATCTTCCCGTGGGCACATACTCGGTGACAACCGTGATCGCGGGATTCAAGAAATCGGTGATCAATGGCGTGATTGTCGATGTTGGATCGAAGCCGTCCGTGCCGGTAACGCTGCAACTTGGCGAGACCGGAGAAACGATGGTGGTTCAAGCCGACGCGATGGAGATCCAGACAACCAGCGCGGAGATCGGCGCAACGATTTCAAGCCAGCTGGCAACACAGATTCAGTTGAACGGACGCAATTACGTTCAGTTGCTCACTCTCGCGCCCGGAGTCTCGCAGACCGTGGCCAGCGGCTTTGCCATCTTCGGCAAATATGGCGCAAACGGCAATTCGCAATCGGTGAATGGCATTCGCGTAGACTCGGCAAACTTCTTTGTTGACGGTGTAGACAACAAAGATAACGGCGGCGGCGGAAACAACTTCGTCAACATCTCGCCCGACGCGTTGGATGAGTTCCGTGACGCCGCTTCGAGTTACGATGCCAGCTATGGCGGATCATCGGGCGCCACCGTGTCGGTCGCCATTCGCAGCGGTGGAAAAGCCTTTCATGGAGTTACCTACGAGTATCTTCGCAACGACGCCATCCAGGGTTATCAATTCATCCCGATAGGCGGCGCTGTGGTGAAGCCTCCTTTGCGCTACAATAATTATGGGTACACCCTGGGCGGGCCGGTGTACATCCCAAATCATCTCAACGCCGACAAGAGCAAGCTGTTCTTCTTCTGGGCGCAGGACTTCAAGAAAGTGCGAACCGCAACCATTGGCAGCTACAGCGTGCCTACGCCGGCGGCTTTGGCGGCAGCTCAAGCCGGTCCGAGCACGGCCACTGGTGTGGCTCTCTCGAATACACTGCTCACGTCGCCGACAGGGGTCTTCTCGTATCTGAACGAGGCTCCTTCCGACCAGCAAGAATACGTCGCCAAGGGCGATTACATCAAGAGTTCGACGAACCAGTTCAGCGGCCACTTCGTCCATGATTGGTATAACAACCTCGGCAACCAAACCGACTATGTTCTCTACCACCGCCAACTTCCTGGATTGACCTCGTCGGGGCAGTGGACGCATACCTTCAATGACCGGACTGTGAATGTGCTGACCGGATCGTTCTCCGGCAATGTCATTCTCCAAACCAACGGCATTGGCGCCAATCCGCAGTTCAACAAACAGATTCTCCGCTCGAACTACGGGCTGACGTATGCCACGTTGTACGGCGCATCGGCAGTGATTCCGCAGATCAGTGTGACGGGATATTCTCTACCCACAATCACCCCCCTGGCATTCAATAACTATCAGCGCATCTATGCCGTAAAGGATGACTTCTCGCACGTGATGGGGAATCATACCTTGAGGGCAGGCGCCTATGTGTGGCGCGGCCGCAAGAACCAGACGGCGCCACCAGCACTGAATGGCCAGTTAGCCTTCTCGAGCCTTGCGAATCTGGTCCTGGGCAACTTCAGTAGCTATACCGAAGGCAGCACCACACCCCAGGTTCAAGCCCGATTCACGCAGGCTGAGTTCTACGCGCAAGATGATTGGAAAGTCTCCCGCAACCTGACTTTGAACTTGGGACTTCGCTGGCAGTATATGCAGCCGATCAGCAGTTGGCCGAACAACGCCTCGGGCTTTTGGCCACAGTATTACAGCGCAACCCAAGCGGCAACCGTCAGTCCCACCAATGGCTTGATCACCAGCAATCCGTCGCCCTATAACGGCCTGGTTCTGGCGGGAAGCGGATTCCCGTCCAAGGCAGCGGCGGTGATCCCGGCTTCGATCCGCACCAACCCGCAGGTACTTGCACTATTCCATAACTTGCCGGAAGGTCTGGTCAACACTACCTACACTACGTTTGCGCCTCGCATTGGCTTTGCGTGGGATATGTCGGGCAGGCAGTCAACCGTTCTGCGCGGCGGATTTGGTATCTCCTACGAGCGCGTCGAAGGCAACTACTACTACAGCGCGGTGACGCAGGAGCCATTTGTGGCCGTGGCCTCTCTGGGCAGCGCGGGCAACGTGGATTCACTGGGAAGCGTTGGTATTGCCGCTTCTCCCCAAAACATTACGAACACCTCGGACCCGAACCTGGCTCCGCCCCGCATCTACAATTACAGCCTGGGTGTTCAGCGCCGTCTGACGAAACCCATGCTTCTTGAAGTAAGCTATGTCGGGACGCGCACCAGCAACGATATTTGGATGAAGGATCTGAACCAGGCTGCTCCCGGTACCGAGCAAGCTAATTCTGGCGTCGCCCGCAACTCACTCCGTCCGTATCTGGGCTATGGCGAAATTTGCCAGTTCCGCAATGGCGCGGCCTTGAACTACAACTCGCTGCAGTCTCGCCTACAGATCGACCTGAGCCAGGGAGGAATCGCAAACGTCTCTTACACATGGTCGAAGACTTTGACCGATGCGCAGTCTTACACCTACACCCCGCAAAACAGTCTCAACCTGCTAGCGGACTACGGTCCTGCCAACTATAGCCAACCGCAAATTCTCGCTGTTAGCTACGTTTATCGCTTGCCCTTCTGGCTGCACGATCACGCGTGGTATAAGCAGCCTCTGAGCAACTGGCAGCTCTCCGGTGTAACGCGCATCTCCAGCGGCTTGCCGATCAATGTGATTCAACCCTCTGGCGTGTCAACCGCCGGCGATCTTGTTACGACGAACCTCACATTGGCGAACGCCTCAACCACTCAGCGCCCCAACCTTGTGGGTAGCGTTGGCAGTGCCTATGCGCACGCGGGAAAGCAATACTTGAATCCGACCGCCTTTGCCGTGCCAACTGCCGGAACCTTTGGCCAGTTTGAAGCTGACGGCATCAAGGGCCCCCTGTACGACAACTGGGACGCAGCCTTGCAAAAGAACATCCCAATCCACGATTCGATCGCCATGGAATTCCGGGCGGAGATGTTCAACGTTCCCAATCATCTTTCCGCCTTCACCGTGGCAGGCACGCTGGGATCGCCAACCAGCGGCGCCTATACGCAGTCCAACAACTTCGGACAGGTAGCCGCCGCAACGGACCCGCGCACGATGGAATTCGTTTTGCGCATTCGTTTCTAATAATCACAGAAGCTGTTTTCTACGCGGCCCGGCGCATTCAGCGTCGGGCCGCCTCTCACATGAGGGTGAGAAATGGGATGGCGGCACTGATGCCGTGCCGATCCTCTTCCATTCCTGCTCCTCCTCCAGTCCCGTCAACCTGAACCCAGCACGATGCCAGCGGATAACTGTATCGGGCTGTATAAGGACGAGAGCCGTTTTCCAGCACGGCCAGATACGCCGCATCAGAGTCCAGAATATCCGGTCCTGCGTCGCGAGGTGAGGACGGGGATGCTTTGTGTGAAGCACGGCAAGCTGCTGCCGAAGAGCCAGATTCTCCAACAGGAGATCGCGGCGAGAACGAAGCAGACAGGAAACATACGAGCAGATCGGCTTCAACGTGCGGAGCATGTTTCCGTTGTAGCAGAGGAGCCGCAAGCTCTTGAAGGCTCAGCGATAGGCTTCGCGGCGATGCCGTATGCCGATCACTTCAATGGCATAGTCGCCGCGCTGTTCGAAGAAGCGCCGATAATCGCCGCAACGCAGCCGGAAACCTGTTTGCGGTGGCTTGAGCTTCTTCACATCGCCCGAGCACGAGAGAAGATAGCGGTCGGCGCAATGGAGGATGTCAAGCGCGGTTTGCCTGTCGATGTGGCGCAGATCGGCGCGAGCCTCTTCGGACCAGATAATCGAAAGCCGATGCGGGTTATTCTCTTCGCTCACAGACCGAACTCGCGTAGAATCTCTTCGTGGGGGATGCCTTCGCCGCGAGCCAGAGAGGCGCGCGAGCGGTCTAGCGCGGCGGCTGTCTCGGAAGTAAGCTCCTCTTCCTCGACGGGCGCAGAGGCCAGGGAGCGCGAGAGCGGCTCCACCATGACTTCAAGGAGTCCGCGCACAGCCGAGACTTTCTCGTCAGGTAATGCGTCGATGAGGAAATGCGCCTGATGACGCTCGAATTGTGCGTTGATTTCCGGCATGGCGATACTCCTCCGTGCAGCCTCAGTGTAGTCGAAATTGTAGCTGTCAAAGCACCCAGAAGCCACAGGATTCAACAGGGGATGGATGGTATGCGCCAAATCATTCAATCGAAATAAGTTATTTCCTACATATTTCAATAACCTTCAATAAATCGTTTGACCTGCTTTGGGAGCAGAGGGTCGGGAGTTCGAATCTCTCCGCCCCGACCATCGTCCTTATCAAACCCCCGTGAACGGGAAGATTCCCTCTGGGCAGCAGCTCTGTTTGCCCCGCGAATAGCGCTGTGGCTGCGCGCAGCAGGGGGCGGCATTGTTCCGCCCAATTGGCATCATGTGTCCCGCGCCCATTTCGCAATATCTCAGAGACCGCCCTTCGCGACTCATGGAAAGGTCCGCCTCCCGCCAGGCTCGCATCGGTAGTGTGGGACGGAAGAGACGGGTATACTACCAGCATGATTATCCGACTGACCCTTCCAGGTTCTCCTTCAAAGATTCAGCTAGGGATATTCATTCTTGTGCTCTGCGGCTGGATGGGCACGGCAGCCCAGATGCCGGCTCAGACTACCCGCTCTGGCGAACAGGGTTCCTTGCGGCTCATGATAGGTGGCGGCGGATCGGACTTTAATTCGGCTTGGCAATCCCGTCTGCAGGGACCGACCGTGTGGGTCGATTGGGCGCTCCCCCTCAAGGGATTGGGCATTGAGGCTCAGGGGACCGGCCTCTATGGCGAGGTGTCGAATTACAATCTTCGCCAGGGCTGTGCTTTGATGGGTGGGATCTACCGCTGGGAGCACTACCGAAATATTCGCCCTTATACCAAGTTCCTCGGCGGTATTGGAAACCTCGAGGTTGCGCAGCCGAATGCTTCGTATTCCCTTCGCGACAAGGGGACGGTTTACGAGCCCGGGGGCGGGATTGAGGTGCGGCTTTGGCGCAAAGTCTGGGTCAGGGGAGACTTTTCCTATCAGTTCTGGTCAGGTACCCTGGCCAATGATGCTCTCACTCCTAATGGCGTAACCCTCGGCGTGATGTACGACTTCAGACATACGCGTCCGCGTTGACCAACTCCCCGGCATTTTGAGAATGTTTGTCTTGGCGATGGCCGTAGCGAGGCGATTTGCAGGTTGGGCTTTTTTGAGGGAATCGATTGGGACGAGCATGTTGAATGAGAGAAAGTGGTTTGCGGTCTACACAATTTCCCGGCATGAGAAGAGTGTGGCAAAGCACCTGCTCGTGCGCAACATAGAATATTTCCTTCCCCTCTGTGCCTCCAAGCACAAATGGAAGAATGGCCAGAACGTGGTGGTCGAACTTCCCCTTTTCCCCTCTTATATCTTCGTGCATATCGGCACGGATGAGTGGCGCTCGGTACAGGAAGCGCCCGGCGTGCTCACCCTGTTGGGTGGGTCGGCCCACAAGGAATCCGTGATGTTGGACGAAGAGATTCAAGCGCTGCGAGACGGACTTTTTCTGCGCCAGGCTGAGCCGCATTCCTTGCTGCGCGCCGGTCAGCGGGCACGGATTTTGACCGGGGCGCTGGCGGGTCTGGAAGGGGTTGTGGTGCGGGAGAACAACAGTCTGCGCGTGGTGCTGACCGTGGATGCCATCAACAGCAGCTACGCAGTGGAAGTGGACGCGGATGAGCTCTTGTATGTGGAGCCCTGACGACGCCTGGGTCCTTGCGCGATTGTCGGGTTGATACCAGGGGATTGGCCCACTCCGCTCAAGCCACCGTCCAATAAACCGCGAATCGATCCCAACTCTGGTTGAGCGGCTTCAGGGTCACATCCTGCAACTGGCCGCTGGTTCTGAAGGTCAAGGTCCTGCCCGCCACCGGATGAATCCAGCTTGCGGGCTCCGCTCCATGTGCGGTGAGCGCGGGCACCTTCACTTCCGGTGCCTCCTGAATCTCCGGCCCCTGCGTATGCTCCAGATACTCTTCAAGGCCAACCTTTGGAAACTGTCCAGCCAGCACCAGGGGACCATACAGGAACGCCTGTTGGGTTGGATCGTCCACTAACTGTTCCGCCGTAAGGCGCATCGGCAGGGTCAGCTCCACACGATCTCCACGCTTCCACACGCGCTTCAGCGTCAGATAACTGCCCGAAGTCCCCGTAACATCCAGCGGCTTGCCGTTCAACGTCACGGAATTGGCATCTGTAGTCCATGCGGGAATCCGCAAACGCAGCATCCATTCCGACGAAGAAGTGGATTCCACGGTCAGCGTGGTGGTGTCGGTCTCAGGAAAGTTGGTGCTCTGTCGCACGCGTACCCCACGACGGCTCCAGTTCACCTGCGACGCCACAAACAGATTCACATAGAGAGCGTCCTCATCGTGGGAATAGATCGTATCGTTCAACTTGGCAAACTCTTCCACCGCCGTTCCGGTGCAGCACCAGAAGGTTTCGTCTTCAGTGCCGACGGTCTTCCATGCGCCGGGCGTCATGGAGAGGAAGTAGATGGACCGGCCCGTCTCCGGTTCAATTGCACCTATGCGATGGTTCAGCAGGTTGCGCTCGTAGTAGTCCATATAGCGCGCATCGCCGTGCCAGCCGTGCAAATGGCGCGTGAGCTTCATCATGTTATAGGCGCAGCAACATTCCTGATGGTGTGAGCTAACCTTCTTTTCAATGGCCAAGTGATTGGGCTGCGTGAGCCAGCTCTCGTTGTTGCCCGATCCACCCGTGGCATAGGTGCGCGAGGTGGTAACGGTGTCGAAGAAGAAGCGGCTGACCTCCGCAAAGCGAGGGTCCGCGCTCAGTTCGTAGCGTCTGGCAGCGCCCACCACTTGCGGCATATGAGTGTTGGCGTGCAGGCCCTTCAACTCATCCTGATGCTTGGCCAGAGGCGTAAAGAACTTCTTCTTCGTAAAGCGGTCCCCGGTCTTTGCCCAGCGATCGTTGTTGGTCACTGCCGCAAGATTGTAGAAGACATCGTTCATGCCGCCATACTCGGTATTCAGAATGTCCTGCATGTGCTCTTCGGTCTTTGCCGCGGTCCATGCATCCACCCAACCAGCCAGCTTCAGCAGAACATCCAGAGCTTGTTGATTGCCGCCCTGTGTGGCCATGTCCAGGAGGCCAGCCATGATCTTGTGCAGGGTGTAAAAGGGTGCCCAGACTTTGGCGCGCTGGTCGAGTCGGTCAAACAACTCCACGGGAAACGCACTCACATAACCATTGGCCTTCAGCCCAGCCTGACACTCCGCAATTCCACTCACCAGCGCATCGGCCTTGGCCTTCACCGCGGCATCGCCGGTGGCTGCAATCAGCAGCGCGCAAGCGGATAGATAGTGGCCCACAAAGTGCCCACGCAGCTCCGACTTTGGCGCCTCCCAACCACCCAGCGGCACTGCCGTTGAAGGCATTCCGGCGGTCAGCCGGAAGTTGTGCAACAGGCGATCGTTGGGCAGCCGCATCATGTAGGCGCGGTTCCAATCGCGAGCCTGCTGCAGCGGCCCAGGGTCCAGCGTGACTTCGTGCAGCGCGAAGGGGCGAATCCGCGGCCGAACCTCCGACCGCGCAAACACCAGCGCCTCCGCAAACGGTTCCGCTTCCTGAACCGGAGGGTGGCGATTGTATTCGCTATCGCTCTTCAGGGTCTTCTTCGGCTTTGCATCTTGTACTTCGGCTCCAGCCAGCGCCGCCGCCGGCGTTGCGGCCACCAGCGCCGGTACTGCCGCCGCTGCCGCAATCCCCAGTGGGCCCAACATGAGCCTCTTTGCAAACTCTCGCCGATTAACCTGAGCGTCACGATTCGCCATGCCACACCTCTCCGCTTTGCCTGATGGTGCTGCCCATCGCAGACCCCAGAGAACGTTTACCCAGCCCCGCGCGATAACCTCACCATCGCGACCCAGTGTATCAGAAAGATCAATTCATCCGGGCTCTGCAAACATCCTTGCACCCTTCCATGAGGAAGAGCCGATTCCGGAAGCGTCATTTCTGGAAGGCAACGTGCAGCTCTCAAAAGGATCGTCGTTATCCTATGATGTGTTTGGGTGAATTCTATGATGGCTCCAATGGAACCGGAATCCGGATTTGAGTTGAATCTGCCTGCAGCTCCAGGGCGGCTGTGCACCGTCGCGCGCCAGCCTATTCTGGATCTGCGCAGCCGCGTGCACGCCTACAAGCTGCATCTGCGCGCCGCACCCGCGTTGGAGGAAACCGGCGAAACGGCTTGGCAGGCCACGACTGCGGCCGCTGCCTTCTTCGGTTTGCAAAGACCCAGCGAGTTGAAGAAATTGACCGGCAAGATGCCGGCCTTTGTCAGCTGCCCCCTGGAGGCGCTCACCGAGGAGCTGGCGCAGATTCTGCCCGCCTCGCTTACCGTGCTGGAGCTGCCTTCCATCCCCGAAGCTGCTCCTGAATTCATCGCCCTTTGCCAGCAGTTGAAGGAGTTTGGTTTCAAGTTTTCGCTGGATGCTACCGGATGGACTCCGCAAAAGATGCCGCTGCTGGATTTGGCGGATTACGTTCGGGTGGATTTCAGCCAGACCACGCCTGAGCAACGCCAGGAAACGCTCTGGCTCTTGCGCGGCAAAACCATCGTGCTCGTGGCCAAGAGCATTGATACCCAGGCCACCTATCGCCGCGCGCGCGAAGAGGGGTTTTCGCTCTTTGAAGGTTACTTCTTTTGCGAGCCTGTGCCGGTAAGGAACCGTCGCCCCCCGGTGAACCAGATGTTGCGGCTGGACATCCTGCGCGCCTTGCAGATTGATCCCCTGGACCTGCGCAAGCTGGCCGACCTGGTCAAGCGCGACGGACCGCTCACCTACCAGTTACTGCGGCTGGTCAACTCGCCGCTCTGGGCCATGCGCCAAACCGTGGAGTCGGTGGAAGTGGCCATGCTGGCCTTGGGCGACGATGCCATTCGCCGCGTGGCCACCATGGCCATCGCCAGCGAGTTCAATGGTACACAGCCTGCCGAGCTCTTGTGCATGGCCATGGTGCGGGCACGCTTTTGCGAAGTTGGCACCATCAAGCTCAAGCGGAACCTCGACCACTTTGGTCAGTATCTGCTCGGGCTCCTCAGTCTTATGCCGGCCATGCAGGGCCAGCCCATGAGCGACATTGCTCCGTCGCTGCCTCTGGCCGATGAGATTCGCGATGCGCTGCTGGGAACCGCAAACACGGAGCGCGCCCTGCTGGGTTGGCTGGAGCACTTGGAGCGCGGAGACCAGCCAGGATGCGATGCGGCTGCTGAAGCCGATCATCTGGACCAGGCGGCGCTGGCCAAGGTCTATGTGGACGTGGTGGCGTGGGCTGAGGCGGCGTTGCATTCCGTTGGCTAGGTCAAATGGATCCCGTAGCAAAAACGCCCCAGATCTTGCCGATGAAACCTCCACCGGCGGGATCTGGGGCGCATAGCCTTGCTCGTTACAACTTAGATTTGCACGCTTACCGGCCACGCCTTCCAGATGTCGGAACAATAGTCGCGAATGGAGCGATCGGAGGAGAACTTGCCGATCCGCGCCACATTCAGAATCGACATCTTCGTCCACGCCTCATGGTTGGCATACATCAGGCTCACCGTGTCCTGGCAGTCAATGTAGGACTGGTAATCGGCCAGCAGCATATACTCGTCATTCGTCAACAGCGAGTCAACCAGTGGCTGAAACAAACCTCTGTCGCCATGGGAAAACTCTCCGCTCGTCAAGGAGTCGATGACTTCGCGCAAGTTGGCGTTCGACTCGTAGATCGCGCGCGGGTTATAGCCATTCCGCTTGCGTTGTACAACCTCCTCCGTGGTGAGCCCAAAGAGGAAAAAGTTCTCCGCGCCAACTTCTTCGCGGATCTCGATGTTGGCCCCATCCAGCGTGCCAATGGTGAGCGCGCCGTTCATCGCGAACTTCATGTTGCCGGTTCCGGAGGCTTCCTTTCCGGCCAGGGAAATCTGTTCGGAAAGATCGGCCGCGGGATACACCCGATGGCCCAGCTTCACACTGAAATCGGGCAGGAAAACAACCTTCATCCGGTCGCGCACAATGGGGTCTGCGTTGATGGCGTCGCCCACCGAGTGGATCAGCTTGATGATCAGCTTGGCCATGCGATAACCAGGCGCCGCCTTGCCGCCGAAGATGAAGGTCCGCGGCACTTGCGCGGCGCTCGGATCGCGCTGAATGCGCTTGAACAGCGTCAGGATATGCAGCACCTGCAGGTGCTGGCGCTTGTACTCATGCAGCCGCTTCACCAGCACATCGAAGATCGATTCCGGGTCCGTGATAATCCCCAGATGGCTGCGGATGTAAGTGGAAAGTTGTGCTTTGTTCTGCTGCTTGATGGCCCGCCATTCGCGGCAGAACTCAACGTCGGCCGTCATCGGTTCCAAACGGCGCAGCTTCTCGATGTCGCGAATCCAGGCCGCGCCCACGCGCGCCGTCAGTAACTCCGCCAGGCGCGGATTGCTCAGCACCATCCACCGGCGCGGCGTAACTCCGTTGGTCTTGTTGGAAAACTTCTCCGGCGTGAGCGCATAAAAATCGCTGAGCACGCTCGTCTTCAATAGCTCGGTATGCAGCGCGGCCACGCCATTGATGGCATGGCTGCCCAGCGAGGCCAGATGCGCCATGCGCACCGTCTTGTCGCCCTGCCCGCCGCATTCATTGATGAGCGAGAGCCGCTCCACGCGCCCCTCATCGCCAGGAAACCTCTGCCGGACATTGATCAGGTGGCGGCGGTTGATCTCTTCCACAATCTCCAGATGGCGCGGCAGCAGCGACCCAAACAGCCCGCGCGACCACTGCTCCAGCGCTTCCGGCAAGAGCGTGTGGTTGGTGTACGACATGGTATTTTGCGTCACATGCCACGCCGCCTCCCACTCCATGGCGTGCTCATCCACCAGCAGCCGCATCAGTTCGGCCACCGCAATCGCCGGGTGCGTATCGTTCATCTGAATGGCAAAGTTGCGATGCAGTTCCGCCAGTGGGCGATTCTGCGCCATCTGAATGCTCAAGATGTGCTGCAGGCTGCAGGAGACAAAAAAGAACTGTTGCGCCAGTCGCAATTCCTTGCCCTGCAAACCTTCGTCATTGGGGTAAAGGATCTTGGAAATATTCTCTGACATCACCTTGCTATGCACCGCGCCCACAAAATCCCCGGTATTGAAAGTTTCAAAGTCGAAGCTCTCAATCGCCTGTGCCGCCCACAAACGCATGGTGTTCACGGTGTTTGTTTTGTAACCAAGAATCGGTGTATCGTGCGGCACGCCGCGCAGTATCTTGCTCGGAATCCACTTGGCATGATAATGCCCTTGCGCGTCGGTGTGTCCCTCGGTACGTCCGCCCAGCATGACTTCAAATCCATCTTCGGGCCGCTCCAGCGCCCACGGATTGCCCAGCCGCAGCCAGTGATCGGTGGACTCCACCTGCCAGCCATCGCGAATCTGCTGATCGAAAATGCCGTACTCGTAGCGGATGCCGTAGCCGATGGCAGGAATGTCCAGCGTGGCCAGCGAGTCCATGAAGCAGGAGGCCAGACGCCCCAATCCGCCATTGCCCAACCCAGGCTCTTCTTCCTGTTCGATCAGAACATTCAGATCGATGTCCAGTTGGCGCATGGCCTGCTCCGCCTCGTCGTAGATGCCAAGATTGATCAGGTTATTGCCCAGATGCGGGCCCGTTAGAAACTCCGCCGACAAGTAACAGACCACCCGCACATCCTGCGCCTGATAATTCTTCAACGTCGAAATCCAGCGCTCCACAATGCGGTCGCGCACCGTGTGGGCCAGCGCCAGGTAAAGGTCGTTCACCGTGGCCCGCTCCACACTCCGGCCCTGGATAAAGAACAAATTATCGAGAAACGATTGGGCCAGCGCATCCGCGCCTGACGCGGTTCTCTCACCCTTGTGCGATCCAGACTGCGGCGGCATGGCGCCAAAAATATCCATCTGCAAATCCTCGATTCTTGCTGCGGCTTGCGATCCATGGAACAGAAGGGCATTCCCCTGTCATTGTCGGGCCTGGTGCGGCTGGATTGCGCCCGTCAGACGGAGTTCTTCTCATGAAATTCCATCTTGAACATGCCCGGAGAGGTTGGAACCGGTCGCCGACAATCCCAGCGCATGGGCCCCGCGATGCTGCAACTCTCGTAGGCTCGGACTCCGCCCCGTCGTTTTTCCTCCGCTGGGCGATGCGTAATCTTAAGAACTGTGGCAGATCTGTACACTTCAGTATCCGCTGCCCAGATTGGTCCATGAAAGGGCAAACGGAGAGCCGTTCCCTTTATGGGAGGCAGGGCATCAACCTGGATCATTTTGGGCCGACAAATCTCCCCGACCTGCAACTCTGGGCGCAGGGATTGCGGAAGAACGCGATTCTTCCGGCTATCGATCCGCAGGGAAGTAACGGTGCATAGATGGAGGGGAAAGACCTACCGGATCAGCTCATTCAGCAGCACGCGCGCTTTGGCGGCCAGGGTGTGCGCGCCATCCACATCGCCTGAGGCCAGCGCCTGGCGGGCCTGCTTCAGGAACTCGCGGATGTGGGCCACGGTGCGCTGTTCCTGCTCATTCAGTTGGCGATTGATCGCCTTCACGCCGCGCTCGGTGGCGGCCAGCGAATCCTCGGTCTGGCGGCGGCTGTCGCCGGGATCGCCGGAAGAGAGCTGCCCGATCGCGCTCACCCCGTTGGCTCCATTGGAGGCCATCTGCGGATGCGGATTGGTGGGCTTCTTGGTGGTGTGGTGCACCGCCGGCTTGGGGGTCTCGTTGGAGGGGGTGGTGGTGGCAGCCGTATCAGCAGTGGGGGTGGTGGGCTTGGCCAGTTCCTCCGGCATGGGCAGGGGCGGCTCCTCACGGGCGGGCTCGGGAGCGGGCGGGGTCTGTTCCTGCTGCGCGACGGGCGGAGCCAGCGGCTGCGTCTGCGCCGTATGCGAACGGTGGAGGCAGCCCGTCAATAACAACGGCAGCAGCCACACTCCGGTACTCGCAGGCAACTTCATCCCGCTGATCCTTTCCCCAATTCTGCATCCGCCAGCTGAAGATGCCGGCGTCCCCAGTCCGCGGCGGAGAGCGGAATTCGCATCTCGAATTCCGTGCCACGGTCCTCTTTCGATTGTACTTCGATATTGCCGTGATGTAACTGGAGAATCCTGTACGTCATGGCCAGACCGATCCCGGAGCCCCCGGCCTTGGTGGTGAAATAGAGGTCGAAGACCTTCTCCCGGATATCGGCGGCAATCCCGCTTCCCTGGTCGGCAATCCGGATCACCGCGTTCTTGCCGTCCTCTTCCATCGTGACCAGCAGTCGGCCGCCTTCGGGCATGGACTGGGCGCCGTTCTGCACCACGTTCAGCACCGCCTGCTTCAGCAGGTCGGCATCGACGTTGGCCACCAGAGCGGCAACCGGCATCCGGCTTTCCAGGGTTACGTTGTGCATGCGCAGCTCGTCAATGGCCAGGGTCAGCACGTCTCCCACCACCGCCCGCAGGTCGTGCTCCCGCAGATCCAGCTCCACCGGGCGGCTGAAGTCCACCAGCGTCTGCACCACGCGATCCAGCCGGTGGATCTCCACGTCAATAATCTCCAGGTGCCGCATGGCCGGAGCGCTGGTTTCGCCCAGCTTGGTCTTGAGCAGCTCCAGATGCACCACAATGGCGTTGATGGGGTTCTTCACCTCATGGCCCACGCCGGAGGTCAGCCGCCCAATGGCCGCCATTCTGCGCGACAGCTCCAGCTCGCTCTCAATGGCCTCCGCCGACTCCAGATCGTGCAGCGTAACCAGTGCGCCCAGCCCCTGGCTGCTCGCCCCATCCTTGCCGGCCTCGTCGTGGATAAAGTCGAGCGAGGCCTGGATGCGTCGTCCGTTCTCCGTCCGCACTTCCACCTTGGCCAGCGACTGGTGCGCGGCAAAGGCCTCGCCCAGCACCCGCCCCAGAACCGTTTTCTGGTCAAAGATCTCGGCAGCCGGCCGACCCAGGATCGCCGCCGAATCAATCTGCAGAAAACGCCGCGCCGCCTCTGACACCAGCACCGCGCGCCCGTCGCCGGTAAACAGCACAATGCCGTCCTGCAGGTTGCCCAAAATCTGGTCCAGGTTCTCCTTCAGCGCGCTGAACACCTCTTCCACATTGCGCATGCGCTGGCCGATCATCTCGATCTTGGTCTGCACCTGCTCGGCCATATCCTGCTTGGGAGCATGACCGGAAGGCTCCCCGGCCAGGGTCCAGCGGTCCAGTTGGCGGCTGATGCGCTCCATGGGCCTGAGCGCCAGGTTGGAGAGCAGGAAGGCCACCAGCAAGGCGGCCAGCAACACCACGCCCATCAGCGTAAGCGCCTCCACCAGCCAGGGCCGATACGAGGCCCGCAGCAGCGTGGTCCGCACGCCCACATGCACAATCGCGAATGGCTCCCCATTGCGCTGCAGCGTGGAGTGCACGTCGTAAACCCGCGGCTCGCCAAATACCTCCCACATCAGCTGCACGGCGTTGGCCTTGATCAGCTGTTTATAGTCCTGGCGCGGCTGCAATGGCTTGTCTTCAAAGTCGGGATTGGTGCTCAGCATGACGGTTTGCGCGCTGTCGGCAATGTTCACGTCGTACACCGTGAGCGAGTAGCGGTTCACCGACTCCAGCGCCTGTTCCAGCCCCTTGTCCTCGCGCACCACCTTCGCCACCAGAGCCCGCAGTTGGGCAGGATTGTTGGGGTCCACGCGTTGATCGGCCAATCCCCGCTCCAGTGCCCCTTGCACGGCAAAGCGCACCTGGCTGGCGATCATGTGGCTGGTGTCGTAGGTCTGCTGCACGGCAGCGTGCAGCAACTGGCTCACATACACCAGCGACAGCAGCCCGGCAATCAGAAACACCAGCGTTGTTATGGCAATCACCAGCTTGGTCTTTAGCCGCATTTCTCTGGTCCTGTTCTGTCGTTCAAGATTGAAGCGTACGGGCTTCAGCCCGTACAGGTACAAAATCATCCATCGACGCCGGGCTTTGTAACAGGGCACGACTTTAGTCGTGCCGCAAAAGCATCAAAAGAGGAGCAGGGCTTCAGCCGCTGCAGGGTGTCTCTTGCGCCATCCAACCCTCAAATTGCGGTTGAGTTCCCGCCCTATCGCAACGTGCCTCGGAATCTATAGACTGCGCGCCTCAGGGGCTGAAGCCCTCGTTGATTCTAGGCAGTTTGCGGCACGACTAAAGTCGTGCCCTGTTACAAAACCTGCGAGTGTTCTGAGGCAGAAGTACGTATCCCAACAAGCAGCACGTATCAGGGTATGTTCCAAAACAACGCTGTCATCCTGAGCGAACGGGGCCCCGGACGTTCTCGGGGGTCCCCAAAGAACGACCTTTGTTCTTTGGGGTCGAGGCTGGGGGTGGTGAGTCGAAGGATCTGCTGTTGTTCTTCAATTTTCCTCTGGCTCGCCATCGATCTCTGATACATGAACGTAAACCTTGGCATCCTGACTTCCCAGGTCTCAAAATCGAGACCTGGGAAGTCAGGAGTGGTACAAAATCAAGCGGTCAGTCACCACCCACCGAGTCACTTAGCCACTGAGCCACCTAGCCACTCAGTTACCTCGCCACCTACTCTTTCGCATATTCCTTCAGCTTGTTGTGCAGCGTCTTCAGGCTCACGCCCAGAATCTCCGCGGCGCGGGTCTTGTTTTGTCCGGTTGCCTCCAGGGTGCGCACAATCAGCAGCCGTTCGGCCTCGTCCACGGTAGTGCCCACGTGCAGCTGAATGGTGGCCGGATCGGCGGCTACGGTGGTCTGGCCCTGCTCGCGGCCAAAGCCCTTGGGCAAGTGGCCGGCGTCGAGCGGTGCGCCGTCGGGGCAGAGAATCACGGCGCGCTCAATAGCGTTGCGCAGCTCGCGCGCGTTGCCCGGCCACCGGTAGCTGAGCAGCCGGTCCAGCATGGACGGAGCCACGCCGGCCACCTTGCGGCTGTGCTTCTGGTTCATCTGCTCAATCATCATCTCGGCCATGGCTGGCAGGTCTTCCATGTGCTCGCGCAGCGGAGGCATGTGGATGTTGAAGACGTTCAGCCGGTAGAAGAGGTCGGCGCGCAGGTGGCCGTTGGCCACGGCATTCTTGGGGTCGCGATTGGTGGCGGCCAGCACCCGTACATCCACGTCCTGCTCGGTGCGCCCGCCCAGCCGGCGGAGCTTTCTTTCTTCCAGCACACGCAGCAGCTTGGCTTGTGTGCCCAGGGGCATCTCGCCCACTTCGTCCAGCAACAACGTGCCGCCCGACGCCAGCTCAAAGCAGCCAGCGCGGCGGTCCACAGCTCCGGTAAACGCGCCTTTTTCGTGGCCAAAGATCTCGCTCTCAATCAGCGTTTCCGGAATGGCGGCGCAGTTCACGGCCACAAAGGGGCGATTTTTGCGCGGGCTCAGGTTGTGCAGGGTGCGTGCCACCAGCTCCTTGCCGGTACCGCTTTCGCCGGTAATCAGTACGGGAACGTTGGAGGGTGCAATCTGCTCAATCAGCCCAAAGATCTCGCGCATGGGCCGCGAGCTACCCACCAGAGAGCCCAGCACACCGGTCTCGCGCAACCGGCGGCGGGCAATCTCCAGCTCAATCTCGGTGTCTCGCTGCCGTGTGGCGTTGGCCAGAATGGTCTTGAGCCGCGTGGCGTCCACCGGCTTTTGCAGAAAGTCGTAGGCCCCCAGCTTCATGGCTTCCACGGCCAGCTGGATGGACCCCATGGCGGTGAGCACCACCACGGCCACCTTGGAACTCAGCCCGGCGCCATCGTCGGCCAGCTTGCCCAAGAGGCCGATGCCGTCCATGCGGGGCATCTTCAGGTCCGTCACCACAATGGCCGGATCAAAGGCCAGCGCCTTCTCCCAGGCCTCAATTCCGTCGCGCGCCGTCTCCGTCCGGTAGCCCCAGCCGGAGATCAGCTCGGCCAGCCCCATCAGCGCATGGGGTTCGTCCTCGGCAATCAAAACCCGTACCGCGTTCTCCATCTTGCATCCCGCCTATGCTGCCATTCTAAAGGGCCAGAGCTGCAGCCTGTCGGTGCGGGCACGCCGCCTCGGCTCCACCGCCAGCATGGCCCGCCCTGGAACGGGCGCCGTGCGGGCCACATGTTGAAGCTGAATCCTGGGTCTGCCGTCCTGCTTTCTACCTTCGTGCGCAGAGTGTGCGGGCACAAGAAGCAAGGATCGTCCCAGAAAGACCTGGTCGGGGCGCGATCCTTGCTTCGAGCGGTCTTCAGTCCCACGGCTCACCCTATTTGGAAGAGGATTGGTAGGTGATTCCAAAGGACCACGATTTGAAGCTGTTAGTGCTGGTTTGCTTGCTGGTGGTGCTGTCGATGTAGGTTTGGGATGGACCCACGCCGCGCGAAAGGGCGATCTTGGCAACGCCATTGATTAGGACTCCGGCGGAAAGTTGTCCGACTCCATTGTTGACATCTGCAAACCCGTAGTCGCGTTGGTAGCCGTGCGACATGTAGTCGTAGCCGTACGCAAATCCAACAAAGATGGCGCCCAAATAGGTGCTGGAATCCGTGGTGAGGTTGATGGAGTTATATTGCGCATAGCCTTGAAGCTGCACGCTGGTGTGGGAGGGAGGCGCGGCAGCGGTGGTGCTGGTGCCGGACTTGAAACTCTGGATATCAATGCCTTCGCGGCCCACTAGGTCGGCGCGCAATCCGAAGTTGCCGGCCTTGGCCGATCCGCTGGTTCCAAAGGCCAGCAGAGGGTAGGAGGCCGATGCATAAATCGTTCCTCCGTAAAGCATGTTTTGTGCCGCAAGGGCAGCATTGGTGGCGGACAAGGTTGGAACCGTTCCGGTGCTGACCGCGGTGGGCGTGGTTGCGCCGGCCTGAATGTTGGTTCCCGCATCGACTTCAAATCCGGATAGAAAGTAAAGCTCCGCTATGTCGGCGGAGACCGTGGCCGCACTGGATGCGCCATTGTAGACGGACTTGATCTGCGTGAAGTAAGAAAGGGGCTTGGAGACGCTGAAGAAGTTCAGGATGTTGGTTCGCACGCCATCGCCGAAATCCATGCAATCGTAGCGTGTGGGCGCGGCCCAGCATCCGCTCCGGGTTCCTGTGCCCGTCAAGGAGAGTGTCAGATCTTTGGCGATGTTGCCTTTTACCGTCAAGGTGGCCGCCTGATCGCCTTGCAGAACAGGATTGAACGCGACACGGAACTCGCACTCCGCTCCAGGTTTGACTTCAGAGCAAGGTTTCTCCGGGCTCAAGGTGTACGGAGCGCCCACCGGCGTGATGCTGATGGCGGGCTTCAGCGTTTCGTTACCTGTATTTGTCAGTCGGGCTTTCAGAATATTGCTCTTCGCGATCTCGACACTGCCAAAATTCATATTGCTGCCATCGGAAAATAGCGTGGCGGTTGTGCTCGTTTCCACGAGGTTCGCCCTATTTGTGGGGACAGGCGCAGGCTGCGCGGGAACCGCGGGAGTGGCTGCGACGTGCCTGGTTGGAACACGAAAGGTTTGCGCGTTCGTTGCGGTGAATGCCATGGCTAGCGCTGCCGCGGCCATGAACCTGATCGCGTTGCTCGTTATTTGCATCGTCGGACTCCTTGTGTCGAAGTGGAGTTACGCGGAGGTCGTTCAGTACCTCCACGTCCGTTGGCTGTGGTTAACAACTGGATGCATTCCGGCGGTCCGCTCACCGCTTCCTGAAGTGCGCCTTGCTGTGAGAAGAACAAAGCTCGGGCCGACGAAAATGCCGCCCATGTAGGCTTCAGCAGATCCCACTTCGGTGCGGGAACCTATCTTTGCTGAGCTACGGCGGCCAAGAAAGAATTTGTCGGCCAACATGCCTGGGCATAAAAGGGATATGCCAAATGTTTTGGAGAGTCATGCGAATTCAAAGCTAAGATTGACTGGAAATAAAATTCCGCATAAAAAACAAACTGAAACAGTAAGTAACTCTTTAGTAGCATATCCGGGTAAGGTTGTCCACATGGAGACGAAATAAATTCAGTAATTCGAAGGATACTGTTCGGCTCGATAAAGGCTTGATCCATAAAGAGCCCCCGGCCGCGGCCAGGGGCTCTTCCATTGAAACACGCAGAGAAACTACTTTACATCGTCCAACTGCATCTGGAAGTCGATGACCTTCTTCAGCAGCTCGTAGGGTGCGGTGGCGCCTATGATGCGGCCGTTGATCACCAGCGTGGGCACCTGATTGATCTGCAACTCGCCCGCCAGGTCAATGGAACTCTGCACGGCGGCCTTGGTCTCAGCCGAGTCAGCGCAGCCCGTGGCCTTGGCCTGGTCCACGCCAGCCTTTACCAGCGAGCTGTTGATGGTGAGCGATGCGCCGTCCGGCGTGCCCAGCCCGTCCTGGCCTTCAAATACGGAAGCCGCATAGTTGAAGAAGGCAGTGGCGCCGGCCAGCTTGGCCACGCAAACGCCAAACGATGCCGCGCGCACGGCCGAGGGGTGGATGGAGGCAATGGGGTCGTTCATGAAGACGATGCGCGCCTGCGGGTAATCCACGGCGAGCTTCTCCATGTTGGGCTGGGCCAGCTTGCAGTGCGGGCACTGGAAGTCAGCAAACTCGGCAATCACCAGTTCCTTGGTGGCCGAGCCATGGAAGGGGCCGTTGGCCTTCTGCTGGACCAGGGCGCGCGCGTCGGCAAAGGGATTGGGGCCGAAGGGCAGAATCTGGTTGCTGCTGGCAATGTGCTTGCCGTCGGGCAGGGCATAGAAGACGGAAGGCTGCGGCTTGTCCTGGCTGGTTTTGTCGGCAAACAGAACCACCACGCGGCTCAGGCCCTCAACGGGGGTCTTCTGCACGGCTTCTACCTGCCAAGTCAGGTTACTGTCAAAGCCCTTCATGGCGTGGGTAAAGGCGTTTACGGCGGCAACGGTGGGCGTGACAGCGGTAAAGTTCTTCGCATCGGGCTTGGGGAACGCTGGGTTGGTGGAGGCATCTGGAACCGCCTGCGCGGCCGTGGCGGCGGCGGCCGGCTTGGCCTCTGGCTCCGTGGCCACCAGCGCATCGCCTGCAATAAAGTGCTTGCCGTCGGCAAAGGCCAGGAACTCCATGGCTTGGATCTGTTCCTTGCCGGTCTTGTCGCCGATCAGAACCACTACCTTGGCCATGCCCGGAACCTGCGTTTTCAGAATGGCCTGGACCTGCCATACGCGGTCGGGCACCTTGCCCCAGCTGGTTTGCAGAAAGGCTTCCAGCACATCTTTGGAGGGGGCCGCGGCGGTGAAGTTGGCCGGATCGGGCTTGGGGAACAAGGGAGCGGTAGAGGGCGTAGGCGCCTGGGGCGCAAGTTCCTGCGCGGTCGGAGCCTCGGTTTGAGCGGAGGCCTGGATGCCGGCGCAAGCCAACACAGCCAGTAGGGCAACGCCCATCGGGCAGGCGAAACGAATCATTCTACGAGTCAAGCGGATTCTCCTTCTTGAACGGTTGCAGAGTTTTCCTGCCCACTGAAGCATTGTGCAGGGTAGCGCTTTCTTTACGAAGACGCTGGCATTGGCTTGAGCGTGCAGCAACTCGGGAACCGCTGTCACACGGGAACATTCCCAATCATTCCTTATACCTGAACGCGGACGGCGATGGGAAATCTGCGCCCCATGCCGAACGACTTGGCGGTCACCTTCAATACCGGTGCGGCCTGCTGGCGTTTGTACTCCGAACGCTCCACCAGATGCACCACGTGTTGGACGATCTGCAGCGGAAAACCGTGCTCGGCGGCTATCTGTTCCGGGGTCTCGTAGCGCTCCACGTAGGCCTCCAGGATCGGGTCCAGCACCTCGTAGGGGGGCAGCGAGTCGGTATCCTTCTGGTCGGGCCTCAGCTCGGCCGAGGGCGGCTTTTCCAGGATGTTCCGCGGAATTACCTCATGGTCGCGGTTCAGCCACTGGCAGACGGCGTAGACGCGGGTCTTCACCAGATCGCCAATCACTGCGAGCGCGCCCACCATGTCGCCATAGAGCGTGCAGTAGCCCACCGCCATCTCGCTCTTGTTGCCGGTGGTGAGCACCAGCGCGCCAAACTTGTTGGAGCAGGCCATCAAGAGGCATCCGCGAATGCGCGACTGGATGTTTTCCTCGGTCAGGTCTGCCTTGAGTCCCTCAAACTGCGGAGCCAGCGCCTGCTGGAACTCGTTGAACAGGCCGCTGATGCCGATCACGTCAAAGCGGATGCCCAGGTTGGCGGCGAGCGCGCGGCTGTCGTCAATCGAGCCCTGCGAGGAGTAGGGGCTGGGCATGCCGATGGCAATCACGTTCTCCGCGCCCAGCGCATCCGCGGCCACGGCGGCTACCAGAGCCGAGTCAATGCCGCCGCTCAGCCCAATCAGCGCCTTCTTGAAGCCGCACTTGCGCACGTAGTCGCGGGTGCCCAGCACCAGCGCGCGATAGGCCGCCTCGGTGTCGTCATCCTCGGGCGGGGCGATGGCCGGAGCTGTGAACGGGTCCACGAGCACCAAATCCTCTTCAAAGGATGCCGCCTGAGCCACCAATTCGCCCTGCGCGTTGATGGCCAGCGACGAGCCGTCGAAGATCAGGCTATCGTTGCCGCCCACCTGATTCACCAGCACCACGGGAATCTGGTCGCGCCGGGCAATGGCCGTCAGCATCTCCCGCCGTACTTGGCGCTTGCCATGCCAAAAGGGCGAGCTGGAAAGGTTGATGTGCACGGCCGGAGCCAGCTTCATCAGCTCTTCCATGGGATCGATCTTGTAGAGCCGCTGCGACCAGAAATTCTTGTCGTTCCACGCGTCCTCGCAGATGGTCACGCCCAGACGCACCCCATCCAGCTCCGCCACGTGCTGCTCGCGAGCCGGAGCAAAGTAGCGCTGCTCGTCAAACACGTCGTAGAAGGGCAGCAGACGCTTGTGTTGGGTGAGCAGTACCTGGCCCTTGTCGATGAGCACGGCGGCGTTCACGGCCGGCTTGCCGCTGGCCGCGGGCGAGGGTAGCGCTACGCCCACCAGCACCGCAGTCGAAAGCTCGCGAGTCGCCTCGGCCAGCTCCTCCACAACCTGCTGGCAACGGGCCAGGAAGCTGGGCTTCTCCAGAAAGTCGGCCGGAGGATAGCCGCACAGTGCCAGCTCCGAAAACACCGTCAACCGTGCGCCCGCTTCCGCCGCCCGGCGGCTGACAGTGATAACTTTTTCGAGATTCCCGGTGAAATCCCCAACCGTAGGATCGATCTGCGCCAGTGCAATCTTCACTCCTCAAGTTTAACGGAGCCGGGCGGGGTTTTCACACGCGGGTGACTGTGGTCGTTCGGATCGCGGACGACAGCGGCTCCATAGTGCCCCGGCGGGGCACCACGAAGATAGCCCAGGGTGGACCCTGACCCTGAGCGCAGTCGAAGGGGCGGGGGAAACCCTGGGAGCCGCCCCCACCCGATGCCCGCGCCCCGGAGGGGCGCACGAACCTCCGGGTGCATTTCGGCAAGAGCGACGCGAAGCGGTCTGCCGCACCGCAGGTGCCCGGAAAAACAGAGGCCGCCTCAAAAAGAGACGGCCTTCAAGGTGCATCCATAAATAGGTTCTCTCTATATATTTCCGAGTCCCTGAGTCCCTGCTTCCTTTAATCCATTGGTTCTTTGGTACCTCAGTTCCTCAGACCCTTAATCCCTCAATCCCTTGTTCCCTGTCTTTCTAGGACCCGGTTCCCGCAAAGACCACGCCAATCGTGCGCAGAATGATCTTGAAGTCCAGCCAGATGCTCCAGTTTTCGATGTAAGTGACATCGAGCGAAACATAGCTGGCAAAGGATGGATCCTGGCGGCCCTGCACCTGCCACAGTCCGGTGATGCCTGGCATAACATGTAGGCGGCGCAGGTGGCTCAGCCTGTACTCCTGCACTTCGCTGGCGATGGGCGGACGCGGTCCCACCACGCTCATGTCGCCGCGCAGCACGTTGAAGAACTGCGGCAGTTCGTCCAGCGAGTACTTGCGCAGGATGCGGCCCAGGCTGGTGATGCGCGGATCGTTGGAAACCTTGAACAGCACGTCGTCGCGCTCGTTCATGTGCAGGATCTCGGCACGGCGCTTCTCGGCATCCAGCGTCATGGTGCGGAACTTGCAGCAGCTGAAGACGCGACCCTTTTTGCCGATGCGCTCGGAGAGATAGAAGACTGGCCCGGGCGAGTCCAGTTTGACGGCGATGGCCACAGCCAACAGCAAAGGCGACGCCAGCAAAAGGAACGTGGTCGAAAACACAATGTCGAAGACCCGTTTGAAGGCCAGACCCACCTCCGGCACGCGGCCGCAGCGCAGCGGGATGGTGGGGAACTGGCCGATGTACTCGATGGGGCTATTCCAGGCCAGGCCGTCGTAGACGTCAGGCACCACGCGCAGATCCACGCCCAGAATGCGGGCCTGCTCCAGTACGCGCTGCACCACGTCCCGCTCGCAGGGTGAGGTAAAGAAGATCTCATCCACAAACTGCTTGCGGGCATGCTGAAACAGAGCGTCGAGGTTGCCGACAACTTCACTGGCGGCGGGCCCGCTTGCGGCGCCGGGCAGTTCAATAAAGCCCTTGAACGTGTAACCCAGGTGACGGATGCTGTCCAGATGATGGCGTAGCGCGTGGGCCTCGGGTCCAGTGCCCACAATCAGCACGTTGCGCGTGCCCACGCCGCGCTCAAAGCGGCGGTAAATGGCCATCCGGCAAGCCAGCCGACGCACCCCCAGCGCCAGCGCTGTCATGCAAACCGTGAGCACCACAATGGTGCGAGGAATATCGTTCATGCGCAGCAGATAAAGCGCGCCGGTCAGCAATAGGCCACTGCTGATGCAGGCCTGCAGGCTGAGCCGCTGCTCGCGCAGAAGGTCGGGGACACGAGTGGGGGCGTAGAGATTCAGCTTGCGGCTGATCAGAATCAGCGTAAGCGTAAAACCCGCCACCACGGCCAGCAGCACGCCCATCGAGCGGCCGTAGATCAAGGTGCCGTTCCACAGGCCACGTGCGCCTGCCACAAGTGAGGTGTTGGACTTGTACAGCGTGGCCAGAAGGGCGGAGCCGAAGACGGACACCACGTCCAGAGCCATCCACAGTCCGGAGGCTCCGCGGGTACGGCGCAACGTCTCTTCAGACGCGCCACTCTCCCACTCCTGCGAGGCTGCAAGGGATGCTGAGACTCGTTGCCAGAATTGCTCCGTTGCCATAACGATTGCGCGGACCTCTTCAGTGCCTTTTGAACTGCAGGGAAGAAGGTGAATGATCACCTGTGGGGAAGCCCAAAAACAGTACAACAAATCAGAGTCACTTCATGCCCTTGGCATGAGAAATCCTTGCCCGGGGTTGCCTGTGTGGTACCTAAACCATGAGCTGTGCCTCCACCTTGCCCAGCCCATTCGGTGCGTTTTGCCTTAGCTCCTCGGCTGCAACCCGCACAACTCGATCCAACGGGTGTTTGTCACGGAGATTGGAAGCAGCAAGGAAAAATGATGGGAGCCAATCATCCTCTCTGAATGAACAAAATAACTCCGTCCCTCCCTCCGCCAATCCTCCCAACGAAATTGTTTAGCTAGAGAATGAAGGAACAATGTTTCTAGATCAATAACAATCTGAGAAAGCCCTGATTACGATGTGCCATGTACTTTAGTGCATGGGTAACGTGTAATCGTCCAATTCCAGGAATTTCCGTATCGTTGGCTCGTTCTGGGCCAAAAAGTCCTCCAGCGATCCAAAAAAACGGGCCTCGCCCTTATCCAGAAACAGCACCTGATCCGCCAATCGGCGGGCAAAACGCATGTCGTGAGTGACCACGATGCTGGTGAAGCCGCGCTCTTGCTTGAGCCGCTCAATCAGGTCGCCCAGGCGGCGGGCGATGAGCGGATCCACCATGGTGGTGGGTTCGTCGTAGAGCACAATGTCCGGGTTGGCGGCCAGGGCGCGGGCAATGGCCACCGCTCGTTTGCGGCCCGTGGAGAGGCTGGCCGGCAGCAGATCGACGGCATCCTCAGCGCCCACCAGGGCAATCAGTTCGTCCGCCTTCTCGAGGATTTCGTCCTCACTGCGTCCACCCTGCTCGCGCAGTGGGAAGGCAACATTCTCGCGCACGCTCATGGAGTCAAACAGCGCCCCATTCTGGAAGACCATGGTCACGTGCTGGCGCACCCGGCGCAGTCCATCCTCGTTGAGCTCGGTGATCATGTCGTCGCCAATGCGGATGCGGCCGTGGTCGGGCTTGAGAAAGCCCAGCATCAGGCGCAGGGCCACGGATTTGCCCACCCCGCTGCGGCCCAGAATGCAGAGCGTCTCCCCACGATTCACGGAAAAACTCACGTCCCGCAGCACCGCCCGCCCGTCAAAGGCGATGCTGACATGTTCAAAGCAGATCAGCGGTTGGGGCGACTGGCCCGCGCAAGCCGACGGTGCATCCTGTGCCGGTGCCGCGGGAACCGAATTGGAGCCAAAGCCAAACATTGCGTAGAACCAGCTTACGCGATGGGCCACTCCAGAAGCTGCACGCCCCGCTCGAAATCCTCTGGCGTGTTCAGGTTCATGAACCAGTCGGCTGGATGCAGGTGGTTGGCGGAGAGCTGCGCATACGCCTCCACGGGGACCAGTTCCAGCGGCCGACCGAGCGCCGCGGCCGCCGTCCTGAACCCGCTCAGGCAGCTGCGCTGAGCAGATCCAAGCGAGGTGGTGAGCGAACCGAGAGCCGCGCGGCTGAGTACCGCCGGAAAGCTCTCCACAAAGCCGTCCAGCGAGGCTAGGGTGACCGGGGCTCCCGTCTTGCGGGCGCGATCCAGCAGAGTGCCGAGGAGCGCGGGCGGCAGCAGGGGCAGATCGACGGAGACGAAGACGGCCCAAGGGGCGGGGCAGGCGACCAGGGCGGAGCAGATGCCGCTCAGCGGGCCAAGCTCGGGTTGAGCGTCGGGGATGAGGGGGGCAAAGCAAGCCAGTTCCGGTGCTCCGCCAGCGATGCTGGCAGGCAGACCGGCTGCGGCCAGCGTGCCCAGGGCGCGTTCCAGGAGGGTTTGTCCGGCCAGTCGAAGCAGAGCCTTGTTCTGGCCCATGCGGCTGGAAAGGCCGCCGGCCAAGACATAGCCAGCGGCCTCCAAGGGTGCGGTTGCGGTCAGTTGGCCGCCTCCTCCAGGAAGCGGATCAGCGACCGGATGCCCAGCTCGAAGTTGGTCAGGTTGAACTTCTCGTTGGGGGCGTGGATGTTGTCGTCGGGCAAGCCAAAGCCCATCATCACGCTGGGCGCGTCCAGGTGGCGCTCAAAGTCGCCCACAATCGGAATGGACCCGCCGGAGCGGATAAAGACCGTGTCCTTGCCCCACACCTCATGCAGAGCCCGGGTGGCGGCCTGGATGTACCTGTTGTTCACCGGGATCAGGCAAGGCTCGCCGGAGTGGATCAGCCGTACCTCGATCTCCACGCCTGCCGGAGCAATCTGCTCCACATATTTTTTGTAAAGGTCGAAGGTCTTGTTGGGGCTCATGCCCGGAACCAGGCGCATCGATACCTTGGCCAGAGCCTTGGCCGGAATCACCGTCTTCGCGCCCGCGCCGATAAACCCGCCCGGCATGCCGTGGACGTCGAGCGTGGGCCGTGCCCAGGTGCGCTCCATCACGGAGTAGCCCGCTTCGCCCACCAGCGACTTCGAGCCCACTTCCGAGATCCGGTAGTGCTCCTCGTTGAAGGGCAGGCTGCGCCACGCGGCCAGTTCTTCAGGACTGGGCGGAATGATCTCGTCGTAGAACCCTGGGATCAGGATGTGGCCTTCCTCGTCCTTCAGCTTGGCCAATATCTGGGCCAGGCTGACAAACGGGTTGGGAGCCGCGCCGCCGTACATGCCCGAGTGCAGATCCTGCTTGGCTCCGCGCACCTCAATCTCGGTGTAGATCATGCCCCGCAACCCCACGCACAGCGTGGGCAGCCCAGGGGCAAACAGCTCGGTGTCACTGATCAGCGCAAAGTCCACCTTCAGGTTCTCCGGCTTGGAGGCCACATAGGCCGCAATGCCCTCGCCACCCACCTCTTCGTCGCCTTCGAGCAATACGCGCACGTTGATGGGCAGCTTGCCATCGGCCGCCAGCAGCGACTCCAGAGCCTTGATCTGCGCCACCACCTGGCCCTTGTCGTCGGCCGAGCCGCGCGCAAACAGGCTGCCCTCGCGCTCCACCGGCTCAAACGGGGCGGTAATCCACTCGTCGATGGGGTCCACGGGCTGCACGTCGTAATGGCCATAGATCAGCACGGTCGGCTTGCCCTGGGCATGCAGCCAGTCCGCATACACCAGCGGGTGGCCTACGGTCTCGATCAGATGGCTGTTCTCCATGCCGATGCGCTTCAGGTCGGCGGCCAGAATCTCCGCGGTCTTCTGGCAATCGTCGTTGTTCTCCGGCAGCGTGGAGATTGAAGGAATGCGCAGCAACTCCTTCAGCTCCTCAAGAAAGCGGGGATGATTTTGGCGGGCAAATTCAACAGCAGGTGAGGACATCGCGAAAAACTCCTTCCAAACAGGATGAGTATAGACCGCACCGGTCCGTGGCCGCACCTGCCTGGGTCCACGGGCCATGCGGAATCACTTGCCAGTAAACTGCTGAGCAACCTCGCTGAGAGCGTCCCAATCGTCTGTGCGGAAGGGTGCGGCGGGCAGCCCTGCCTGGTTGCTCAGGTTGGCTCCCACCGGATAGTTGTCCCAGGCGTAGCGCACGGCCAGCGGCGCGGCTACTTTTGGACTCTGCACCAGCACCGTATCTCCGTCAACCTTAGCCTCCGCATCCACAAATTTGTGGTCTGCCCCGGCAATCTGAAACCAGTGCAACGGGCCGCCCGCAGCCACCAGACCGCCCGCGGTGTGCGTAAAGCGGATGCGGATCGCGCTGCCCTCTGTCTTCATCGACAGGTAGCGCGGGCCGGAGAACTCGATCTTCCGGCCGTAAGTTTCCGCCAAGGCAATCCGAGCCAGGCGGTCGCCCACCGGGCCCTTGTTCTTGGGATGCACGTTGTCCGGGTCGCCCACGTCGATGGTGACGGCCAGACCGGTCTTCGGCAGGTCCAGAATCCGCGCCTGTTGCTCGCGCACCACCGGGTTGTTGCTCACATTCTTGAGCGCGGCCAGCTGCACGGCGTAAAAGGGAAACACGCCCTGGCCCCACTCCTTGCGCCAGTCTTCCACCAATAACTGCATGGTGTGCGGATAGCGCTCCACGCCCTTGCGCGCGTCCACAATGGACTCGCCTTGGTACCAGATGGCGCCGCGAATGGCGTAGGGAATCACCGCGTGCAGCATGCCGTTGTAGAGCACCGTGGGCTGGTGCTGATCCTGCATCGGGTCGCGCAGCAGGCCGCTGCTGGCCGCGCGGCCGTTGATGGTCTGCGGCAGGGGCGGCGCATCCGTCACATTGGCCCCGGGATGCGTGTCGTAAAAGCTGACGAGAGCGTCAAAACGGGGTAGCAGGGACGCCAGCTCCGGGTCGCGGGCAATGGCCTCACGCGGCAGCCAGGCCTCGGCCGTACTGGCGCCGTAGGCAACCGTCACAATGCCTACCGGGACCTTCAGCTCCTGCTCCAGCTTTTCCGCAAACAGGTAGCCCACGGCAGAAAAACCAGGCGCGTTCTCGGGCGTGGCCACCTGCCAGGTGCCGCCTGCGTCGGTCTGCGGCGTGGCGCTCTTCACCGGCTTCACCGTGAACATGCGGATCGTGGGATGGTTGGCCGCGGCAATCACCCTGGCTTCATCCTGCATTCCGGCAAACGAGGCCGCTTTTACGGAGATGGTGAACACCATATTCGATTGCCCTGAGGCCAGCCAGACCTCGCCCACCAGCACATCCTTGAGGACGACGGTGTTCGAGCCCGCTTGATTCGAGCCCTCAATGCGCATCTCCAGCGGGCCGCCGCCAGCCTTGAGCGGGGCGAAGCGAACCATCCAGCAGCCATCGGCCCCGGCAACAGTGTTTTTGCGCTGTCCGGCCAGGGTGACGGTGATCTTCTCCTCGGGCGCGGCCGTGCCCCACACCGGCACCGGCACCTGCTGCTGCAACACCATGTGATCGGTAAACAGGGAGGCCGGCTTGACCTCAGCGTGCAGAAGACCAGCCGAACCTACCAGCCAGCCACAAAAAACCAGAGCAACAAGCAAACGTTTCAAGGGAAACCTCTCAATAGGGCAACAGTTTATGTCGCGGATACCCGCTGGCCATGATGGTAGCTTGCGCGCCTGCGATTTGGGAAGAAGCAGGGGGCATTGCATGCAAGCGCCTGCGGTGCGGCAGACAAAGATCCTTCCGAGCAAAAACGCTCTGGGTGCCCCAGGTCTCGATTTTGAGACCCGGGAAGCCGAGATGCCAACGCACAGATTCATGCGCTCCGGGACCTCGCACTCCCGTTCAAGATCCGGGTTTCGGAAGGAGCAGGGGCCTTTAGGCCCCTGGAAAGGGTTGGCATCTGGGCGGCCTTCAGGCCCGGATCGGCAGGTTTGATACCCTCCAATAAGGGCGTGCGCTCAGCTTCGTGCGCGCTTTCAACGTTTATCAGCCAGGTGAAGATGCCCCCGATTCTCAATGCGCAGTCCATTACCAAACAGTTTGGTGCACTACCTCTGTTCAAGAACATCTCTCTGGCCGTGGACGAGGGCGACCGGATTGGCCTGATCGGCCCCAACGGCTCGGGCAAGTCTACCCTGCTGGCCATTCTTGCCGGACAGGTTACGCCGGACGAGGGTGAGGTGGCCGTGCGCAAGCGCGCCCGCGCCTCCTATGTGCCTCAGGACTCATGCTTTGAGGCTGGGCTCACGGTGCGCCAGGTGCTGGATCGCGCGCTGGAGGCCGTCCATGTGGACGTGAACGAGCGCGAAGGCCGTCTGCGCGAGTTTGCGGGCCGGGCTGGCTTTGCCGATCTGGCCATTGAGGCCGCGCGGCTCTCCGGCGGCTGGCGCAAGCGGCTGGCCATTGTGGAGGCTCTGGTGGGTGAACCGGAGGTGATGCTGCTCGACGAGCCCACCAACCACCTGGATCTGGCCGGAATCGAGTGGCTGGAGGATCTGCTGGCCAGCTCCTCCTTTGCCTCGGTCACCGTCAGCCACGACCGTACCTTTTTGGAGTCCACCTGCAGCCAGATCGTGGAGCTGAACCGCGTCTTTCCGGACGGACTCTACCGCGTGAAGGGCAACTTCAGCCGCTTTCTGGAAGAAAAACAGGCCTTTCTGGAGGCCCAGAGCCGCCAGCAGGAGAGCCTGCGCAACCAGGTGAAGACCGAGATTGAGTGGCTGCGCCGCGGGCCCAAGGCGCGCACCACCAAGTCCAAGGCGCGCATCGACTCGGCCAACGCCATGATCACGCAGCTCAAGGATATGGACTACCGCTCCACCACCAGCACCGCGGGCATCGACTTTGAGGCCTCCGACCGCAAGACCAAGCGGCTGGTGGAGTTTTCTGGCGTTTCGTATACTTTTCCCGCGAGTGAGGCCGGAAGCGGCGAAACCGGAGCCGGGCCCAAAAAGATTGTCGAAAACCTAAACTTCATTCTCACGGCGGGCAGCCGCGTAGGCCTTGTAGGCCCCAACGGCAGCGGTAAAACCACTCTCCTCCGTCTCTTGCGCGGCGATCTGGAGCCCGACGAGGGCACCATCCGCCGGGCTGACACGCTGCGTCTGGTTTACCTCAGCCAGATGCGCGAGCTGGATGAGGAACTGACCCTGCGCCGCGCCCTGGCTCCCGAGGGCGACTCGGTGATCCACCAGGGCCGGACGGTGCATGTAGCCTCCTGGGCGGCGCGCTTCCTGTTCACCAGCGAGCAGCTCAACCAGCCGGTGAAGAATCTGTCAGGTGGCGAGCGGGCCCGGGTTCTGGTGGCCAAGCTGATGCTGGAGCCGGCCGACGTGCTCCTGCTCGACGAGCCCACCAACGATCTCGACATCCCCACGCTGGAGATTCTGGAAGAGAACCTGCTGGACTTCCCCGGCGCGCTGATTCTGGTCACGCACGACCGGTACCTGCTGAACCGCGTCGCCACCACCGTGCTAGGCCTCGATGGCCAGGGTAAAGCGGGCCGCTTTGCGGACTTCGGGCAGTGGGAAGACTGGATGGACGAGCTGGAGGCGGAGCGTCGCGGGGCCGTGGAGCCCAAGACGGCCGCTGCCAAGCCTTCGGCCGAGTCTGGCCAGGGCAAGAAAAAACTCTCTTACATGGACGCGCGCGAGTACGCGGCGATCGAGGAGAAGGTTGCGGCCAGCGATGCGCGGCTGGAGGCGGCACGCGACCGCGTGGAGTTACCCGAAGTCGCCACCGACGCCAAGGCCTTGCAGGAAGCGCTCAAGGAACTGGAAGCCGCCGAAGACGAGAGCCATATCCTCTACAGCCGCTGGGCTGAGCTGAGCGAAAAGGCAGATGGCAAGTAGCGCTCCAGTAGTAGGCAAGCGTGCCCTGAAAGGGCACCGCGCAAATAGCCCAGTACGGAGCGAAGCGACGTGCTGGGAAAGCCAAGACATAGAATGCGCGCCCTGAAAGGGCGCTGTGCGTTCTTCTGCAGGATTCCCCGCCTCTTGCGGTATGCTGATTTCGCATCCGCGTGGCTCGCCGCAGCTCGCGACCAACCTCTTCCGGCGAAGGAAATCTGCCACTATGCTCAAGCTTGTTCCGGGTCCGCCGGTCCCTGTCTGGAAGGCACTGCTCTACGTAGGAGTCGTGGCTGGCCTCACCATGGTCTTTCCAACCGCCAACTCGGCTGATCCGAAGAAGAAACTCCTGAATTTCGCTGTCTATCTGGTTCTGTTTACAGTCCTGTTCTATTGGCTGAACCGGATACTCTAGGCAGGCATAGCAGCGATCAGGCGCCCCGGAGGGGCGCACGAACCGCTGCACACAAACCTCTTGTGCGCCGCGAAGCGGTCTGCTGCATGCAATGCCCGCACCGCGGGTGGTGTCCGATACAATCGACACGAGGCCGTCCGGCACGATCTGGGCAGGCCCAAGGAGCGCGCAATGGGGTATCAGGTACTGGCCAGAAAGTATCGTCCGCAACTGTTTGCCGATGTGGCGGGCCAGGACCATGTGACCCGCACGCTGATGAACGCGCTCAGCCAGAACCGGCTGGCGCACGGCTACATTTTTTCCGGCCACAGAGGCATTGGCAAGACCACCATCGCGCGCATTCTGGCGCAGGCCCTGAACTGCCGCACGGAGATTGGCACCCCCGAGCGCCCGAGTTCCGAGCCCTGCGGCGTCTGCGTCAGCTGTACAGAGATCCGCCAGGGCAACGCCGTGGACGTGATTGAGATCGATGCGGCCACCAATCGCGGCATCGACGAGATTCGCGAGCTGCGCGATGCGGCCCGCTACGCGCCCTCCCGCGATCGCTACAAGATCTACATCCTCGACGAAGCCCATCAGATCACCGATGCGGCCTTCAACGCGCTCCTGAAGACCCTCGAAGAGCCGCCCTCGCATGTGGTCTTCATGATGGCGACGACGGAGCCGGAAAATATCCCCCAAACCATCCGCTCCCGTTGCCAGCACTTCAGTTTTCATGCCGTCAAGTTCGACGACATTCTGGCCCAGTTGAAGGGCATTGCCATCAAGGAAGATGTGGAGGCCGAGGACGCGGCTTTGGCTCTGTTGGCCGAGGCTGGCGATGGATCGATGCGCGATGCGCTCTCCATCATGGATCAGGCCATTGCGTCGGCTCCGGTCACCGCCAACCGGCCGGTGCTGGAGGCTGCGCAGATTCGCGAACTGATGGGCTCCGTTCCCAATGCTGTCTTTGAGCGTTTGCTGGAAGCCGTATCGCAGGGCCAGAGCGCGGAGCTGATGGAGCAGTTGAATGTGCTGGTGAATGCGGGCCACAGCCCGTCCTCCCTGGCGCGGCAGATGGCGCGCTACCTGCGCAATGCGCTGATGGCCAAGCTGGGCGGGGCTGAGACCGAGCTGTTGCAGATCTCCACCGACGAGCGCTCCCGCGCCGCACGCACTGCCATGTTGTTTACCGAAGAGGAGCTGGCGCGCAATCTGCAGATTGTGTTGCGTACCTTTGACGAGCTGAACTATCGCCAGGAGCAGCGCTTCCATCTGGAGTTGGGCCTGTTGAAGCTGATCCATGCGCAGCGCCTGTTGCCGCTGGAAGAGTTGTTGAGCGGCGTGGCGGCTGGTGGCGGCGTACGCCCCGCAGCGCCTGCTCCATCGCGGCCAGCACCGCCCGCACCGCGCACCGCACCTGCATCACCCTTTGCGTCCACCACGCCCTCCACGCCCGCAGCGCCTGCCAGCGCGCCTTCCAAGCCTGCTCCCCCCATCTCGCCCTTTTCCGGTGGTTGGGGCTCCGGCAACATGAGCGCCGAGCCCGCGCCGCGGGTGGAGTCTGCCCAGCCTGTACCCACTGCGCAAGCCGCGCAGCCCGCGCCTCAGGCTGAGGTGCAGCAAACGGCTCCGGCCAGTGCGCCGGCGTCGCCCGCTCACTCGGGTTCTGTAGTTTCTATCAATGCATCGGAGCGTCACGCGGCGGCTTCGCCTTTTGCGCCGCAAGCTGAGACGCCCACCCTGGGCAGGGCAGAGAATATGACCGATGGCGCGCTGGCCCGGGCTCCCCAGCCTGCGGAAGCAGCCACCGGAACCGCCGACCTCAGCGCCGTACGTGAGGCCGTAGCCAAGGCTCTGGCGGCAGATGGACACTCCACCGCATCCACATTGTTGGGTTCAGGCGTGTGGACCGTGGAAGGCGCGCAGTTGCGCATTGAAGTCAGCGGCATGGGCAAAAAGATGTTGGCTCTTACCGTGAATGCCGCGGCCGAAAAAATCATTCGCCAGGAGTTGGTCAAGCACAACGCGCCCACCCGTTTTATGGTGATTCCAGGCGCAGCGGGCGCGGGCAGCAGCGGCGCGGCGCCCATGGCCACGGTGGTGGCGGGCAGTGTGCAGGAGGCGGCGCTGGCGCATCCCATGGTGCAGCGCGCCAAAGAGATTTTCAACGCGGAAGTGCGCAGCGTTGTGGACCTCCGCAGCAAGCAGTAAGGCAGGATCCGAGACCATGATGAATCCTTTGAAGATTGCAGAGATGATGCAGCAGGCCGGGCAGATGCAGGCCGAGATGCAGCGCAAGCTGGGTGAGACCGTACTGGAGGCCTCCAGCGGCGGCGGTGCGGTAACAGCGACCATGAACGGCAAAAAGCAACTGCTCAAGCTGCGTATCGATCCCAGTGCCGTGGTCAGCCTCACTGGCGGCCAGCCGGATGTGGAGATGCTGGAAGACCTGGTGATGGCCGCCGTGAACGAGGCCGGGCGCAAGGCCGATGAGATCATCCAGTCCAGCGTGCAAGGTATGCTGGGCGGGTTGGGCATTCCAGGATTGGGCGCGTAGAGGCGAGGAGAAACAACGTGGCGCGATACGCGGAGCCAATGGCGCGGCTGATTGAAGAGTTGAAGAAGCTGCCTGGCGTGGGCACCAAGAGCGCGCAGCGGTTCGCCTTCCATATCCTGCGCTCGTCGGGTGAGGATGCCATGGCGCTGGCCGATGCGGTGCGCGAATTGAAGGCCAATCTGCGCCTCTGCTCGGTCTGCAACAACGTCACCGACGTGGATCCCTGCGCCTACTGCTCCAACGCCGTGCGCAATCATCGCACTGTATGTGTGGTGGAAGAGCCCACCAATATCCAATCGGTGGAGCGCACGCGCGGCTATCAGGGTGTGTATCACGTGCTGCATGGCACGCTCTCGCCGCTGCACGGGGTGGGCCCGGATCAACTGCGCACTTCCACCTTGCTGGAGCGCGCCGAGCGCGGCGAGATTGACGAAGTAATTCTGGCCACCAGCCCCACGCTGGAAGGCGAGGCCACGGCCGATTGGCTGGCAACGGCGCTGCGCCGCTTCCATGTGAAGATCACCCGCATTGCTACCGGCATCCCCGCCGGCAGCGACATTGAATACGCCGATGAAGTGACCATGGCGCGGGCGATGGAAGGACGACGGGAATTCTAAGTGGCTAGGTGACTAAGTGACTAAGTGACTAAGTCGCTAAGTAGCGCCGGCCTCCAGGCCGGCTGTAGCGTGGACCTCCCGGTCCACGCTGTACTTCACTAACCGGAAGCAGGAAATGGCAGTATTCGGCAACCTATCCACTTATCCACTCAGTCACCCAGCTACCTAGCCGCCTACTTCTTCAGCTGATCGAGCGCCAGGTTCAGCGCCAGGACGTTCACGCGTGGCTCGCCCAGTACGCCGAACTGCCGTTGCGTGGTGCCCTGCTCAATGAGCTTGCGGACCGCGTCTTCGGTGATGCCGCGTGCCTTGGCGATGCGCGGAGCCTGGAACGCAGCGGCGTCGGGGGTGATGTCGGGATCGAGCCCTGAGCCGGAAGTCGTCACCATGTCAATCGGCACTGGCTTGCCGGGATTTTCCGCGGCCAGCTTGTCGATGTCGCCTTGCATGCGTGTGACCAGCTTTTGATTGGACTGCGCCAGATTCGAGCCGCCCGATGCCGTTGCGTCGTAGCCATTGCCCGCGGCCGAGGGGCGGGGATGGAAGTAGCGATCCGCGGTGAAGCTCTGCGCCAGTAGCTCCGAGCCGACTATCTGGCCGTTGCGCAGGATCAGGCTTCCCGCGGCCTGATGCGGGAAGAGCACCGACGCGATGCCTGTTACCACCAGCGGATAGACGAGGCCCAGCAGCACCGTGGTGATCAACGTGAAGAGGATCGAGGTCTTCCACACCGGGTGGTGTGCGGGCGCGTCCTTGGGCTTCAGTTCGTAAGCGCTGGCGCGGAGCGTGTACTTGTTGCTGCTTTCAGCCACTGTGTTCATGATCGGTCTCCTGTTGTAGCTCGCGAATTTATGCCAGGTGCATGGCTACAAGGCAAAGGTCGATGGCCTTGATGCCGATAAAGGGCACCACGATGCCGCCCACGCCGTAGACGAGCAGGTTGTTGCGCAGCAGCACGCCGGCTGCCTTGGGCTCGTACTTCACACCCTTCAGTGCCAGCGGAATCAGCGCCACGATAATCAGTGCGTTGAAGATCACGGCGGAAAGAATGGCCGATTGCGGCGTGGCCAGATGCATGATGTTCAGCGCGTTCAGCACCGGGAAGACGCCGGCGAACATGGCCGGAATGATGGCAAAATATTTTGCCACATCGTTGGAGATGGAGAAGGTGGTGAGCGCGCCGCGCGTCATGAGCAACTGCTTGCCGATCTCCACAATCTCGATCAACTTGGTGGGGTTCGAATCCAGGTCCACCATGTTGCCGGCTTCCTTGGCGGCCTGGGTGCCGGAGTTCATGGCCACGCCCACATCGGCTTGCGCCAGCGCGGGCGCGTCGTTGGTGCCGTCGCCGGTCATGGCCACCAGCTTGCCCTTGGCCTGCTCGCGCTTGATCAGGTCCATCTTGTCCTTGGGCTTGGCCTCGGCGAGGAAGTCGTCGACGCCGGCCTCGCGGGCAATCACCGCAGCGGTCAGCGGATTGTCGCCTGTGATCATGATGGTGCGAATACCCATCGCCCTGAGGCGCGCCAGCCGCTCCTTGAGGCCGCCTTTGACGATGTCCTTGAGATGAATGACGCCGAGAGCGGTCGAGTTTTCGGCAACAACCAGCGGGGTTCCGCCCAGCCGCGCAACCTCTTCCACGGTGTCGCGCACCTTCTTGGGCAGCGACGAGCCTTGCTCTTCAAGGAAGCGGGAGATGGCGTCCACCGAGCCTTTGCGAATGCGCGCACCGGGCAGGTTGACGCCGCTCATGCGGGTCTGCGCGGTGAAGGGCACAAACTCCGCATGAATACTGGAGATGTCGCGTCCGCGCAGGCCGTACTTCTCTTTGGCGAGCACCACGATGGAGCGGCCTTCGGGCGTCTCGTCGGAGAGCGAGGAGAGCTGCGCGGCGTTGGCCAGCCGCTCCTGATCCACGCCCGGCGCGGAGATGAACTCCGCGGCCTGACGATTGCCGAGGGTGATGGTGCCGGTCTTGTCGAGCAGGAGCGTGCTCACATCGCCCGCGGCTTCCACGGCGCGTCCGCTCATGGCCAGCACGTTGTATTGCACCAGCCGGTCCATGCCGGCAATGCCAATGGCCGATAGCAGTCCGCCGATGGTGGTGGGAATGAGGCACACCAGCAGCGAGACCAGCACGAATACGGTCTGCGGAGCTTTGGAGTAGATGGCAAACGGCTGCAGCGTGACGACCGCGAGCAGGAAGACAATGGTGAGGCCGCTGAGCAGAATGCTCAACGCGATTTCGTTGGGCGTCTTCTGGCGGCTGGCGCCTTCCACCAAAGCAATCATGCGGTCGAGAAAGGTTTCTCCTGGGTTCGACGTGATTCTCACCTTGATGTAATCCGACAGCACCTTGGTGCCGCCAGTGACGGCCGAGCGATCACCGCCCGCCTCGCGGATCACAGGGGCCGACTCGCCGGTGATGGCGGACTCATCCACGGAGGCCACGCCCTCGATGACCTCGCCGTCGCCGGCAATGTACATGCCCGCTTCGACAAAGATCACGTCGCCGGAGCGCAGCAAGCCGCTGGCTACTTCTTCCAGTTCGTTGCGGTCGTTGTAGCGATGGGCGATGGTTTCGCCTTTGGCCTTGCGCAGGGTGTCGGCCTGCGCCTTGCCGCGGCCCTCCGCCATGGCTTCGGCAAAGTTGGCAAACAGCACGGTGAACCAGAGCCAGAGGGTGATCTGCAGGTTGAAGCCCAGGCCCGCCTTGTGGCCGATGGCGTCGCTGAGGAGCAGCGCGGTGGTGAGCACGCTGCCAACCTCGACAACAAACATGACGGGATTCTTGATCATGCCGCGCGGATCCAGTTTCCTCACCGCATCCACCAGGGCATGGCCCATGATGTCCGTATTCCAAAGACTAGTTTTTTCAACCATGAGATCTCATCTCCTCAGCTCCTAGCTGTTAGCTTTCGCTTCCTGGCCCACCGATATAGGAGCCAGAATCGCGAGCAGGCAAGGCGGCAAAGCCGCATCTGCTCCATGCAATGGTTAGAAGAGCTGGCCTGCCTGCAGCACCAGATGCTCCAGGATGGGGCCCAGGCTGAGTGCCGGGAAGAAGGTAAGTGCGCCCAGAATGACGACAACGCCCACCAGCAGCACGGTAAACATTCCACCATTTACCGGGAAGGTGCCTGGCGAAGGAGGAACGCTCTTCTTCTGCGCCAAGTTGCCCGCCAGCGCCAGCACTGGGATCATCATCAGCAGGCGGCCGCAGAGCATGTCAAAGCCCAGCGTGACGTTGTACCACCAGGTGTTGGCATTCAGGCCGGCAAAGGCCGATCCGTTGTTGCCCGCGCCCGAGGTAAAGGCGTAGAGGATCTCGGTCAACCCATGTGGTCCCGCGTTGTTGAGCGAGCTGAGTCCGATGTTGGGCGCCAGCAAAAACGCGGCGGTGAGGGAGAGGATGATGATGGGAAAGATGAGCGCGTAGAGCATGGACATCTTCACGTCGAAGGCTTCGATCTTCTTGCCCAGATACTCCGGGGTGCGGCCCACCATGAGGCCGGCGATGAACACGGCCAGCACCACGAAGATCAACATGCCGTAGAGGCCCGAGCCCACGCCGCCAAAGATCACCTCGCCCAGCATGATGTTGGTGAGCACCACCATTCCGCCCAGCGGTGTAAAGCTGTCGTGCA
>CAZYDF010000032.1:0-39325 GCA_964645855.1 uncultured Occallatibacter sp.
AAGTCAAACATTTCTTCTCCACTGCGGACGGGATTGGAATTAGGGAATTGCCCCTGTTCTTTTCCCTACCGGACAAAAACGCTTGAAAACATGGTTCTTGGGGCCTTGGAGAGTCATCAAAGTAACCTAGTATTGCTTATTTTGACAACCCATCACGGGATGGCATGCGGATAGGCTAAACGGTGGCTGCAATCTCTCCCAAGTCCTTGCAGAATGCGTCAATTCGCTTCAAATCGCAGTCCCAGGAAAACATAAACCTTGCCGCCCCACCAATAAAGGTATAGAACTTCCAGCCCCGCTTGCGCAGGCCATCCAGTATCTTCTCCGGGGCTTCAAGAAACACGGCGTTGGCTTCAACGGGGCCGGTAATCCGCACCCCTGGAATGGCTGCCACCTGCTGTCCAAAGTAATGCGCGCAGTGATTGGCATGGGCGGCATTGCGCAGCCAGGCTCCGCTTTCCAGCATCCCCACCCACGGTGCGGAAAGAAAACGCATTTTGGACGCAAGTTGCCCAGCCTGTTTGCAGCGGTAATCAAAGTCAGCTGAAAGTTGACGGTCAAAGAACAAGACCGCTTCGCCGGCCGCCATTCCATTCTTGGTGCCGCCAAAACAAAGCACATCGACGCCGGCCTTCCAGGTAAGGTCGGCGGGACTTGCTCCCAAGGCCGCGCAGGCGTTGGCAAAGCGCGCTCCATCCATGTGCAGGTGGAGGTTATGCGTCTTGGCCGTTGCTGAAATGGCACTTAGCTCATCCAGCGTGTACACGCGCCCGGTCTCCGTGGACTGCGTCAATGTAACCACGCGGGGTTTGGGATAGTGAATATCCTGGCGCTTGGTGGCCAACTCGCGGATGGACTCCGGACACAGCTTTCCCCCCGCGCTTTGCGCCACCAGTAACTTGGAGCCATTGGAAAAAAATTCCGGCGCGCCGCACTCGTCGGTTTCCACATGCGCTTGGTCGCCGCAGATAACACCGTGATACGACTGGCAGAGCGAGGCCAGCGCCAGCGAATTTGCCGCCGTGCCATTGAATACAAAATATACGTCGCAATCTGTCTCAAACAGCTCACGAAAAAGGTTGGCCGCTTTCTCGGTCCATGGATCATCACCATAGGAGGAAGCATGGCCGTGGTTAGCGGCCTCCATGGCCTGCCATGCTTCCGGACAAACTCCGGCGTAGTTATCAGAGGCAAATTGCTGCGTAAGATCGCTGGATTCGATCATGGTCCTACCTGATTCCTTTGTGGATGAGGGAAGAGGGTTGCGGATAAAGATCCGCTGGCGATGGCCGGGTTAGAAAAATGACCCATCCAATCAATTGCTCAGGCGGCAGCTGCCCAACGTGGCTTGCTGGCCCGTCGCCTTCCATACTATGCGCCCGCGCGATAGGGGAGCAACCAATCGCCCCGCCTTGAAATACCTTCGAGGTACGCTCTTGTTGACAGACGCAGGCGTTGATTCTAACGTTTCAAGCGGCTATCCGTTGTTTGAAAATCTATTTTGCGTAAAGGAGCTCGTCCCATGAACTGGAAGAGTAGCGCACTTGTTGCCCTTATGTTGGTTTCGGTCTGTGCAGCCTCAGCCCAGGTCAAACCTCCTGCTCCACCGCCGCCCGCGGCTGAGATTGCCGGTATTCCGGTGAACTACGACGAAGCCAAGGTGGGCAGCTACACCTTGCCCGATCCCCTGGTGCTGGCCAACGGCAAGCCGGTTCGCGACGCCAAGGCGTGGCGCACCCTGCGCCGCCCGGAGCTGGTCAAGCTGTTCGAGACCGAGCAGTACGGGCGCGCTCCCGGCCGCCCCGCCCAGCTGAGCTTTGAAGTCACCGACAAAGGCACCCCGGCGCTCAACGGCAAGGCGATCCGCAAGCAGGTGACGATTCGTTTCTCCAAAGACCCTTCCTGGCCTGCAATCCACCTGTTGGAATACCTGCCTGCCACGGCCAAGAAGGCTGTGCCGATGCTTCTCTCCATCAACTTTGGCGCGGTCCAGAATGCGGTGGAGGATCCCGGGATTACACCGATTACCGTCTGGGACCCGAAGACGCATCAACGTGCCTTTCCGCCAGCAGGGCGCGGCTTTGGCCGCCTGAACGTAGTGCCCTTCCTGGATGCAGGCATTGGCGTGGCCACCTTCTACTACGGCGACGTGGACCCGGATTACGCGGACGGCTTCAAGGACGGCATTCGGGCGCACTATTTGAAGCCGGGGCAGACGGATCGAGCAGCCGACGAGTGGGGCTCCATTGCCGCCTGGGCCTGGGGCCTGAGCCGCGTGGAAGATTATTTTGAAACTGACCCCGCTGTAGACGCCAAGCGGGTGGCCATCCACGGCGTCTCGCGGTTGGGCAAGACCGTGATGTGGGCCGGGGCGCACGACGAGCGCTTTGCCGCGGTCATCTCCAGCTGCTCCGGCGAGGGTGGCGCGGCGCTGAGTCATCGCAACTACGGAGAGACCATTGCTCACCTGGCCGCTCCCACGCGCTATCCCTACCAGTTTGCGCTGAACTACGGGAAGTGGGGCGGATTCCCCGACAAAGCTCCCTTCGATGCCAATCTGCTGGTGGCCTTGATTGCGCCGCGTCCGCTGTTGCTGCAAACCGGCAACACGGATTACTGGTCCGACCCCAAAGGCGAGTTTTTGGCCGAGGTCTCCGCGGGTCCGGTCTACAAGCTGCTGGGCAAGGAGGCGCTGGACACCGAGGAGTGGCCTGCGGCCAACCAGCGTATCCTGCACGACCTGAGTTACTTCATGCACGATGGCGGACACGGCATGGTTCCAGGCGACTGGGATGTGTATGTCCAGTTCCTGAAGATGCACTTGCACCCTGAACCGTAGAGCGAAACGAAATGCGGAGGTGAGCGATGCCCAGTTCGATCCGGCTCGCAGGATTGTGTCTGGCTGTAGTGGCAGCTGGACCGGCGGAAATGTGTGCGCAAGCAGGAACGGATGCGTCGTTGGCGGCCGGCTTCAAAGCGCCGCCCGCGTCCGCTCAGCCCCGCACCTGGTGGCATTGGACCAACGGCAATGTGACGGAAGAGGGCATCACCAAAGATCTGGAGTGGATGAAGCGCTCCGGCATCGGCGGCTTTCAGCTTGCGGACGTGGCTTCTGGCGGCGGCCAGACCGTGGAGAAAAAGATCAACTTCGGGACTCCCGAGTGGTACCACGCCTTGCATCATGCGGCGAATGAGGCCAAACGGCTGGGGCTGGAAATGTCCATCTTCAGCTCACCGGGGTGGAGTGAGGCGGGCGGCCCGTGGGTGAAGCCCGAGCAGGCCATGAAGCGGCTGGTGTGGAGCGAGACGCAGGTGGAGGGCGGCGGCGCTGTGAAAGTGACGCTGGCCGAGCCACCGTCGAACCAGGGGCCGGTGCGCGATCTGGTTGCGGGAGTGAAGGCCGATGCTCCGCACTTCTATCGCGACAGCGTGGTGCTGGCTTACCGCACGCCGGAGGCGGCTTTGGAGGCGGCACAGGCCGCGCCAAAGACATCTTCCAACGAAGGCCCGCTCGATGCAACCGCATTGCTCGATGGCCTCCTGAGCACCAGCATCGCGATCCGTCCGCCCGCGGCTGGCGGACCGGCATGGTTGCAGTACGACTATGCGCAGCCCTTCACCGCACGCGCGCTCACACTGGGGGTGCAGGGCCGGATTCCAGTCGGCCGACTGCTCGCGAGCGACGACGGCAGCACCTTCCGTACCATCGCCACCTTGCCCGGTCCGCAGGGGTACCACGGCGCGGCGGTCCGTACCTTTGCCTTTCCCGCTGTTACAGCTCGCTTCTTCCGCATTGAGCTCGACCGCGTGGGGCTGACGCCCGCGGAGGTGATTCACGGTGCCGACAGGGGCTTTCCGCCCAGACCGAAATACACCCTGACCGAAGCCATCCTGTCGCCTGACGCGCGCGTGAATCGCTGGGAAGACAAGGGCGCCTTTGGCAGCCTGATGGATGTTTTTGAGATTGTTCCTACGCCCGATGCACCACCTTCCGCGTTGATTGCCGCCAGCGACGTAGTGGATGTGAGCAGCAAGATGGACGCGGACGGAACGCTCAACTGGCAGGCGCCCGCAGGACACTGGACCATCCTGCGCATGGGCTACGCGTTGACCGGAGCCATGAATCGGCCCTCGGTCCCCGCAGGCAGCGGACTCGAAGTGGACAAGCTCGACGCAGCCGCCGTGCGCAGTTACTTCCACGGCTACATGGACCCGATCCAGAAGGAGCTGGGCGCGCTGGCCGGCACCACGCTGAGCCACATGATGATGGACAGTTGGGAAGCAGGCATGCAGAACTGGACGCCCGCGATGCTCACGCAATTCAAGGCCCGTCGCGGCTACGACCCAACGGCCTATCTGCCGGTGCTGGCAGGCCATGTGGTCCAAAGTGCCGAGACCAGCGACCGCTTCCTGTGGGACTTCCGCCAGACGCTGGCGGAGATGTTTGCCAGCGAGTTTTACGGAACAATGGAAGACGAGCTGCACAAGGCCGGCATGAAGGGCTATGCCGAGGCTTCCGGCGTCGCGCTGGAGATTCCCGAAGATACGCTCGCCAACAAACGCGCTATCGACATTCCCATGGGCGAGTTTTGGGTCCATGCCCTGCATCCGGAGTCGATGTATCTGGTGGACATTCGCGGAGCCGCCTCGGCCGCGCATGTGTGGGGACGCCCGGTGGTTGCGGCGGAGGCTTTTACTGGCGGAAGTTATGAGAGCCCAGCAACGCTCAAAAAAATTGCCGACTTCTGGTTTGCGCAGGGCGTGAACCGGCTGGTCTTTCACACCTCCGCGCAGCAACCGCTCGATACCAAGCCCGGAAACACCATGGTGGGCGCGCACATCAACCGCAACATTACCTGGGCCGATCAGGCCGGCGGATTGACGAGTTACTTTGGCCGCGTGCAGTGGATGCTGCAACAAGGCTCTCCAGTTGCGGACATTGCCTATCTGCTGCCGGAAGGCGGCCCGTCCACCATGCCCTTCTGGAATCGCGGACTCGAGCCCGCACTGCTGGAGGGCTATAACTACGACTACGTGAATGCGGACCTGCTGCTGCATCACGCCAGGTTTGCGCAGGATGGACGGCTGCATTTGGATGGCTCGGCGGAGATGACGGCTGGCGTGAGTTATCGTGTGCTGGTGCTGCCCAACTCCACGCGCATGACGCTGGAGCTGGCGGAAAAGCTCGTGGAACTGGTCAAGGACGGCGCAACCATCGTTGGGCCACGTCCCGACGGTTCGCCCAGCCTGATGCACGGGGCTGAAGCAGACGCCAAGGTGCGGGAGTTAGCCACCAATCTCTGGGCCGACATGGACGGCATCACCTACACGCAACACACTTTTGGACGCGGGATGGTCTGCTGGGGCCTGCCGCTCGCTGAGGTGATGAACCGGCTGCATCTGCAACCGGACTTTGCCTCCAGCAAGGGGCTGGGCGTTGCCCCTGCGTGGACTCACCGCTCTACAGACGACGCGGAGATCTACTTCATCGCCAACCAGACGGATGAACCTGCGCACCTGGACGCGCGCTTCCGCGTGGCCGGCCGCTACGCTGAACTCTGGCGGCCGCTCACGGGCGAACGCACGTGGTTGTACAAGGTAGACGGCGCACTGGTGGAGGATCGCAGCGGGAACAGGCAGCCCGGCTATCAACCAGCCAATTACGTGCGCGAGGCGCAGCTGACCACAACGAGCTTTGATTTGGAAGCGCGCGAGTCGGTCTTTGTCGTCTTCCCGAAGGCGGTCGACCAGAAGCTTCTGGAGGAAATGTCCCACAAGACGAAAGAGTTGGCTTTGCTTACGGGCCCGTGGACGGTGAGCTTCCCGCCGCATTGGGGCGCTCCCGCAAGCATTCAGCTCGAGAAGTTGGCTTCCTGGACCGACAACGCCAACGAGGGCGTGAAGTTTTTCTCTGGCACTGCGACCTACACGAAAGAGATAGCAATCGATGGAGCTTGGATCAGGAAGGGGCAGAGAATTCATCTCGATCTGGGGGCGGTGCGCGATCTGGCCGAGGTTGTCGTCAACGGTAAGTCTCTGGGGACGGTGTGGACCGCGCCCTATCGCGTGGAAGTGACGGAAGCTCTCAAGCCCGGCGCGAACCAGCTTGAGATTCGCGTGACCAACCAGTGGACGAACAGGATCGTGGGCGACCGCAAGGCCGCACCTGAGAAACGTGTGTTTTCCGAGGGGAGTGTGCCCAAACCGATGGGGCAGTTTGGCGGTCCCCAGGAGCCGCTCGAGTCGGGGCTCCTGGGACCGGTGCGGCTAGTGCTTACTTCGCAAGTGCTTGTGAGCCAGCAACAGTAAAGGCAGCCTCGCTGATGGCCTTGGTCTCTTCCGGCTGCGCGCCGCCCAGCCAGAGCGTGTATTTGCCGGCCAGAATGGAACGATTGCCCTGATCGTCGACCGCGGAGAGCGACCGTGGGTCGATGGTTAGGGTTACGTCCTTGCTGGCGCCCGGAGCCAGCGTGACGCGCTCCACACCCACCAGCGAGTGGATGGGACCGCCCGCTTGCGGCGTCTTCAGGTAGGCTTCCACCACCTCGTCGCCGCCCACGGTTCCGGTGTTGGTCACCGTCACGGTAGCCTTGATGGGGTCGCCGGCCTTCAGCGCCTCCGCCGAGAGCTTGATGGCGGAGTACTTGAAGCTGGTGTAGCTGAGTCCATAGCCAAAGCCCCAGAGCGGCTTGCCCGTGAAGTAGCGATAGGTGCGGCCCTTCAGGCTGTAGTCGGTAAAGGCCGGCAGGCCTTCCAGGCTCTTGTAGAAGGTGACCGGCAGGCGGCCGGCGGGGTTGTTCAGCCCGGCCAGGGTGCGGGCAATGGCCGTTCCACCCTCCACACCCGGATACCAGGCTTCCAGCACGGCTGCGGCATGTTCGTTGGTCCAGTTCAGGGCCACGGCAGAGCCGCTCTGCAGCACCACCACCAACGGCTTGCCGGTTGCGGCCAGGGCCTCCAGCAGCTTTTGCTGGGGAGCGGGAAGATCCAGGCTGGTACGGTCACCGCCGTCAAAGCCCTCGATCTTGATCTTCATCTCCTCGCCTTCCAGCTGCGGGGAGAGGCCCACAAAGGCCACTACAACGTCCGCTTTCTTGGCCCGCTCCACGGCCTCGTCCAACTGGGCCTGGGCCGGAGCTTCCCACTTGAGGGTGATGCCGCCACCGGCCGTGTCGGCCGAGTGCGCGTACTCCAACTGGAACTCGTGCGGCTTGCTGTCGGCAAAGTCCACCTCAACCTTGGGCGCCACCGGGCCATCCATGGGGCGCGGTGCGGTGGGCGAAGCACCCACAGCCGCGCCGTTGGCCAGGGGATTGGCCTGCACCTTGCGCAGGCTGCCTTCGGAGATCACCTTACCGTCCAGGAGGAAGCGGTAGTTCTCCACCGGCGAGTACGGAAAGGCATCGGCCGGCTCCACCAAGAAGACGTAGTGCCCGGCAGCGGGCACGGCCAGCGTGCCACTCCAGCGGACGGAGTAGTTCGGGGTGTGAATCTCCGCCGTGGGCAGCGCGGTTTCCCAATCCGCCTGGATCAGCGGCTGAGTCTGAGTGGCCAGCGCGCGACCGGTACAGTCGGTAGTGGCAAAGAACTCTGTCTTCAAGCCCTTGCCAAAGACAGTGCGCGGAACCGGAACGACCGCGCCCACGGCCAGCGTTGCACCCTGTGCGTAGAGAATGTCAGCGGCTGAAAACTGCGTGGTCATGCCGTCCAGAGGGGTTACGGCGCGGATGGGTGTGCCTTGATAATTGCCCAGGATCGAGACCAGCAGGTCAGCCGTGGGACCAATCACCGCAATGTGCGGCCTGCCCTTCAGCGGCAGCGCGCCTGCGTTCTTGAGCAACACGATGCTCTCTTCCGCAGCCTTGCGCGCCGTCATACGGCCCTGGTTGAAAAGGCCATCGGTGGGCCAGAGCTTGTCCAACTGGCTGGAGCCAACCGCATCGAACAGGCCCAACTGGAAGCGGGCGGTGTAAAGCCGTTCCGCCGCCTGGGTGACCAGCGCCTCCGGCACCAGATTCTGGCGCACCGCGTCGGCCAGGGTGTTGAAGCCCGGCGTCCAAATGGAGCAGGAAAGGTCAGTCCCGGCCTGCAACGAGAGTACCGAGGAGTGCAGCACGCCCGGCGTCTTCTTGTGGCCGTTGTTCACGTCCACAATGGCGCCGCAATCAGAGACCACAAAGCCCTTGAAGCCCCAGGCATCGCGCAGGTGCTCCTTCAGGAGCATCTGGTTGGTGCAGGCTGGCCAGCCGTCAATGGAGTTATAGGCGCACATCACGCTCTGCACCGAGCCTTCGGTCACCGTGGAGCGGAAGGCCGGCAGGTAGGTCTCTTCCAGGTCGCGCAGGGAGACGTCCACGTTGAAGCCGTGGCGCAGGGTCTCCGGTCCGCTGTGGACGGCAAAGTGCTTGCTGGTGGCCACCGCGCGCAAGTGGTTCAGGTCCGCACCCTGCACGCCGTGGATGAAGGCCACGCCCATGCGGCTGGTCAGGTACGGGTCTTCGCCGTAGGTCTCCTGGCCACGGCCCCAGCGGGGATCGCGGAAGATGTTGATGTTGGGCGACCAGAAGGTCAAGCCAAAGAAGATGCGGTGGTTGCCCTCGCTCTGGGCCTGGTTGTACTTGGCGCGAGCCTCGGTGGAGATGGTGTTCCCCATGCTCTGCACCATGGCCTGATCCCAGGTGGCAGCCATGCCAATGGCCTGCGGAAAGACGGTGGCGTACCCGGCGCGGGCCACGCCGTGCAGCGACTCGTTCCAGGTCTGGTAGTCGGGAATGCCCAGCCGCGGGATGGGCGTGGCCCAATCCTCCAGCTGCTGCGCCTTTTCGTCCAGCGTCATGCGGCCCACCAGATCATGGGCGCGGTCGGCCGGCGGGGCCTTGGGATCAAGATAGGTGGGTCCCGCGGCAGGCACGGGTTGCGCGGTCTTGATAGGTTGCGCGACTTGGGCGGTCAGAATCGAAGCAAACCCGGCAACCAACAGAAGAGAGAACCAGCGACGACGGTACATGGGCAACAAGCTCCTCCAAACAGAATCCCGGGCGCGATTCAGCGCGAACTTCGAGCCCGGGTAAAGACACCAAAGGCATGATACAAGCGGAAACCCCGCTTGGTAAATCGGTTTTATTAGACCTTCCCGATGAAACCAACCACTGGCGACGCCAAGCGGTCAGCCCCACCGCAGGTGGAGGTGTGGTGGAATGGAAGTATGTTGCGAGTGAAGCTTTTGGCTGAGGGAGCGCGGACGCCGGTTGTGGCGCATCCGGGCGAGGATCTGGGATACGACGTTTTTGCATTGGAAGCAGTGCAACTGAAGCCGCAGGACCCCGTCAAGGTGCGTACCGGCATTGCCGTGGAGGCACGCCACCCCGTCACCGGCGACGCTCTGGGCCTGCTGGTCCGCGACCGCTCGTCGATGGCCTCCAAAGGGATCGCCACTACCGGAGGTGTGATTGACGCCGGCTACCGGGGCGAGATTTTGATTTTGATGACCAACCTGGGCCCGGCGACGATCGAACTGGCCGCAGGCGAGAAGGTCGCACAGATGATCCCGGTCCCGGTGCTCACCGGCCCGGTGGAAGCCGTGGACGAGCTAGAGGATTCCTCCCGCGCCGCCAAGGGCTTTGGCAGCTCCGGACGCTAGGTCGGCTTTTCAGGGGCCTGAAGGCCCCTGCTCCCTCCGAACTTCGTTTCTGCAACTGTAATACCAGAGTGGAATCGAAGAGATAGTCCCTGCTGCAACGAACGAGTTCCCCGGTCTGCCGCCTTCAAGGGAACCATGGCGCAACCGTGCGCGTATGCTTGGGTGTAGCTGGCCCGCACCCCCAGGTGAAGTGTCTTTGCCGGGGCGCAGGGTAGCGCCCTAATTGCTCGAATCGGTCGAAAGCAGGCTTATGTTATTCAGTGAGGCCGTCAAGCTCGCTTTGCAGTCGTTGTGGGGCAACAAGCTCCGCAGCATCCTCACCTTGCTGGGGGTCGTCATCGGCGTGGCCTCGGTGATCATGGTGGTTACGCTGACCAACGGCGCCAAATCCTTTGTGACTTCGAAGATGAATTCCTACGGCGCGTCGGTCATCACCATCAGCAAGATGCCGCAGACCTTTATGACCATCGAGGAGTACGTCGAGTATCAGAAGCGCAAGAGCGTAACCATAGACGACTACCGGGCCGTTCTGGACGAGTGCAAATCCTGCGTCTCGGTGGGCGCCACCCGCTCCACTACAGGCAAGGTGGTGAGGGGTGGCCAGTCCACCACCGATACCACGGTCCGCGGCTGGACCTGGACCATGCCGGGGCTCTCCAACCTGAACATCGAGCTGGGCCGCTCCTTTACCGAGTCAGAGGATCAGCACTCGGCCCACATTGCCATTGTGGGCGCTGACATAGCCAACAACGTGCTGGGTGGCGTGGATCCGCTGGGCAAGTCGGTCCGCGTCGACGGCGTGGAGTACACCGTTGTGGGTGTGGGCGAGGCCCAGGGCAAGATGATGGGCTCCAGCATGGACAATTGGGTGGCTATTCCGCTCACTACTTTTCTTGAGATCTACGGAGCCCACAGCCAGAACTCGAGTTTGTCCATTTTTGTGGATTCCGGTGGTGGCGGCGAGGTGATGGATGCCGTAACCGACGAGCTGCGCGTGATTATGCGCACCCGCCGACACCTGGCCCCCGGCAAGCCGGACGCCTTCAACATCGATTCCAGTGCCACCTTCAAAAACATGCTGGGCAAGATCCTGGATAGCTTTGGCGCGGTGGTGGTCTCCATTGCCGCCGTCTCGCTGGTGGTAGGCGGCATCGTCATCATGAACATCATGCTGGTTTCGGTCACCGAACGCACCCGCGAGATTGGCGTCCGCAAGGCGCTGGGCGCGCGTCGCAAGGATATTCTGATGCAGTTCCTGATCGAGTCCGCAACGTTGTCGCTGGTCGGCGGTTTTCTGGGCGTCGGCTTGGGCATCGGGATGGCCAAAGCGATCACCCTGGCCATCGCCTTCCCCTCGGTGGTTGCCATCTGGTCGATTCTGGTTTCGCTTCTGGTCGCCATCATGGTGGGACTGTTCTTTGGCATCTACCCGGCCTACAAGGCTGCGGCGCTCGATCCGATTACAGCGCTGAGAGCGGAGCTCTGACCTATGGCCATCCACTTCAGCCACCAAAAAGAAGCCTTCATCCTGGCCTTCGATACGCTGCGCAAAAACAAGCTGCGCTCGGGGTTGACGATTCTCGGCATCCTGATCGGCATTGCCACGGTGATCCTGATCTCCTCGGCCATCAACGGCCTGAATACCAACATCAATAATTTTGTCAGCTCACTGGGCACCAACGATCTATGGGTCTTCCATTTCGAGCCCTTCGGCCATCGGCCCACCACCGCGGAGCTGAACCGCAAAAAACTGACCTACGAAGATGGCGTGGCCATGCGGTCCTTGCCGCACGTAGCCGCTGTGGATCCGGAGCTAACCTACCAAAACTTCCAAACTGGGCTGGGCGCCGTTTCGCTCAAGCACGGGAGCCACAAGATCCAAAACACCATTCTGAACGGATCCACCACGGCAGTTAAAGACGTGCAGGATGTGGAGTTGACGGAAGGACGCATGTGGACCGACAAAGAGGAAGAACGCAGCAGCAACGTCACGGTGCTGGGTCACGATGCCGCTGAAGACCTGTTCCCCGGCGAGGACCCCATCGGCAAAGATCTAGACTGCGAAGGCAACATCTTTACCGTGATTGGCGTGCTCGACTTGCAGCCGCAGCCCTTCGGCAGCGGTCGCAACACGCAGGACAACTCCGCCTACTTCCCGTTGACCACCTTCCACAAGATTCATCCCGAGATCAAGGACTTCTGGATTGTTGTCCGCTACGACGACGCCAAGAACAAGGCGCTGGTGACCGAAGAGGTGCGCGAACTGCTGCGTGTACGCCGCAAGGTCATGACCCAGCAGGACGACGACTTTGCCATCTTCAGCCCTGACTCGCTCTCCCGGCTATGGAACCAGCTCACCGGTACGCTGTTTATCTTCATGATCGCCGTCTCCAGCATTGGCCTGATGGTGGGCGGCGTGGGGGTAATGAATATCATGCTGGTCTCGGTGACCGAGCGCACCCGCGAGATCGGCATTCGCAAAGCCATCGGCGCAACCAAGAGCAACATCTTGCTGCAGTTTACGGTGGAAGCCGTGATTCTGTGCATGGTGGGCGGGGTGCTGGGCATCGTGACCGGAGCCCTGATGACGCTGATTCTGCACTTTGCGGTGGGCTTCTTGCACGCCGCGCTTTCGCTCACCTGGGTGCTGGTCTCGTTCCTGGTTTCCTGCACCATCGGCCTGCTGTTCGGCATCTACCCGGCCTGGAAGGCCGCCAACCTGGACCCGATTGAGGCGCTAAGGTACGAGTAAGACAGGGAACAGTGATGAGTGGTCAGTGCTCAGAAGACTCCTTCCAATGCGCGCTGTCTCTCCCTGGGACGAGCCTCCCCCCATGGACGGTGCTCACGGTGGGATACGCCAGGCGCTGGTGTACTGCCCACTGATCACTGACCACTGTACACTGCTCTTGTGACTCCCCACGCCCTCGCCCTCGCCCTCGCCGCCGAATCCGCTACCACGCTGCTTGCCGTTGCCGGCATGGCCTACTTTCTGGCCGCCATGTTTGCCGCGCAGGTCTATCTGCGCGAGCGGCGCAAGAAGCTAGTTGAGTTTGCTCCGGGCGTAACCATTCTCAAATCGCTCAAGGGGCTTGATCCAGCCATGCTGGAGGCCTTCCGCACCCACTGTCGGCAGAGTTATACGGGAGAGTACGAGATTCTCTTTGGCGTGGCCGATGCTGAAGACCCGGCGGTGGAAGCCGTCGAGCGATTAAGAAAAGAATTCCCCGATCATGCGATCCGCCTGCTCCTTTGCCCGGAGAAGCTGGGCACCAATGGCAAGGTTTCCACGCTGGTGCAGATGGAGCGCGAGGCGCGCTACGACTATCTGCTGGTGAATGACTCGGACATTGCGGTTTCGCCCCACTATCTTGAACGCGTGATGACTTGCTTTGCGCCGGTTGCGGGCCAGCCGCAGGTCGGCCTGGTAACTGCGCTATATCGCGGCCGCGCGCATGGGTCTATCTGGTCACGCTTGGAGTCACTGGGTATCTGCACGGACTTTCAGGCCGGCGTTCTGCTCTCCAAGATGATTGAAGGCGGACTGCACTTTGGGCTAGGTTCCACCCTGGCCGTGCATCGCCCGGCATTGCAGGCCGCGGGCGGACTGATTGGACTAGTGGACCAGTTAGCCGATGACTACGAGATGGGCGCGCGCGTGGACAAGGCTGGTTATCGCATCGCCCTGTGCTCGGACGTGGTTGAAACCAGCATTCCTGCCTATAACTGGCGGGGCTTTGTGGATCACCAGCTGCGCTGGCTGCGCACGGTCCGCGATGCCCGCCCCGGCGGATATTTTGGACTTGTCTTTACCCATGGGCTGGGGTGGGCCTTCCTGAATCTCATCGCCAGCGGAGTTAGCCCGCTGAGCGTGTGGATTTTCGCCATGAGTTTGTTTCTTCGCTTGGCGATGGCGATGCGCGTGGGCAGTTCCGTACTCAGCGATCACCAGCTCATCGAGGGACTTATTCTGGTTCCGCTGCGCGACCTGCTGCAGATGGGGTTATGGATTGCCGGCCTTGCCGGTAACACCATTGTGTGGCGCGGCCAACGCTTCGCGCTAAAGGATGGGAAGCTGATGGGAATGGCAGGAGAGCGGAGTTAGCAAGGCTGGTGAAGTTAGATATTGCCTTCCAGTTTTCGGATAAGGAATACAACTTACTTCTTGAGCGTAGTTTGCCTTTTCTTTGAGCAAACTGAGTCGCAAGATATGCGTTATTCCTTGCGGCCTGTCGCGCGAGCACCCAAGACACAGCGCGGGTGGGTTGAGGCACAAACCCGCCGAAGAACAACAGCAGATCCTTCGACTCACCACCCCCAGACTGGAGAGTGCGTCTGGGGCCCCGTTCGCTCAGGATGACAGGCATTGCAAGGGGGGACTGCGTGCGGCAGAATCCGCTTCGCGTCATTTCATGCAGGGGTTTTGCGGTGAATTCAGGAGATCCAACCCTTGTCCGCAAAAGATGAGGTCAAGAATGGGCTCCCCAGCGGTAAACCTAGCACCGGCACGACGGGGCTGGAAGCTGAAAGCTGACGGCTAAAAGCTGCCCTACCGAATCAGCTTCAGCGCCCCACGGAAGAGCTCGTCGAAGCTCTCGGCCAGCGCCTTGTCTTTGGTCACGGCCTGTTCGATAGCCTTTTCGGCTGCAACGTGCTGGTAGCCCAGGTTCACCAGAGCAGAGAGGACGTCGTCCACGGCGGCTCCCTTGACGCCGGCCACAGCCAAGCCGGGAGCCACGGCAAATTCATCCAGCTTGTCCTTGAGCTCCACCACCAGCCGTTCGGCCATCTTCTTGCCTACGCCGGGGATGCGGGTGAGCTGGGCGTGGTCCTGGCCGCGGATGGCCTGCACGGTTCGCTCAATGGAGAGCCCGCTCAGAATTTTGATGGCCAGCTTGGGCCCCACGGAGGAGACCGTGATCAGGCGCAGGAACAGTCGCTTCTCCTCAGGTTCCAGAAATCCGTAGAGGGCGATCTGGTCTTCGCTCACCTGGGTGTGGATGTGCAGCGCCGCTTCCTGGCCCACCGAGGGCAGGGCGGTGAAGGTGGGGACCGAAATGGTCACGTCGTAGCCAACCCCGGCGGCCTCCACAATGGCCTGGCCGGGCTGTTTTACAAGAAGTTTGCCGCGCAGGTGAGCGATCATCGTGCCTATTGTAGAACCCCGGCGTGCTGCGGGCTTCCCCTTTGTTCTGGGCTGCGTCCAACAACCGCAGGGCGGGGCTCAGAGCGTCCCCCTGTACCCTGGCGCGAAATTCCGCCCGAAACCGGTCCGCCGGGTTAGCCGCACAACGGTCCCGCCGGATACAATAAGGTTCTACAGCTAGGCAACGGATGGGGCGCGGTCAGGTTGGGCGCCAGTTCTTCCGGAGATTTGGAGCAGGTGCACGTGAGAGGCATGATCCGCCGCAGTCTGCGGCCTGAAACAGTTGCAGGACTGGGCATTGCGCTGGCAATGATCGTCTTCGCGCCCGTGGTGAGCGCGTCGTCCGTTTCTTCTGAGACCACGCTGAATGTAACCACCCACGATCAGGGCGGTACCACCAAGGCCACCCTCCACATCGGAGTGGCTGGCAACGACGGTTCTACCGCCTCCGGCGCGGTTTCCATCCAGGAGCGCGGAAAAACCGTAGCCAGCGTTGCGCTGAATGGCGACGGTCAGGGCACCGCGGATATTACGCTGCCTGCCGGCGCACACAACCTGCGCGCTGTTTACGCCGGCGACTCCACCCATGCAGCTTCCGTTTCTTCCTCGCAGAGTGTAACGGCGATGAGCGCCCCCACCGCTGCGACAACCTATACGCTTTCACTTGCGGCCATCGCGCCCACCACGATTCCGATGACTCTCACCGCCGGCACTGCCGGTCAGGTGAAGGTGACCGTGGTTCCCGCGAACAACGCATCGCTGACGGCTCCCATGTTCGTCACCCTCTCTTGTTCGGGTCTGCCGGATCAGGCTTCCTGCACCTTCTCGCCCTCCACGGTTGAGATCCTTTCCACTATGACGGCCACCTGCACCACCGGCTCCGCCAACTGCCCGCCCACCGCAACCCTGGTTTTGCAAACCCAGGCCGGCGGCACGGCGAAGAACGCCGCTCCGGCCGTGGGCAAGCATTCCGGCGCTGTAGTATGGGCGTTTCTGCTGCCGGGCGTGCTCGGTTTGGGTGGACTTGCGTGGGGCGCTCGCCGCCGCCGCTGGTTGAGCCGCGTGGCGCTGCTTGGCCTGGTCGCTTTGGTCACAACGCTGGGTACCACGGGCTGCAATCCGCGCTACTACTACTACAACCACGGCCCGGACACCAATCTGCCCACCCCGGCAGGCAGCTACACGATCAACATCATCGGTCAGTCGAGCGACGGCATTACCGCCAATAATTTTCAGACTACCCTGGCGTTGACCGTTCAGTAGTTGGCGGCACTTGAGAACTGAATGAAGCTTAAGCACTCGCTTCCCGCAACCGTCTCCGCACTGGTGGAACGTGTTGCGGGAAGCGTTTTGCTTGAGGGGGCAAATCCGCAGGCTGAGGCCAACGGATGGTCCCGGCTCTTCACCTCGCCTGTGGGCACCCTCTCCGCAAGCAATCCTGCCGATCTCAATCAGCTCCTGGAAGAGCTTGCGTCAGCTTCAGCCGCCGGATTTACCGCTGCCGGTTTTATGAGCTATGAGTGCGGCAACTGCTTTGAGCCGAAGGCCGGGCTGGAATCACCAGCTGCGGGCGATCCGCTGGCCTGGTTCGGTATTTACCAACGCAGCTACCGGTTTGACCACGCCAGCGGCACCTTTCCAGACGGGGAACCGCCGGAACTGGCGAGCTTTGCTGAGGCACCGCCCCCCGCCGCGCCCATCGTCAATACCCGGTTCCCCATCAGCGCGGAAGAGTATGCCCGCAAGATCGAGGCAATTCACGCATGGATTCGAGCCGGTGACGTGTACCAGCTCAACTACACGGTGCCCCTGGAGGTCAGCGTGGAGGGCTCCCTGGCGGCCCTCTACCGTGAGCTGCGTCGCCGCCAGCCGGTGGCGTACGGAGCATTTTTACATTGGCACCCGGGCCGCCACATTCTCTCCTATTCGCCCGAGCTGTTTTTTCGGATCGGGCAGAAGGACGGGCAGCGCCGCATTGTGACCCAACCCATGAAAGGCACCGCAGCTCGCGGACGCACCACGGAAGAGGATCGCGACCAGGCTGAATGGCTGCAACACGACCCCAAGAACCGCGCCGAGAACCTGATGATTGTGGACCTGCTGCGCAGTGACGTGGGTCGCCTGGCGCGTTTTGGCAGCGTGCGCGCTGAGAAGTTGTTTGCCGTGGAGCGCCACCCCACGCTCTGGCAGATGACCTCCACGGTTCAAGCCGATCTGCGTCCTGAAATCAGCATTCCCGACGTTCTGCGCGCGCTGTTCCCCTGCGGCTCCATTACCGGAGCTCCCAAGGTGCGGGCCATGCAGTTGCTTGCGCAACTTGAGGGGCGTCCGCGCGGCGTTTATACGGGTTCCATTGGCTTCATGGAGCCGGAAGGCGCGGAGTTCAGCGTTGCCATTCGAACCCTTGAATTCAATGGCCAGCTCGGGCGGATGGGTGTAGGCAGCGGTGTGGTCATCGATTCCGATCCCGCGGCGGAGTGCGCGGAGTGCCAGCTGAAGACGCGCTTTTTGACTGATCCAGCGCCGACGTTCGAGTTGATTGAGTCGCTCCTTTGGCAGGGAGAATTCCCGCGCCTGGAGCTGCATCTGGATCGCCTGCAAGACTCAGCCAGCTACTTTGGATTCCCTTGCGACCGCGCAGAGGTGGAGGCCAAGCTTCTGGATCATGCGTGGCGACTGGCCGGTGCGGAACCGCGGAAGGTGCGATTGTTGCTGGATTGCGACGGCAAGGTCAGCATCAACTCCGAGCTGCTACCAGCCAACCCGCCTGCTCCAGTCCGCGTATGCCTGGCCGCGAAACGTACCGACTCGGCCAACTGCTTTTACTTCCACAAGACCACACACCGGCCGCTCTACGCGCAGGCCCTTGCGGCAGCGCAGAGTCAGGGCTGCGGAGAGGTTCTCTTCTTGAACGAGCGAGGGGAAGTTACGGAAGGAGCCATCAGCAACGTCTTTGTGCAGAAGGATGGGCTCTGGCTGACGCCGCCGGTGCATTGCGGTTTGCTGGCAGGGGTGGAACGCCGTCAACTTCTGGTCACGCGCCCGGAAACTGAGGAGCGCCTGCTTACCGAGCGCGACCTGCGTAGCGCCGATGCCGTCTGGCTGACGAATGCGGTGCGCGGCCTGCGCCGGGCGCGGATGGTGTGGGAGTAAGGTTACTCCGCGGGTGGCGCTGAGTCGATGTGCTGGCGAGGCAACTATTAGAGCATTTTCCGTTTTGCTATAGACCTCCGAACCCCATCCATTTCCGCGTTTTATGCGGAAATGGGTGGGATACCTGTGAAACTTAGGTCTACACCATTTCGTAAAATGCTCTAGAGCGTTTCTCCAATAGATGTAGCCCTTGCAGAGACCGTGCAAGGTAGCTTTTTTTGAGGAAAAAGCTACCTTGCGGTTGTGGTTTCGGGGTATAGCAATTGGGGAACCGCTCTAGCCGTTGACGATGTTGGTGGCGCGATTATAGGAACCCAGGTTGTGCACGTTCAAGTAGCCCAGCGCCTTCAGCTTCTTCAACGCAATACCGCTGCGAACGCCGCTATGGCAGTGCAGGAGCATCACCTGATCTTTGTGTCGAACGCAACGTGCAATCTCAGTCTCAATCTCATTCAGCGGCAGATTGACGGCTATCGGTAGATGCCCGGAGACAAATTCACCGGCGGTGCGCACGTCGATCACCATGGCGCCGTCTCTCAGCAGAGCGTGCGCTCCCTTTGCGGAGATCTGTCCCAAATGCTTCATCAAGAAAAAGGCAGAACAAATCAGAACCACAACCAGCAGCGCAATCCAATTCATGATGTTGATCCTAAATGGAGGTCTTTGACCTTAGACGGAGTTTTGATCCAACCTGACCACATCCACCAGCGTGGAATAGAAGGTTGCGCCGGCACCCAGGTCCGTGAGCCGTTCGCTGGTCAACGTATTCACGTTCGCGCCGCCTGTACTCAGCTTAGCCCAATCCAGCTTGCTTGCAACAACTCCCTTCGGCAGAGCGGGGTTGATTTTTGCCACCAGAGCTACTTCTCCACGATCATTGAAGACGAGCACCGCGTCCCCCTCTGCAATGCTGCGTGCCGCGGCGTCGTCTGGATGCATCTCCAGGCGGCCGCTGGTGCTGGTTTCCATGCGGCGATGGCCGTCCAGGTTGGCAAAGGTCGAGTTCATGTAGTTGTCCGCCTTGCGGGGCAAGAACTCCAGTGGAAAGCGGCTCGCCTGCGGGCTCCAGCGTGATTCTACGGGCGGCACAAAGGCGGGCAAAGGGTCGTGCCCGCTGGCTGCCAGGGCCGCGGAGAACAACTCCACCTTGCCGCTGGGCGTTGGTACGGGTCCAGAAGAGAAGGGAAGAAACGGCCGCGTCTCTGGCTCCCGATGAAAGGCGAGCGGAATGTGGCCCTTTCGCTCCAGGTCCTCCAGACGAATATGCTCCATGCCGGGATTCTTTGAGAAGCCGTCCTTGCCCGTGTCCAGCGCCTGGCCGATCAACTCGTCTGTAGTTTGTTGGAAGCAGGGTTCCGTGAACCCAATGTGCTGCGCCAGTTGACTGAAGAACCACACATTGGAGCGGGCCTCGCCCAAGGGCGCAATGGCCTGCTGCGAAAGCTGCACAAAGTAGTGACCATAGGAGCCCTGGATGTCGGTCTGTTCCAGGAAGGTGGTGGCCGGCAGCACGTAGTCGGCGTAGTCCGTGGTGTCGTTGAAGAACTGCTCATGCACCACGGTAAAGAAGCCTTCGCGCCGCAGTCCTTTGCATACCGCGTTCTGATTGGGGGCAACGGCTACGGGGTTGGAGTTGTAGACGATCAGCGCCTCAACGGGCGGCCCTTCTCTTGAAGTCTCCTGCTCCCTGACCTCTGACCCCTGACCCCTGCCCAAATTATTCAGCGCCCATCCCAACTGGCACATGTTCACCATGCGTCCCAGACAGCCCAGCGGCGAAGCCTCGGCCAGTTCCGGCATCTCGAGCGCCTTGCTGTTCCATTTGAAGCCGCCCGAGGTGGACAACTGCGCGCCACCGCCGCGCGTGCGCCAGGCTCCGGTGATGGCTGGCAGCATCACGATGGCGCGCACCGCCGCGCCGCCATTCTCCACGCGCTGCACGCCGTAGTTCAATCGGATGGCGGTTGGCGTTGTGGTGGCGTACTCGCGCGCCAACTGCTCCACCGCGGCCGCGCGCATGCCGGTCCAAGCCGCCACCCGCTCCGGCGTGTACTCTTGGGCGCGCTCGGTGAGCTGGTTTATGCCCGTGGTCATCTCCGCAAGGTAGGCGCGATCCTCCAGGCCTTCGTTCAGGATCACGTGGATCATGCCCAGGGCCAGTGCTGCGTCCGTGCCGGGCCGGATGGCGATGTGCTGGTCAGCCAGCGCCGCGGTCCGCGTCCGATAGGGGTCAATCACCACCAGCCGCGCGCCTTTGCGCCGCGCCTCGTCCACCATGGGCCAAAGATGCACGTTGTTGCCGTGGATGTTGGCGCCCCAGGCCACGATCAGCTTGGACAGGCGGAAGTCCTCGGGCGGCGTGGCGAACTTGCGGCCATACACGGTGAGCCAGGCGTCTCCGCCGGCCTCCGAGCAGATGGTCCGGTCCAGTTGGCTAGCACCTAGCCGGGCAAAAAAGCGGCGATCCATGGAGCCATAGCCCAGCAGGCCCATGGTTCCCGCGTAGCTGTAGGGCAGGATCGACTCGGGCCCGTGCGCGGCGGCAATCCGGGTGAGTCGCGCCGCAATCCCGTCCAGTGCCTCATCCCAGCTGACGCGCTCAAAGGCCTCGTGTTCACGGCCGCGCGCCAGCGGACCCTTGGCGACACCCGCCTTGCGCCGCTGCGGGTAGAGCAGCCTCTCCGGCGAGTAAACGCGGTCCAGATACTTGGCTACCTTGCCGCACAGGAACCCCTGCGTGACCGGATGGGCCGGATCGCCCTGCACTATGACCGCGCGGCCCTCGGCATCCACCGTGACCAGCACGGCGCAGGAGTCAGGACAATCGTGCGAGCAAACCGTGTGCACAACGCGAAATGGGGAAGAGGTCTGCGTCATGCTTCGATTGTATGCGGGCCGACACTCGTCAAACACAGCACAAGACGGCATTCTTCCGGTTGCCAAAGTGCACAGAACGAGGCATACAGAGATATGATGCTATACGTTACCGGTATCGCTACAGGGGATCGTCTCGGCTGAAAATCGCTGTGTCCGGCAGAGCAGATTTGACTGCGACATTCATCCTACCTGGGCGACGGCTACATCCTCAGGAGCTAACCACATCATGCTGAAATCAGGAATCCTCAACCCGCAACTTCTCTCGCTCGTTGCCCGTGTGCGTCACACCAACACTCTGGTGATTGCCGACCGTGGCTTTCCCTTCTGGCCGCAGATTGAAACCGTCGACCTCTCGCTGGTGGACGGCATTCCAACGGTGCTCGATGTGGTGCGTGCTCTCCGCCTCCATGGTAACTTTGGCCAGGCTTGGATGGCCGAGGAGTTCAATGGCGCCAACAGCGACGCCACCCGCAGCGCATTTGTCCGTGCGCTGGACGGCGTTCCGCTCGTCTTTGAGCCGCACATAGAGTTCAAAAAGCGCGTGCCCCAGGCCATTGGCCTGATTCGTACCGGGGAAACTATCCAGTACGCCAATCTCATCCTACAGTCCGCCTGACTTATGTGTGCGAGAAAGTCTCTCCCCTGCAGAGGGATGCGTGTACACTGAGGGCGCTATGAGCTGCCTCTTTTGCAAGATAGTTGAGGGACAGATTCCGTCCAAAGCGGTGTATCAGGACGATCTCTGCTACGCGTTTCCCGACATCAACCCCCAGGCCCCGGTGCATGTGCTGGTGGTGCCGCGGGAGCATTTTGTCTCGCTGGACCATGTGGGCGTGGACAAGCAGGAGCTGTTGGGCCATCTGCTCTGGGTGGCTGGGGAGATCGCGCGCGACCAAGGCCTGGTCAAGGGCTACCGCGTGGTCATCAACACCGGCGCGGACGGCGGCCAGACCGTGGACCACCTGCACGCCCACCTGCTGGGAAGCCGGGCCCTCGGCTGGCCCCCTGGATAGGGAATAGGGAACAGAGTCGACTCGCAGGAGGCGGCCGCTTGGCTTGGAGCGAGGGATGCAACTGGTCCGACTGTTGCGAACAGCCGTTCGGCGACTGCTCCTGACCCTCATACTGTTCTACTGGGTCACCCTTGCTGACACCAGCTTGGTTCGCCTTTTCGAAGGCGGCCGCAAGGCGGTGTGGAGCTACTATGCGTATCTGGCCTGCGAAAACATACTGGAGCCATGCGAACTCACGCTGCGCACGTTCCTGGCCGCACAAACTGTCTACCTTGGATTGACCCTACTGCTTTGTTTCCCTGACGGTCTTGCCTGGCGCGAGCGAAAACAAGGAGGGAAGCCCAATGCCTGACTCATTCAAGGACCTTATCGTCTGGCAGCGATCCATTGAACTTACGCTCTCGATCTACAGACTTACTGCAGATTTCCCGAGCGACGAAAAGTTTGGACTAACCAGCCAACTCCGTCGCGCAGCCGTTTCCATTCCAAGCAACATTGCGGAAGGGTATGGAAAATCAACCACGGGAGAGTACCTGTAGGCTCTTGGCCATGCCAGGGGTTCGAATGCAGAGGTGCAGACGCAGCTCTTGATCGCCGGCAAGCTGGGCTTTGGTGCCAAGCCATTACTGCAACAATCCGAATCCCTGGCTGAAGAAGTGGCGCGGATGCTGGTTGTGCTCATGAAAAAGCTCCGGCAGTAACTGCCGGAGCCATTCCCTATTCCCTATTCCCTATTCCCTACTCCCTACATAGGCTGCGGCGAGTACTCTTCTTCCTCTTCGATGCCATAGCGGCGGAGAAGATTGGGAAGGGTCTGCGAGAAGGCCGAGCGCGGCATCACCGTATCGCAACCAGCTTCCACGGCCTTCGCCTTCAGGTCGCCTTGCAGGTGCGACAGGAAGCCCACGATGGAGACGGTCTTCTTGTACTTGGACTTCAGTTTGGGAATCAGCGTCATGGGCTTCACGGAGGGGTTGTTCAAGTCGAACACCACCAGCGCGGGACGCTCGCCCTCAGGCAGATCGAGGGTGCGGGCCACGGCTTCCTTGTCGGCGCCCTTCACAAACTCGATCTTGACGCCCAGCTTGCGAGCCGTCTCCTGGATCTTGGCCAGGAAAAACAGGTCTTCGATAAAGCAGAAGATGCGTGCCGGAGCGTCGTGGCGGATTGGAACTGGGGGAGCATAGGGCTCTTCCCAGTGCGTCATGCGGCTGGCACCCATCTGGATCGTCGAAGAGGGACCGTCCGCGATATTGCCGTTGACGACGCGATAGCTGTGGTCCATGGGACCCACAAACTCGCGCGGACCCTTGGGCTTGCTCTTGCGCATCTTCTGCCCCTGGAGAGCCGTGCTGTTCCCGGGCTGAGCCTGAGATTCAGTGCTCTTCTGGAACGGCTTTCTCTTCTTCTTGGGTTGCTGCCGGGGCTGCTGCTGGCGGGGCTGCTGCTGCTGCGGTGCAGCCTGCGGCGGAGCCGGGGCTGGAGCTTGCTGAACCGGGGCTTGTTGCGCTGCCTGCGGCTGTGCGCCTGCGGCCGACTGGCTACCCTTGTTCTTCCGCCGCCGGCGACGCCGGCGATGCCCTTGCGACTGCCCCTGGCCGTTGTCAGGCGCATCTCCCACTTCTGCGGGGGACTGTGTCTCTTCTGTCGTCATGCTTTACTTCCTGCTTTACTCATCCTGAAAACCGTTTGAGCTGTGTACGTGTTGGCCTGAAATCCATTAGGGAAGGGAGAGTAGCGAGTCGCACCCACGCTCAACTCCGCGCCGGCAGCTGCAATGCAACATCCTGCGCGCACGCGCCCCATGGTTCCCCATTTCGTCCTCGAAATCTAAGCCGTCAGCCGGGACAGTTGCTGCAAACCAGCGGGAATCCTTTCGGTGCTTCGCCGCTCGCTCAACGAACACGCGCTAAAGGGTGCTTGCCGGGGTCCCTGATCGATCTGGCCGAGCCGATGCTGCTCCCCGAGTGTCGTTCTGTACAGAATCCCTGAGAACACCAAATCGGCCTCAAACGCTTCTCTCGAAAAGCAGCTTCAATCGAACTATCTGAAGAACGACCAGGCTGTAGGCTGTTTTCTCGGGTATTGCAACGGCCTGCGCGAGCGTCAGTCGTGAACTCATTACCCTCTGTCTGACTTCATCGCTTAGTGGCGAGCCGGCACATTCCTAACTGGAATGGCTGCGCATCAGCCCCTTGGCAGGCATCTCCGATAGTACAGGGAACCCGACGGCCTTGCAAGAGGTCAACGGGCAGGAAGCCAGGCAGGTAATGGCACAAAAGCGCCATGCCGCCCCGCTATTTGGCCCAGACGCAGGAAGAGCCATCCCTTGCGGAATGGCTCTTCGGATCCTGCACAGGCCACTGGCCTCCTCAAAAGTCGGGCGATGGTTGTTCCACCGCACCTTGCAGGTTCTTCCGGCTGGTTTGCCCTTCTGGGCCGCTCAATGGCGTTTTCTCTGGCCGGGTCCTGCTGTTATCGTGGTTGGCTGCATGTTGCGCCAACCGATCATCACTGGCACCCTCTATATAGCAATCCTTGTGCCAAACTTAATTTCTATTAAATTCAACAAGTTATGCAGATATGCATATAAAGATTGTCTGCAATATGGAAGGCAAAATGGCGAAATATCCTGAAAACCATAGAGACACTTTCAGCGCTGGCACTTCGGGCAGAAGTGCGTGCTCCTTCCGGCCAGCACAATGCGCTGGATCGGAGTCTGGCATTTCCGGCAAGGCTCGCCCTCGCGCTGGTAGACACAATGCTCCAGCTGGAAAAATCCCTTCACTCCCTCCGCATCCACATAATCGGAGACCGAGGAGCCGCCCATCTTGATGGCCTGGCGGAGCACCGTCTGCAGGGCCGTACGCAGCCGTTCCAGCTCCACGGCTGTCAGCCGCCCCGCCGCACGCCGCGGCCGGATGCCGGCATGGAAGAGGCTCTCATCCGCATAAATGTTCCCTATGCCGCTCAGCAGGCTCTGATGCAGCAAGGCAGCCTTGATGGCCAGTTTGCGCTTGCGGAAGAGCGTTGCAAAGGTGGGAGCGTCAATGGTGAGCGGTTCCGAGCCGGCGGCCTGAAAGGGTTCAGCCTTGCGCAGATCCCGCCATTCCAGTCGGCCAAAGCGGCGCGGATCCACAAAGCGTAGCTCCTTGCCGCTGGCCAGCTGCAGGCGGGCATGGGTGTGGACGGCAACGGGAGCTTCAACGGTGGTCACCAACAGGCGGCCGGTCATGCCCAGATGCACGATCCATTGCCCCGTTGGGGGAATGCTGGCACAGTCTTTCCTGGTAAGGGGACCAGGGTTCTCGCCCAGCTCGCACACAATGTGCTTACCGGTCCGATGGATAGCCAGCAGAATCCGGTTGGCCAGGCCACGGGCTTGCTGCGCCGGAGGGGTTTTGAAGGTTTGGGGAACGCGATGGAACCAGACTTCCACGATTCTGTCGCCCTGCACGCGCTCGTTGACTCCACAAGCGATCGTTTCGACCTCAGGCAGTTCGGGCATGAACCTATTGTAGGGGCGAGGCAGGAGCAATCGTGCGGGCGCATAGATTGCGCAAGGTGGCTTTTCTTGAGGAAAAAGCCGCTCCGCGGTTGTGGTTTTGGTTTAGAACAATTGGAGAACCGCTTTAGCTTTCGTATCCGGACAGATCGGATTCATCTTCCTCTGCGAGCCGAGCCTGCAAACTGCTCCACTTTTCTAAATACACCACGCCCAGAACCATGCCCGTCAAAAAGATGCCTACCGAGCCAAACTCGATGAGGGACAGCAGGGTATCTTCTTCTTGAGTCTGATACACGGTAACACCATGAATACCGCGGGCCACAATGCGGCTCTCGTCGGGAACAGGCCAACGCGGCAAAGTATTCAAGTATCCCGTGGAGATCACAGCGGAGAGGACCAGTCCGCCAAGACCAGGTAACAGGAAAAGCAACGAAAGAAGGCGAAGGGTCACCAATTGCGATGTCTTCATCACGTTCTCGATTCCAATGCCAGCGGCCGTATCCGTTTGCACCCACACTGGCCACGAGTGAAGCCTCTTAGGACCTCAGAAACATAGCAACTAGCTCTGCCAAGCTAACTGGAGCGGGATAACGATTCTCCTCCGAGAAAGAACCACCCAGTGCCAGCTTGCGCTCTTGCATTGAAGAAGAAAGATCATTGCCAGAAAATCCTGGGAAAAGAAAGATAGGAAGAGTGCAGAGCTAGATTAGGTTTCCCTAATAAACTAACTCGATAATAGAACAAAAAAAAGGGCAAAGAAGACAGAAAGAACCTAATTGTAAAGTAACCAGAATTGGAAAACCATAGGCTCCCAAGGCAGGTTACCCATGGTGAGGATCAGGAGAAATTTGCCCATCTTCCGGGCGGAATCAGTGGCGTTGGCCGGGCTTTCGAATTCGGCTGGCTTCAAAGCTAACGATCTTCCACTCTCCTGCGGGATTCTTCACATACACGCGGGTATAGCGGAAGTTGCCATCCATTTCACCATCCAGCGTGGTGCCTTCCATGTGCGCAAACGAGGTGACCACGGCGGTTTTGCCATAAAAGCGTACCTTTTGGTCAGAAACGTCGAGAGCCGTCAGGTGGGTTCGCCCGGAGCGCAGGTTGTCCAGAATTTGGTCCCTGGTCTGCATAGTGCCATTCGGGGTGATGCCCATAAAGTCATCCGCCAGTAGACTAGCCATGGAGTTGATGTCAGACTTCAGAACCGCCAGTCGCCAAGCCTCTTCCAGCTGGTCAATCTGGTGTCGCCCATCATGCTTGTGTTGTTTGGGCTCTCCGGCGTAGAGCGGGGCAAGGCAGAGCATAGCCAGCGCGGCGATAAGCAGGCCGCGGGAACCAGAGAGCGCGAGGGCAAGCAGGGTCTTCTTCATGCGGAAAAGTTCCACAAACGCTTCGGATAGTAGCCCGCTTTCACTCCCGCGGTCAACGGCAATCAGCACACATGTCATCTGCGGGCGTATACGTTTACCGCTCTGGGGCCAATCCCGTTCCAGCAAAGGATGAGAACCTATCCCAGCGGGGATAGATTCTCAACCGAACGTTCCTTCATCTTCTGAAAGAGCCCGCCCACGCACCATTTCTTGAAGTGGGCTGAATCTCTGTGTGCGGCCAACGCCTTGTCATCGGCATATTGCTCCATGATGAGCACGGTCTCCGGATCGTCATCCAGGTGGAAGGGAAGATAGGTGATGCAGCCTGGTTCCTTGCGGGTCTCCGCAGCCAGAAGGCGGACAAAATCCGCCATCTCGGCGCGGTCTTCCTGAGCGAACTTGAACCGGATCATGAAACTCACCATGGGGGATTTCCTTCTTTTCCTGGGCGGCGGAACCGCAGTCGGGGTGATTGTTTAGGAGTGGATCTTGTCCAGCACTGCGGCAAACTCCGGCAGCACCATCGTCTGCGCGCGATCCGGACCCGTGGAAACCATGCCCACCTTGGCCCCGCTCTCGCGCTCCTGGAAGCGCAGATACTCCTGCGCTGCCTGGGGCAGCTTGTCGAACTCGGTAATGCCTTCGGTGGACTGCTTCCAGCCCTTCAGCGTGGTGTAGCGCGGCTGGATGGTCTCCATGCCCTGCACGTCGGCCGGAACTTCGTCGGTCAGCTTGCCGTCAATCTCATAGCCCACGCACACTGGAATCTCGTCCAGTTCGTCCAGCACGTCCAGCTTGGTAATCACCAGCCACTCGGTACCGTTCACGCGGTTGGAATAGCGGAGCAGGGGCATGTCGAGCCAACCACAGCGGCGGCGTCGGCCGGTGACTGCGCCAAACTCCTTGCCGCGTAGCTGCAACTCGTCGCCCAGCGGCCCAAACTCTTCGGTCGGGAACGGTCCTTCGCCCACACGGGTGACGTAGGCTTTGCTGACCGCAATTACGGTGCCGATGGCGGTTGGTCCAAGACCCGAACCCGTGGAAGCGCCACCAGCCGAAGCCGACGACGAGGTCACAAACGGATAGGTGCCATGGTCAATGTCGAGCATGGTGCCCTGTGCGCCTTCAAACATCACGCTGCCGCCCTGCTTCAGAATGCTCTCCAGCAGGAGGCCAGTATCCGCCACGTAGGGGCGCAGCGCGTCAGCCGCCGCGGCGTACTCTTCATAAATCTTTGCGGCGTCCAGCGGATCGGTGCCAAACAGGGCGTGAGCGATGGCGTTCTTTTCGGCGCAGGCAGACTCAATGTGGGTCTTCAAGAGCTCGGGACGCATCAGGTCCACCACGCGCAACCCACCGCGGCTCATCTTGTCTTCATACGCGGGGCCAATACCCTTGCTGGTGGTGCCAATCTTCTGGCGGCCGGGAGCGTTCTCCGCAGCCAGCTCAATCATGCGGTGATAGGGCAGGATAACCTGCGCCCGGTTCGACAGGAAGATGCGGCCTTCGATGTCCACGCCGAACTCGCGCACCTTGTTCAGCTCACCCAGCAGGAAGATGGGATCCACCACCACGCCGTTGCCAATCACGTTGCGGCAACCGGGCCGCAAAATGCCGCAGGGCATGAGCTGCAGAACGTACTTGTGGCCACCAATGATGACCGTGTGGCCGGCGTTGTGGCCGCCCGCATACCGGGCTACAGCGCTGAACCGCTCGCTCAGCACATCAACAATCTTGCCCTTGCCTTCGTCGCCCCACTGGGCTCCAAGTACAACCGCTGTCTTTGCACGCATGAGCGTTCGATCCTCGAATCCCGTCCTGCTGCCCGTTGAGGGAGTTTCCACCGTCCAGAGGATTCAGGGGAATCTCCATGGGCAGATAGGCACAAGACGAAGGCGCCATCCAGCCTCGGAGGCACCTCCCTGATGATACCGCTTCCGCCGCTTGGAAAGATACGTTGCAAGCGATGGCGCCGGAATCAGCTTACCCGGAAAAAGCAGCTCGGGAACGAACCGTTCCACCTGTCGGTACCGGGGCGAAAAGGGCATCGGGGACCGGCCTGAACCGATCCCCGATGCCTGGCAGCTGAAGGTGGAAGCTACGCCCCAATGTCTGCCTTGTTCCGTGGCCAAAGCGGCCGGATGTCCTCGTGGAAGATCTCCGGAACGCCGTCGCATTCGAGCTCAATCACCGTCACGGGATGATCGGGCGGATTCAGTGGCAAACCAGTGAGACGCAGGCTCAGGTTGTCCTGGGTGAACTCCACCTTCTGTCCGGTTTTTGTTAGCTTGGCGGAGAGCACCTTCTGCTTGAGCCCGCCCATCGCAATCACCGCCGCGGGTTGATAAAACTCCAGCCACTCCGCGGCCGGCGAGTGGCCGGGCCAGACCCGCACCAGCACGTACAACTTGTTCCCTTTGCGGGTGAAGTTAGACATGGGGTTCCACTGGATGCGCGGGCAACGTTCAGCCCCGTAGATGGCCTTGCCGTTGGTCTCCATCCACTGACCCACTTCTTCCAGAATTTTGACCGTCTCCAGCGGAATCGAGCCATCCGGCATGGGACCGATGTTCAAGAGATAGTTGCCCCCATCGCGCGCGCAGGTGGCCAGATTGTTCACCACCACTTTGGGCGTCTTCCAGGCATCGTCGTTCTGGTTGAAACCCCAGCTGTCGTTCAGCGTCATGCAGTTTTCCCAGGCGCGTCCCGCTGCGGCGGCCTTGATCTCCTGCTCCGGCGTTGAAAAGTCGCCCTCCAGCCGGTTGCGGTTGTTCACAATGATCCCGGGTTGCAGCTCGAAGACCATCTTGTTCATCCGCTCGCTCTCCCAGCCTTTGGCGTCCAATGGCCAGCTCACGTCGTACCAGAGCACGTCGATCTTGCCGTAGTTGGTCAGCAACTCGCGGATCAGCCCGTGGGTGTACTCCACAAAGCGCTTGCGGGCGGCCTCGTCGGTCTTGCACAGTGCGCCGTCGGGGTGGTGCCAATCCATCAGCGAGTAGTAGAAGCCCACCTTCAGCCCCTCGGCGCGCGCGGCATCTACATACTCGCGTACCAGGTCGCGGCCCGGACCCTGCTGCACGGCGTTATAGTTGGTCAGTTTGGAATCCCAATGGCAAAAGCCCTCATGGTGCTTGGTGGTCATCACCATGTACTTCATGCCGGCCTTCTTGGCGAGCTTGGCCCAGTCGCGGGCGGCGTTCGGCTTGGGATGGAAGTGCTTGGCCAGCTTCTCGTACTGGACAATAGGCACGCCCTCGTACTCCATGGCCCACTCGTGCTGGCCAATGATGCTGTAAAGCCCCCAGTGGACGAACATGCCGAACTTGGCCTCATGCCACCACTTCATGCGCTCGGCGCGGGTGGCGGCCTGCTTCACCTCGGAGGGTCCAAGCGAAGGGGGTGCGGCGGCTTGCTCGGCTCCAAGGCTTTTGGCTTCAGTGGCGGCCAGTGTCAGAGCACTGGCTGCGCCCAACTGCTTCAGAAAATTGCGTCTCGTACTCTCAGTCCAATCCATGGCTATCTCCTCGAGTCTTCCGGTAGCTGCCGCGCAGTTAGCGTTACAGTGAAAGGGCAAAAACCGGTGCGCGTGAACTATAACAGAGCAGACTTTCGCCTGGCAGGATGGCTGAAAACAGCCGGGCCGGAAGCTCGCAGAAGCCCCGGCCCGATCTGCCTTATACGCATGAATCGAAGGTTGGAAAAGGAATGCAAGCCTCTTGCAAAATCCCATGGTTGTGGCAAGAGGCGTCAGGGCACCACTTGAGAGCCTGGACTGAGCGCAGCCGAAGGTTGCCGCAATTAGCACAAAATAAAGGATGGGCTTCACAAGCTGCGGAAAAACTCGGGGTTCAGGGCTTTTTTGAAGGGTGCGAGCTTTAGCTCGTACGTTAAGTTCCATTCTTTCAACACGGGGCTTTAGCCCCCGAGGGAATAGGAACTCACAATCCGAGAGAAATGGAGTTTTTCCGCAGCCTGTAAAGCCCCTGCGGGGAAAACTCCAATTTGGTCAGCTCTCAACTGTCCTTCTTCTGCCCGCTGGCTTAGTTGCGGTCGGAGGAGAAGTACACCACGACACTCCCCAACAAAACGATGGCCGACAGCAGGACCATCGGAAGCAACCAGCCCGTGCCGGCGTCTGCCACACCTGCGGCTGAGAGCGTGGCGAGTCGCACGGAGAACCATTCCGGAAGCCTCTTCAACATGCCGATTGGATCTGCCTGCTGGCTGAGCCGGTAGCCAATCCAGCCAAGAGCGGCCAGCAGCATCACGGCCAGCGCAAAAACCTGCGCGCCCAGCAACGGTCTTGTAATTCGCTCCACGGCCTGATTGCGCCGCCGCAGTTGGGCACGCCACCAGATGAGGCCAGGCGAGCCCATGTGGGCAGCGGCCATAGACGCGCCGCGTGCCTGACGGAAGGCAGAGGAGAGCGCAACCTGCTCCTTGCAACTCGGGCAGCCCTCCACATGCGCACGCAGTTCGCCGGTGCAGGCCAGGGGCCACTGGCCGCTTTCAAGTGCCTGTTTCAATTCGGATTCCCTTGCGCAGCCTTCCAGCCTCATGCCTTATTCCTCTCACTTGCACCCAACAGCTTTGCCATCTTGCGCCGTGCGCGGAACAGCAGCAGCCGTACACTGGCAGACGCCAATCCGGTGGCCTGGGCAATCTCGTGGTGCGAGTAGCCCTCGGCATAGGCCAACCACAGCAGCTGTCGGTCGCGCGGGCGCATCTGCTGCAGTGCGGGGCCCAGCAGCATCCGCACATCCGACGCCCCAGCCTCGGTCTCCTGCGTAAACGCGGCTTCCGGAGCCTGGTCCAACTGCTCGGTGTGGGGTCGCCGCCAGTGATCGCGTAACAGGTTGGAGCCAATGCGGAAGAGATAACGCCTTGCAGTCTGCTCGCCTTCAGCCGCCAGATCCGGCAACCGGTCAGCCGTGAGAAAGCGCAGATAACTTTCCTGCACCAGATCGTCTGCTAGTGAGGGGTTGGCGGAGACGCGCGCCAGATACGCCCACAGGGGCCGGGCCGAGCGCTCGTAGAAACCTGCAAAGGCGTCACCGTCGAGCGGCGACACCTTTGCGTGCGTTTCTATGGCCGCGCCTGCGAGAGGCGTCGGGAGTGTGTTGTCCCACGGCATGCGTCTCTTGGTCACCTCCGGAGTCCTCGCTGCTTACTCGTTGCTCTGCGGTGCGATGGATTCGTCGGCAGATTTTCCGGGCATCAGGCCGAGCTTGCCGGCCAGAAACCACGTGACTCCTGCGGAGAGAATAAACCCAAGCCCCGGCATGAGCAGCAAGGTTCCAATAATCAGCATGCCGACGTCGCCCTCTGGGGATGCATGACGGATTGCGATCATACCGATTCCGAGCAGCGAAAGCACGACGCCAATCTGTACCGGCGTCAGGATGCGGTTCAATACATTGGGCAACGGGGCGGAGTGCGCGCCGCCTGTCGCGACGGGTGTGGCTTCCAGAAAACGGCGTCCAGCTTCTGTCTGCATATACGCAATCAACTCCTGACTAGTTGAAAACTTGTCAATCAACCGCGCATGAACCTCGCCCAGCATCTTGTCAATACGGCTCTGTCGGCGGCTATCCACAAACAACTTGATCATCCAGCCGATGCAGAAGAAGAAGGCGGGAATCACGACCATTGGCACGATCTTGTCGGCAAGCTCGGCCAGTCCATCCCTTCGGTCACGGGGTTCGGGCACCAACTCTGGCCACACCTGACGCGCCAGGGCCTGCTGACGGTTGCCCGGCCCAACCTTGCTGAAAAGATAGAAGTCAGGATTCTGCGCCACCTCCGGATGCAGCGTCACAAAGCGCTCCAACTCCGGATTGTTGCGGGTCACGTAGGCCTGATCGGCCAGCAGGGAAGGGTCGTGCGCCAGTACCGTGGTCAGGGTCGGGCTATTCCTCAGCAGTCTCAGAAACTGCTGCTGGGTCTCGCCAATCTCCTGGCCGGAGGGCGCAAAAGCCGCTGGGGAAGGAGCTGCGGCTGGCTTTCCTTGTCCGGATGCTGCAACGGCACCCAGGGCGATCATGGCAACCAGAACCACCAACGGCTTTGCCCGCAAAAGAGTCTGCATTGTTGTTCTCCTCGCGAGGGGCCTTGCGACCCCTCTGCCAGTAACAACGATGCAGCGGATGGATTGGTTAACAGGGATCAAAACATTTCGAAAGAAACACTAGATCGCGGCGAGGACCAGGAGGTCCTCGCACCAGCCGGCTGGGAGGCCGGCGCTACAGAATCAACAGCAGCCGACCTTGGTGGGAGGCGAGAGCGGATCGGCGGCGGCAAAGCTCTCCGGCGGAGGCGGCGTGCCGTGCAGGGTGAGCCACACGCGGCGTGCGGCTGCGCCCACCACCAGAATCACGCCCACCACAAACAGCGCCATCAGGATGGCGTCCAGCCAGCCCTGCAGCATGGTGTCCGGCTTTTGCGCCAGCGGCCAGAAGATGGTGGTGATGGACTCCACTGCCGCGGCCAGCGTGGTAACGCCTACAAAGACCATGGGAACGGCCGTAGTCCATGCGTACTTGGCCTTGCCGTTGTTCACCAGGAACACCGTGCCAATGGCCAGCGCAATGGTGGCCAGCAGCTGGTTCCCCGCGCCAAACAAGGGCCAGATAGTGGAGATGGAGCCGGTGTAGATCATGTAACCCCAGGAGCCCACCACCAGCGAAGTGGAGACGATGATGCCGGGAATCCACTTGGAGTTGGTGAACGGCTTGTGCACCCTGCCCAGCAGCTCCTGCAGAATGTAGCGCGCCGCGCGTGTTCCGCCGTCCAGCGTGGTCAGGATGAACAGTGCCTCAAACATGACGGCGTAGTGGTACCAGTAGCCCACCAGCTTGTCCATGTGGGGCAGGCCGCGGAAGATGTGGGCCATGCCGATGGCAAGAGAAACGCCGCCACCGGTACGCCCGGCCAGTTGCTCGCCCACTTCGCGCGAGAGCAGGTCCAGGTCCACCGTGTGCAGCCCCAGGTTGGCAAAGATCTGTGGCGGAACATTGATGGCGTAGTAGTCGCCCGGATAAAGCGAGCAGGCTGCGATCAGTGCCATCACTGCCACCAGCGCCTCGGCCGCCATGGCGCCGTAGCCGATAAAGCGCGCGTCGGTCTCTTTGTCGAGCATCTTGGGCGTGGTGCCGGAGGCAATCAGGGAGTGGAAGCCGGAGATGGCTCCACAGGCAATGGTGATGAACAGGAAAGGAAACAGAGTGCCGTGGATGATGGGTCCGCCGCCGTGGATGTACGGGCTGACCATGGGGAACTGCAACTGTGGGTGCACGGCAAAGACGCCGATGCAGAGCGCTGCAATGGTGCCCAGCTTCACATAGGTGGCCAGGTAATCGCGCGGCTCCAGCAAGAGCCACACCGGCAAGGCCGAGGCGATCATCCCGTAGAGCATCAGCAGGCCGGTAATCTGATGGCCATTGAAGGTGAAGAAGTGGGCATACGAGGAGTTGGCCACAATGTGCCCGCAGAAGACGGCGGCAAACAGCATGATCACGCCGCCCACCGAGGGCCAGCCAATGTTTACCTCGCCCGGCCTGGACTTGAACATCCACAGGCCCATGAGGATGGCGATGGGCGCAGTCATGCCGATGGTGAACACGCCCCAGGGGCTATTGGAAAGCGCGTTGACCACGACGATCCCCAGGCCAGCCAGCGTAACCAGCAGGATAAAGAGCACGGCGATCATGCTGACCACGCCAGCAAAGGGGCCGATCTCCTGCATGGCGATGGCCGGCAGGGAGCGGCCTTTGTGCCGCGTGGAGGCTACCAGGATGGTGAAGTCGTGTACGCAGCCGGAGAGCACGGCACCGAAGACGATCCACAGGAAGCCCGGCGCAAAGCCGAACTGCGCGGCCAGCGTGGGGCCTATCAGCGGACCCGCGCCGGCGATGGCTGCAAAGTGGTGGCCAAACAGAACGATCTTGGGCGAAGGCATGAAGGCTTGGCCATCGCGGCAGGTGTGTGCCGGAGTAATTCTGCGGTCGTCCAGTACCAGCACGCGTGCGGCCAGAAATGCAGCGTAGAAACGATAACCAAGGGCAAAGACGCAGAGCGCGCCGATCAGCAGGGCAAGGGTATTCATGCTTCCTCAATCTGGAGTTGGAGTGGCGTCCAAATTGTAGCGGCCGAAGCCTTGCTGCCGTCTCAGAAGCTACCGCGCACGGGCAAAGGTGTACGGACCTTCGGGAACCAGCGCCACGGTTGCGTCGGCCGGCTGGCCCTTCAGCATTGCCGCCACTGCTTCCTCCAGGTTGCTGTAAGTCGAGTCCCCCAGAGCGCCCAGCAGGTTCCTGTCCACCTTGGGCGTATAGAAGATGACCGGATGCTTGAGTCCGCAGAGGGCCAGCTTCTCCAGCTGCCACTGATCCACCTGCACCTCAGTGTCGCGGGTCATGTTTAGATAGCCCTGATGGCCGGGATACTTGGCCAGCATCTCCATGAACTCCGGCGAACCAATGCCTTCAGCGCATTCCGCCACCACCAGAATCGGCCCACCTTCTTTCACAATGTGCTGCGCGGCGGTAACGCCCTTCAGCACCTGGTAGAAGGTCAAATCAAGAGGATAGCCAGCCGCGCTGGTCACAACCGCATCGGCCAGTGCCGGAATTATTTCGAGGCCCTTGGACCGGATAAAGCTGACGGCGGCGGTATGGGCCTCAACCGCCGACCCTGCAAAGACGCCGGAGATCTGGCGATCCCGCGTCAGGGTCACGTCCAGCATGAAGTCGTGGCGGGCCATGCCTGCAATCTCCAGCAGCTCAGCGTGCAGCGGATTCTCCTCAATGGAGCCCTCGGTCGCCATGGGCTCGCGCATGAAGCGGGGCGCGTGGATGCGCTTGATGGTCTCTTGCGCGGCCTGTCCCGGCGCAATCAGCTTGCGACCGCCGCTGAAGCCCAGCATCAGATGCTGCTCCACAAAGCCCAGGGTGATGTGGAGATCGGCCGCCATGAAGCGTTCGTCAATGTAGACCGGAGTGCCGCGGCTAGTGGAGCCCAGCGCACGATGGGCGGCAAAGTCCTTGGCGTCGTGGCTCTCCACGCGATAAGTGCGGGCAATCTCCGGGCCTACAATCTTGACCACCTCGTCCACGGTTGCGGCGCGATGCAGCCCGGTGGCGATGAGGATGGTGATGCCCTCCACTGGAATGCCGCCCTGGTGCAGGCGCTTGAGCAACGGAGGCAGGGTGATGGAGTTCGGCGCAGGGCGGGTAATGTCGCACACGGAGATGGCGGCGGTGCGTTTGCCGCGAGCCAGTTCCACCAGCGGAGCAGAGCCGATGGGCGCGTCCAGTGCGGCTTCAAGAGCAGCGGCAACGTCGTCAATGGCGCCCGCCGAACGGCCATGGATGACCTGGCAGTTGAATCCATCGGGAATCTGAACCTCGACTCCCTCTTTTCCGTAGGCAAACTTCGTCATCGCAGCACACTCTGAGGCATCCGCGCTCAGTTCCGCGGACAACCTGCATCAATTCTAGAGCGGGCACCTACGGTAGCGGGCACCTGCGGTGCGGCAGTCCGCTTCGCGTGGTCTGGGTAGAAATCACGTCAAGGGTACATTTTCGGACGGCACAGGACGTGCCCTCTCAAAACAACACTTTCCCAACCGGATGTTAGCTTGCGGCGTTCACAATAGCGTCTGCAATGTGCGCCGCCTCCACCGCAGGCCGCACGGAATGCACGCGCACCAGCGAAGCGCCGTGGAGAATGGCCGCAGTGAGCGCAGCCAGGCTGGCCATCTCACGTTCCTGCGCGGGAGCGTCCGCACCGCCATGCAAAGGCGCTAGCGCCCTACCCAGGAATGACTTGCGGCTCAGCCCGGCCAGCAACGGACGGCCCAGATCCAGCAGCTCCGCTTGCCTGCCCAGCAGGGCAAAATTCTCCTCGAAGCGTTTGCCGAAGCCGTAGCCGGGATCAAGGACTATAGCTTCAGTGGGGATTCCCGCAGCCTGCGCGGAAGCCAACGACGCCTCCAACCCAGCTCGTACCTCCGCCATCAGCGCGTCGGCATGGAGCCTTGGCTGGATGACCCACTCTTCCGGCCTTCCGCGCGTGTGGCTCAGAATCGTGCCCGCGCCGTACTCGGCACAGACTCCGGCCATGCGCTGGTCCCATGCAAAACCGCTCGCATCGTTCACAATCTCAGCGCCTGCGGCAATGGCGGCGCGGGCAGTTTCCGCCTTGTAGGTATCCACGGAGATTATGGTTCCGGGCCGTGCGCGCAGGATGGCCTCCACCACCGGCAGCAGGCGCGCCTGCTCTTCGGTGGCGCTAACGGCTGGTGCGTCTGGAGTGCCCACGGCACCACCTGCGCGGGAGCCGGGCCGGGTGCTCTCCGCTCCCAGATCCAGAAGGTCGGCTCCCTCGTCCAGGGCTTGCAGCGCGCGCGCTACTGCGGCCTCCACAGCCAGGAAGGAGCCGCCATCGCTGAACGAGTCGGGGGTGATGTTGACCACGGCCATCACCAGCGTGCGCCGGCCCAAGTTCAGGGTGCGGGTACGCAGTTGCCAGGCCAGATGCTGCCGTTTGCCCAAGCTCATTGTTCTGGTCCTTTCATCTACCCCGTCGGCAGATGGAGAAATGTATAGCTGCCGAGTGGTTTCCGCCGCACATAGAGTCTTTTTGACGCGACGCGGATTTGAAATCCAAGCGCCGGGGACCTTCCCTCAGGGGCTGAACGGGCGGCGGAAAAAGGCCAGTTCAGAGCTGGACCGAATGCGAAACTTCCCTCAGGGGCTGAACAGGCTGCGGGAAAACTCGGGGTTCAGGGCTTTTTTGAAGGGTACGAGCTTTAGCTCGTACGTTAAGTTACATTCTTTCAACACGGGGCTTTAGCCCCAAAGGGAATAGGAACTCACAATCCGAGAGAAATGAAGTTTTCCCGCAGCCTGTGAAGCCCGCGCTGACTCTACGCAGTTTGTAGCACGACTGAAGTCGTACCCCGAAAAAACTGGAATGCCCGTTTGACCGTTCGCCGCGCCCCTACAGGGCGCGAGCTACATTTTAGACCAAACCCAGGGCTGCGCCTACGGCTTGCCTTGGCTATTTGCACTGCGCCCCGCTGGGGCGCGACTCCGAAGGCAGGAGATATTGAGCTTCATGCCTCCGGGGGCGGGACATAGAACGTTTCATCCATCGGGGTCGGCAAAAGCCGGTGGGGTACTGATACAAAACATAAACGACCAACTGCATGCGACACACCACTACGCCCTTCCGATGGCCTTCATGGCGCGGAGCAGGGAGCCGGCCAATCCCTCGTCTGGATCGTAGTAAGTAGGCTGCAGGGCAGTCGTAGCGGCGCTGAGCTGGTTGTAGAGCCCTTGATTGTGGGCCAACTCGCGAATTGCGTCGGTCAGGCCCACGACATCGTCCGTATCCACCTTGACGATGGCGCCGGGCAGAACCTCCCACGCGGGAACCACGGCGGTCAGCACCACGGGTCGACCGGCCAGCACGCCTTCCACGGCGGTCATCGCCAACCCCTCCTTGAACTCGTGACGGGTGGGGACAATGTTCACGTGCGCCCAACCCAGAGTGGCCACGGCTACATCCTCATTTACCATGTTGGGCTCAACAGAGACCAGGTGGCTCAAGTTGCGGCGGAGAACGTCAGCCTTCAGGTCTTCAAAGTCGCCGCCAGCGCCCACAATCTTCCAGCTGTAGCCTCCGGGGGACTCTTTGTCGAGGGTCTCGGCCATGGTGAGCATGTCAAAAACGCCCTTGTAGCGCTCGACGCGCCCCAGATACAGCACGTTAAAGGGCTGCTGGGGTTGCGGAGGGGGAGCCGGAATGCGGTCGAAGAATTCCTTGCGATAGAGAGGAGCGAACTGGAACTGCGGTCCCTTGGGATGGCCTGCCACGGCAACAATCTGGCGCTCAATCTCCGGCGACATGGGAAGGGTGGCAGCGGCAAAATAGCGAAAGAACCAGCCATCCGTGATGCTGATGAGCCTGTGAACACCACGCTTGGGCCGATAATCCGCTGCCCACAGGGCGTTGAACATGACGGCGATGACCGGGATCCGGAAGATGGCAAAGAGCGCCAGAACAATCCAGTGGGTGGTGCCGGAGTCGATGAGGACCACCTGGGCACGGAAGCGGAGCGCCCGGCGCAGGATGCTGAAGCCGTACCGCACAACCCCCAGATGATGCTGCAGGCCTCCGCGGAAGTAGCTGGGATGGCGAGGCAGGTTCTCGATAGCATGAGGCCCGAGGGTTAGGGTTTCAGCGCGCGAACACCAGGAGATGACGTAGAGCTGATGGCCTTCCTTTTCAAAAGTCTGGAAGAACTGGTCGCTGAAGGCGATGGCGGTGTGAAAAGCGGGAGCCACGCCGTCGCGGCGGCTGCGGAAGTAAGCGGCAGCATCGCCTGGACCAACGGCGTAGAAGATCCGTAGCGGGGTGGGATGGGACGACTTGGACGGTGCGTCGTGCGCTTCCATAGGGTTCACCTGGACAGAAAGGGCCATGTGGAGTTCGGTTGGGCACCCTCATAATATGCCGCCAGCCAGGAATCTCCAACTTGGAGGCGCGATACTGGCAGGGCAATCGCATTTGAAACCAGCGTGAACCAGCATAGGGACTTCCGCGCAG
>CAZYDF010000033.1:0-38677 GCA_964645855.1 uncultured Occallatibacter sp.
CTCCGACGCCTGCCCACATCACCGGAATCCGCTGCCCACTTCACTGGAATACGCATACAGACACATCAAGAGGTGAAGGGGACCCGGCGCTGAGGTGCTCGTCCCGTTGACGATGCGGCAGTAGGGTAAACGATTACCCAGATAGCCGACATCGCTACGGGCTCAGTAGTCTTGCGCTCAAGTCCGCTCCCCGATGCGTACGACATGGAGTGTGCGATGACGATCAGCAAGCTGAGCATGGTTTTACTTCCAGTGGTGCTAATGGCTGGAGGGCTACAGGCCTGGGCGCAGGCTACAACAGGTTCCATTTCTGGCCACGTCGTTGACCCGGCCGGCAGTGTCGTTCCAGCAGCACACGTCACCATCCGCGATGTGGATACGGGCATCCTCACCACCGCGACAACGAGTGCTGAAGGCGAGTTCGTGGAGATGGCCATGCCGCCGCACCGCTATACCATCTCCGTGGAAGCGCCCGGCTTTGCTACCGCCTCCATCCCTGTGTTTGAACTCAACATCGATCAGAGGGCCCGCTTCAGCATTCCCATGAAGGTGGGCGCAGTGACTGCGGATGTGGTCGTAACCGGTTCCGCACCGGTCCTGCAACTTGAAGGCGCCGATACCGGCCAGGTGATTGGGACGCGCGAACTCGAAGACCTTCCGGCCAATGGCCGCGGCCTGAACGGACTCATGCTGCTGGTGCCCGGCGTAGGAAACGGCGGCGGGGGAAACAATCTCAATCTCTCCGTCGATGGCCAGCGGGAGTTTTCAAACTCCGTACAGGTGAACGGCGTCGAAGTTACAGGCAACCGCAACAACGATACCAACATGATTCCCAGTCTCGACGCTCTGCAAGAGTTCAAGATGGTTAACTCCACCTATGCGCCGGAGTTTGGTCGAGCCTCCGGTGGCGCGGTCCTGCTGCAAACCAAGTCCGGCTCCAACGAATATCACGGCAGCGGCTATTTCTTCTATCGCCCCACCGCTACCGCCGCGAATAATCCCTTCTCCGCGGCTGGCGCTTCACCAACCCTTCAGCAAAAGATCTATGGCGCTACCATCGGCGGTCCCATCAAGAAGGACAAGGCATTTATCTTTCTCGCCTACGAAGGCAACAGGCTGCAAAACTCCACCTCGTACCTGGGAAGCACCCCTCCGGTCAACCAGATTAGTTTCGACGCCGCCGGCAATGCCGACTTATCAAAATTGACCGACCCTTATTCCGGCAACCAGGTTCCTATCTTCGACCCAGTCTTCTTAAACAATAATTACTATTCTCAGCAGTTTGCCGGAAACGTCATTCCGGCTGCAAGGGTTAGTCCGGCCGGAAAGCAAATCCTGCTCAACCTGTTCCCCACGCCACAAAACACCAGCTTCTTCACGAACTTCGCGGTGCAGCAGGCCTACACGGTCAATAACAATGTCGCGAATCTGCGCACGGATTACACGTTCTCGCAGAAGAACCGCATCTATCTGACCTACGACGCCGAGCAAGGGGACTCGACCACGGCCGATCCTTACGCGGGACACATCAAGGTTGCCGGGGGCGGCAGCGGCGACAGCGGCGACCTGACAAGCTATGAGAACAATGTGGTCTCTTTGAAGTACGACCATGTGTTCACCGCCTCTCTCCTCAACGAAGCGGGCGCCAGCTACCTTATCTCCACCGTATCGCAGAACAGCCCCCTCGCGGGCTCCGATCTGGCCACCCAGTGGGGCATCAAGAACGTGGTGATTCCAGGTTTTCCCTCCACGAGAAATCTTCCCCAGATTCAGTTTCAGAGCGGACCCACGGTCGGTGGATCCACTTACAAGCCGCTGAACTTTCGGGACAAAAATGTCAGCCTGGTAGACGCGCTTTCCTGGACTCACAGCAAGCACAACGCGAAATTCGGCTACGAATACCGGCGTCTGAACTCACATCCCAACTTCTCGCTGTTCCCCACGCCCTACCAGTACTATGGCGGCGCGGGGGCTGCGCAGACCAGCGACCCGACTTATTCGTTTTACGACGGCAGCTCCTACTACTACAACGGCGGCAGCGAAATCGCCGACTTGTTGCTCGGATTGCCCTACGTCACCGACCAGGGATTGCAACTGACCCACGCCAGTACAAGGGCCAACGAACACACAATCTATGCGCAGGACTACTGGCAGATTACGCCGAAACTCAACCTGACCTACGGCGTGCGTTACGAATACCAGCAGCCGTATGTGGAGGCAAGCAACTCCCAGGCCAACTTCGATATCAGTACGCTCTTGATTGACATCGCCGGCCGGGGATCGAATCCGCAATCGCTGGTCAACTCCAACAAAACCGATTTCATGCCGCGCCTGGGATTCAGCTATCAAGTTATACCAACCTGGGTGGTTCGCGGCGGATTTGGCGTCTTCTATTCACCGGAGAACGATGCTCGTGAAGACGTTCTGACCAAGAATTATCCGTACTTTACGCAGCAGCAGTTCGTGAATTACTTTGACTCAGGCTGCTATTGCTTTGTGCTCCCCTATAACCTGGATGCGGGCGTGGCCCGCTCCACATCGATACCGGTAGCCAGCGGCGTAGCGACGATTGACCTGACCAAAGTGGCGGGCGGAAATACCCAGACGGTTTATTCGGAGCCCAAGAACTTCCCCACCGCCTACTCACGGAACTACAATCTGACCATTGAAAAACAGTTGGGCAATTCCACTTCAGTTGAACTTGGATATGTGGGTGCGAACACGCGCAATCTGTCCGATTCAGTGGGCAATTACAACGTGAACAACCACCTTTCATCAGGTATTGGCAAAGTCCAAACGCTGCTGCCGTCTGGCCTGAGCAACTACGATTCGCTCCAGGCAAAGTTCAATCGCCGCTTCAGCCAGGGTTATAGCCTCCTGGCTTCCTACACCTATGCGCATGGACGCGATAACGGACCCGCTCCGTTCGACTTGGGCAAGGGCGGCAACTATCCGCAAAATCCGTTCAACCTTGCCGCGGAATATGCCAATGCGGACACCGACTTGCGCCATCACTTTTCCGCCAGTCAAGTCATGGAACTGCCCTTCGGCCGCGGGAAGCGTTTCTTGTCCCACGCCAACGGCCTGGCGCAATCCCTCATCGGTGGCTGGCAGCTGAACAGCATTACCACGCTGCAAACCGGCAAGCCGTTCAACATTGTCAGCAGTGGCAGCAATCCTAACTATCCTGGATTGCGGCCCAATCTAGTAGGCAGTCCATCCGTCGCGCATCCTTCAATTAGCGCGTGGTTCAACACCAAGGCCTTCGTCATTCCGACCGGCCAGGCTACGTCTACGGGCGCTGGCAAAACTCTCATTATAGGGAATTCCGGTCGTAACCTGCTCTTTGGACCCGGTTATACAAATGAAGACCTTTCGCTCTTCAAGGTCTTTACACTTCCTCGGCAGATGAAGTTTCAGTTGCGCATGGAGACCTTCAATTTGCTGAACACGGCTCATTACGACAACCCCATCAGCGATATGGCCGCCGGTAAGCGCTTTGGGCAGATTACAGGCGGTTACTCCCCACGCATGATGCAGTTCGCAGGCCGCTTCACGTTCTGAGGCAAGGCGGAGTACAACGGGGTCCAAACAAGCCTCTTGTATGCTGGTCCCAGGATTGCTGCCGCAGTGCAAACCCTGACTGCGGTGGCAATCCGGGCGGACCTACATTTCCGCTCACACCCTGAACACGGTGCCGGATCGGCCCCCAAGGAAACACCTTCATGAGAGTGAGCTTTTCACTGTTTCTGTTTTGTGCTTTAGCTGCCGGATCTCTTGCATTCTCCCAGCAGAATCACTATTTGGACTGCAACGCCGGCAGCGACGCGGCGGACTCACTGACGCCGCAGACTGCTTGGCGCACCGTGGCCAAGGCGGACTCCTATATCTTTCAACCTGGAGATAGTCTTCTTCTGAGGCGCGGCAGCCGTTGCGATGACATGCTGTGGCCCAAGGGCTCAGGTACCGCAAAAGCGCCGATTCGTTTGGGAGCCTACGGGCAAGGCGCTTTGCCCATCGTAGCGGGCGGGACAAAGTCCGCGGGGCTGCGGCTGAGCGACCAACAATACTGGGAGATTGAAAACCTGGAAGTGTTGGGCGGCTCTCCCTACGGCATCCATATTGGCGGCGTCCTACCTGTCATGCGTCACTTCAGAATCACAAACGTGGTGGTGCACGATGTGTCCGGCACACCAACCACCAAGGACTCCGGACTGGTGGTGATCGCTCCGGACGACAAAGCTACAAGCCGTTTCGACGACGTGATTTTGGATGGCGTGACGGCTTATGACACGTCGGAGTGGGCAGGCATCATTGTGAACGGTTCAGGCTTTGACTCGACCAACGAGAAGGAGCGCGGCGATCATATCGAGATTCGTAACTCCATGGTTCACGATGTAGCGGGGGATGGCATTCTCCTGGCTAGGGTCGCGCACGGCGTGCTGGAGCACAACGTTGCCTGGTACACGGGGATGCAGGAAAAAGAGACTATTGGGACGCCCAACGCCATCTGGGAGTGGATGTGCCGGGACTGCCGCGTGGAATACAACGAAGGCTACTTCACCGATTCTCCGGGCGTGGATGGCGGCGTTTTCGATATCGACTATGGAGATGAGAACAATTTGCTGCGGCATAACTTCGGCCATGACTCGCAGGGCTATTGCATCTCGGTCTTTGGAGCCGAAGGGGTCAGCGGAAATTCGATTCACAGCGAAATCCAGCAAAATACCTGCATCCACAATGGCCGCAGTCCCCGCTTGTCCAAGAGGCAGGGAGCCATCTTTCTCTACACCTGGAACGGAGGCAAGCTCGACGGCGTGGAGATAGTGGACAATACTGTTGTGTGGGACCCACCGGTTCAGGTTGCCGCCTTTCAATCAAGAGCGGAGTACACAGGCAATCTTCCCAACCGTTTTGCTCATAACACCGTAATCGCCGTGTCTGGATCGTCCGTCTCGTTGAGTTCCAGGATTGTGTTTTCCGGCAACCACTATTGCGTGCCGAAGCGCATCCCTCTGTCGTCTTTGCCTTTCGAGGCGACGAACGGCGAAGACCATGCGTCATCTGCGGCGAATCATGGGTCCTCAACAGAATCAGATGCTGCCGCCGTCAAGCCGTACGATCAATGCGGATGCCTGACGCAATTGCTCAAGAAGACGGCAGAGCAGGCCCTGCCTTCGCTAAACTCCGTGTCGGCCAATCTGCATACTCCCCTAGGCCGCTGGGTTCTGGGCGCGGTACTTGCTGCCCAGGGTGATCCCGCAGCGGGTGAGTCGCGAAGCGAGTTAGTTTTGATCGAAAGCATGATGCGTCAGTTTTCCAGCCTTGGTCTTCGCAGCATTATCGTGCCTGCAACGGCAATGAGCCCGGAGGAGATCCAGCGCTGGCGTACGGATTGGAACTTTGATTCGATTCTGGAGATCGATGCGTCGAACGCATCCGGATTGCGCAAAAGCAACGGCCTCGCCGCATCGCCGCTGCTTCTTGTCTCCCCTTCCGGCCAAGTGGCTGCAAGTTGGGAAGTCCCTGTGTCCCCGGCGGATGTGTGGCTGCAGGTACAGAGCCATTTGGGCGCTCCGGCGGGCGCGCAGCAAATGCCTGCGTGTCCAGATCCGGGTCTTTGATGGTTCGCACATTTTGGAGTTTAGCCATGAGACGAGCAATGTGGATTCTAGCGCTGGTGCTGCTGGCGGTGACGTGTCAACAGAGCTATTGCCAGCAGCCTGTGCTACGTGAAGGTGATCGCGTGGTCTTTTACGGAGACAGCATCACGGCCCAACGGCTCTATACCCGTTTCGTGGAGGAGTTCGTCCTGACCCGTTTTCCCCAGATGCATGTGACGTTCTGGAATGCGGGCGTTTCAGGGGACACCGTGTATGGCGGATATACAGGCGACATGCCAACGCGCCTGAAGCGCGATACATTTCTCCATCAGCCAACCGTCATCACCGTTATGTTGGGCATGAATGATGGCTATTACATGAAGTTCAATCCCAAGTATTTAGATGTTTATCAAGCGGGATATCGAAAGCTTCTGGGTGCGCTACACGAGGGAGCGCCTTCGGCGCGAGTTACCCTTATCTCGCCCACGCCGTACGACGAAGTCACCCACGGTACGGAGTTTGCAAACTACAACCAGGTCGTGAGCCGTCATAGTGCCTTTGTCAAGAGTTTCGCGGCCTCGGTCCATCTCGGCTTTAGCGACTTCAATGAGATAGAGACTCGGCTGCTGAATGCAGGTACAGACAAGAGCACTTCTTTGGCAGCGCTGCTCATTCCCGACCGCATTCATCCGGGAGAGGCGTCGCAATGGGCGATGGCCGCGGCTCTTGCCCACTCCTGGGGCCTGTCGCCGGTGGTCAGCAGCGTGAGGATCGATGCTCCAGCGCTGAAGACTTCCGCAGTCGAGAATGCCCGGATCGAAAACCTCACTGGAGTGGACGGCAAACTTCAGTGGACCCAGACTGACGGCTCCTTGCCTCTTCCATTGCAATTGGATGATGTGATGATTCAGTTGGTTCTGAGCATCTCCGAGTTGGCGGCGATGGACCAGCAGTCGCTTTCCGTCAGCGGACTGCCGGCCGCGCGTTACACACTTCAAATTGACGGACGCAAGATAGCTTCCTTCTCGCGCGAACAGCTTGCTGCTGGAGTGAATCTTGCACTCTACACAACCCCCATGGAGGGTCAGTCCAAGGGCGTGGATGCAATCGAAGCCAAGCGCACCAGGCTGGACGAGGTACGCTTTCTTCTGACGGTGGAAGATCCAACGGTTGCCAACGCAGTTGAAGCAACCAAGGCGATAGAAGCCAAGGACGAAACGCTGGCGGCCGAACAGCGCAAGTTGGCCCAACCCATGCCGCATCACTTTGAACTGTCTCCCGAATAGCAGGAAACCAATTGGAGGAACGCAGATGAAGCAGATCCTCAACCTCCCGAATGTCAAGCGCCGCAAGTTCCTCCGCGGTGTTGCGGGGGCCATCATTACAGCATCCGCGCCGCAGGGTGCCTTGCGGATTCTCGGGCAGGCACACTCCGCCACCGAGCCAACCCTGAACCGCGATCAGCTTGCTTTGATGCTCAAACCGCTCTTCCGCGGCAACGATCCGGCCATCTGGCAGCTCCTCACGGAGGCGTATTCCACGTGCGTGCTCGGCAAGATTCGTCCCCCCGATCCGCCGCTCCTGCATAGCTGGGTAGTTCCGGGTGGCGGCTACAACGCACAATGGCTCTGGGACACAATGTTTGTCCTGGATTTGCTCTCGATCCTTCCTGGACAACAGGCCAGGATCCGAGGAGTCTTTCAAAACTACTGGGATTTTCAGCAGCGTTGGAACAAGGTCAAGCCGGCTTTCATGCATGGGATGATCGCTAATTTCATGGCGCCCTACGACGCCCCCGCGGTGCGCCCGGGCAAGCTATGGGAGACGTTTCCCGCGTATTCCCAGGCTCCGCTGCTCGCTTGGGGCATGGAGCGGGTCTATCTTCGTAACCGAGACAAGGAACTCTTGTACGCGGGTCTGCAGCCTCTGGAAGACTTCCACGAATGGTACTGGCGCGAGCGCGATGTGACGGCATGCGGATTGATTGGCGTGGGTACATACAGTGGGGACCCCCAACACGCCCGCTATGAGACCTACGATCACGAGGTTGATCTCGACGACCTGAAGATGACATCACATCCCGCTCGTTCCGCTGGTCTGGAGAACGGCGCCTGGTACGGTGACCTACTCATTCCCGCGAACACGGCCTATCTTCTGCTCTCGGAACTCGCGCTCGCGCGAATGGCTGTCGTAGTTGGCGACCACGCAATGGCAGTGCGTCGCAGAGTTCGATATGCGAGGGGCGCAAGTGCCATGCGCTCCCACATGTGGTCGCGGCAACAGGGCTGCTTTCTGGCCATCCATCGCGATTCGCTCAGGCAGGTCAATACCCCAACCATCGGCGGCTTCATGCCGCTGATGGCGAACGTGCCAACCGCCGCGCAAGCTGGTGCAATGGCCTCGATGCTGGCCGGACCCGCGTGGTCAACACCACTGTCTGTTCCCACGGTGGCCAGCACTAATCCAAGTTTTGTGTCGTCGGAATTCTGGCGTGGTGACGTTTGGCCAGCACCCAATTATCAGGTTGCAAAAGGACTCGCCGCCTACGGTTTTCGTTCCGAAGCAGCGCGAATCGCGGACCAAACGGTCTCCAATGCGCTAAAGGTTGGCATCTCTGAGCGATATGACTCGCAAACCGGTGCGCCGCTCGGCGTGAAAGGCCTCGGCATGTCCGCCACGATCGTCACCATGATGCTCGATGGGCTAACCAGCCGCTTTGCACTGGCCTGCACGGCTGCAACCTCCATCTCCTGATGAGAAGCTGTGGTTGCAAATTGAACGCAATGCCTCCAAGCGCGACTTTCAACAGAACTTGCTCCCACCGGCACGGCCGCCATCCCTTGCACAGTGGCGGACGTCAAGGGGCAGGTGATTTCAGCCACGAACGGTAGTTTTGGAGGACGCCCATCAACAAGTGAAGAAAGGGGACAAAATCACTCCGCTCGGGGCTGAAAACCTCCGCATTCTTGACAAGAAGAGAAGATCAACAAGGGCCTTTCCGCGCAAATGGAGCAGCTTTTCTGGGACCAGAAAAGCTGTTGTTAGAGTCGCTGCGCTGCGTCACGACGCACGCAATGGTGCTGTAGAATGTGCGGCCTGCGGACGCTTTTGCACGGCGATAACAGGGGTTGGAATCCCGTCGAGGACGCCAATTTAATTACTAATTTACGCCTCAGACCTTGGCAGCCAAATTTCGCTGGGTCCGGCTCGGGGCCGAAGGAAACAGACCCGGATAGAGCGGCTGTGCGCGATGCCTCTGCGCCGGCCGCCAAACCGGGCGTAGGCCTCTGTCGCTGGAAGTCGCTCGTTAGCGTCTTCCAGCGTCCAGCGCTAGCTCATGGGTAACTGGCGACCCTTCGCTCCTGCTGAAACATGGTTGATGGAGACCCATCAAAGCGCAGTGTCTGCCGAGCATCGGGACGATTATCTCAACCAGATAACCTTCCGCTTCAACAGCCAAACCTCGGCATCACTGGGCAGGCTGCTCCATCGATTGCCGCAACCAGCCGCTCAGCTGGCACCAGGTTCGTTCCGATCTTGGTGAAACAGCGACCGCTCGCATTGGGTGGCGTCGAGTGAATAGCCAAATAACAGAAAGCTGGCTGCGGCGTGGCAATTTCCACAAGCGGAGTCCTCAACGAGCGATCTTGGCTCGCTGGGGTGAAAGAAAAACGCCCTGTTGCTACTCTGAGTGGAGCTTACGCCCCTGGTGACGGATTTTGTCTGCATGTCTGATGAACAGGGCCTGCGCCAGGCCGACATATTGGCGTTGCGAGCAGATACGGCAACGAACAGGCCGCTTCAGCGCCAGAAGCCAAAAAAAGTCGCCTGGTTTAAGCAAGGAGATTCTAAATTTGTTGGAGCCACAACACAGACAGTTCATCGTAGAAATATCTCCCGATAGGAATCTAGTTTGCCCCTGAAAAAATTCATCCCGCGGCGGAAACGCCGCAGGATCGAGTCTATTAAATTGTTTGATTCAAAATAGCACGAATTCTGGAGTCATATCCTTGAATTTTACGGGGCGCAAGCTGGAAACTCGCGCCAGAGATAGGGGTAGATTACCTAACAGGGAAACAGTGATCCGGAGGCTGGCAAAGTAGTTACCTTGGCGCGACGGCGCAGAGGCTTGGTAACCGGATTGGCCAGCAATGCGGAGAGCTCCCGCAGCTCGGCACGAACCCGACCCACTGCTGCCACGACCGAGTCGGGCGTGGTCTGGAGCGTTGCGGCACGTGCCTCCACCGCCTTGACCGTAGCCACCAGCACCGGCTCCGAGTCGCGGCGATGGCCGCCCTGATCCAGCGTCTGCCGTGCGCCGGCCAGTGTAAAGCCCTCCACGTGGACCAGTCGCTTGATCTCCAGCGCCAGCTCCACATCCCGGCGGCGATACAGCCGCTGCCCGGTTCCGCTCTTGTTCGGCTTCAACTGCGGAAACTGCGTCTCCCAGAAGCGCAGAACATACGTCTCAATGCCGCACAGCTTCGCCACATCGCCAATCTTGAAATATAGGCGGTCCGGAATAGCCGGAACAGCGAGCGCGTGTTTGCGGGAGACTTGAGCCATGGCGTAGAGGAAGACCGTCAAACGCTTCTTCGCTTCCTCATGGAAGTATAGGCCAACAATTGCACAATTCGTGCAGCATTCTTTAGCCTGCCCTGAGAAAACCTTAGCCGGAGACCTTGGACGATCTCCGGCCTGTTGATCCAGCCCAAAAGTGGAAGCACCATGCCCCATCTTTTTCGCACGCACTATCGCGAAAAGGTTGGGAGGCCCGGCTGCCGGCTATTGTCTCTTCAGAACCGCGGTGCCGTCTTCGCCGGAGAGAATGGCCTCCTGCAATCGCTGGAACTCCGCCGCCTTGGCCGCGGGAACCTCCACATCGCGTTGCACATAGTCGCTCTCGTAGTGCAGCGTCTTGCCCTCGACGGTCACTGCGGAGGAGTAGCTGGCAAAGCCCACGTCCAGCTTCACCGGGTCTGGCATCTCGTCCACCTTGAAGCCCTCCGGCAGCGCAATGTCGCAGCTGTTGTGCCATCGGCCGGGGTGGCCAAGCTCGATGGGAACCTTGCGCACCTTGCCCTCCATCACGTCCGGCACCGTGCGCGTGTCGCTGCCCAGCACCCGCATACGAACCAGCAGCAGCGGCCCGGCAGGATGTGCGTAGGTGGGCACGCTGAAGTGCAGATTCAGCCCCACCGGCTTGTCCAGGTCGGCGGCCTGCTCAAAGTTGAACTCCTTCAGCACCAGTCCCGGCAGGTGCGCACCCAGGCTGCTCTCCATCTGGCGGCGCAGGTCTTTGGGCGCGCTCTCCTTCAGCGCCGCGCGTTCATAGGTAGCTTCGTCGCCCGTGAAGCTCTCTTTCACCTCGCCGCTCAGGGTGCCATCGCTGGCCAGCGTAAAGTTGCCTTTGCGCTCCAGCCCGGCGGTCTCCGGCTTCAGCACCGGCATCTGCAGCACGCGGCTCTGCTCGCCGTCGTAGATGTTGCCCCAGCCGCCCTGCAAGGCCGACCGGATCAACCCCACCGGGGTTACTTCGTCCGTAGGGTCAAAGATCAGCAGCTCCTTGCCTTCCGGCGTTTTGACGCGCGCGGCCAGACGCGGATCGTTGGTTCCCGCAGGCAACTCAATGGCCGTAATCATGTGATCGCCCACCAGCGAGGGTGCCTCTGGATCAATCACACCGCGCTCCGAGTCCACCGCAAGGTAGGAACCCTTTATGCCGATCACCTGCAGCATGGAGATCAACAACGCAGTTTTGTCTTTGCAGTCGCCGTAGTGGTGGCGGTAGATGTCGCCCGCGTAGTGCGATTGCAGTCCGCCGATGCCCCGCGTCACGATGAAGTAGCGCACGTTCTTCTGGATGTAGCTGGTGATACGGCTCAGTTTGGTGTAAAGATCGGGCGCGCCAGCCACCAGCTCCTGAACCTTGGCCGTAATCTCCGGCGTAGGATCGGTGCGATGCTCCTGCAGCTTGCCGCCCCATTGGCCCAGCATGCGCCATTGCAGCTCTTTGCCCTTGACGGCGGCATCGCCCCAGAACAGGTCCATGCGCGCCGCCAGTGCCTGCCAACTTGGTGCCGCATGCAGATTCTCCAGGTCCAGCCGCGGCATGTTCTCAATGGACCAGCGCAGATGGTTGCTCTCCACCTCTACGGGCTTGACGGGCGTGTACTTGCGCCACGACTCGGCGTAATGGCCTCCGGGCGGCAGGATCAGATCAAGCGCTTCGTGGACTACAGGAATGGAGTTTTGAATTCCCCAGGTTTCAAAGCTCATATAGTTGGCCAGCCGCTGCTCGGTCTCGCAGGCCACCACTGCTCCCGGATCGCTGGCAGGAGGCTTGACGACGCGCAAGTGGTGGGAAAACTGCATTTCCTCGTCGCCATCGTCGCCACGCTCGGTAAAGTCCTCGTCCATGGCCTGGAACTGCTTCCCATCGGCAGCAAGGGTCCATACGTGGAAGACGGTCACCTTCTCACCCACGTCATAGACGAGCCCGCAGTGAGAGTACCCGCGGCCTTGGGGCTTTAGGATGCGCACCGCCTCCCGCCTATGCTCGACGGCGTGGTTCTGCGCGTCCACGGTGATGGTGTACTCATCAAACAGCACCACGGCCGGTGCATCCCCCACGGTGGCCGGCGTAGGCGTCTTGGCGGCCGTCACCGCCCAGTCCGGCGCAGGCATTTTCTTCTCCTTGGCCTCAGCGGCGAACGGAGTGAACACAACAGCGACGGCGAAAACAGCAATCAGCGATGCGGCGGTGCGATGCATTCGTGGTCCGGCCTCTCTAAAGTACAACAGGGTCTGGGTGCCCCAGGTCTCGATTTTGAGACCTGAGGCGCCCAGATGCAAAGGTGAAAGTCCAGGCTTGCAGAGGACTAGTTCCCGGCCGGCTTGGGCGCGGCCAGCACAATCTGCTGCTGATCGGCGGCCGCCAACTTCTGGTAGAAGCCGCGCAGATCCTGGTACTCCTCCGGCTTGGCCGTGCTGAAGGCGCGCGCCAGGCGGCGAGCCACGGTCAACTTCCCCTCCCGCCCTACGCTTTTGACGATGTACACCGCGTGGCCTGTCCAGGGAATGGTGGTATCCTGCGGCGCGCCTTCCACGGTGTAGCCCGCCGGCAGCGCGTAGTTCGCCGTATCCGCCGTCTGCTCGGCGTACCGCATATCCACTGCCTGCTCCCGCTTGGCCTGTTCCACAAAGGGTTGCAGGCCGCGCGCCTCAAAAAACTGCCCCGGCAGCATCAGGCGCTTGGCGGTGGCCGTACCCAGCTTGCCCTGCACATTGATGAATGCAATCAGGTTCACATTCGGGTTGTCCATGGCCAGAAAGTGGTCCACGTGCGCTTCAATGCCCTTGGGAACATCCGTTTCCAGATCGCTGTCAAAGCGCTTCTTCAGCTCCTCCACGTCGTTGCGCAAAGCCGTCTGGCGCCAGCGCAAGGCTGCCTGTCCGGTCAGCGTGTACTGCAGGGTTCCGCTCACCACGCCGTGGGCATCCACCGTGAGGTTTGCGATCCGGTCCACAATCGTATCTTTGTAGCTCAGCTCCGGTGTTAGCAGAATCGAGGGGCCGTCATCGTTCTCCGCCAGTCCGCGCGTCCCTGCGTGGCGCCAGTTCACCGTCTGGAACGGGCACATCTTCTCCCCCGGATCCAGCATCATCCGCTGCGTGCCAATCCGCAGATCCACCAGCGTGTCGTCCAGCTGGCCAAGCGACATATAGGTGGGATCGAAGATGCCACGGTTGCGCGCCACCACCTTCACCGCATAGGCCTTCAAGCCCGCCGCCCGCACCATGGCCAAGTACAGCAGCGCCATGTCTTCGCTGTCGCCGCTCTTCTGCTTCCACACATCTTCCGCGTGCTTGGCTTCCTTGAGCTTGAGAGCCTTCATCTCGCTCTCGCTCTTTTTGCGCGAGTAGTCGGTGTTGTCCAGCGCCTGGACCGCCGCATAGAGCTTGCGGGCCTTGTCCAGCTCTGAGTCCGCCGGGCTCACAATCTGGCCCACCGCCGCGCGCAGCCCACTGGAGACCTCCGCAAAATGATCGTCTTCCTTGGCCCAATCCTTGGCGGAGCTCAACCAGAACTCCTGCGCGGTAAAGGACGGCATGTAATAGAAAAAGACTTTGTCGAGAAAACTCCGGATCGGCGGCATCCACTGCTCATCGGGAATGGCTGGAATATCTTCCACATCCACCGTGTAGTGGCCGCCCACGTCCGTTTTTACGGTCACGTCCTTGGGCAGCTTCATCCACCAGATCAGGCTGTTGACCGGTCGTCCCTTGGAGTCGGTTAGGTAGCGGCTGGAGCTCTGCTGGCCCTTCAGCCCAGGCTGGTAGGCCTCAAACGGCACAAACGAGTAATGCGCCTTGTGAACGTAATAAGGCTGCTGAATCTCCCACCCCGGTGAAGAGTAGGAATTATCGTCGTAGCGGATCTCGTAGCGATACTCGAGAATGCTGCCCACCTCCACCTTGGGCAGCGTGAAGACCTTGCGCGAGATCGTCTTGTCGCCGTTCTTGGAGGTGAGCAGATCCTCCGGCTTGCCTTCCAGAGGGATCACGGTGCCATCCGCGTGGATGGTCCGGCCCTTGATATCGGTGATCTTGTAGGTGCGATTCAAATAAGGAAGATCCACAATCGCCAGGTCCTTGCCCTTTTCGGTCAGCACCTTGATGCGGGCATAAATGGCCTGGTAGTGCAGGGGATCGTTGTCTTCCTCGCTCATGTTCAAATACACCGCCGCCGCCCCCGGAGCCTTCGGGTCTTCGGTCATCTTCAACTCTTCAGGCGTGGGCTGGATAAACTGTGCCCGCAGCATGGCGGGCAAAAGGAAGACGGAGAGGAGTGCGAGGACGGCAACAGTTCTGGCCCGCATGGTAGGCAACCTCGGTAAGTTAGAAATGGAAACGCCAACAGTCTACCGCGCTCCACGGTGCGGATGTTTTGGAATATCTGCTCATGAAACGGAAGAGTTACGCGCACCAACCTGACTCACCGAAAACGGGTTGAACCTTTCTCTTCGCGAAAGTTCCCAGCCCGTGTCGGTAACCTACTCGACGCTCTGGATGCCGGCAGCAAGCAACATGGCCGACACCCGCGCAATCGGCAGTCCCACCACGTTGAAGTAGCAACCCTCAATGCGTGGAATCCAGCGCGCCGCACGGCCCTGGATGGCATAGGCGCCGGCTTTGTCCATGGGCTCGCCGCCGGCAATATAGCTGGCCATCTCCGCCTCGGTCAGCGGCTCAAACCACACCCGTGTAACTTCAGCGTGCGCCGTGGTTCCCGCGGCTGAAGCAACGGCCACGCCCGTTATCACCTGATGATCGCGGCCTGCAAGCAGGCGCAGCATGCGCGCCGCATCGCCCGCATCCTCGGGCTTGCCCAGAATGTGGTTCTCCAGCGTCACCGTGGTGTCCGCTCCCAGCACCACCAGGGATGGTCCCAACGTGGGCGCAAGCTGGCGATAGATGTGCTCCGCCTTCTCCCGCGCCAGCCGCGTCACGTACGCCACCGGCTCCTCGCCCGGCTCAAGATCCTCGGGAATGTGCGCGGGAACAACCTCAAAGGTGTAGCCTGCCTGCGTCAGCAGTTCACGGCGGCGGGGAGATGCGGAGGCAAGCACAAGCATAGGAGCATTATGCCAGCACCCCCTCTACCACCCCCAGGGCGATTAAACTGGAGAAAGGCCGTGCGTAAGTTTGTGCCGGGAAAAGGATCCAATGCCTCTCAATTTTGCTTTCAATGCCGCCCAGATCATCTGGATGGTCACCTTTGCCGCGCAGTTGGTGCTGCTGGTGGTTCTGCTGGGTCGGGATCGCGCCAAGCTCTTCCCCATCTTCGCCCTCTGCACCATTCTGGCCACCTTCCGCTGGCTTGCCAGCCGCCTGCTCTTTCAGCGCATGTCGCCGGTGGCCGGCAACGTGGTCTTTCTTAGCCTGGCGGTCATCGTCGCGCTTGCAAACCTCGGCTTGTTGGTGGAATTGGCCATCAAGGCCTTCAAGAAGGCCAGCGTCAAGTCCCGCGCCATTGGCGCCGCCGTGGTGGTGGTCCTGGCTGGAGCTTTGGTCATCTTGTGGGGCCCGTGGCCCGGCTGGAAGATGCTCACCGGTGGCGGCCTCATGGTCGACCTCCGCCTCATGCAGCTGGTGGCTCAGCGCTGCGACATGCTCACCGGCGCACTCTCCATTCAGGTTGCCATCCTGGTGGCCTTTGTCGGCCGTCGCCTGGGTGCGGGCTGGCGCAGCCACACCCAGCTTCTCCTGGTCGGCCTGGGCACCATTGGCGCTTGCCAGTTGGCCATCAGCGCCACATGGCAGACCATCGTCACCCACACCGTCCTGCACTCCCAGGAGGAGTACTTCCACATGCTCGGCCTACGCGACAAGCTCAACAACGCCAACAGCGTGGTCTATATTCTTGTGCTGATCTGGTGGATCGGCTGCCTGTGGATCGACGAGCCCACCACCGCTCCGCCTGAGGTTGCTGAGGTTGCGGCCATCGAGCCCCCTGCGGTTCCTGAGAGCTAGGGTCCTAGAGCGGTTCTCCTTTTGCCATAGACTTCCGTGCCCCATCCATTTCCGCGTTCTTTGCGGAAATGGGTGGGGCACCTATGAATTTCAGGTCTTTCAGGAAATGCTCTAAAGTGCGTAGCAGAGCAAAGCTGTCATCCTTGCGAACTGGGCCCCAAACGTTCTCTGGGGTCCCCAAAGAGCTATCTTGGTTCTTTGGGGCAGAGTTTGGGGGTGGTGAGTCGAAGGATCTGCAGTTGTTTTTCGGTCACCTTCAGGACCCCATGGAGGAACGAACGTAGTTGCTCCTAGATGTAGCAGCTGTGCCCGTTCTTCTCGATGTAGTTCTGGTGATACTCCTCCGCCCGCCAGAACCTGCCTGCCAACTCCACTTTGGTCACGATCTTCTTCGGCTTGTAGTGGCCTTCGGCAGTCAGTTGTTCAATCTTCGCCAGAGCCTCCGCCTCCTGGCGCGGCGTGTGGCAAAGAATCACGGAGCGATACTGCGTGCCCCAATCCGGCCCCTGCCGGTTCAGCGTGGTGGGATCATGCAGCGCAAAAAAGGCTTCCAGCAACTGATCGTAGCTGATCGCCTTTGCGTCAAAGCTCAGCTCCACAACCTCTGCATGGCCGGTCTTGCCGGTGCACACATCCTTGTAGGTGGGATTGTCCAGGTGTCCGCCCGCGTAGCCTACAGCAGTCGTCATCACGCCGGGAAGCGCGACAAACGCCGCCTCCACCCCCCAAAAACAACCCGCTCCAAACGTCGCCTTTTCGATGCTCATAGTCCTCGGAACCTCTGCATATCCTTGAGATGCGAATATTACGCCATTTGGCCCCACAAAGTGGATCAAAAGCTGTGAAAAATAAAAAAATGCCCGATGCCGTCCCTGAGGAGGGGTGGCATCGGGCATTTGAATTACCGGAGATCCGCTCCGCTCAAGCGGGCGGACCCAGGCCGGTTCAGAGGGTTGGTTAGTAGCGCTTTCCGCCACTCGGGCGACCGCCGCCACCAGAGGGGCGTCCACCCGTGCGCGGCTTGAAGCTGCCGCCACCCGGACGTGAACCAAAGCCAGGCTTGCGAGGCCCACCAGGACCGCCGGAGCTGGGACGGCCACCGCCGAACGAAGGCCGGGCACCCTCACGGGGACGATCTCCGCCTGCGCCACGATCAAAGCTGGGGCGAGGACGATCTCCGCCTGCACCACGATCAAAGCTGGGACGGGGACGATCACCGTACGGCTTGGCACCAAACGAACCACCGGACGGGCGCGGACGGTCACCACCGCCACCGCGATCAAAGTTCGGGCGAGGACGATCTCCGCCGCCGCTGCGATCAAAGCTGGGACGGGGACGATCACCGTACGGCTTGGCGCCAAACGAGCCACCCGACGGACGAGGACGATCTCCACCACCACCACGATCAAAGCTCGGGCGCGGACGATCTCCGCCACCGCTGCGATCAAAGCTGGGACGGGGACGATCACCGTACGGCTTGGCGCCAAATGAGCCACCCGACGGACGAGAACGATCTCCACCACCACTACGATCAAAGCTGGGGCGCGGACGATCTCCGCCACCGCTGCGATCAAAGCTGGGACGAGGACGGTCGCCGTACGGCTTGGCGCCAAACGAGCCACCGGCCGGACGCGGACGATCCCCACCGGCACCGCGATCAAAGTTTGGGCGCGGACGATCTCCGCCACCGCTGCGATCAAAGCTGGGACGGGGACGATCGCCGTAGGGCTTGGCGCCAAACGAGCCACCCGACGGACGCGGACGATCTCCACCACCACCGCGATCGAAGCTGGGGCGCGGACGGTCGTCACCACCACTGCGATCAAAGCTGGGACGGGGACGGTCACCACTGGCACCGCGATCAAAGCTCGGGCGGGGACGATCTCCGCCGCCGCTGCGATCAAAGCTGGGACGCGCGCCATAGCTGGGCCGGCCCTGCGGACGATCACTGGAGCTGCGGTTGGGCCTGTCGCCAGAGGGGCGGAAGCTCGAACCACCGCCTGCGCGGTAGGGACGATCTCCAGAGCTCTTGTAGGTCGGCCTCGATCCACGACCCCTTTCGGTTTCGTGATCCACCGTGCGGCCCGCATCCTTGGGCAGCAAACGGGTGGACTTGATGCGGCGGGGCTTCAGCTTGCCGGCAGCGGTCAACCGCAGAGCCTCAACCTCTGAGGGGTCCAGCTCCCGAAACTTGCCCGGCTCCACGTCCAGCGTCAGCGGGCCGTAGGCTACGCGGCGAATCTTCTCCACAAAGTGGCCAATGGCGGTAAACATCTTGCGCAGCTCGCGGTTGCGGCCTTCAATCAGCACCACCTCAAACCACGGATTGTCGCCCTCGCGCATCTGGCGAACGCGCGCCGGAGAGGTTTGAACGCGGTCGGAGCCGGGCTCGGCGCGCTCAATGGCGATGCCGGTCCGCAACTGCTCCAATTCCTCGTTGGTCGGCTGGCCGCTCACCTTCACCAGATAGGTCTTCTCCACACCGGAGCCGGCCTTGGTCAAAAGGTTCGCCAGTTCGCCATCGTTGGTCACCAACAGCAGGCCTTCGCTCATGTAGTCCAGGCGACCCACCGGGTAAAGCCGTTCGCTGGTCTTGGCAAAGAACTCCATCACCGTCGGGCGGCCTTCAGGGTCGCTTACCGTGGTCACAAAGCCCTTCGGCTTGTTCAGCATGAAGTAGCGATGCGGCTCAATGCCCTCAAGCATCTTGCCGTCCACGCGGATGTGATCGCGATTGATGTCGGCCTTCACGCCCAGGGTCTTCACCACTTCGCCATTTACCTGCACACGGCCTGCCTCAATCAACTCCTCGGCATGGCGGCGGCTGGCAATGCCGGCCTGGGAAAGGATCTTCTGCAAACGCTCCAGCTTGGCCTCGGGGCGGTCGGCGGGAACAAACTCTTCCTCGTCGTTCTCGTCCGCTGCCTCACCCTCTTCGTCGTCGCCGTCATCCTCGATTTCAATCTCGTCGTCATCGGCGTCCTGGTCTTCGTCGGCGTCGTCTTCGTCCATCATCTCTTCCAGAAGCTCTTCGTCGACCTCGATCTCGTCGCCGGTGATCTCCTCTTCAAGCTCCGGGTCCAGCACGGGTGCCGCAACCACAACGTCAACGGCAGTCTCTTCTGCCTTCTTCTTGCGCGGTGCGCGGGCCGTCTTGGCCTTGGGAGCTTCTACGGCTACCGGTGCTTTTGCGGCGACCTTGGTCTTGGTCGCTTTGGCAGCGGCTACGGTCTTGGGTGTTTTGGCAGGGGCTGCCGTCTTGGGCGCTTTTGCAGCGACTACGGTCTTGGGTGCTTTGGCGGCGGCTACGGTCTTGGGCGCTTTCACAGCGGCAGGAGCGGGCTCGGCGGTCTTGGTCTTGGCAGTGCGCGGCTTCTTGGCCGGGACAATAGCTTCCTCAATCGGCGCTGCCGATGCGGGTGTGATCTTCTTCTTCATGGGAACTTCTCTGTTTCTGCCTAATCGGCTACCGGAGACTCGACGATGGGAGCCTCGGGTTGGGTTGGTTCGGAGTCCTCCGCTAACTGTGCGGACTCTGACTCTTCGGGCTCGTCTGCCTCGGGTCCTTCGCTCAGATTCTCATCGAGCTCCGGCTCCCCTGGTGCGACAGCGGCCTCAGTGGCGGCGACCTCTTCGGAATCATCCAACTCGCTTGCGGCCATCTTCTCGAACTCCTCCATCGAGGGCAGTTCGTTGACGTCTTTCAGGCCAAAGCGGAGCAGGAACTCCTTGGTGGTCTTGTACAGGATGGGGCGGCCAATCACTTGCTTGCGGCCGGCCGTGGCGATCAGTTTCCGGGCCAACAACGACCCGAATACGCCCGAGGAATCGACGCCGCGTATCTCGTTCACTTCCGGCGCCGTAACTGGCTGCTTGTAGGCGATCACGGCCAGCGTTTCAAGCGCGGGCAACGAGAGCTTCAAAGCAGGTTTGAGGCTTTTCACAAAGCCCCTGACTGCATCATGGCATTCCGGTTTGGTGGCCATGCGGTAGCCGCCGGCAATCTCGCGGATTTCAACTCCGCGGGCGTCGGTGGCATAGTCGGCAACCAGCTCATCCAGCTGCTGGCGGAGAATTGCCTTTACCTCGCGATCGCGCTGGCGGGCCAGACGCTTTACACGGGCTTCCTCGGTCTCCTCCGGTTCCACAGGCTCTGCCTCAACGGCTTCGGCTGGGTCGGGGGAATCGCCTGCAGGCTCTTCTGGAGAGCTCTCCTCTGCGGCAGGCTCGGTTGCAGCTTCACCTTCCGGCGCCTCTTCGGCGGCGGTGTCAGCGGCTGCAACTTCCGCAGGGTCCGGGGTGGACTCCTGCGCTTTACCCTCCTCGGCAGTTTCCTGCTCCGGGGGTTGTGCTTCGGTGGAACCCTCTTCTTCGCTAGTCTCCGCGCTCGCAGCCTGCATCTCCGCGCCCTCTAGGAGCGGCGCTTCTGCAATTGCCTTCTCCGCGTTCTCGTCCTCTCGCTGGGCTTCGGCCTTGGCGGCCTCCTGCTCAGCCTTCCAGGCAAGGGCTTCGTCGGCAAACAGAATGGCCAACTGGGCCAGGGTCACTGGCTCGTCGGCAGCATAGATTACGGCTTCGAGTTGGGCTTTCAGACTCATGCGAAAAAAATAAAGGTACCTCAAGTATGGTACCGGAAGCTGAGCTTCTGTGCGGATGCAGATGGGTTACCACTGGGGAAACAGTTCTTATTCTTCCCAATTGCATCCAGAATCGGTTCTTTAACAGTCGCCCAGCGGTCCATCCGGCCCACCGGGCACGAAACTGTAGCGCCGACCTCCCGGTCGGCTGTAGCGGGGGCCTCCCGGCCCGCGCTTGTTTCTTCCCAGCACTACAGTTCCGAATACGAAGTTCGGAGGGAGCAGGGGTCTTCAGGACCCTGAAAGAGGTGTCAATCGGAAGGGCCTTTAGGCCCGGATCGCGCCAACCCGCGATAACTCCAACTGTAGTACCAAGGCGCAACTTCAGAGCCTGCCCCGCGCGCAGTCGCCGGGTGCCGCTACAAACTATGTACAGGGACGAAAAAAGCCCAGAATCCAGGAGCGGCGCGGTTGGGTTCGTGGCCTCCCCGGTCCCCAACTGCGAGGGACCGGGGGCACCCGCATGGTTGTTGGAATTGTCACCAGGACCGGGGCCACCCGCCATCGGCTCGCCCTCGGCCGCCAAGTTTTTCAGTACATCAAGGGCGTCTTTTCGAAGGTCTGCCTCCGTCATCCACGCCCTAGCATCGTCAAGACGACCCGCTTCCTGGATTTCTGCGGGGTATTCGGCTCTTATCCACAGAAGCTCAAAGTCCTTCGTATAGGCCAATGGGTCAAGCCCCTCGCTCAGAATTCGAATCGCGAACTGTCGAGCGATGCGAATCGAGGCCTCCCGAATGGAAATCCTCTTCAAGCCTGCTTCCGCCATGAACGCCGATTCGATCTGGTCAGTTTCCCAGCCTGACGGGTCGACTAACGCCGCAAGCCTTCGGATGAATGGACCGTCGAGACCTGCTTCCAGTGCATCCCAAGCTAGAGAGGGCATCTCATCCGGACCGATCATGTTGAGCGCCAGCTCGGCCTCAATGAGTTGCGAATCAAAAAGCACGGGATGATGATACATTAGTCGCGGATTTGCGGGTGCGGTTGGATCACCGCCAACGCGGCAGTGTTCTTTTCCTCAATATTTACTCAGGCCTTGATCCAACGTCCGCTGCCCCACCTTGCCGCATTCTTGTTCTTGCGGCCTGGGGCGGGATCGGGAGATCCCGCCCAGAGCTGTCCTACGACAGCGCGTGGAACAGGAAGTAGAGCAATCCGGAGAGCATCGCCGCGGCTGGCAGGGTAAAGACCCATCCGGCGGCAATGTTGCGCACCGTCTTGAAGCGGATGCCGCTGCCGTTAGCCGCCATGGTTCCGGCCACGCCGGAGCTGAGAATGTGCGTGGTGGACACCGGCAAGCTCCATATATTGGCGGCAAAGATGGTGCCCATGGCCACCAGACCGGCGCTGGCGCCCTGCGCATAGGTCAGGTGCTCCTTGCCAATCTTCTCGCCCACCGTCACCACCACGCGCTTCCAACCCACCATGGTGCCCAGCCCCAGAGCCAGCGCCACGGCCACCTTCACCCAGTCGGGAATGAACTTGGTCGCTTTGTCCAGCTTCTCCTGGTAGGTCTTCAGGGCCGCGCCTTCGGCCGGGGTAAACGAGGGTTTGCCGCTCTTCTGCATCATCCGCAGCGCTTCGCTGGCCACGTACATGTCGTTGCGGACATTGGCCTGATCCTGCGGAGGAACGGACTTGAACACGCCATACAGCACCACTTCGTGGTTCACGTCTTCCACCAGCTCCCGCAGCGCCAGAATCGTATCCGGCTGCAATTGCTTGGTGCGGATGTAGTCGGTCACCTCGGTCCGGGCATCGGGGCCCAGAACTCCCCGCGGGTCCACGTGCCGGTCCAGGATCTTGCCGGCATACTCGCTGGACACAATAAAGCTCTGGGTGTCGGTCGGCGTCACCGCATGGTTCAGCGCATAAGCCGTGGGCACGGTGCCAATCAGGATGAGCATGATCAGGCCCATGCCCTTTTGGCCGTCGTTGGAACCGTGGGCAAAGCTCACGCCCATGCAGTTGAGCACCATCATGGCCCGGATGGGCAGCGGCGGCGGCTGCTGGCCGCGCGGAGCTTCAAAGACTGTCGGACAGCTGACCAGCCACACCGCCACCAGCCAGGAGACCAGCAACATCCCCGCGCCAGCCGCAAGGGTGATCCACAACGTTCCCAGAAACGCGTAGGCCAAAGCGGCCGTACCACCGGCCAGAGCCATGCACACCGCAAAACGCCGCCACGCCGAGTGCACCATGCCCCGCGCCAGCAACAGCAGCATGGCCGCGCAGCAGAAGCCCACCAGCGGCGAAACCACCAGCGCCTTCAGAACCTTGGCCGCCTGTTCCCAGTCCACGCCGGAGGTGCCCGTGTGCGCGTTCAGCATCTGGTTGGCAATGCCCACGCCCATGATGGAGCCCACCATGGTGTGCGAGCTCGATGCCGGCAAGCCCAGCCACCAAGTGGCCAGATTCCACAAAATCGCCGCAATCAGCAGCGCAAACACCATGGAGAAGCCCGCACCCGAGCTAACCTGCAGAATCAGCTCCACCGGCAGCAGCGTGATGATGGCAAAAGCCACCGTGCCCGAGCTGAACAACACGCCCAGCAGATTGAAGATGCCCGACAGCACCACTGCGAAATAGGGCGGCAGCGAGTGCGTGTAGATGACCGTGGCCACCGCGTTTGCCGTGTCGTGAAAGCCGTTGACGAACTCAAAACCAAGGGCAATGAACAAGGCTATGGCCAACAGCGCATAAGGCCAGTAACTGGTAACCGTGGCATTATCCAGGTCGCGAGCTACATGGAAACAGATGTAGCCTAGTCCGCTCAGCACCGCCACCAGGAAAACCACCACGGAAGCGCGGTTGGTGGGTGCCTGCGACCTGCTGTCAAGTAGGGACTTACCAGCAGGCATGACCGGAACTACCGTTGCGAGATCAGCCATTAGAAATTACCAATGCGCCCGGAAGTGCTCCGGATGCGCCTGGTCCTCCTAGAGAACTCAACGGCAAAAATTGTTGGAATTTGAAAATAGGAGAGGAACGACCTAAGAGGGTTCTGTAAAGGGCCGATGAAAGAGGCGTCCATAAATCCTCAACAATCGCTTTAGGTGCGATTGTTATGCTGAGTTGATAACGATACTCAGCCGAACTTAATTCATTCTACAACGTGAATAGGGTGTTAACAAAGGCTGTCGTTATTACCAAGGTGGAAAACCAGTCCTGAAGGTGAGTTATCGATAAGGTTTCTCGGTGTATGGCTGCGATCGGCTTTTCGCTGTCCGGCCGCCCGGTTTACCTCGATCCAAACTCCAAAATCTTGTCCGGCGGGAGCTGGCTCCCGCCGAACCTTTTCACAACCTAAAGCTCAACATATTGATTTTTCAACGTCTTACGCCTTCCGCCGAGATCTTCTACCGCCAGTCGTCCTCAAGCCCCTCGCGCTGGTTCATCACCGCATCAAACCCGGTGTGCTTCTTGATGAAGATGTCCCTGAAGGCGCCATCCTGCCGTAGCAGAATCGCCTGCATGCGGACCAGCTCCAGCAGCGCCAGGAACATGGCAATCAGGGCCCGTTCAGAGTGGGTATGGCCCAGCAAACGGCGCAACGCCACCGGCTTGTCTTCGAGCGCCAGCCTCCGGCTCAGGAACTGGATCATCTGCCCCACCGTCACCGAATCCTCTTCCACATTGATTACAGGACGGTTACGCGCGCGGTCCAGAATCTCGCGGAAGATCCGCACCAGGTCCGTCGTATCGGCGGCAATCTCGGCGTCCTGGTTGGCAACTTCCTTGAACTCCCGGCTGCCGGGGTTGGACCACGTGGCCGCCTCCAGCATCTGTTTCTCCAACAGCATCTGCGCGGCGTTCTTGAAGCGCTCATGCTCCAGGAGCCGCTCCACCAGCTCGCGGCGCGGATCTTCCGCCGCCTCGCCGCCAAGGCTGGGCGAACGCGGCAACAGCATCTTGCTCTTGATGTGGATCAGCAGCGACGCCATGTAGATGAACTCGCCCGCCGCATCCATGTCGGTTGCCTTCAGCCGGTTCACATAGCCCAGGAACTGCGCCGTAATCTTGGCAATCGGAATGTCGTAAACATCGATGTCCTGCTTGCGGATCAGGTCCAGCAGCAGGTCCAGAGGCCCCTCGTACACCTGATTCACCAGCAGGGCAAAGGGCGTGTCCTCGGTGACGTCGCGATGGACCATCGGGTGGGTGGGCTTGGCCTCGGCAGTCCCCAGCGACGGCTCACCCTCCTCATCGGAGTCGGCAACAGCCGGAACTTGGGCAGCGGCAGGTACGGCAGCGGGCTCTTCTGGAGCGGGCCCCTCTTGGGCGACAGCCTCGGCAGCAGCTTGCTCGGCCGCTTCGGCTACCGGCTCAAGCTCCGCGGCGTCAGCCGCAACTTCCTCAGCTTGCTCTTCGGACTCGGGCTCAACCGGCGTCTCCTCCGCTGCGTCCTGCTGCAGAACGGGCTCTGCCTCAAGCTCCGGTTCTGGATCAGACTTGGGCGCGACATCCTCTGAAAGACCGGCAGCCTCGCCCTGGGCAAGCTCAGCCGCGGCAGCCTCGACCAACTCGTCATGCGCTTCGCTGGCTGACTTCTCGACAAGGGCGGCTTCTTCGGTTTCCGGGGTAAGCTCGGTCAACTCTTCCTCAACCGGCTCGGGCGTGCTGGGGGATTCCATCTCTTCCATTGTCTCAAGTGCGGGCTCTTCCGTGGCGATCTCGGCTTTGGGCTCATCCTCGTCCCTCTGCTCGACTGCGGGCAACTCCGTTGCGGGCTCTGGTTCCACAACTGGCTCCAGCGCCTCAGCGGCTGGCTCTGCCTCGTCAAGCGCCTCCGGAACCGCTTGCTCAGACAGGATTTCCACCGGCGCATCCAGGAAGATATTCACCATCTCGATCAGTGCTGGCTCTGCGGTCGGCTCCGTCCCGGTTGGCTCGAACTCCTCCGCCAGCGCTGTCTCCGTCTCCCGACCGTCCGGGTCTTCCACAGGCGCCACCGCGTCTTCCACAGGATTTCCCACAGGATCGTCTTCTGTGGATTCCAGGGCTTCTTCCTCAATCTCCGCGATTAAAACCTCGGCTTCTTCCACCGCCAGCGGTGCAACCACCTCTAGCGCGGCTTCCTCGGCGGCCTGGGCTTCAGCCAGCTGAGCGGCCAGGTCTCGGGCCACAGCTTCTGCCTCGGCCTCCGCCAGAGCCTCGGCCTCCGCTTGCGCCGCTGCACGGGCCAGTGCCTGCTCTGCTGCACGTTCTTCTGCCTGGGCCGCTGCCTTTGCTTCTTCTTCTCTCTGGGCACGAGCTTCTTCGGCCACCTTTGCTGCTGCTTCCGCCTCTACTGCGATTCGGGCTTCTCCAGCTGCTGCCGTACGAGCCGAGGCTTCTTCGGCAGCCCTGGTTTCTGCTTCGGCACGAATGCGTGCTTCAGCTGCCGCACGTTCTTCAGCCTCGGCCTGGGCACGAGCTTCTTCCGCGGCTTTTGCGGCTGCTTCCGCCTCTGCTGTGATCCGAGCCTCTTCAGCCGCCGCACGAGCCGCAGCTTCTTCAGCAGCCCTGGCTTCTGCTTCGGCACGAATGCGTGCTTCTGCTGCCGCACGTTCTTCAGCCTCTGCCTGGGCGCGAGCTTCTTCGGCCACCTTTGCTGCCGCTTCCGCCTCTGCTGTGATCCGAGCCTCTTCAGCCGCTGCTTCTTCAGCAGCCCTGGATTCTGCTTCAGCACGAATGCGTGCTTCAACCGCCGCACGTTCTTCAGCCTCTGCCAGGGCGCGAGCTTCTTCAGCTGCCTGCGCCTCCGCTGCGGCCTTGAGCCTGGCTTCTACTTCTGCCGCCGCGTTCGTCCTGGCTTGTTCTGCTGCTTGCGCCTCTGCAGCCGCCTTCGCTACGGTTTCAGCCTTGAGCCTGGCTTCTACTTTGGCCTTGGCGGCTGCATCCGCCGCGGCCTTCCGCTCTGCTTCCCGGGCGGCAGCCTTCTCCGCCTCGCGCTGGGCATTGGCCGTAGACGACGGCTTGGGCCTTGAAGCCGCCCTGGACGCCCGCAAGGAGCTGGACTTCGACAGACGTGCGCTGGCCGACGCTGCAGGCAGAACCGGGCTGGCCGCGGCCTTCTCCACAACCGGCGCAGGAGCAGGCTGCGCAATCGGCTCTGGCGTAACCGGCACAGGAGCAGGCTCCACGGCTGCAGGTTCCGTCGCCACAACAGGCAAGGGAACTGGCACTGCCACAACCACTGCTACGGGAGGCTGCACGACCGGAACCAGCTTGGGCGCAACCGGCTCCGCTGCCTTCGCTTCTGTCTTGGATTCCTGTTTAACCGGTTCCGGCTTCACTTGGACGGGCGCAACCGCAGGCGTCTCAACCGGCCTCTTCACTTCCGGCGTTGGCGCGGCTAGCGCGGCCTTCACAGCCAAGGGTTCAGATGTGGGCGTTGGGACTTCCACCTTGGGAGAAGTCACAGCGGCGGGCGCAGCTACCGGCTTCGGTACCGCAATCGGCGATGGCAGCGGTGCGGGTTTTGACCCAACCGGAGCAGGCCTGGCTTCCGGCTTTGACGTAACCGCCGGCTTCGCTGGAAGCGCTGGCACAGGCTTCTCCACAGCAGCAGCCACAGCGGCAAGCTTCGCTACCGCAGCTTCTACCTTCCGCACCGGCGCGGGCGCAGGAACTGCAACCGGTTTCGGCACAACTACCGGCGCAGGCATTGGAGCAGGCTTGGCCGCAACCGGCACAGGCGCGGGGGCGGCAGGTCGCGCGCTCTGGCTGGCCACCACTGCGCGCAGCCGTGCATTCCGCTGCCGTTCGCGGTTGCTCTTGTGCTTCTTGTTTCTGGAAAGCTCCAAAAGCGTCGCTGGTTCCAGCGTGCTGGCTATTATCGACTTGGGCGCAGGCGCAACCGTCTCTGGCTCGTCTGCCTCAGGCTCTGTTGCGGGGCGCACAAACAGGCCAAATCCCGTTCGGATGCCCTCCAGCGCAAACGTCAGTGCCTTACGCCACCATGGGGTCTTGTTCTCGGCCATCTGTTAACCTCCGGACGGCTTGCGCCAGCCTTACTTCTTCCCGAAGTTATGCAGCGGCATCTTCATGGCGGTGCGGATCTCGTCCATGGTCTGTTGGGCGCGGACTGCGGCCTTGGCCGAGCCCTCCACCAGCAGCTCTTCCACGCGGCGCTCCGAGTACAAGGCGCGGCGCTCCTGGATCGGGTTCAGCACCTGAACCAGTGCATCCGCGGCCCATCCCTTGCACTCAATGCAGCCAATCCCAGCCGTGCGGCAGCCGTCGTACACCTTGGCCATCGTCTCCGGGGTCGAAAACACCTTGTGCAGATCGCCCACCGGGCACTTGTCCGGATCGCCTGCATCTGTACGGCGCACGCGCGCCGGGTCCGTCACCATGGTCTTCAGCTTCTTGCGCACATCCGCCTCGGGATCGGTCAGCTGGATGGTGTTGCCGTAGCTCTTCGACATCTTGCGTCCGTCGGTGCCGGGCAGCTTCGGGGAGGGCGTCAGCAGAACCTGCGGCTCCGGCAGCAGGTCGCGGCTTCTATCTTGATTGAAAATGGTGTCGGAGTCGTCCATGGTGAATGGGCGAACTATTGCCCCATTACTCTCTGGCGACAAGCTTAGGGGAAGGCCAGCCTTCTGCAGTCCAGCCCTAGACAACGCCTGAGCTGGCGGCATGCGTCGTCCATCTTTGGAATAGAAAAAATTGAAGCGTCGCGCCACTTCGCGCGTCAGCTCGACGTGCGCCGTCTGGTCCTGACCGACGGGCACGAAATCCGGCTGATAGAGCAGAATGTCCGAGGCCATCAGCAGCGGGTAACCCAGGAATCCGTAGGTTGAAAGATCTTTGCCGCTAAGATTTTCCTGCTGTTCCTTGTAGGTCGGCACGCGCTCCAGCCATCCAAGCGGCGTACACATGCCAAGAATCAGCGCCAGCTCGGCATGTTGCGGTACTAGGCTCTGCAAGAAGATGGTGCTCCGCTCTGGGTCCAGGCCCGCGGCCAGGTAATCCAGCATCACCTCCGTGGTGTTCTGCTGCACGTTGGAGGTGTCAGCGTAATCCGTCGTCAGGGCGTGCCAGTCGGCAATAAAGAAAAAGCACTCGTACTGCCCCCCATCCTGGAGCTTGACCCAGTTCGCAAGGGCTCCCATGTAATTGCCCAGGTGGAGCTTGCCGGTGGGACGCATGCCGCTCAGTACGCGCGGAAGGGACGGAGTTTTCACGAGTTCTGCCATTGTGCTCTTTCAACTCCCGGCCGAAAGCCGGAAAAGATAGTACCAATTGCCGTATTTCTGCGGGAAAAGGCTCATTCCATTGTAGCGGCCACCTGCGCTGGGGCCAACGGTTTCAGGCCCTCCGGCTCATGGCTTCCGTGGTACGGAAAAGCAGAAGGGCGCAGAGATCCGCGCCCTTCTTTGTCGCATTTTGTGTGCAGGTTACAAATTCGCACAAGGTTTGGTGCAGCTACTGCATCAGCAGCATCTGCTGCGGCTGCATGCCCAGCAGCAGGCCATAGACAAACCGCAGCAGCGGCGTCACTGCCATCTGCATCAGGTAGCCGCCCACCGTCATCATCAGGATGATGCTCAGCCAGCCGCTCACCTGGTCATAGACTTTGACGGCGTTGTAGGGCAGCATGTTGCGCACCACGTGGCTGCCGTCCAGCGGCGGAATCGGCAGCAGATTGAAGAAGGTCAGCGAGAGGTTCACCACAATCGCCAGGCTGGCCAGCACCAGCAACGGACTGGTCGTCCCGTCGCTCTGGCCTTGGATCGCCATCTCAAACGAACTAAGCGCCATCGCCGGCCCCTGCGGGCTCAAGTGTCCCACCACCACCAGCACCACCGTGCCTACCGCGGCCAGCAGCAGATTGGCTGCGGGCCCGGCCATCGACACCAGATTATCGTCGCGCACAATCTTGCGGAAGAAGCGCGTATTGACCGGCACCGGCTTGGCCCAGCCAATCAGCATGAAGCGAAGCGGGAAGTTAAACAGCGGCCCAAAGATGGCAATGGCCGGAAACAGCAGGGTGCCGATCGGGTCCACGTGGGCAGCCGGGTTCAGCGTCACGCGCCCGTGCATCCGCGCCGTTTGGTCGCCCAGCAGCGAGGCGACCCAGGCATGGCAGCACTCATGAAAGCTGAGCGAAAAGATCAGCAAAACGAATTTGAAAACCGCTAGAACAATGAGACTGGAATCCAAAAAATCACTCCCTGACTGAAAGTTCAGGTTAGCATGGTGGGTCCTGAAGATTCTTGTCGCGCCCGGGAACAAAACCTCGCCCGCTGCTGTCTAAACAGGACAAGGTCTTTGGTTCTTTCATCTGGAAAGGGGAAAGCGGATGCGGAAGGTTCGGACGGGATGGTTGTTGTGTGCGTTCCTGGTGCTGCTGGGCCTGGGCTTGGCGGTTGCACAAGAGGATCTGGCCACCAAGGCCAACGCGCTCTTCAAGGCCGGCAAGCGGCCGGAGGCTTTGCCGCTCTACGAGGAGCTGGCCAAGCAGTACCCCAAAGAGTGGCTCTATGCCGAGCGGCTGGCCGACTGCCTTGGAGCAAAGTCAACGCAAACCACCGACCCGGCCGAGGTCAAAGCGCTACGCCTTCGAATTCGCGACGCCGCCCAACGTGCGATTGAACTGGGCGACACCTCCGAGGTTGCGCGCCTGATGGCCAATCTGGACCCCGACGCCCCGGTCCTGATGGCTCCCACCAGCCCCGGCGGCGATGCCTTGCAGCAAGCAGAAAAGGCCTTCACCGCCGGCAACTACAAACTGGCATTCGACAAATACACAGAGGCCGCCGCGGCCGATCCCACCCTCTACGAAGCCGCACTCTTCGCAGGCGATACCGCCTTTGTCCAGGGCGATCTGAAGGAAGCCGCCAAGTGGTTTCAGCGCGCCATCCAGATCAATCCCAACCGCGAAACTGCCTATCGCTACTGGGGCGACGCCATCATGAAGTACGGCAACGATCCCGAGGCCGCCAAGCAGAAGTTCATCGACGCTCTGGTGGCCGAGCCCTATAACCGGCTGGCCTGGCAGGGGCTGAAGCAGTGGGCGCAGATTGAGAAAGCCGTCCTGAAGGCTCCGGAGATCACCGTGCCCGGTCAGGTGACGAAGGACCCCAAGAAGCCCAACAACATCAACATCACCATGGACTTTGCAGGGATGGACGAGAAGAAGCATCCCGGCTCCGCCGCCTGGCTGATGTACACCATGATGCGCGCCAGCTACCAGGGCGACACCTTCAAGAAGGAGTTCCCCAACGAAAAGCAGTATCGCCATTCGCTGAAGGAAGAGGACGCGGCCTTCACCGGCGTAGCGGAAAGCGTAGAGGCCCAGAAGATCAAGCGCACGGATCTGGACCAGAACCTGCGCACGCTCATGGAGCTTTCCGACGCCGGCATGATCGACTGCTTCATCCTGATCAATGCCGCGGACGAGGGCATCTCCCACGACTACGACGCCTACCGCAACCAGCACCGCAAGCTGCTGCACGACTACGTGGAACATTTCCTGGTTCATGGGGGTGTGGAGTTTCAGCGCCAAGACCCGGTCGCGGGCGGCAAACACGGCATCTAGCTCTTTAGCTCTCTGACCGCTTGATTTTGTACAACCCTCGGGTGCCCCAGGTCTCGATTTTGAGACCTGGGGCACCCGAGATGCCAGGGTACAAATCCGCGCCCTTTCAAAACTACACTTTGTACAAAACAAAGAGGCTACCTTCGACGAAAGGCAGCCTCTTTGTTTTCGTTCGAACTCGGCCTCTACTTGGCGCCCACCAGGAACCCTTCCAGCCCCTGCTCCGGCCAGGTAAAGACCCGCTCGTAGGGTCTGCCTTCCAGGTATTGCTCCAGCGCCTGCGTGGTGTGCAGGTCTATGCCATTGCGGCCGGTCATGCGGGCCACCAGCACGTGCTGCTCCGGCGGCACACCGTCCGACTCGTAGTTCTTCACCTCGTGGTTGCGATAGAACGATAGCCCGTACTCCACATCGCGTCGCACCCTGAAGACCGCCACCGTCTCCGACGCTGGAGCGACCTCGCCAATCCGGTCCGCAATCGGCCGTGCCGAGTAGGAGCGGTCCAGCAGTCCAATCACGCGCTTGGATGCCGCCACCTCCGGGATGCCAAACACCGGCCCTACGCCAAACAGGAACAGCAGCAGAACCACCAGCACCGAGCAGGTGGCCAATCGCAGCCGTGCCACGCCAAATCCCCGCGTCACCACCAGGATCAGCAACGTGGCTCCCGTGCCTGCCACCAGCGCGGCCACCATAGCCTGTACCGGAGGCACCGCCCGTCCATGCGCCACAAACCAGGGCAGTAGCAGCACCGCGGAGGTCATCACCCCGCTCAGCACGGAGTGGCCGATCAGAATCCATAGGTTCAGCCCCTTCTGGCGGCGGCGGAACAAGTAGTCCCCGGTCAGAATCGCGATGGGCGGAAGCGACGGCAGAATGTAGCCGGGGAGTTTCGACGCCGAGAAGCTGAAAAAGACAATCGGGATCAGAGCCCACAGAACCAGAAACTCTGGAAACGCGTCCCCGGTGCAGTTGGAGCAGGGCTTGGGACTCTTCCCGTAGCGCTGCCGCCACTCGCTGAACGAGGTCAGCACCCCATCCGCCAGGGCCCGCAACGCCACCACCGTCCACGGCATCATGGCCAGGATCACCACCGCCAGGTAGTACCAAACCGGCTGTTGATGTTGGTAGCGATCCATGGCAAAGCGCTGCAGATTATGCTCCAGGAAGAACTCCCGGAAGAAGGTCGGGTTCTGGTGCTGCACAGCAATGAACCACGGCAGCACCATGGCAAAGTAGAGCACCGCGCCCGGCCACCAGAAGCTCCGCCGCACAATCGAGAAGTCCCGCCGCAGCAGCGCAAAGGCGCCAATAATGCCGATCGCCAGAAACGGCGCTACCGGCCCCTTGGCCAGCGTTGCCAAACCGGTGAAGAAGTAGATGTCGTAAAGCCAGAACTTGGAATCGGTCTCGTACCAGGCGTACCAGCCCAGCAAACCAATGGCCAGCGGAGCCGCCAGCTGCATATCCGTCGATGCGCCCCGCGAAAAGCCGATAATGCCCACGCAAGCCACTGTGATCAGCGCCGCGTCCAGATGCCCACCCGGACGGAATCGTCGCATGTGCAGGTAGATCAGCCCCACCATGATGAAGGCAAAGGTGGTGGAGGGCAGCCGCGAGCTCCAGTCGTGAACGCCGAAATCCTGAAACAGGAACATGGCGCGCCAGTAGTAAAGCGCCGGCTTCTCCAGCCACGGCTTGCCGTAGAGATACGGGGTAACGCAGGCCGAGAGCTTACCCTTCAGGGTATGGGCCTGGTCAAAGTTGTCCAGCATCTCGTGGGCAATCTGCGCGTAGCGGGGCTCGTCGGCTCCCACCAGCCCCAGACCCGATCCGCCCACAAACGGGGTCAGTCCATAGGTGAGAAAGAAGACGGTAAAGAGCAGAAAAATAGTCGCTTCACAAACGGTCGCCCAGTTGGGCAAACGATCGATCCATCTCTGCGGAGGTTCGGAGCCGTTCGGTTCTGTGTTGATGTCCACTTCCTGGTACTCCCGGCGATGCCCAACTCTATGGAAGGAAAGTCGTGCCACGCGTCAGATTCAATCTACACACAACGGGCTGTCAAGCTCCGCGCCGGGGGTGCACGGACAAGCCAGTCCCCATCTCTATCCAATCGACAGGGACAAGGCTATCAGATTTTTTTGAATTCCGGGCAAAACCGGGGGGCGTTACTGTGGTTCGCCCGGAATCTCCGGCGTGGGGAGAACTTCTGGCTGAGCGGTCTTGGCAACCTTTTTCTGGCGGCGGCGGGAGCGCGTCATCAGCTCGTCAATCCGCGCCTGATAGCGCCCGGAGCGGTCCACCAGAAAGCTGAGCTCGGGCACGTGCCTTACCCCCATCCGCTCCTTGAGCTCAAAGCGAATGAAGCCTTTGGCTGCTTCCAGCCCGGCCACCGTGTCAGCCTCGCGCTTCTCAATGTCGGCCGCTTTGGAGTCCACGGCAACGTAAACGTAGGCTGACTTGCCGCCTGCGTTCAGCACCACTTCGGTTACGTGGCAAAAATCAATGCGTGTATCGGTGAGTTCGCCTTCGATCATGGCGCCGATTTCTTCGCGCAAAGTCTCGGCCACTCGGTCTTGATGATGTCTTCTTGCTCTATGCTCCGGCATGGCCATCCTCCTGTTAGGGCTAAACGCTTAAGGATAACAGAGGACGCTGTGGAGGACTTCTACCTTTTGCGTTGCCAAGGAGACGAAAGCATCCAAATCCGGAGAAGACGGCTCGTTTCAGACTGCGGAAGATGGCTGCTTTCCTGCCGCAGACCCGTTTCCGGATTCTCCCACCAGGAACCTGCGCGGCTGGCGCTGGAGATTCTAGGCCCGCGAGACGTCTGGCGGCAAAGATGCCGCCAGGACAGCCGACCAGGAGGTCGGCGCTACAGTCCCCTCGTTCCCTACTCCCTATTCCCTGCTTTTAGTGTCCTGCCGCCATCTCCGTATGGTGCGGATCGTTGGTCTTGATCAGGAACGACAGGAAGAACATGGCCGACGAGCACATCGCCATGACCATGTAGGCGTCCACATACGAGAGCGTCATCGCCTGCATCTGGAAGATCATGTAGACCCTCCCCAGCGCCGCTCCCAGCAGCGAGTTCTGCGGCAAGCCCACGCCCCCCATGGCATGGGCTGTGGAGGCCACGTTCATCTGGAAGCTGGGATCGGAGGCCACCGCATGTTCTCCCAACCGCGTCAGGTGGAACTGCGTCCGCCGCGCCAGCAGCGTCTGGATCAACGACGTACCCACGCTCGAGCCCAGATTACGCATGAAGTTAGTCAGACCGGAAACCGAATCCGACCGGTCCTTGGGCACGCCAAAGTAGCTCGCCGTCGTCGCCGAGATGAAGATGAAGGCAATGGGCGCAAACTGCAGCACCATCACCAGGCAGGCGGTGCCAAAGCTCAACTGCAAAGAGTGGATGCGAGCTGAAATAAACAGCCCGGCCGCCGACAGAAACCATCCAAACGCCATGATGTACTTGACCGGCACCTTGCTGGTGAGCACGCCCGCAATGGGCAGCATGAACAGCACCATGATGGCCCCGGCCGACACCACCATGCCCGCATCCACCGCCGTATACCCTGCCATGGACTGCAGAAACTGCGGCATCAGGATGCTGGAAGAGAACATCGTGGTGCCCGCCACAAACATCACCACGCTGGAACCGGCAAAGTTGATGTTCCGGAACAGGTGCACGTCCACCAACGGCGTCTTGTGCCGCCACTCCCACCAAACCAGCGTCGTCAGGCAGACCACGGTGGTCACCAGCAGCCCCAGGATAAAGCGCGAGGCCAGCCAGTCATCTTCCTGACCCTTGTCCAGCAGGATCTGCAACGCGCTGATGCCCAGCACCAGCAACGCCAATCCGGTGCTGTCCAGGCGCATCTGGCCCGGCTTGAAGCGGCGCAGGAACGGCGGGTCTTCTACCAACTGGTAGATGAGCGCAAAGGCCAGCAAACCCACCGGAATGTTGATGAAGAAGATCCAGCGCCAGGTGTAGTTGTCGGTGATCCAGCCGCCCAGCGTGGGTCCCAACGCCGGAGCCACCACCGCGGTTACGCCAAACAGGGCAAAGGCCAGTCCCCGCTGCTTGGGCGGAACCGAGTCGGCCATGATGGCCTGCGCCATGGGCTGCATGCCGCCGCCGCTGGCTCCCTGCAAGGCCCGCGCCAACAGCAGCAGGCCAATGTTCGGAGCCAGACCGCACAGGAAGGAGCAGATGGTAAACACCACAATGCAGATGAGAAAGAAGCGCTTCCGGCCAATCGCCTGCGAGATCCAGCCGGTAATGGGCAACACAATGGCGTTGGCCACCAGATAGGTGGTCAGCACCCACGTGCCCTCACTCATGGTAAAGCCCATGCTGCCCGCAATATGCGGCAGCGCCACGTTGCAGATGGAGGTGTCCAGCACCTCCATAAAGGCCGCCAGAGCCACCACGACCGAAATCAGCCAGGGATTATGCTTGGGTTTCCAGGGTTGGCTGGGGTTTTCCGTCGTCAACGCTCACCTCGGGTCTAGACAAAATTCTAAAACGAAACACATTGTTTTGAATATAGGAATCCAGTTACACTAGTTTTCTGGGAACCATGAGGCTCTTGCAAAATCCCATTGTGGGGTCAAGGAGCGTCAGGGCACGACTTTCCGGGGTCCCCAGAGACAGGTCTTCGTCGCTGGGGTGGCTTGAGTCCTGCCGCAAGCAGCCTGGAGTGAAGGTGGGCTTTAGCCCCTGTTTGTTCAAATGCTTGCAGTTCCTCAGGGGCTAAAGCCCCAGTCATGTTGCGACGTTTACGGCACGACTGAAGTCGTGCCCTGACGCTATTCACTCCGCTGCAAGCAGTTTGCAAGAGGCTCCTATGGAAACCAAAAGCTGCCAATCCGAGCCCGACTGTAAGCGCCAGGCCGGCCGCCCGCGCAGCGAGGTGGCGCGTAAAGCCATCCTCGACAGCGCCTTCAGCTTTTTGGAAGAAAAGCCCGTCGCCGACATCTCCACCATCCACATTGCGCAAAAGGCCGGCGTCAGCACCGCCACCGTCTACCGCTGGTGGAGCACCAAAGAGGCTCTGCTGCTGGAGGCCTTGCTCTTCCACTGCGGCAACGAGGTGGTTCTTGCCGAAGAGGGCCAGTCGCTGGACCGTCTGCTGAACTACGTGCTGCAGGTGGGCCGCTCCTTCATGGGCAAGAACGGCAAGGTCATGGCCCGCATCCTCACCGCCATCCAGGACAACGAGACCCTCCGCCAGGAGTTCATCGACCAGCTCTACGCCCCGCGCAACCGCGAGATCCGCGCCGTCGTGGAGCTTGCGGTGGAAGAAGGAACGCTACCGCGGAGTCTGGAGATTCAGGTCTTCAAGGACTCCATCTTTGGCCCCCTGCTGGTCCGCCTGCTCATCAGCCACGAGCCCATCGACGAAGCCTACGTGACCGCCATCTTCAATCAGGCAGTCGCCGGGTCCCGCGCGCTGGCTGCGGAGGCCCTGCCTGGCGTCTGATTCCTCTTTTGATCTTCTCGATCTTTCCACACTAAAAAATGGTTGATAACTATATGCCATTGGCATATAGTTTTTCTGTGCAAACGGTGGTTGAAACCCCGATGTACCTGCGCGCCGTCCAAGACCTTTACAGCGAAGCGGACCGGGAAGAGATCGTGCGCACCATCGCCGCAACCCCGGAGGCCGGAGACTTGATGCCCGGCACCGGAGGCTACCGCAAGCTGCGCTTCGCACGTTCCGGCATGGGAAAACGCGGCGGCGCACGCGTCGTTTATCTCTACGGCGGTGAGGATCTGCCGATCTTCCTCATTACTGTCTATGCCAAATCCGAAAAGGGCAACTTGACCACGGCCGAGCGAAATGCCCTGGCCAGCATGGCGAAGGGTTTCTTTGCCAGTTACAAGGGGAAGCGATGAGCAAATTGTTTGAAGAGATGGCGCAAGGAACTGCGGAAGCCCTGGCCTACATGGAAGGCGAGCGCAAGGGCTTCAAGGTCACTCTGCCGGAGACCGTGGACGTGCGGGGCCTGCGTAAGCGCCTGCGTCTGAGCCAGGGCCGTTTCGCGGATTGTTTTGGCTTGTCGGTGGATGCTGTTCGTCATTGGGAGTCAGGCCGTCGCCAGCCGGAAGCCGCCGCCCGGGCGCTTCTGACCGTCATCGCCGCCGACCCTGAATTCGTGATGCGTTCCTTGGCTAAGAGTGCTTGAACACAGGGATAGAGCCACCCGCCGAGTAGCGGTCATCTCTTCGATCTCCATGCCTTCCCAGGTCTCACAATCGAGACCTGGGGCACCCGCTCATCTTGGCTTGGTCAGACATGGGAAATCTGCCGAGGACGCGATCCTCGTGGACTATCAGGACTACCACTGAGAGCAGGAGACCCTCTGAAAGGACGATATGCCCACTGAAATGCACAATCCGGCGCATCCTGGCCGCGTGCTGCGCGCCTACCTGGAAGGCATGAATATCACCCACGTGGCAAAGCACATCGGCGTATCGCGCGTAACCCTCTCCAAGGTCCTCAACTGCCGCGGAGGCATCTCGGCGGAAATGTCCATTCGCCTCTCTGCCGCGCTGGGGACGCATCCGAGTCTATGGTTTGAAATGCAAGGCGATTACGATTTTGCCCAGGCGAGACGCAAGAAGATCCCCAAAATCGCTCTCTTCACCAAAGCCGCATAGGGAGTTTTTGCCGTTGCCAACCGAGTAGTGGGTAACTTCTTCGATATCTATGCTTTCGCGGGTCTCAAAATCGAGATCGGGGGCACACGCTCATTTGTAGATAGTCACCTGTGGGCCCCCTGCCGAGTTTTTAGGGGTAGAATCTTCTGGTTAGAGATTTAGTGCTTTCTTCGGTCTCAAGATGGAGCCTGCGCACTCTCCGCGTGACGCGGGAAAGGTAGCCGGTTCCTGAGCCGTCCACCCGCTATATCCTAATTCTCAGAAACTAACGAAGAAGTGCGGCGAGGGAGCAGGATATGCTGGCAGAAGAAATAGTAAAGGCGCAACGCCAAGTCAGAACAGACGCATATCAGATGTCAATCGGCGAAGTTGTCAATATGTACGAAAACCGCGAGATCATAATCGATCCGGAATTTCAGCGTTTTTTTCGATGGGAGATTAGTCAGAAGTCCAAATTGATAGAGTCTCTGTTGCTCGGCATCCCACTACCTTCCATCTTTGTGTTTGAGAGGGAGGATAGCAAGTGGGAACTTATTGATGGCCTTCAGCGGGTCTCGACGATCTTGGAGTTCATGGGTAAGCTCCGCAGTCCCAACGGTGGGACGGAGCCCCCATCTATTTTAGAAGCTACGAAATACTTACCTTGCCGCGCTCCAGTTCCAAGTGCAACGTTTGAAGGAGACAATGTTGCATGGGG
>CAZYDF010000034.1:0-37564 GCA_964645855.1 uncultured Occallatibacter sp.
GGCCAATCCGCCCGCTGACTTGCCCGCACCCCCGGCCGACCAGGCGCCGACCACCCCGGCCGTAGGTCTCTGACCCTCGGAGGAAGTGAAAGTACGAAACGGCGCTGCGCTTGCGGCGCCGTTTTTTATTTTTTGCGGGCAAGGAATCCTGCCCCTGCGCCCACCTTCCGCATTTTTGGCAGGAAAGGCTCCGAAATTGGTCGATCCAGTGAATATACTCAGCGCCCATTGTCGTCTAACAAAGTAGAGGTGTTTCCATGGGAGCTACGCGGAATTGGATTCGTGCTGCGTTTGTCTTGTTTGCGGGATGCGCGGTGGTTTCCGCGCAGACGGTCGCGAATCGGGTGAGTGGAGAGATTGACACACTAGCGGCGGTGCAACTGGCCGGATCGGCCAATCCCCATGCACGGGCCGCGAACGACGCGGGCAGTTTGCCGGGCGATACGCGGCTTGCGGGCATGACCCTGCATTTCAGCCTGACCGCTGCGCAGCAGGCGGATCTGGATGCGCTGCTCCAAGCGCAGCAGACGCCGGGCTCGCCCTACTACCACCAGTGGCTGACCCCGGCCACCTATGCCGCCCGTTTTGGCGTGAGTGACAGCGATTTGGCCAAGATCCAGAGCTGGCTGGAGCAGCAGGGCTTCTCGATCGACCGGGTTGCGGCCAGCCATACCAGCATCAGTTTCTCCGGCACCGTGGCGCAGGTGGAGCTGGCCTTTGGCACCCAAATGCATCGCTACCTGGTGGGGTCGGAGCTGCACTACGCCAACGCCTCGCCTCTTAACATTCCCTCTGCCCTGAGTGGCGTGGTGGGCGCGGTGCGTAACCTGCACGACTTCCGGCCCCGTCCGCATGTGCGCTTGCGCAGCCTGGCAGACAGCAAGGTGAGCACCATGTTCACCTCTAGCCAGAGCGGCAGCCACTATCTGACCCCCAAAGACGTTGCTACCCTCTACGACATCAACTCCGCTTACAGCGCGGGCTACACGGGATCCGGCCAGTCCATTGCCGTGATAGGGCAGTCGAAGGTTTACCTCACGGACATTGAAGCCTTTCAAAACGCAGCCGGTTTGACGGTAAAGGATCCAACGCTGGTGTTGGTGCCGGGTTCCGGCTCAGCCGCCATCTCTACCGGCGATGAGTCGGAATCCGATCTCGACCTGGAGTACTCCGGCGGCATTGCCAAGGGCGCTACCATCTATCTGGTTTACGTGGGCAGCAGCACCAATTACAGCGTGTGGGATTCGATGGCCTATGCGGTGGATACCAACATCGCGCCCATTATCAGCCTGAGCTACGGCGCATGCGAGACCGAGATGGGCGGCGACTACAGCGCTCTGGAAAGCACTCTGAGGCAGGGCGCGGTGCAGGGGCAGAGCATTATTGTTTCCTCCGGCGACGACGGCTCCACCTCCTGCTACGGAGAGACTGGCCTGACCACTGCGCAAGGCCAAGCCGTGGTGGTTAGTTATCCGGCCTCCAGCGCGTATGTTACGGCGATGGGTGGCACCGAGTTTCCATCCAGCGACACGGCGGCCAGCAATTCCACCTACTGGACAGCGGCCAGCGGCTCGGACGTGATCAGCTCCCTGCGGAGCTACATTCCGGAGCAGGTGTGGAACGACGATTCGTCGACCGGCGGCCTTTCGTCCGGTGGCGGCGGAGTCAGCGTCTTGACTAGGCGGCCCACGTGGCAAACAGGCGTTACCGGGATCACCTCGGCGCCTGACTACGCGACCGGCTACCGGCTGGTGCCGGATCTCTCCTTGGACTCCTCCCCGAGCAATGCGGGCTACCTCTACTGCTCCAGCGATACAACCTCGACCAAGATCACCGGCAGCTGCTCGAATGGCTTCCGCGACTCGACCGCCACGTATCTGACCGTGGCCGGCGGCACCAGCTTTGCGGCCCCGATCTTTGCCGGGATGCTGGCCATTGTGAACCAGAAGCAGAACTCCACCGGGCAGGGGCTGGTAAACTCCACGCTCTACACCCTGGCGGCCAACTCGGCCACCTATGCCTCGGCCTTCCACGACATCACCAGCGGCTCCAATGCCTGTACCGCCGGGTCCACCTACTGCACCACGGCCGGAGCCGCGGCCTATTTCGCCACCACCGGCTACGACGAGGCCAGCGGACTGGGCTCAGTCGACCTTTACAACCTGCTGACGGCGTGGCCCGCGACCGGCGGCTCAACGCTGACGGCCAGCAGCACCGTGCTGGTGGCGGCAACCAGCACACCGACCGCAGGCGCGGCCGACGTCATCACCATCACGGTGGCCTCCGCGTCCAGCTCCGTCACCAGCACGCCCACCGGCACCGTGGCGATTACGGTGGATGGAACCCTGCTCACTCCCGCGTCGGCATTGAGCGGGGGCAAGGCAAGCTACAGCTTTGCATCCTCCACCGCAGGCACCCACACCATTGTGGCCACCTACTCGGGCGACACAAACTTCGCGGCTTCCAACTCAGCGGTGGTGGTGACCATCGGCTCCACCACCCTAACGGGTAACGGCGGCTCCGGTACCAGCACGGTCACGGTTACGCCCTCCAACGGCTACACCGGGACGGTGGCCTTTGCGCTGAACACCACCAGCAGCTACTTGCAGAGCTACGCTTGCTACACCATCTCCAGCGCCAGCGTGAGCGGAACCAGCGCGGTGGCCAAGACGCTGACCGTGTACCTGGGTGCCAACACCTGCGCCGGCGTGGCCACCAGCAGCGGGAGCACCAAGGCCTTCCGCGCGGCCCCAACCCAGGCGGTCGGCGCGAACCACACGCCCCGCACGGGCCAGGCGAACCGCATTGAAACGGCCGGCTTCAGTGTGGCCGGATTTCTGCTGGCCGCGCTCGTCGGGTGGCGCTTCCGCAGAGTGCGCGGTCTGGTGGCGATTGCGGTGTTTGCCGTGGTCGGCTTTGCGGTGACGGGTTGCGGCGGGTCCAGTGCGGGCTCGTCCACCGGTTCGGCCAGTACCTTCTCGGTGACGCTTGTGCCCTCCACCATGACGGTTTCCGCAGGCACGTCAGGCGTCCCCACCGGCGCCTACGCGGTTACGGTGGAAGGCTATGACCTGTCGAATTCCGGCAACTATGCAACGGCCACGTTGAACCTGACGGTGGATTAACTTCTATCCCCTGCCTACAAATAGAAGCACCGTGCCCCATCCATTTCCGCGTTCTTTGCGGAGATGGGTGGGACACCTACAAATTTGGGTCTGCACCCTCTCAAAAAGACGAAGATCAAGATTGATCCGGCAGCCTTTCAATTCCCCAATCTGGCTGCTTGCTCTGTAACAGGGCACGACTCTATAGCAAAAACAGAGTTGCTGGATTCCGAAACCAATCCATTCGAGTCGACGCGACCACCAGGGAGCGGCGACCGTACAGAGGATTGCCAGAACACACAGTCTCTGGTTTCGCTCTGGTCTGCGCATATCTTGTGTTACATTTGCGCCATGATGCGCAAACGATGGGTAATGGTTGGAATGGCGTGGATGCTTGTGGCAGGTGCCGCGGGAACAGCAGGCGCAGTGGCGCAGGCCGCTAAGACAACGCCTGCGGAGATGCAGCCCCAGCAGATCTCCGTGGCAACCGAGAACAAGGTGCAGGAAGATGGCTGGCCGCTGCAGGACCGGATTGCGTGGGGCGCAAACCTGCTGCTGGCCCTAGCCGGCTATGCGGGCATTGCGATCGCCATCTCCCTGTTGAAAAAGATTGAGCGGCAGACCCGCGCCACCGAGGCCGCGGCCGACGCGGCAGCCAGTGCGGCACACGCCGCGGTGGCGGAATCACAGGCCTCGCGGGCAGCGGACAGGCCCTGGGTGCTGATTTCCACAGAACCTTCGCGCACGGTGGAAAACGCGTTCTCCGTGGTGGCCACCAATCGCGGGCGCACCCCGGCCCGGATTGTCACCTCCGACGATGGGGCGCGGATTGCCGCCAACGAAGATGGATTGCCCGCGGAGCCGGAGTATCGCAAGCCGCTGCCGGGCGATGTGTTTGAGCCGATCGTGCTGCTGCCCGCCGAGTCGGTGGTGTTGCAAACCTTTGGCCGCGAGGATGTGAAGCAGCTTTGCGTGGCCGATGGCAGCCTGGAACGGGTGGATACTTGGGAAGACAAGATCTATCTCTACGGCCGACTCACCTATCGGGAGCTGATGGCAAGCCGCAACCAGCAACAGTTTGAGACGCGCTGGTGTTGCTGGTACATCCATGGCCGCCAGCGCAGCGGCCTGGTGATTGCGGGACCGGAGAGCTACCACAGCCACTCGTAGAACCGGCATAGCGCCTTGGAGCGCCCCAAGAAAAACCCCGCCTGCCAAGCAGACGGGGTTTTTCTGTTTCAGGAGGTAGAGGTTTATCGATGACCGCCGCCGCCATGGCCGCCGCCGGAGCTCATGTGACCTCCGCCGCCGCTGTAGCTGCGTGGGGCGCCGCCGCTGAAGCTGCGGGCTCCGCTGGAGTTCTGACCGTTACTGGAGAAGCTGCGTGGGGCGCCGCCGCGCAGGGTGTTGCCTGCATAGGGTATGCGGCCGCCGTTGGAGTTGGCATAGCCACCAGCGCGGCTGATTCCATAGCCGCCGCCGCGGCCCAAGTAGTTGCTGCGATAGCCCCAGCCCTCACGGCCCCAGCCACGATGGCCCCAGCCCCAGTGGTACCAGGGGCCCGCGCCGATAAAGAATCCGCCCATGAACCATTGCGGGCCGTAGTATCCGTAGGGGGCGCAAGTATAGGGATAGTAGGGGTAGTAGCCCCACTGGCACACCGGAGGCTCGCCCCAGTAGCCATAGTCGGTGCCGTACTCGACGGGAACCGGAGCAACCACCGGTCCGACGCCGATGCCCACCGCCACCTGGGCGCGAGCCGTAACACAAGCCGCCAACGCCAAAGCCAATCCGAACAGAACTACGCGATAGATCCTCATCGCATCCTCCTTGTGCTGCCTGGCCAACGTCCTGCCAGGGAGCCGGAGCCTTGCTCCGAACTCAGCACTTGCCAGCCAGCGGGGTGTTTTTCCCGCGGCTCTGAACTGTCTAACAGCGTCGGGCCGGATATGTTGCGGTGCAACGCAAAATAAAGATTGGCTGAACCGGCGCTGGGTTGGCAAGCAGGAATTCTACTGCTTGGGAGCAGTCAGACTCGACCCGAGGAGTTGCGGCTGAAATGAACTGCTGCCAACTTCCCAACCTGCGATTTCCGCGAAGCGGAACCTAGCCTGCTGGTTTTGTTGATAAACCTCTTCATTCAACCATTTTGTTCATCGTGCGCGAGGGGCTTGAGAAGCCAACTCGCGCCGGGCAAAGCAGAAAAAGCCCTCAATCCGGGGGGCTCTTTCCGCGGCGGGAAAGCGTCTTTCACGCCACACCTTCCCCACCCATCGCCACGAGATCTACGCAATCCCCAGTTCGCGATTGAGAAACCCCACCACGTACTTCCACACCAGGTAGTAGCCAGCCAGCGCCGCCACAAACAGCGGCGCGATCACGGCGTAGGGCACATGCGCGGCACTGAACCAGACCGCCTCGCTGGTCGTCAGCCTCAACACGCCCAGGCAGCCGGCGGTGGTCGCGCCCAACGGCATCAGCAGCAGCGGCAACAGCGCGCCATGTGCCCCGATCGGCAGCCGCGTGCACTCATGCGAGCCGAGCCACAGCATGTTCCAGAGCCCAAACAGCGAGGGCACCACCGCCATGGGAAAGATCAACCCCTGCTCGATCGGAACCGGCACGCGCAGCACGATGCGCGTCACAATGAACACCGCCAACAACACGGGCAACACCAGCACCGGCACAAACAATCCCCCCAGAAAAGCGCGCAAATACGGATGTGTCTTCATCGTCCTTCTCCTTGTGGCAAGCCCGCCAGGCTTGCATGTTTGCTCAATGTTTACAGGCAGTAGAGCAGCACCGGCACGGCCGAGGGGCAGAGCGCCACAATGGCCAGAATGCCGCCGCCCAACGCCCAGTCCAACCACGGCGCGCCGGTGCGCTCCGCCATCTTGCCGAGCATCTGCGGCCACAAATCGCGGCTCGGCTCTGCGCCTCCGTCCATCTTCGGCACGGCACGGCGCAGCAAATCAAACATTCGTTGATCGCCGGTCATGTGTTCCTCACCTGTGTTCATGGCCTTATCCCCCTGGCTTCAAGATCCTTGCGCAGCCTGCGCAGCGCCCGAAACACGCGCACCTTGATCGCTGTCACGCTCACGCCCAGCGCCTCGGCGGCTTGCTTGTGCGCTAACTCTTCCACCACCACCAGCGTGGCGGCCATGCGCAGCTTGGCCGGCAAACGCGCCAACGCCGCTTCCAACTGCGCACGCACCTCGGCCGCCTCTGCAGCGTCCCCGGTGGAGCGCGCCGGCAACTGCGCCGCGGCCTCCGCCGTCAGCTCTGTCTCCGGCCTCTGCCGCCGCATCCAGTCCAGCGTCGCACGGCTTGCAATGCGACGCGCCCACGGCTCAAATCCGCGCGCGGGATCAAAGCGGGCATGCGCCTGATGGATCCGCCAAAAACTTTCCACGGTCAGCTCTTCTGCCACGGACGGGTTGCGCACCATGCGCAGAATCCATCCATAGACCGCTGTCTGATGCGTGCGGAACAGCTGCTCGAAGGCATCCACCGAACCATGCCGGAAATCATCGAGCAGATTGCTGTCCATGGCGCTTTCCCTCGCTACTTCTTCTTACGCGGAGTGTCGTAGAAAGGTTACAGCACCTGCAGGCACCTGCGGTGCGGCAGACCGTTTCGCGTTCCCTGGCCCAGCATCCTCTGAGATTCGCGCGGCATGGCATGCAGCGGCCCTGCGTTCAGCTTTCCAGGATGTTCGTGCGCCCCGCTGGGGCGCCGCAACCTGCCTGCTCCCTACCCAGGGTTTGGCTGCGCTTCATGGGCTATTATCGTCGTGCCCCTCCGGGCCCATGCGGTACGCGCGTTGCATGCAGCGACCCCGAATTCCAAGCCCCAGTTTCAGGGCGCGCGTAAGTTATACGCCGAGTTACACGCATCCAGTGCAGTGGCGTGTCTCCTGCAAATCGTCGTCTATGTCTTGTATCAGTCGTCCACCGGCGAAGCCGACCCACGACGGATAAAACTTGCTCTATCCCGCCCTCGGTTTGCGCCCCTTCGGGGCGCAGTGCCAATAGCCCAGGGCAAGCCGCGCGCAGCCCTGGGTGTGGGCGGCTCAGAATCGACATCGCGCCCTGTAGGGGCACGGTAGCCCCTGCGGGAATGCATGGTTGCGCGGCAGCCGGGGATGCAGCACAAAAACAGATGAAATCATCGAGACACTCCATCCAGAGAGTCCAAAAATACCTGGGAACACTTTTGCATTCGCCGGTGTCTATAACTTCACAGTGGTTCGTTGGAGGAGTTGCGAAGGGCCTTGAAGTCCGCTCCCCACGCAGAGATGCGTGCGCAGCGGCAGGGAACCTGAGCACCCAAAACCCCTTCCGACGCCCCCAGCGGGCCGCTAACTCAATCTGCTGGAGGCGGCCATGTTTGAAGATTCCACCTTTGCATCCGCGGGAGTTATCCACACCGGTAGCCACAAATGGATGGTAGCTACCTTTGCCTTCAACTCCACCATTCTGCTGGCCATGGTTCTGGTTCCGCTGCTCCTTCCGCAGGCGCTGCCGCGCATGGTCAACCCCTTCCTCATCGCCATGCCCACCCTGCAACTGGAGCAACCAAAGCCAGTGGAGTTACCAAAAGACGCGATTGTGGTGCGCACCAACACCCTGGTCGCGAGTTTCTCCGCCCCCACCCGCATTCCGGACAAGATCTACATTGCCGACCGCAAGGAGATTGGCGTGCCCATCAATGTGGCCACCATGGAAGCCGAGAACGGATTATCTCTGCCAGGCATGCCCGAGTACCATCGGCCGCGCGTGGCGGTCGAGGCTCCTGCGCATCCGGTGCGCGTCTCCGGCCTGATTGTGGCGGGCATGCTGATCCGCAAGACCCTCCCCATCTATCCGCCCATTGCGCACGCCGCGCATGTTGAAGGCACGGTTGTGCTGGCCGCCATCATTGCCCGCGACGGCACCATCCAGAACCTGCATGTGGTCAGCGGCAACGGCATGTTGCAGCAGGCCGCCCTGGACGCGGTACGCACTTGGCGCTATCGGCCTTACCTGCTGAACGGCGAACCCGTGGAAGTGGAAACCACCGTCAATGTGATCTTCAAACTGGGCTAGCACCTGCGGTGCGGCAGACGCGCTACGCGCCGCATCATTGGATTGGAGGAGGCATGCGTCTTACTCCACAAGACTGGAACGGCAGAACGAGTTCCTGCTTCATCGCGCGCAGACCGTAACTGCGCGCGAGCTCCAGCGGCAATCAGGCCTTCCTCCGGCTGCTGCTCCGCTTGAGTCAGCTCGTGCTCAGCTTCCCGCTTGCAGCTTTTCGCGGGTCAGCTCGTTCCAGTTGGCGATGGCTTCCGGCATCATCGGGCTGAGCGTGCCGGGAGCTACGCCATCGATCACGCGCTGCGGTTCCACAATACCCTCGCGATTGCGCAACACACCCTTGACCCAGCCAATCGCCGCCAGTCCCTGAGCACCGGTGAAGGTCTGCTCCATATAAAACCAGCGCTCGTCCCAGCACATCATCCGCGACGCAATACTATAGTTGGAAAACAGCGGCAGCGAGCGGCGATACGTCATCCACACCGCGCCCACCATGGGCTGCCAGCGCGCCCGGATCACGTGCTGCAGGATGCGTGTGCGCGCCAGCAGATGGGTGCGCGCATAATCCATCACGCCCAGGTAGCGCGCGTTGTTCATGTGCAGATTGAAATCGGTGTCATTCGGCCACACCCGCATCCGCAGCACGTCCTCCTCCAGAATGCCGAGTTGGTTCAGCGGTCGTATGTGTGCCCGAATAGCCAAGGCAGGTATACGTACAAAACTAATGAAATGGGACACGTCTTGCTCCCTGTGGACATTCTAGCGGAGTTGGCGGAGCGCGCGCGCGATGCCCCCTGCACTTTAGGTCCGGCAACTGAATACTGTTCGTGTGCCCCATCCATTCCCGCGTCCTTTGCGGGATGGGTGGGAAGGAGATGCCACTGTTGAGTTGCCGGATCTGTCGGTCGGTTGGCGCGCGCTCGAGGTCCTCAGCTCAGGCTCTGGCGCACCCTCACCCCCATCGGCGACAATGCTCATGCCATGCAAAAAACTACACGTCGTACTTTTCTTTGCGCCGCTTCGGCAGCCGCGCTGGCTGCCTGCCCCGGATTTGCCGCCAGGCATGCCCACTCCTCTGGCCACCCCGCGCCGGGCGCGCCCAAACGCAAGAAGGTCTATGTAGCCTCGCTCGCGCCGGATGGCTTGCTGGCCTATCACTGGGACCCTGTCGCCGCATCGCTTACCCCGGCCGGCGTGGCCGCCAAGGTCCCCAAAGTGGCCTGGATTGCGGGCTCCGCCATGGGCGAGTATCTCTACACCGCATCCGAGCTGGATAACTTCAACGGCAAGCCCACTGGCGAAGTGGCCAGCTTCCGTCAACTCCACGGCGAACTCACCCCGATCTCCGCCGCCAACGCTGCTGGCGTTGGTACCTGCCATGTTGCGCTGGACCGCACCGGCCGCGTGCTGCTGGCTGCGGACTATGTGGGCGGCACCGCGGCCAGTTACAAGGTGAAGGCCGGTGAACTGAGTGAGATTGTTTGGCAGGAGCACTACACCCAGCACGGCCCCAGCCCGCGCCAGCAGAGCGCCCACGCCCACTTTGCCAGCTTCTCGCTCGATAATCGCTACGCCTATATCAACGACCTGGGCGGCGACGTGATCCACATCTACAAGCTCAACGTGGCCACTGCCGAGCTAACCCCCGCGGGCGCTTACCACGCCGTACCTGGCTCCGGCCCGCGTACGCTGCACTTCCACCCCAATAACAAGACGGCCTACTCCATCAACGAAATCGCTTCCACCGTGGACGTGCTCAGCTGGGATCGTGCCGATGGCAGCTTGACGCTGACCAGCCGCATCAACCTGCTGCCGGAGGGCTACACCGGCCCCACCCGCGCCTGCGACACGGTAATCACCGGGGATGGCAAGTTTGTCTATTTTGCCAACCGCGACAACGACTTCATCTATAGCTTCAAAGCCGACCCGCGCACGGGCGAACTGACGCCGATCAAGCGCACCCCTTCCGGCGGCAAGACCCCGCGCAACTTTGTGCTCGACCCGACCGAGAAATGGATGCTGGTGGCCAATCAGGACTCCAACCAGATTGCCGTCTTCGCCCGCAATCCCGTGACCGGCGAGCTGGCCGAAGAGTGCAAGACCTACAACGCGCTGGCGCCCATGCGGATTCTGTTCACATAACTCTTCTGCTGTAATTACAAGGGCCGGCGTGCGCGTGCATGCCGGCCTTTTCATGGCTGATTCATGGCTTGCAAAACAAAGGTGGCCGAGACTCGAAGTCTCGGCCACCGTGATGATGAGTTGATTGTAGGCCAAAGGTCTCGCATCCCCGCGAGTGCCCAGACCTTTTCACTCATGCCGCCAAGCCGCGATTTCAAGGTGGCAAAACCCGTTAACGGGCTTCTTGGGCGATAGTTTCATCGCTCCATTCGAAGAATCGCCACGCTACCCATCGGGACTGTGCGTGCACTCCAACGTGAAAGAAGGTGGCTACGTCTCAACGGAAAAGTCCTCACCGTTGAGGTAACCTTGGGGTCTGGGGCGCGATGCCTGAAGCGTCAGGAACCTCGTGTATTGAACTGCTCAAAGAGTATCTCTGCATCCTTTTGCTTGTTCCCCCTTCCCCGTACGAGATCAATCTACCCCCAGATTCACGGTACGTCAACAATCATTTTCAACCCGGCGCGCAACTAAAGTAATTTGCGTTTGCCCATTTTTTGGGTTGCCGTGGCTCTGGACTTCCGCAGAGGGACGTGGGACACCTGCCCAGGGAGGCAAAGAAATTGACAGGGGTTCGTTTATAAACGATAATTCAGCCATGTGCGAGATTCGCCATTTTCTGACCCGTAGCGGGACAGACCTCTTCATGGAATGGCGTCGTCAACTTCGCGATACGAAGGCGAGGATCGCAATCGACCGCAGAGTCAACCGGATGGAGTTGGGCAACTTCGGCGATCACAAGCCATGCCGTGACGGAGTCTGGGAGTTGCGCATCGACGTTGGGCAGGGTTATCGGGTGTACTACGCTATCGCGGGAGACAAGGTGATCCTGCTGCTCTGCGCAGGCGATAAGCGGACGCAGGATGCGGATATTGACCGCGCCTGCGCGAACTGGCTGGATTGGCAAGGGAGAGCGGAGCAATGAGAGACAGAAACCACAATGAAGCGATGGCTGAGGAGTTTATTCAAGATCCCGCCTACGCGCTGGAGTTGCTGAACAGCATTCTTGAGGATGGCGACCAAGGCGAATTGCTCATCGCTCTACGCCAGATGGCCAAAGCCTTTGGCGGCGTGCAGAGTGTGGCGGAGAAAGCCAACCTCAACCCCACACAGCTTTATCGCACACTCTCCGAGCAAGGCAATCCGGAACTGCGCAGCCTCTCCGCCATTCTGAAAGCCATGGGCCTTCGCCTCGCCGTCGAACGCGTCCGCGCCGCTTAAATTTCAGAAGCCGGAATTGAAGAGAACCGGAACCTGCAGGTTGAGGTTCATCGTCTCCCCGGTCCCCAAATGCTAGGGACCGGGGATGGAAGCTACGCCATCCGCTCGCTGGCTACGTTCTGCAGGCCGCGCGCTTCGATCTCAAACTCCCGCATTTTAAATTTTTGGATTTTTCCAGATAGCGTGGCCGGAAACTCGGTCACAAAGCGGACATAAGTCGGGATCTTGTAATATGCAATCTGCCCATTACAGAATTCCTTCATTTCTTCTTCGCTGCTTTCCACTCCGGGCTTGAGGCGAATCCACGCGCAGACCACCTCGCCCAGGCGATGCTCGGGAATGCCAACCACTTGCACCTCGCCCACCTTGGGGTTGGTGTAGAGGAACTCTTCCACCTCGCGTGGGTAGATGTTCTCGCCGCCGCGGATGATCACGTCTCTGCTGCGGCCGGTGATGTGGATGCAGCCATCGGCGCGCATCACGCCCAGGTCGCCGGTGTGCAGCCAACCGTCGGCGCGGATCACGTCGGCCGTGCCCGCGGGGTCGCCGTCGTAGCCCTGCATCAGCGCGTAGCCCTTGACGCAGACTTCGCCCTGGGTGTCGTAGGGCACCACTTCGCCGCTGGTGGTGGACAGAATGCCGATCTCGGTCTGGGGCATGGCGCGGCCCACGGTGTTCACGCGGACCTCGATGGTGTCGGCTGCGTCGCTCATGGTGACCACGGGCGAGGTTTCGGTCTGGCCGTAGGCGATCACCAACTCGCCAATGTGCATCTCTCCGAGCACGCGCTTCATCAGCTCCACGGGGCAGGGAGCGCCGCTCATCATGCCGGTGCGCAGGCAGGTGAAGTCGTAGGTCTTGAACTCCGGCAGCGCAAACTCCGCCACATACATGGCGGGCACGCCGTAGACAGACGTGGCGCGCTCGTAGTGGATGGCTTCCAGCGTGGCGTGGGCGTCAAAGGTCCAGTTGGGCAGGATCAGCGCCGCGCCGGTATTCAGCGAGGTCATGGTGCCAATCACGCAACCGTAGCAGTGGAACAAGGGCACGGGGACGACAATCTTGTCCTGCTCCGTATAGTGGAAGCCCTGGGCGAGGAACTGGCCGTTGTTGACGATATTGTGGTGGGAGAGCAGTACGCCCTTGGGCAGGCCGGTGGTGCCGCTGGTGTACTGGATGTTGGCAATGTCGTCGATGGCCACGTGGTCGGGCAGGCGGCCTTCAGCGCTGAGCAGCTGCTCCCACTCCGGAGAGTCGAAGTAGATGACGTGCTCCAGGGCCAAATGGAGGCCATGGCGTGCGCGGCCCAGCACCTCTTCGTAGTCGGCGCGCTTGTCCTTGTGCCAGAGGAAGAGGACCTTCATCTGGGAGCGTTCCAGCGTGTAGCCCAGCTCATGCGAGCGGTAAGCGGGATTCACGTTGACCAGAGCGGCTCCGGCGCGGGCAGCTCCCATATGCAGCATGAGCCACTCAATGCAGTTGGTGGACCAGATGCCGACGCGGTCGCCGCGGCGGATGCCCAGTGCCCACAGTCCGCGTGCCACGTTGTCAGCCTGCGCGCTCAGCTCGGCCCAGGTGAAGCGGCGGCCCTGGTGGCGGCTGGCTACGGCCAACCGGTCCGGGTAGCGCGAGGCGGTCCGGGTGAGCAAATCGCCAACGGTCAGCTTCAGCAGCGGCCGTGCCGGGCCGCTTGCATGGCTCTGGGTGCAAAGGTCTTCATCAACTGCCATCATGCTGCTTTCTTTTCAGAAAAATCGACCAAGCTGGAGCGCGCATGCCAGGCGCTACGACTCTCCCCCAGCGTCTTTCTCAGAAAAACACTGCTGGGACAGCATGCAAAAAGGCAGGCAAACTCTGGAATCAGTCTAGTACAACGTACGGAAGTTTACCGCTCCCGGGGTCATGTTCCGTGTGATCTAGCCCACATGCACCTGCGGTGCGGCCACCTGCGGTGGGGCCAAACCCGCTTCGCGGCGTTTTTACAGAAAATGGGCGGCTTGTTCTGTTGTGAACTTTTGCCTCAGAACTCTAGTCGCATCAGGACCCTAATCGTAGTCGGTGTCGGCTTCCATCTGGGCCAGGTTACGGCGCATGCGCTGGAAATCCTCGCGCATCTCAATGGGCTTCAGGCGGGGATCGGCCAGCATCTGGAAGAGCCACGGACAGCGCGCTTTTTCGGCCGTGCGCAGGGAAGCCAGCGCCGCCTCATGGTCGCCCACCGCCACCCAAGCCGCCGGCGTAAAGGAGCTGATCACGAACCGTTCCCGGCTGAGCCACTGCAGCCGCTCCAGCATGGCCTGGGCCTGGTCGCGCTCGCCGGCCGCGGCCAGCGTATAGGCATGCGCGGCGGTGGCCAGATCAAAGTAGGGCAAACGCCGCGCCAAGCTCTCCGCCAGCTCTTCGGCCTTCCGGGTTTCGCCATTGTGGGCCAACACCAGCGAGCCGTACAGCGACGACGCTTCCTGCTCCGGAAACAGTTCCAGGCAGCGAACCACCTGCTTGACGCTGGCCTCGGCCTCGCCCTTCAGATGCAGCGACCAGGCCAAGCGAGCCTGCAGCCACGCCGAGAAGGGGTCCAGCGCAATGGCCGACTGCAGCGTCTCAATGGCTTCGTCAAAGCGATGGCGGCTAAGCGAGAGCATCACCCGGCAACGCGTCACCCAGGGGTCGTGGGGCAGGTGCTCGGAGAGCGAGAACAGGCGCAGCGCCGCGCCCAGATCCTGGTGGACATGGAGCTCAATCCAGCCCAGCGCGGGCAGCAGCTTTTCAGCGCGCATCTCCACGTTGGGAATTTGCGCCACCGCGCGGCTGCAAATCTCCGCGGCCACGGTGGGCGACATGAATCCGAAGAACTCCTGCGCCACGCACAGGTTGACCAGGTCCACCCAGGCGTCCACCAGGGTGGGGTCCAGCTCGGTAGCGCGGAGCAGGTGCTGCAAGCCGTCCTGCATGCGATGCCGCTGCAGCGTTTGCCACTCAAAATGGGCGCGCTGATAGGTTTCGTAGGCTTCTCGCCGCTGGGGCGAAGCCGCCGCCACAGGCACCTCCGCCGAGGCGGCAATGGAGAGCTCGGACGAGCCCGTAGCCGAGCCCGTTAAGCGGAACACCAGCTGCTGGGCCAGTTGCGTCTCCAGAGCCTCAGGCCGGGCCCGCTCTACCAGCATGTCTTCCACCCAGACCTGGGTCCCGTCCGCTACGCGGATCAGCTCCGCGCGGAAGCGAAAATGCGCCGGCAGGGCGCGAATGGTTCCGGTCAAGGCCAGATCGGCCTGCATGGCCTGACCCACCTGAACCGCCGTCATCCCGCGCCGCGCCAACGTAAACACGGAGTCGCGCGCCAGGACCGCGGCCAAGGCCGGCCGGACGCGGCTGACCTGGGCCATGGCTTCCTCGGCAATATGACCGCCCAGATGCTCCGGTACGCCAAACTCGGTGGCAAAAGGCAGAATGGCCAGCCGCGGCGCCTGGGAGCTGCCCTTGGGCTCCGGAGATACTAGCTCAGCCAGGAATTGGTACCCGCGTTTGTAGACCGTCTGAATGCAGTCGTCGGGCTCCAGCAGGGCGCGCAGCGAAGATACGCACTTGGGAACGCTGTCAGCCGTCACGTGCACGCCGCCCCACAGAGCTTCCCGCAACTGCTGCGGCGTCACCACTTTTCCGGAATTCTCCAAAAACAGGCGCAGCGCCGCAAGCTCCTTGGGGGGCAGATGAATGGTCTGCGCCCCACGACGCAACGTGCCGTCAGCGTCCAGCTTGAAACTGCCAAACGAATACCCGGTACCCTGCACCTGCTCACAGGCTGTCTGAAGACGATCCTGAGCCAACGCGCCCTCTTACTGGCCGTCCCCGCTTCACGGCCTGGTGCTCACTTCGAGGCAGCCGGAGAGCCGCATAGGCGCCAATCCTGTTCTGCTCGGAGGACTATCCAAGAAAAATACAACTGCTGTAAATCTTCCAACCGTATTTTATTGAATACCATTACGGTTCTCTGTGAATGATCTAATTATCGTCTAGTTCTATTCCTCGAGATGATGTTGGCCCGGAATTTTTCCCAGCCCGTGGTAATCACCGCATGGTTACTATCTAACCCGATGGTAAACTTCAACTTGAAGTAGATTTAAGGTCTCGGATCACCCCCTGTGGCCGGCCCGGCAAGGGCCTGTAATCCTCCAGTTCGAGGCTAGAACATTTTCCCTTTTGGTATCGACTTCCGTGCCCTATCCATTTCCGTGCCCTTTGCGGAAATGGGTGGGATACCCATGAACTTCAGGTCTGCACCCTTCCGGAAACCGCTCGAATCTTCCGGCCGTTTCCTGGCCCCTCGAACCAATCCTCTTCCGCGCTTCGCCCGTCCAGTTGCGACGCGATCCGAGGCGAGACCGGGACTTCCGAAAAACTTCAGACTTCTGAAGCCCCCGGGCGTCCAAAATGGATGTTCCTGTACTACGATCCTTTTATCCGTCGTGAACGAGTAGATCCCATTTCTATCAATTTGAAAGAGTCTCCCTTATGGCAAAAGCTATCTCTTACGCACAATGGGCGCTGGAACCGTACTGCATCGGTCTGAAGCTGAGAACGCTGCGGACCCAGAAGCGGCTGACGCTCTCGCGCCTGGCGGCTGAAACCGGACTGTCCACTGCGCTGCTCTCCAAGCTGGAAACGGATCGCATGATCCCCACCCTGCCCACGCTGGCCACCATCAGCCGTGTCTACGGGGTTGGCATGAGCTACTTCTTCTCTGAACCCACCCGGCACAAGCTCTCCATCACCCGCAAAGCACACTTTCAAGGCGCTGGCCGGAGCACGGACGCCATCAAGATCACGCCCCTGAACGCCATTGGCGAACAGGCCGGGCTGGTGGCGCAAATGATCGAGTTCCCTCCCGGACCCGCCATTGCCGCCGAATGCCTGCGCGAAGTCAGCGGCGTGGTCTACGTGCTCGAAGGCAAGCTGCAACTGGACGCCGGCGGCATGCAGGAGATTCTGGAATCCGGCGACTGCGCCTGCATTGAAAGCGAGATGAGCCTGGCCTGGAGCGCCGCCGACAAGCATCGCTGCCGGGTTCTGGCCGTGCTGCCCGGACAAACTCCAGCTGAAATCTAGCCAACTGCAGCCCTGCAACAAGCGCGGCTCCGGAATCTGACCGGAGCCGTGCGCCACTCTGCGGTTTCAGCCTATGTTGAGTCTCCCACCGGCGTTGCCGGCCCACGGGAGATGAAACTTTGGGTGCCCCACCCTCGCCGCGTACTTGTTTTTGCGGCTAGGGTGGGTTCGCACACACTTCACGATGATCTTTTTTTTGTTGAACTTGTGTTTCTGTTTCTTATCAGTCCCCACCGGCTTCGCCGACCCACGAAGGGACGAAACGGGTGGAAGGAGCAGGGGCCTTCAGGCCCCTGAATTGAGAGATTGAATCAATGGGCCTTTACAGGCTGCGGAAAAACTCGGGGTTCAGGGCTTTTTTGAAGGGTACGAGCTTTAGCTCGTACGTTAAGTTCCATTCTTTCAACACGGGGCTTTAGCCCCCGAGGGAATAGGAACTCACAATCCGAGAGAAATGGAGTTTTTCCGCAGCCTGTTTAGGCCCGGACCTTTTCGTCGCTCCATTTGTCTGTTCGAATTGCGGAGTAGTTTCTTACGAGGCGGTCACCATCGCACTCTTTTCCAACTCCAGGGCGCGCGGAAACAGCACGTTGTTTTCGCGATGGATGTGCAGGTGCAGATCCTGCTCAAAGGCCTGCAAGCCCGCGTAAAGTCCGAGCAGCGTGGCACAGCCGTCCGCGGGCATCGTGTAGCCATCGGTCACGGTGCGCATCTTTTCAAGCAGCGCGCCCGCCGCCTCGTGCTCATGCTCCATGGCTGCGATGGGGCTGGCCACGGTGGGAAAGCAGGCATGGGGCAGATCGCCGCCGCCGGCCAGGCTCCGCTCCAGCTTTTCAATATAGGGAAACAGGATCATCTCTTCCTTGGCCAAGTGCTGCGTCAAGTCCTCGGCCAGAGCAGAAACCATCTGCTGCAACGCCACCAGTTCAGGGTGACGCGGCCCGTGCTGGGCTGCCGTCTTGGCCGCCATGGCCAGAAGTTGCGGCAGCTGGGCGCGCACATAGGCGTGATGGGTGGTCACAATCTCGGCAATCACCGCCGCCAGCGGCTCTTGGGATAGATCGCGTACGCGCGCGGTGCCTGCCACAGGCGCGGCTTCCAGTTGGGCAATCACGTCGGCAACGGCAAGGTTCCTTTCCGCGCAGGCTGCATCGAGCGGGCGGTTGCCGCCGCAGCAGTAATCCAGATTCAACCGTTCAAAAACGGCAATGGCGGTGGGATCGGCAACGGCGATGCTGCGCAGGGTGGATTCGGCATGGATCATGGGTGTTGACCTCCTCAGGACCTACTCAGACTAGAACCGCCCCGGCCGCACGCCAGCGACTTTGGTCACTGCCGCGAAAGATTGTGGAAAAGGCACGGTTGGCAACGGCTGGTAGCGTTCCCATAGGGCCGCGTAGTATCCTCTGGAGCTTGAGAGACAAAACCCTATGCGACCCAACTCGAAACTGCTGAAATCCACGCTGACCGGCGCCCTTGGTGGCCTGCTGTTCGGCATTGACATGATCGTCATCTCCGGCGTCATTGACACGGTGACGCGCATTTACGGTCTGAACGTTTGGACCAAGGGCATGACGATTGCGGTTTCGCCTATCGGCACCGTCCTTGGCTGCTTTGCGGCTGGCGTACTCGCCCAGCGCATGGGTTCGCGCTCGGCGCTGCGCTGGGCTGCCGCGATCTACATCCTGGCGGCCCTGGGCAGTACCTTTGCGTTCGACTGGCCCATGCTGCTCACCACCCGCTTTATCGGCGGAATGGCCATCGGCGCAGCCTCCGTCCTCGGTCCGGTCTACATCACCGAGCTGGCGCCCGCCCAATGGCGTGGCCGCCTGGTCGGCACCTTCCAGTTGATGGTGGTCACCGGCATTGTCTTCGGCTTTGCTTCCAACTACTTTGTCCGCCTGGCCGGGCTGGGCACAATCGAGTGGCGCGTCATGCTGGGTGTGGCCCTCGTTCCGGCGCTCATCTTCTTTGCCGCCCTCTTCGGCATTCCGCCTTCGCCACGCTTCCTGATCGCCCGCGGGCAAACCGGTGAAGCGCTGGAGATCATGAGCCAGATGGGTGCCAACGATCCGGCCGGTGAGATGGCGGAGATTCAGGCGGCCATGCAGAGCGAGCACGCGGTGGCGCATGAGCCGGTCTTCCGCTGGAAGTATCGTCTGCCCTTGTTTCTGGCCATCTCGATTGGCGCCTTCAATCAACTGTCCGGCGTCAACGCCATCCTCTTCTATCAGGGCACCATCTTCAAGGCCGCTGGCTTCAGCCAGGTTTCAGGCGACCTGCAGGCCATCGCCATCGGCCTCACCAACCTGATCTTCACCCTGGTGGGCATGGCGCTGATCGATCGTTTTGGCCGCAAGAGCCTGTTGCTGCTGGGCGCGGTGGGCACGTCCAGTTGCCTGGGCGGCGTGGCCTGGATCTTTAGCACCAACAGTCATCAGTCGCTGCTGATCGCCTTGCTGGTCGGCTTCATCGCCTTCTTCGCGCTCTCGCAGGGCGCGGTCATCTGGGTCTATCTGGGTGAGGTCTTTCCCACCTGCGTCCGCGCCAAGGGGCAGGGCATTGGCAGCGCCAGCCACTGGATCGTGAACACCATTCTGGCGCTCATCTTCCCGGTGGTGGTTACTCGCTTTGGGCAGAGCACGCCCTTCCTGTTTTTTGCCGCAGCCACCGTGGTGCAACTGATTGTGGTGGCCATGTTCTACCCCGAAACCAAGGGCCAGACCCTGGAAGCGCTGCAGGCCAAGCTGGTGCGCTAGCCATCCCAACACACCTACCGTGAAGCCTCCGGCCCTGCTGGAGGCTTTACTCTTGCTCGCCTTGCTTGGAACCTTGCCAAGCGTCTTCCATGCGAACAGACTCGGCAATTCCCACCTCCGCACGCAGTTCCCCCGCCGTACGTAGTTCCCAAACCGCCGACAACGCTCGCATCTCCGGCAACGTCCGCGCCGTAGGCGCAGCACATGGTAGCCCCACCTTTCAAGGTGGGGAAAGCTTCCACAAAAATACCCACGGAGTCCCGTAGGGACGGCGCGCCCCCCGTTCAAAGGCGTCGTGAGCATCGCGAAGCGCACTGGCCCCACCGCAGGTGGCACCGCAGGTGGCCGGGTGCCCGGCGCTACAATCAGCCACCGGCTCCTCCCTACGCAATCTAATGGCCATTGAGAACTGCGACCCTGTCGTCCATCCCCTCAGCCCCAAAAGGGGAATACCCAATTCCAAACCGATCCAGACCGAAGAAGAAAACTCATCCCAGGCCCATTACGGGATTGATGATTCGCATTCGGACAGTTTTCCCGTTAAGCTTTTTCTTACACAGCTAAACTTTGGTTAGTCCGAAAAGGAACGACAGGAAACTATGGCGCTGCTTCAACCCAGATTATCGCTCAAGGTGACGCAACGCCAGATCCTCACTCCGGGTCTGATGCAAATGGTCAGCGTTCTGGCTCTCAACAAGCTGGAGCTGAAGGAGATGATCGATGCTGAAATGGTCGAAAATCCCGTCCTGGAAGAGATTGACGAGACTGTTCCCATGCTGGACGCCGTTGCCAGCCGCCAGGAACAGGTTGAGCGCGAGGACCGACTGGAGTTTGCTGCCCCCTCTGCCACTGAACCCCCGTCAGAAGCCAAGGACCCCTTTGAAGAGGTCGACTTTGGCTCGTACTTCCAGGAATATCTGGATCCCGGCTACCGTACGCAGCCGGAATTCGAGGAAAACGAGAGGCCCTCGTTTGAGAACTTTCTCTCCCAACCCACCACTCTTTCCGATCACCTGGCGTGGCAACTGGGGGCTCTGAGCCTGAGCGGCGAAATGGAACTGGCCGCCGACTTCGTGATTGGCAATCTGGACGAGGATGGCTACCTGGCCTCCAGCGAAGATGAGCTGGCTCGGGCCCTGCTCGCCCCGCACACCAGCACGGAAGCCGCTCCCGAGCCCACGCCCGATACCCTTGCGCGCGCTCTGGACCTGGTCCGCCGCGCCATCGATCTGGTGCAGACCATGGATCCGGCCGGGGTGGGCGCGCGCGACCTGCGCGAGTGCCTGCAGCTCCAGATCCGCGCCCAGGAAAAGGAGTTTGCGCAGCTCTACGCCAAGCGCCCCGAGCACGACGAAGACAATCCCCACGGCAGCATGCGCGCGGAGGTGGAAGCCACTTTGGATGCCAAGCGCGAGAGCATGCGGCTGGCCTCCACCATTGTCGACAACCACCTGGCCCTGCTGCAAAAGCGCGACCTCCGCGATCTGGCCAAAGCCGCCGGCGTCAGCACCGATGAGGCACAGAACGCGCTGGAGTTCATCCGCACCCTGGACCCGCGTCCCGGCCGCCTCTATAACCGCGAGCAGACCCGGCTCATCGAGCCGGACGTGGTCTTCCTCAAAAATGGCGCCGACTGGTTTGTCTCCATGAACGAGGAAGACATGCCCAGCCTCCGCCTCAGCCAGCGCTATCGCCGCATGTTGGCCGCCGACAACACCGACCGCGAGGTCAAAGAGTACGTTAAAGAGCGCTTCCGCTCCGCCATGCAGCTGATGCGCAACATTGCGCAGCGCAAAAGCACCATCCTGCGCACCTGCGAAGTGATTGTGCGCCGCCAGGCCGACTTTCTGGAGCACGGCGTGGAAGCCCTGCGCCCCATGATGATCAAGGAAGTGGCGGAAGAGATCGGTGTCCATCCCTCCACCGTGAGCCGCGCCGTGGCCAACAAGTACGCCCACACTCCGCAAGGGGTGCTGGAGCTGCGCTTCTTCTTCTCGGAAGGCTCGAACGGCCCGGAAGGCGCTGATACCACCCTGCTGGTGCTCAAGCGCATGGTCCGCAAGCTCATTGAAGACGAGAACCCGCAGAAGCCGCTCACCGACGACCACCTGGCCGCCATGCTTCTGAAACAAGGCATCCAGATCACCCGCCGCACCGTGGCCAAGTATCGCGAGGACATGAATATCCCCTCGACGCACCAGAGGCGGAAGCGGGACTGATTTAGGTGCTAGGTGCTAGGTGCTCGCTGAGAGTGAAGCGCAGGCCTGCATCCTTGCGCAATCAATGTTTCCCCCTTTCTCAGCACCTTTATCCTTGGATCTGCGCGAAGCGCGTTTAGCCCCACCGCAGGTGGCCGCGGAGTCCTATAATTCAGCTTGGATCTGGGGGACTTTCATGCTGATTCGTTCACGCGCACCGTTACGACTTGGCCTGGCCGGAGGCGGCACCGACGTCTCTCCCTACTGCGACGAGTTCGGCGGCGCGGTGCTGAACGCCACCATCGACTACTACGCCTACGCCAGCCTGGAGCCGCTCGACAACGATCAGGTGGAGTTCCTCTCCGCCGATCTGCATGAGAGCGCCGAGTATCCTTCCGTTCCCGAGCTGCCCGTCGACGGCACACTCGATCTGTTCAAAGCCGTCTACAACCACGTGGTGCGCAACTACAACAACGGCAGGCCCCTAAGCCTGCGCATGAGCACCCGCGTGGACGTGCCTGCTGGCTCCGGCCTGGGCTCCTCTTCCACCCTGGTGGTGGCCATGCTCAAGGCCTATGCCGAGTGGCTCAGCCTGCCGCTGGACGACTACGAGTTGGCCCACACCGCCTTCATTATTGAGCGCGCCGAGGCTGGCCTGCAGGGCGGCAAACAGGACCAGTACGCCGCCGCCTTTGGCGGATTCAACTTCATGGAGTTCGGCGACAACGGCCGCGTGCTGGTCAATCCCCTGCGCATCAAGGACTGGGTCGTCTCCGAGCTTGAAGCCTCGCTGCTGCTCTACTTCACCGGCAAATCGCGGGCCTCGGCCAACATCATTCATGAGCAATCCAGCAACGTGAGCAGCGGCAATCGCCAAACCGTGGACGCCATGCACGGCCTCAAGCAGGAAGCCTATTTGATGAAGGAGTGCCTGCTGCGCGGTGACTTTCCGCGCCTGCACGAGGTGCTGCGCCGCGGCTGGGAATCCAAGAAGCAAACCGCCAAGCTCATCACCAACGAGCACATTGAGCGGCTCTACGCCTGCGCTATCCGGGCTGGCGCGCACTCGGCCAAGATCTCCGGCGCTGGTGGCGGCGGCTTCATGATGTTCCTCACCGATCCCATCCACAAAGACGAGGTGGCTGCCGCGCTGGCCGCTGCGCATCAAGGTGGAACCGTCTACGGCTGCCGCTTTGCAGCGGGCGGCGTGGCGGCATGGCGTGTACCTTCGACCTTGGTCCCCATGCCGCGCAGCTAGAGTTTTTTCTTTTGCTATAGATTTCCGTGCCCCATCCATTTCCGCGTTCTTTGCGGAAATGGGTGGGACATCTATGAAGCCATTTCAGATCGACAAATGTTGCCGGGACGAGAAGCGCAGGGGCTAAAGCCCTCCTTGATTTAAGGCAACTTATGGCACGACTAAAGTCGTGCCCTGACGCTTCTAGCCTCCCCTTGAAAGTTTTCCCGCAGCCTGTTTAGCCGTATCGTAAAGAAGCCGGGATGATAGGGCCTTAGCCCCTGAGGGGGCTTTGCCTAAAGGGTGAGGAGACCCCCTGCACAGCCTGGGTGGCAGTAGCCGTTTGACATTTGCGGGAGACCTTCCTGAGCTTGATCTTGGTGGATTGCGGGGCAGGGTGCAGGCGGGATACCGATAGTTCGTGCCGTCCTTACGGGCCACCTGCGGTGGGGCCAATACTTTTGTGCCGTCCCTACGGGACTCATCGTCTTGATCGCGCCGCTTTCCCCACCTTGAAAGGTGGGGCCAACTTTCGTTGCGCCTACGGCGCGGGGTACTTCTTGCTTTCCCAACATTTCGCCAGAAGAAGGCGGAAGGATGGGGCACGGAGTTGATACAGCCCCGTGCGCTCTGAGCCCCTATGGATTCGTCCCTCAAATAGTTTTTGGGTATCCCACCCATTTCGCGATAAAGCCCGCGAAATGGATGGGGCACGGTGCTTCTATTTACGGGCCAGATCCCCAGTCCCTGATCTCTGAAAAGCTACTCCCTGCCCTTCTCACCTGGCCACGGTCAGCTTCACCGGGGTGGACTGGTCGACGCGGACGCCAGCCAGCGGTGATTGCGTGAGTACGGCTCCGGGGGGGACTGGGGGCGTGGGAGGATCGTTGCCGGTGCCTACGTGGCCCACGGCAACATCGGCGGTTTTAGTTGTGGCCTTGATGCCCACCTTGGCGAGCGTAGCCACGGCGCCCGCGCCGGAGCTACCCACCAGATCGGGCATGACGTAGCCATCAGCACTCACATCGTCGGGCGCGGCCACCAGCAGATTCACCGTGGGGCGTTCAATGTCCTGGGCGTGGGCGGGAGGATCTTGTGCGAGCACCGTGCCCTCAGCGAATTTGGAGGTAGGAAACTTGACGGTAGCGCCCATTTCCAATCCGGCGCGGCGCAGTTCCAGCTCGGCCACGCGGACGTCGCGGCCCACGGTCTCCGGTACGTCCACCTTTTGCGGGCCCAGACTCTCCGCGACGCGCACCTTCCACTCTCGACGCACTACGGTACCAGCTGCGGGCGCTTGCGTGAGGATGTGCCCGGAGGCCACGTCGCCTGAGTAGTAACGATTGTCAACGGCAAGATTGAGACCCAGGCCGGCGGTCTGCATGCGGGCATCGGCCACGGTCATGCCCTTGAGAGCAGGCACCTGCACCTCAGCGCCATGAATGGCAAAGTGCATGGTGGCGATGGCGGCCAGCAACGCCACGCTCACCAGCACCATCAACAACGATGCGATCTGAAAGAAGCTCTTGATGGCTCGGATGTTCATCGTCGATCGAATCCCGCTTTCCCACTACCGCAGATTATCCGTCGCTGGCTCGGGATGGATGGTGACGCGCCGCACTTCAGGACAGATAAGCTTGAAGCGGTCTTCGAGAGCGGTGATGGCTTCGTGGACCTGGAGCATGGTGAGCTCATCGGGCAGGGTGCAATGACAGCTGATGGCAATGTGATCGCCGGCCCGGCCCACCAGGATCTCATGCACGTCCAGAATCTCCGGGAAGAGTTCGGCGGCCTGATGGAGCGCAAGCTCGATACGGCGAATTTCTTCTACGGTTTCTTCAGGCTGCTCAATGGTGGCCGGTTCGCTCTCAATGTGGGTCAAGATGGAATCCACCTCAGGGGTGGCGCGCAGAATGTCGGCTTCCAGCATGCAGACGAACTCATGGGCCTTGAACAGGGTAAGGGTCTCATCGAGTTCCAGATGCTGCTCCACGCGCAGCTTGCCGTGCAGGGACTGCACGCTGAGGTCGTGTACGCTGACGTTGTGCCGGGCGGCGACGGCGCGCACGCGGTCGAAGATGCTCTCCGCGCGGGCCACGCGGGGAACGGTGTGCACCACCACGTCCGCGCCGGGGAGCACGCGCTGCACGGCCAGCGTGGCCGCGGCCACCAGCTCGTCGGTGTGCTCAAAGGTGTAGCGGCGGGGCATGGCCAGGGTGAGGTCCACAAAGTGGCCCGCGCCAGCACGGCGCACGCGCGCCTTTTCAACGGCCAGCACCCCGCTGACGCCCTCCACCTCGCGCACCAGCTTGGAGCGGGTCTCGGCGGGAATGGCATCCATGAGCACGCCGATGGTCTCTTTGCCAAGCAGCATGGTGAGCCGGAAGATCATGACCGAGACCACGACGGCGGCCACCGGATCGGCCAAGCGGAGCTGGTAGATGCCCAGGCGCACGCCCAACCAGCTAGCGCCCAGACCGGCCAACACGGCCACGGTGGACCAGATATCGGAGGCAAAGTGGAAGGCATCGGTGGCCAGCGCCGGGCTACCGGTGGCCACCGCCACCTTGCGCAGCTTGCGCGAGCGCCACCAATCGACGGCGATGGAGGTGAGCAGGACCAGGACCGGCCAAACGGAGTGGCGCAGTTCCACCTTGTTATGGAAGATGCGGTCCAGGGCCTCGGCAATGATCCAGACGCAACTGATGGCCATGAGAATGCCTTCGCCCAGGGCGGAGAGGTTCTCCACCTTGCCGTGGCCGTAGGTGTGGTCCTCGTCGGCAGGCAGATCGCTGACGCGCACGGAAAAAAAGGTGAGCGCGGCGCCCACCAGATCCAGGCCGGAGTGGGCCGCGTCCGACAGCACGCCGAGCGATCCGGAGAGCAGGCCAGCGGCCAGCTTGAGCACCGTCATGACGGCGGCGGCCAGCATGGAGTCGCGCGCCACGCGTTGCTTGGCGGCGGTGTTCTCAGCCAGTTGCTGCTGGATCGATTCCGGGGAACGGGAAGCCATGGTTCTCCAGCCTAAGCGCTGCGGCGGGCAGTGTACAAGCCCGCAATGCCAAAGGTGTAGGGCTGCCAGGCGCAATCGGCGAAACCAACCTTGCGCATCAGCTCCAGCATGTGCGGCGGAGGGGGGAAGTTGCCCACCGAACTGGGCAGGTAACTGTAAGGACCAGCCTGACCGCAGATGAGCTTGCCCACGGCCGGCAGCACGCGGCGGAAGTAAACAGCATACGCCTTGCCCATCAGGCCTCCTGGCTCGGAAAAGTCCAGAATGCCCAGCTCCGCGCCGGGCTTCAGCACGCGATGAAACTCGCGCAATCCAGCCTCGTAGTTGGCCAGATTGCGGAAACCGAAGGCGGAGATGGTCAGGTCCAGCGAGCCATCCCCAAGCGGCAAGTGCAAGGCGTCGGCCTCCACGGGGATTGCGTAGGCCAAACCGTTGGGCCTTGCAGTCTGGCCAAATTTCAATACGCCGCGGCTGAGCATGGCGTGGGCAAAGTCAGCGGCGATGATGGGCTCTGCGCCCCTGGGACGCCGCTTCAAGAGCGCCATGGTCATGTCGCCGGTGCCGCAGCAGATGTCGAGAACTTTGGCCTCAGGCCGCTTGAGCACGGCGTCAAAACGGCGCGCCGCCCGCCACCACCAGAGCCGGTCGATGTTGGCACTGAGCACGTGGTTCAGCAGGTCGTACCGTGGAGCAATGGCGTTGAACATCTCCGCCACGGCGCGTGCGGCGCTGGCTTCGTCGGTGGCGCCTTCGGGTTTGGCTCCCGTTGCCGGCATCTTTCCTCGTTCGGTGCAGGGGAAGTTTTGGGGCCCATGGGCCCTTCTTCATCCTATCGTGCCGGAGGGTTGAAAACTTCTTCCGGATTTTGCTGCTCACCGGCGAGCTCGTCTAGAATCCAACCCACGACGCCCCTGAACTCTTTTGGCGAGGAAGATTTCCATGATCTGGTTCCACCTGCGTTTGTCTGCACCTGCGCTCCTCTTGCTGGTTTCCGTTGCCCTGCACGGCCAGCAGCAGGCCGCACCGGGCGAGCCTATCCCCCTGATGCGCCAATTGTTTGTTCAGGATCAACGCGACCGAGGCGTGGCGCTCAACGAGGACGGCAAGGGCATGTTGAAGGGCGAGGCAGCCAAGGCCCTGCGCGAGCAACTGATGGGGATCAACGTAAACCAGCGCGACGCCGCGCGCCACAAACAGGTGCGGGAACTGCTGGCGACGGGCGATCTGAAGACGGCTCAGGACTTCCGCGACGCCAGCTTCATCTTCCAACACAGCGACCAACCCGACGACTACCTGCTGGCGCACTTGCTGGCCGTGAACGCGATTGCCCTGGGCGACACCAGCGCGCGCTGGATTGCCGCCGCCACCATGGACCGCTACTTGCAGGCCATTGGCCAAAAGCAGGTGTTTGGCACCCAGTTTCTGAGCCAGAAGTACCTCTATTACCTGGGCCACAAACAGGATGCCGACATTGCCGAAATGATGAAGGCCCAGGCCAACACCATGACCCAGCAACCCTACAACGCGGAGCTGTTTCCCGATGCTCTGCGTCAGCAGTTCTGCGTACCAACCCTTGCCCAGCAGCAGGAGGATCTAGCGGCGTGGTCGAAGGGCGGAGTGCCCGCACCCCACGCGATTCCGGGGTGCGGGCGGTAAGGGAACTGTGTATCGATCAGTTCCTTGCACCGCGACATTGGTATATACTTTTGATAGATACCATCCAGAGGGGGCTGCTCATGGCGACCAAACCCGTTGTCGAAACCGATGCGGCGGAGGCCAAGCTCTTCTGGAATGGACGCAGCCAGGCCGTGCGCCTGCCCAAGCAGTTTCGCTTTGAGGGCGACCGCGTTCGCGTCCGGCGGATGGGCGCAGGCATTCTGATTGAGCCGTTCCGTGAAGCGGAGAGCGAGTCCTATGAGCAGTGGCTCGCGCGTATCGATGCCCTGCGCGGCGATGCGTTCCTTCCGGAAGACCGCAATCAGGAACCCGCACCGATTCGCGAGTACTTTGAATGACGTACCTGCTCGACACCAATGTCTGCATTACGTTTATCAATGATCGCTCGGACCGGGTTCGTGAGCGCTTCAATCAAGCGCGGCTGTCGGGAGCGCAGTTGACGACCTCATCGCTGGTTGTGCATGAACTCTGGTACGGCGTAGCCAAGAGCAATAGGCCGCAGCAAACTGCGGAGGCCGTGGAAGCATTTCTGGCCAGATATCTGACGATCCTTGAGTATTCCGCGCCGGACGCCCAGGCGGCAGCGGAAGTGCGCGCGGCGTTGGAGCGCCAGGGAAAAGGCATTGGCGCGTACGACACCCTGATCGCCGGGCAAGCCTTTGCACGGAACTTCATTCTGGTCACCGCCAACACACGGGAGTTCGCCCGGGTTCCGGGCTTGAAGGTTGAAGACTGGTCGACCTAGGTCTCCGACCGCATGAACCTGAACCTTGGCCTGTCGGTCACTAGTTTGAGTGCAACGTCAGCAGCCTCAAGAGTTCGAGCCCCCAAGGAAGAAGGATCAGCACGCTGATGACTACGACCGTAGTGCGGGCGCGGCGAGTATCGGAGTCGCTTAACTCCACATTGGCGTACTTCACCCACCAGCGGATGGAGAGAAACGGAATCGCAAACAGCAGAAAGAAGTAGCCGCAAACGCCCAGCATGCTGACAAACGGAACCAGCATCAACAGCCAGAACACCGGCATAGCCAACGCGCAGGTGCGCAGGAAGCTGGCGTCGCTGCAGGCATTGTTCTGCCGGGCCATCTTCACGGCCGCAATTTCAGCCACGCTAGCATCGATAGCTACGCCGCAATAGGTGCACTGTGTAAGCGTCACATTGATTGTCTGCTTGCAGTTGGGGCAGTCAAAGACGCCAGTATTGGTGCTATCCCCCATCAAACTCAGTCCGTTCGCCATCTGCACCGACTCCTTGCACTCGGTTTGTTCCTGCTGCCTATTGATCCGCCCCTCAAGTAGTGTCACTCTATCCCACCCATCCCGCACAAAACGCGGGATGGATGGGGCACCCAAGATGGTTCTAGATCAAACGAGCCGAAACCTAGCTCTTCTCCCCCGCCAGCCACTTTCTGGTGTTGAGCAGTTGCCGATTGTCGAGCGACCAGACTTTGCCGGTCATCTCTTCGCCGCTCTTGCCTTCGCGCTCGCACTTGTCGTACTCGGTTTGCATGGCAATCATCTTGGCGTCCAGATCGTCGACAAAGTTGAGCACCAGAGCCTCGGGAATCATGGGCAGCTTGGGCGAACCGAACTCCAGCTTGCCGTGGTGGGCCAGGATCATGTGGATCACCAGCGTCTTGAGGCGCTCCGGGAAGCCGGGCAGCTTTTCAATGGCCTTCGCGACCATCTCCACACCGAACTGGATGTGGCCCAGCAGGATGCCTTCCACGGTGTAGTCAAAGCCCACCACCCAGCTCAGCTCGCGGGTCTTGCCAATGTCGTGCAGGATGACGCCGGTGAGCAACAGATCGCGGTCGAGAAGCGGATAGTGCGCGGCCAGGCCGTCGGCCACCTCCAGCAGGCTGACCACATGCTCCAGCAAGCCGCCCAGCCAGGCGTGATGCAGTTGGCGCGCGGCCGGGGCCTCGCGATAGGCCGCCCGCATGGCCGGCTCCTCCAGCATCAGCTGCAAGAGGCGCTTGAGGTCGGCGTTGGTGAAGCTGTCGATGGTGGCGGTCAGCTTGTTCCAGAGCGCGTCCACGTCATAGATGGTGGCGGGCATCAGGTCAGCCTTTTCCGTCTGCCCGGGCAAAGCCAAGCGGAGCTGGTCGATCTTCATCTGCACCCGGTCGTCAAAGCGCGAGGCCGAACCGCGCACCTTCACGATGTCGCCCTTTTCGAAGTCCTTGGCGATGCGCGGGTCGTTGGGGTCCCAGATGCGGCCCTCGATCTGGCCGGTGCGGTCGCCCAGCATCAGGTTCAGGTAGGGCTTGTTGGTCTTGGTCAAGCGCTGCTGTTTGGCCAGGACCAGGAAATAGCTGTCAAAGCTTCGGCCCTCGTCAAAGGCCGCCACGTCGGAGATATAGATGTCTTTCATGTTGCCTACGAGCGTAACGCAAGCGGGGCCGGTTGCCCAAGAGGGAAGATGTTTCTCTCCTTGCAAGACTCTTCGATTGTGAATGGGGTTGGTTCCCGACTCTCGCCGAGCCCTCAAATCGTGTCACGCTATCCCACCCATCCCGCACAAAACGCGGGATGGATGGGGCACCCACTCCTTCTTGGGACGGCAGAGTGCCCCTGGTCCGGATTTTCGGACCAGGGAGAGCAGGAAACTGGCTGAATAACAAAAGCAGATCCTTCGACTCACCACCCCCAAGCTCTGCCCCAAAGAGCCAAAATCGCTCTTTGGGGACCCCAGAGAACGCTTGGGGCCCCGTTCGCAAGGATGACAGCGCACGGGGAGGGATGGGTCGGCTTCGCTTGTGGACGACTGAAACAGAGAAGATCAACTCGCGTGGCAGAGCTCAAGCAGCGCCTCGCCAAAGCGATCAGCCTTGGCTGGGCCCATGCCGTTGACCTCCAGCAGCTGGCGGGCATTTTTGGGCCGAGCATCTGCGATGCCGCGCAGGGTGCGGTCGTTCAACACCATGTAAGCGGGCAGGCCCAGCTTCTTGGACTCCGTCGCGCGCCACTCCTTCAACCGCGTGGCCAGCAACTCGCCGGCCGCGTCCAGAGTTATGGACTCGGCCGCGGCGTCGCTCTTTTTGGCTCCAGATGCTTTGGATGCGGCTTTGCGCGGGCGGCTGGAACTTTTGACGCCGCCGTTGAAGGCTTCCACAATGCCATCGGCCAGCAAGAGCGCCAAGGGGGTGGTGGGGCGCACGTCCAGGCCCTGCTCGGTGAGGCTCACCTTGCGGAAGCGGCGGGTCTCGCCGTCCTTTTCGTACTCGGCGTCCTCAATGGCGATGAGGCCGCAGCGGAGCATGGCCTGGAGGAGCGCCTCAAAGTCATCGCGGCTGAGGCTGCCAAGCGCCGGATTGTTGCGCTGCAGGGTGCCGGTGGCTTTGTAGTCCACAGGGCGCAGCTCGTCCACGATCTCTTGCACCAGAGTGCGCTCCAGGCTGGAGGCGCGCCGGAACTGGCGCAAAACGGCTCCGGCCGGGTCGCAGACGTCGCATTGGCCGCAGGCGCGGTCGGCATCGCTCAGGTCGCCAAAGTGGCGCACCAGCGCGCCCATGCGGCACTCGCTGGAGGTGGTGAAGCGCACCACGCGCTCCAGTTGCTCGGCGCGGTGCGCGGCCTGCACGGCGTAGGTCTTGCGCCAGCCCAGGCCGCCGCGGGTCACGCTGCCGCCAAAGTCTACCCGCGCGCCGCCGTGGATCTCCAGCTTCTCCAGCGCCTTGTCGAACTCCTCTTCGCCGAGCCGGGCCTTCGCGCGCAGGTCTTCCACCAGCTGCGGCTCCTCGTCGAGCGCCTTGAAGACCTGGTTCAGGTGGTCCACGGGAGGATAGTCGCGAGCCATGAAGAAGTCGTGCGTCTTTTGGTCGGCGTAGCTGTGCAGCAGATAGGTGCGGCTGGGGTTGCCGTCGCGGCCGGCGCGACCAATCTCCTGGTAGTAGCCTTCGAGGGTGCCGGGCAGGCCGGCGTGGATCACGGTGCGAATGTCGGCCTTGTCGATGCCCATGCCGAAGGCGATGGTGGCCACCACAGCGTCCAGTTGGCCGGCTTGAAACGCGGTTTGCACCCGTTCGCGTGCATCGGGCTCCATACCCGCGTGGTAAGCCGCCGCGGGAATCTTCCGCGCGAGTTCCTCGGCCAGCTTTTCGGCCAGCTTGCGCGAGGTGGCGTAGACGATGGCCGGGCGGCGCGAGGGGTCGGAAAGCAGGCGGGCAATGGTTCCGGCGCGCTCCGGCACGGGCAGCTCCACCACTTCGATGCCCAGATTGTCGCGCCGGAAGCCGTGGATGAACTTGGCGGGCTTGACCATGCTGAGCTGGGAGAGGATGTCGGCCTGCACGGTGGGGGTGGCGGTGGCGGTCATGGCCAGCACGGGGGTGGGGTCGCCCTCGCCGCGCAGGCCGGGCAGGTACTGGCCCAACATGCGGTAGTCGGGGCGGAAGTCGTGGCCCCATTGCGAGATGCAATGCGCCTCGTCAATGGCCACCAGGGCCAGCTTTTTCTTGGCCAGCATCTCCGGAAAGCCGGGAACCCGCAGCCGTTCCGGAGCAATGAAAAGAAATTCAAGCGTGCCCTGCAGGAAGTCCACACAGGCCTGGCGAGCCTCCGAGCGCTCCAACCCGGAGTGGATCCGCGCCACCTTGAGGCCGAGGGCGCGCAGCTTGGAGGATTGATCTTCCATGAGCGCGATGAGCGGGGAGATGACCAGCGCCGTGCCCCCGCGCACCAGCGCAGGGAGTTGATAGCAAAGGCTCTTGCCCGCGCCGGTGGGCATGACCAGCAACAGGTCGCGGCCCTCCACGGCGGCGCGACAGACGGCCTCCTGCCCGGCGCGGAAACGCGGGAAGCCGAAGACCGAGACCAGGGTCTGGGTCAACGCGTCGGATTGTGCGTCGTTTTTCACGCCTGGCAGGGTGTCCGTGGTGGAGTTGAAAGCGGAGTTCCCTTTCCACTCTAACGGATTGCCCCGCCGCTCTGCCGAGGTTGCGTGGTTGTGCGTGCGCCGTGCTGGTTATGGGTTTCGCTGTTGGGAGAGATAGGTGCAAGAAGCGGCATTTTGCTGGAAGCCCTGCCGCGCTCCCGATGGGGTCCATCTTCCGTCTGGGATGTAACGGTATTCAACAAGAACCGCGAGCGTAGGATCGCGGGCGCGGCGAGCAAGCAATTGCTGGAGTCTTTCCGCAGCCTGTAGAGCCCGAACGTTCCTCCCATTTGCATTTTTTGGAATGCTGCAGACCTGGAGTTCATGGGTGTCCCACCCATTTTCGCAAAGAACGCGGAAATGGATGGGGCACGGAAGTGTGGAGCAAAAGCGAAAATGCTCTACAGTATCTTGCTCAAGACTGTTTGTAGCGGCTGAAGCTTGTACTCTTCAACGATGCAGGTTTCAAATGTGCCTGGGTGAATTGCGATGACGGAAGACTATGTTGAGCTTCATGCGACCAGCGCGTTCAGTTTTCTGGAGTCGGCCTCGCACCCTGAGGATTTGATTGCGCGGGCGGCGGAGTTGGGGCTGGCGGCGGTGGGGCTAACGGACCGCAATGGGCTCTATGGCGCGGCGCGCTTCCATACCGCAGCCACCCGGGCGGGCGTGGCGGCGCACATCGGCGCGGAGGTGGCGCTGCCGGAGCTGGGGGAGCGATTGCGTCCTGCCGCATGGCTGCCTGCGCAGCAGGAGCGCGAGCCGGCGCGGCTGCCGCTGTTGTGTGCCTCGCGCGAGGGCTATCAAAACCTCTGCCAACTGATTACCCGTGCCAAGCTGCGCGAGCAGCAGAAGTGCGAAGGCGCGGCCACGCTCGACGATCTGGAGCAGTTTGCTCCAGGGCTGATCTGCCTGACCGGCGGCGATGAAGGTCCGCTGGCGGCGGCGCTGGTGCATGGCGGCGCGGAGGCAGGGCGCAAGCTGCTGCATCGTTTGGTGGGCATCTTTGGCGCGGGCAATGTGTTTGTGGAGCTACAGCGGCATCGCGAACGCGAAGAGGAGTGGCGCAACCAGGCGGCGCTGGAGCTGGCGCGCGGGATCGGCTTGCCGGTGGTGGCCACCAACGGCGTGCGCTATGCCAAGGTGCAAGAGCGCGAGGTGCTCGACTTATTCACGGCCATCCGCCACCACACCACGCTCGATGCCGCGGGCCGCTTGCTGAGCCTGAACAGCCAGCGGGCGCTGCGCTCCGGGCGGGAGATGGCGCGGCTCTTTCGCGACCTGCCGGAGGCGATCCGGAACACCCGCGAGATCTCTGCCCGGCTCAGCTTCCGGCTCAACGATCTGGGCTACGAGTTTCCGCAGTATGCCGTGCCCGCGGGCGAAACCATGGACAGCTTTCTGACGCGGCGGGTGGCCGAGGGCGTGGTGCGGCGTTACGGATCGCTGCGCAACGCGAGTCTGCTCCGCCGCGCCCAGCTGCAGGTGGAGCATGAGCTGAAGCTGATTGCCAAGCTCGGCTTTGCCGGCTACTTCCTGATCGTGTGGGACATTGTGCAGTATGCCAAACGCAACGGGATCTTGATCCAGGGGCGCGGCTCGGCGGCTAACTCCGCGGTCTGCTATGCGCTGGAGATTACGGCGGTCGATCCGGTGGGCATGGAGCTGCTCTTCGAACGCTTCTTGAGCGAGAGCCGCGGCGAGTGGCCGGACATCGATCTGGACTTGCCCTCGGATACCCTGCGCGAAGAGGTGATTCAGTACGTCTACAAGCGCTATGGCGAGCTGGGCGCGGCCATGACGGCCAATGTGATCACCTACCGCGGGCGCTCGGCATCGCGCGAGGTGGGCAAGGCGCTGGGCTTCGATCCGGAGTCGCTGACGCGGCTGGCGGGGCTGGTGGGCCACTATGAGTGGCGCGGCCCCAGCGATACCCTGGCCCACTCCTTCAACGATGCGGGCTTCGATCTTGGCCATCCCCGGATTGCCAAATATCTGGAGCTGGCCATGCGCGTGCAGAGCCTGCCCCGGCATCTGGGCCAGCACTCGGGCGGCATGGTGATCTGCAAGGGAATGCTGGATCGCGTGGTGCCGCTGGAGCGCGCCTCCATGCCGGGGCGCACGGTGTTGCAGTGGGACAAGGAGGACTGCGCGGACCTGGGCATCATCAAAGTGGATCTGCTGGGCCTGGGCATGATGGCGGTGCTCAAGGATTGCACCGAGCTGGTGCCCGCGCACTACGGCGAGCCGCTGGATCTGGCCTGTTTGCCGGAGGACGATAAGGTGTACAGCACCCTGCGCCGCGCCGATACGGTGGGCATGTTCCAGGTGGAGAGCCGCGCGCAGATGGCCGCTCTGCCGCTCAACGCGCCCACGCGCTTTTACGACATTGTGGTGCAGGTGGCCATCATTCGCCCCGGTCCCATCGCCGGAAAGATGATGCATCCCTACATGCGGCGGCGGCAGGGGCTGGAGCCGGTCACGTATCCGCATCCCTCGCTGGAGCCGGTGCTGAAGCGCACCTTGGGTGTGCCGCTCTTTCAAGAGCAGTTGCTGCGCATGGCCATGACGGTGGCAAATTTTACCGGCGCTGAAGCGGAAGAGTTACGCCGCGCCGTGGGCATGCGCCGCAGTTGGGAGCGGATGAAGAATCTGGAGGGACGGCTGCGCGCGGGCATGACGGCGAATGGCATCGACGAGCCCACGCAGCAGGCCATTGTGGATAACATCAGCTCCTTTGCGCTGTATGGATTTCCGGAGTCGCACGCGGCCAGCTTTGCGCTGATTGCCTATGCGTCCGCGTACTTGAAGGTGCATTATCTGGCGGCCTTCACGTGCGCTCTGTTGAACAATCAGCCCATGGGTTTTTATGCGCCCTCGGTGCTGGTGAACGATGCGCGGCGGCATGGGCTGCGGGTGCGGCCGATCGATGTGCAGACGTCCGAGTGGGCCTGCACGCTGGAGCATGAGCCGGATGGCAGCCTGAGTCTGCGCATGGGGTTGGGCTATGCGCGGGGCTTGCGCAGGCAGGCAGCGCTGGCGCTGGTGGAGGCGCGCGCGGCGGGATTATTTGCGTCCACGGAAGACCTGGCGCAGCGCGTGCCGGAGCTGAACCGGCGTGAGCTGGCGCTGCTGGCCAGGCTGGGCGCGCTGAATGAGATTGAGGGCGTGGCACATCGTCGCGATGCGTTGTGGCAGGTGGAGCGTGCCGGGCATCCTGAGGGACCGCTGCTGACCCAGCAGAGCGCGTGGCTCCGCGAGGATGCGGCCGAGACTCCGCTGGCCGAGATGAATGCCATGGACCGTCTGGTGGCGGACTATGCGGGCGCGGGCCTGACGGTGGGCCGCCATCCGCTGCAGTTCCGGCGTGCCGAGCTGCACGCACAGGGCATCCAAACCGCGGCGGAGCTGCAACAGCTTGGTGGTGGATGGGTGCGCACGGCAGGTTGCGTGATTGCGCGGCAAAGGCCGGGCACGGCCAAGGGCTTTGTGTTTCTGTCGCTGGAGGATGAGACCGGCATCAGCAACGTGATTGTGACCCCCGACATGTTTGAAGCCGATCGGCTCACCATTACTCGATCACGCTTCCTGATCGTGGAAGGCCCGCTGCAGAACAACAATGGTGTGGTGCACATTCGCGCGCAGCGGATTGCGCCGCTGGCCGCGGCGGCCGTCGAGGTTCGCTCCCACGACTTTCATTGAGACGACGTGGCGCGCCCCGTCCGCGCCGTCTTCGATCCCGGCGGGAGAAGCGATCCAGATCTGCTCTCCTGATGGTGCAGGGGATAAGGATTCCTTCAGGGGCTTTGCCCAAAAAGCACCGAAATCGGTTCTCTTGCCCAAAAAACCGGAATCCTGCCCAAGAATGCCTCCGGTCCTATCCTCCAGTCGCTGGATGGAGAGGTGAGCGTGTGTTGATGAAATGGTCGCTTCCGCGTTGGCGGTGATTCAGGAACAACTCGGAAAATGCGTGGTACGAATACAATTCTCTTGATGCGGAAAACAATTGCGTGTTTATTGATCGGATTCATCGCGACACTGACTCTCCTGCAGTCTCAAAACACAATGGCGCAAACTCAGCCTCAAGGCGAGTGAACGCAACGCACGCAGGTCGCCTTGCCCGCGTTCGAGGTGGCGTCGATCCGAGTTCATCAGGGACCTTTAGGCGAGATTATGGGCTTTTATTCCTCAGGCTCACTGCTCAACCTGAACGGCTATAGCGTGCGTGGGCTCATCATGGAGGCGTACAACCTGAAGGTCTATCAGTTAGACAATGCCGGATTGGACTGGCAGCAGGACATCTTCTACGACGTTGCCGCAAGAGCCGAAGACGGTTCCACTCCCACCAAGGATGAGTTCAGAAAAATGCTCCAGAATTTGCTCGTGGAACGATTCAATTTCAAGTTCCACCGCGAGCAAAAGCTAATGCCCGTGTACGCGATGATCGTGGAGGAGGGTGGACCGAAACTCAAGGAAAGCGCAAACGATGAGGCCTTCGCTGCCTATCACGGCGTCCACGGGCGCAATCAGAATCTATCTGCTTCGCGCATGACGATGGAATCGCTCGCCAATGAAATTGAGAACAGGTTCTTTGTGGATCGACCTGTAATCAATAGGACAGGTCTGAACGGAACGTATGACCTCAAAATAGAGGCCACCCCGGAATTCAGGTACAACATAAATCCACAACCGGAAGATATCAGCGTATTCTCCGCGATTCGAGAACAACTTGGCCTTAAGTTGGCCCCGCAGAAGGCAAATGTCGAGGTACTCTTCGTCGACCACGTCGAAAAGCCTTCAGAGAATTAGCGATCACTGAACGACGGGTGAAACCGCAACTAAGCCTTCACTGGCTGAAACGCGGGCATTGAGCTCTGGCGCAGATTCGCGTTTCCAAGCGCCGGTCGCATCGTCGTCAACCCGGAAATTACCAATTCGTCATCCCTGTTTGGATTAGCGGCCGGAACCGAGGGCGCGAAAGAGTTGCATTTTGCCCAAAACCTCATCGTCCTGCCCAAAAGCCGAAGTTTCTAAATATCTCCCGTCAGAGCCGGGGGCTTTAGGGTCAGAGTCCCCTCGAAGGGGCCTAGCCGGAAATCTCGCTCAGCAA
>CAZYDF010000035.1:0-37288 GCA_964645855.1 uncultured Occallatibacter sp.
TCCGACGCCTGCCCACATCACCGGAATCCGCTGCCCACTTCACTGGAATACGCAACATTCAGGGCTTCGATGCTGCATCTGCCATTCTTTTCACTGGAGCGCTCCGTTTGCGAGTGGTCCCCCGGACTTGTCGCGGAGTATCTGAAATGCCAACGCTCGATGGTTGCGAATGCAGCCAAGGCGCTGGTTGCTTCCAACCTGTTGTAGCATTCTGGATTACGCGCTGATGACAAGATAGGTCGGAAACGCCGTTGTGGCAGGAGCGATTATCAATCGATGACAAATCGCCAATGCGCTCATTGGCTCCTGATGGTAACGGGAAGTCGCCTTATCGGATGTCTTTGTGTCAGGGGTTTGGTTCCAAGTGTCGCTGGCCTAAATTCTTGACCATCAAAACCCTGCTAGCCAAGGAGAAGTTGAGGGACAGTGGCGACTATAGCCACTATGGCGACTAACTCCAGCCAATCAGTTCGTCTAACGGCCACTGTGGCGACTATAGCGACTATGGAGAGCTGTTTAAAGGTTAATTTGTATCTTAAGTTGTTGATTCTAAAATGAATATGGCGGAGAGGGGGAGATTCGAACTCCCGATAGCCTTGCGACTATGTCTGATTTCGAGTCAGGTGCATTCAACCGGGCTCTGCCACCTCTCCGTTGTCTTTAGTCTAATGGCTTTGCGGTTTGGTTGCAACGTCTCGACCGCAATACCTCTCGACGCCGGTCGGTGCGCACTTCATTGCGTCCAGGATGAAGAGTTTGCAGGAAAGTTGACTTCTGGTCATTTCTTGGCATAATAGATGACTAATGGTCAAATATGATCATTGGGCACATATGAAAAACAATCACAGGAATTCGGGTAAACTGCTGCTCGCATCAGATTCGGCAGTGAAAGCCGCGGAGCTGGGGCGCAGGCAGCGCCGCGCCACCGAGACGCGCATTCGGCTGTTTCGCGCAGCTCTGGCGCTTATCGCGGAGCGCGGCATCCAAAAGGTCACGGTGGAGGACATCACGCAGGCGGCGGACGTAGGGAAGGGAACATTTTTTAATTATTTCCCTACAAAAGAGCATGTGCTGGGCGTGATGGCGGAGATTCAGTTCTCCAAAGTGAACGCTGCGGCTTCAAGGGCTTTGGACGGCGACACGCCGATCCGCGAGGTGTTGCACGAGCTGGTGTTGCGATTGGCTGAGGAGCCGGGGCGGAATCCCCGAATGGCGCGGGCCTTTCTGTCGTCGTTTCTGGCCTGCGCCGAGGTGCGCGAGATCATCAAGACGACCATGCTGGAAGGTCGCCGGATAGTGGTGGCGCTGGTGGAGCAAGGGCAGAAGCGGGGCGAGATCGCTCCAGCGCTGGCGGCGGAGAAGGCGGCCATCCACCTGATGCAGGCCTGCATGGGGACGATTCTGTTCTGGTCGCTCCACGAGCAACCAGCTTTGACGGAGTGTCTGGAAGCAACCTTTCAATCGGTGTGGAGATCGATGGCTGTACAGGTCAAGGAGTGCGCGTGATGAAAAAGAGACCCTCAATACTGCACGTGGTGCTCACCGCGCTGGTGATCGCGGGCGTACTGATTTTGCTGGCCCCGGTGGCTCATTGCGAGCAGCCGGCGCCGCAGCGGCTGACGTTGGCCGATGCGCTGACCAGGGCGCTCCAGGCCAACTTGAGCGTGCTGCTGGCCGGAACGCGCGAGCTGGAGGCGGAGGGCACGCGGTTGCGCCGCTACTCGGCTGCGCTTTTGCCGCGTGTGAATGCTCAGGCGCTGGCCAACGTGCAGAACCGCGATCTGCGCGCCTTTGGGATTTCGCTGCCGGGAATGCCCGAGGTGGTGGGTCCGTTTTCGAACTACGATGCGCGCGTGTATGCGCAGCAGAACGTGGTGGATTTGCAGAGCTATCGTGCGTGGAAGGCGAGCGAGCAGGCCATTGCCTCAGCGCGCATCGACGAGCGCGATGTGCGCGACCTGATTGTGCGCGCGGTGGCGGCCATGTATCTGGACGCGCAGGCGGCTGAAGCGCGAGTGGCCTCAGCGCGTTCCCGCGTGCACGATGCGGAGACGCTGGAGAGGCTGGCGCGCGACCGCCACGATGCGGGCGTGGCCACCGGCGTGGATGTGCTGCGTGCGCAGGTGCAGTTGGCCAACGACCAGCAGACACTGCTGGTGGCGGAGAATCAGTTGAAGCAATCGCTGCTGCATCTGGCGCGCAATCTGGGCATGAATCCTGCCACGCCGCTGGAGTTGGCTGAGCCGCTGCGTTTTTCTCAGCTGAAGCCTGCAACGGCGGAGACGCTTGCTGTTGCTGCATTAGCGGAGCGTGCCGACTATCTCTCACTTGCTAGCCAGCGCAAAGCGCTCGTGCTGCAGCAGCAGGCCAGCCATGCGCGCTTCTATCCCAAGCTCAGCGTGAACGGCAATCTGGGCGAGATTGGACGCAGCATTGGCGGCATGAAGACCACGGGCGCAATTCAAGGTCAAGTAGATTTCACTCTTCTTGATCGCGACCGCACTGGAGAGGCGTTGGAGTTGGATGCGCGCGTGCGCGGTATCGACGACCAGATGGACGACATGCGGCGTGGTGTGGATGAACAGATACGCGAAGCGCTTTTGGCAATGGATTCCGCGGAGCAGCAGGTTGCGGTGGCAAACCAGGGTGAAGGGTTGGCGCGTCGCGAGTTGACGCTGGCGCAGGATCGCTTTGCCGCGGGCACCACCAACAACGTGGAAGTGGTTACGGCGCAGGACGAGCTGGCGCGAGCCGAGGAGAATCAGATCCTGGCCATTGCGCGGCATGTGGACGCCAAGTGCGCCCTGGCGCGGGCCCTGGGCGATACCGAGAAACATACGCTGGAATTCATGAGAGCTGACGAGCCTGCGCGTTAGGCGCTGCAGACCGATGTCAAAGAGGTTAACGATGAAGAAGAAAATCATTCCGATTGTGATTCTGCTGGCGGCTGTTGTGGGCGGCGCGATCTGGTGGCATGGGCAGCAGGGAAAGAAAACCGCGCCCCGCAATGAGATTGCGCTCTCTGGCAACATTGAAGCGCATGAGAGCCAGGTGAGCTTCAAGGTGCCGGGGCGCATTGTGGAGCTGTCCGTGGAAGAGGGGCAGCAGGTGGCGGCAGGCGCGTTGCTGGCCCGGCTTGAGGATGCGGACCTTCGCCAGCGGGTGCGCATGGATGAGAGCACGGTGCAGGTGCGCGCTTCGAATCTTGCACTGGCCAAGGCGGGCACGCGGCAGCAGGAGATCAAAGCCGATGAGCAGGCCGTTGCCGATGCGCAGGCCAACCTGGAACAGCGCAAGCTGGACGATGCGCGCGCGCGGCAACTTTATGCCAAGGACGAGATTGCGGCGCAGGATCGCGATCAGGCGGCCACGGCGCTGAAGCGCGCACAGGCTGCGTTGGAGCAGGTGGAGCAGCGGTTGAACGAGGCGCGGGAAGGCGTGCGCAAGGAAGAGATCGCCATTGCGCAGGCGAATCTGGAGCAGGCCAGCGCGAGCCTCGGCCTTTCGCGCATCAACCTGGAGTACACCACGCTGCGTGCGCCCTTGGCTGGCGTCGTCACCGTGCGTCCGGCGGAGTTGGGTGAGGTGGTAAGTCCCGGTTCGCCCGTGGTCACGCTCGCCGATCTGGATCACATCTGGCTGCGCGCCTATGTGGCGGAGACCGATCTGGGGAAGATACATTTTGGACAGGATGTGGTTGTAACTACCGACACCTATCGGGGCAAGCAGTATCGCGGGCGCGTCTCGTTCATTGCCTCCGATGCGGAGTTCACACCCAAGAGCGTGCAGACGTATCAGGAGCGCGTGACGCTGGTCTATCGCATCAAGATCGATGTCGAGAATCTTAATCATGAGTTGAAGCCAGGCATGCCGGCTGATGCTCATATTGCGTTGAACGCTGCGGCGAAGTAATGACAGAAGCAATCCAACTCGCGATGGAGGCCGTTGGCCTCAGCAAGAGCTATCCCGGCGTGCGTGCTGTGGATGGACTTACGTTTGATGTGCGCGTGGGTGAGATCTTCGGCCTGGTAGGTCCGGACGGAGCAGGGAAGACAACCACCATGCGCATGTTGGCTGGCATTCTGCCGCCCGACGCAGGCCGCGCCATGGTGGCAGGCTGCGATGTGGTGCATGCGCCGGAGCAGGCCAAGCATTCCCTAAGTTATATGCCGCAGCGTTTTGGACTCTACGAAGACCTGACGGTGGACGAGAATATTCGCTTCTATGCGGATATCTTCGGCGTCCATAGAGATGAACGTGAGGTCCGCTCAGCGCAGCTGTTGGAGGCGGCGGGGATGAGCGAGTTCCGCAAACGGCTGGCGGGCAAACTCTCCGGCGGGATGAAGCAGAAGCTCGGCCTGGTGTGCGCGCTCATTCATCATCCGCGCGTGCTTCTGCTGGATGAGCCGACGACGGGCGTTGATCCGGTTTCGCGGCGGGATTTCTGGCGGATTCTCTACGATTTGGTTGCCGACGGAGTTACGATTCTTACATCCACTGCGTATCTGGATGAGGCTGAGCGCTGCCATCGTGTGGCGTTGATGAATGAAGGCAAGCTTCTGTTTTGCGACACTCCAGCCAACTTGAAAGCCAGCATTGGCAAGGGCGTTCTCTCTATCACCGCGCAGGAGCCGCGGCGTTTGCGGCAGGCATTGACGGGCGCTGCGGGCATCTCCAGCATGGTGATGACCGGCGATGGCGTGCACGTGGTCGTGGACGATGCGGCGCGGCGGAGTGTGGAGTTTGCACAGCGATTGAAGGCGGCGGGTGTGGCATTCGATGCGCTGCTGCCGATTGCGCCGTCGATTGAAGATCTGTTTGTGGATGCCGTTTCAGGCGGAGGTGCGCCTCATGCCTGAGCTTGAGAATGCCGTGGTAATCGAGAATCTGGTCAAGCGCTTTGGCGAGTTTGTTGCTGTCGATAGCCTCAACCTGACGGTGCGCAAGGGCGAGGTGTTTGGCTTTCTGGGGCCGAATGGCGCGGGCAAATCCACTACCATCCGCATGTTGTGCGGGTTGTTGACGCCCACATCGGGGCGCGCATCGGTGGCGGGCTTCGATGTAGGCCGCGAGCCGGAAAAGGTGCGGCAGAACATCGGCTACATGTCGCAGAAGTTTTCCCTCTACGGCGACCTGACGGTGATGGAGAATCTGCGTTTGTTTGCGGGGCTCTACAGCGTGCCGCGCGAGCTGCTGCAGGAACGCATGGCATGGGCGCTGGAGATGTCGAACTTGAAGGGCTATGAGAACCGGCTGACGAGCACGCTCTCCGGTGGCTGGAAGCAGCGTTTGGCGCTGGGTTGCGCGGTGTTGCATCGTCCTCCGGTTGTCTTTCTGGATGAGCCGACTTCGGGCGTGGACCCGGTTGCGCGAAGGCAGTTCTGGGACCTGATTCACGAGATGGCATCCGAGGGAGTTACTGTCTTTGTGACGACGCACTACATGGAAGAGGCCGAGTATTGCAACCGGCTGGCGCTGATCTTTCGCGGCAAGATGGTGGCCTTGGGTACGCCGTCGGAGCTGAAGCAGAATTCGATGGAAGGCGAGTTGCTGCTGGTGGAGTGCGAGCCGTTGGGTGTAGCCGTGGATGCGTTGCGCGGACAGCCCGCGGTGATGGATGTGGCCGTCTTCGGCAACGCGCTGCACCTGGTGGTGGCCGATGCAGAGGCGCTGATGCCGCAGGTGCGCGCAGTGCTGGCGGCGAAGAAGATCGCGGTCAGCAAGGTGGAGAAGATACGACCAACGCTGGAGGATGTGTTCGTGTCGCTCACCACGGCGCGGCGTGTGGAGGAGGGCAAGGTATGAATCTGCGACGCACGCTCGCCATGGCCCGCAAGGAGCTGATTCACATTCTGCGCGACACGCGTTCGCTGGGCATTGTGGTGGTGATGCCGGTGACGTTGATGCTGTTGTTTGGTTACGGCGTGAACCTCGATTTGAAGCACACGCCGATCTATGTTTGCGATCAGGATGGGAGCCAGCAGAGCCAGGATCTGTTGAAGCACTTTCAGTCGAATCCATATTTTGATGTTGTGCGCGTGGCCGCCAACACGGACGAGATTGCACGGGCGCTGGATAGCGGCGAGGCGCGGATGGGCGTGGTGATACCGTGGAATTTTTCGCGGCAACTGAGCGAGGGCGGCACGGTGCAGGTGCAGGCCCTGGTGGACGCCAGCGACGACAACACCGCGAATGTGCTCATTGGGTATACGCAGGCCGTGGTGCAGGGCTATAGCAGCGGCGTGCAGTTGGAGTGGCTGCGCCGGCGCGGCGTGGCGATGCAGGCTGCGCCTATCGGGATCCAGACGCGCACCTGGTTCAACGAGAACCTGGAGAGCAGCGCGTTCATCATTCCGGGCGTGCTGGCGCTGGTGATGAGCGTGATTGGCGCGTTCCTCACCTCGCTGACGATTGCGCGCGAGTGGGAGCGCGGCACCATGGAGCAACTGATCTCAACGCCGGTGAGTGCGATGGAGATCATGCTGGGCAAGCTTACGCCGTACTTTGTGCTGGGCATGATCGACGTGGCCATCTGCGCAGCGATTGCGATCTCCTGGTTTCATGTGCCGTTTCGCGGTTCTTATGTAACACTGCTGGGAAGCTCAGCGTTGTTCATGATCGCGGTGCTCTCCATGGGCTTCTTCATTTCGGTGGTGGCCAAGAATCAGTTTGCGGCTAGCCAAATCGCATTGATTGCTACGTTCCTGCCGGCGTTTCTGCTCTCGGGTTTTCTATTTGCCATTGAGCAAATGCCCGCGCCATTGCAGGTGATCACGCATATCTTTCCGGCGCGCTACTACGTGTCGATCTTGAAGGACGTGTTCCTGAAGGGCACGCCGGCATCCATGCTGATGGGTGAACTGATACCGCTCGGCATCCTCACAGTGCTGCTGGCCGGACTGGCCACACGCGCCTTTCACAAAAGGCTGGAGTAGGAGACAAATATGGGTGGACGCATCTGGCAAATGCTCATCAAGGAGTTCATCCAAGTGGTGCGCGACAAGCGCACACGCTTTGTGCTGATTGGGCCTCCCATCATCCAGATGCTCATCTTCGGCTACGCGGCGACGTACGAGATTCGCAACGTGCCCACGGTGGTGCTGGATCAGGATCACAGCCAGGAGAGCCGCGAGCTGCTGTCCCGCTTTACTTCAAGCCCGTACTTCAGCGTGCAGCATGAGCTCACCGATGCGCGCCAGGTGCGCGAGCTGATCGATCAGGGCAAGACGACCATCGCGATTGAACTGGATCCGGGCTTTGCGCAAAAACTGCGCAAGGGCGAAGTCGCGCCGGTGCAGGTGATTGTGGATGCGACCAACTCCAACACCGCGTTGATCGCTTCAGGCTACGTGTCGCAGATTGTTCTGGGTTTCGCGAAGCAGATTCAGACGGATCGCATGAGCCGCATTGCGCCGCAACTTGTGGAGCAGTTGCCCACGGTGCAATTGGAGCAGCGGCCGTGGTATAACCCGGAGTTCAAGAGCCGCTGGTTCTTTGTGCCGGGCGTGATTGGCAGCCTGACCCTCTTGCTAGTCATCACCCTCACCGCCTTTGCCGTGGTGCGCGAGCGCGAGATCGGAACACTGGAGCAGATCATGGTTACACCCATTCGCCCGGCGGAGTTCATCCTGGGCAAGACGCTGCCATTCTTCTTGATTGGCATGTTCGATGTTTCGCTGATCGGCGCGGTGGGCACGTTCTGGTTTCAGGTACCGTTTCGCGGACACATATCGGTATTGCTTGTGGGAGCCGTGCTGTTCATTTTGTGCATGCTGGGCGTGGGTTTGCTGATCTCCACAATCTCCGCAACGCAGCAGCAGGCCATGGTCACGGCCTTCTTCTTCATCATGCCGGCCATCACCTTTTCAGGTTTTGGATTTCCGATTGCCACCATGCCGCAGTGGCTGCAGTACATGACCTATCTGAGCCCGCTGCGCTATTTTCTGGTGGTCTTGCGCGGCACGTATCTGAAGGGCGTGGGGATGGCGATTCTGTGGCCGCAGATGGCGGCCATGGCGTTGCTGGCCACCTGCTTGCTGACGGTCGCGATCCTGCGCTTCCACAAGGCGGTGGATTGAGCAGAGCACGGACCTGGTCCAGGTTGTGACATTCCGAGTTAGAGTGCCTGATTCTTGCGAACGCTGGAGTCAGGCTGCTAGCAGTTGAAAGCCGCTAAGCTCGAATCTTCTCCTTGCGCACCGTCAGCCGTTCCACCAGCTCGCGGCGCACCTCGTAGCCGCGCCCCGGCGTATCCGGAATGGCAATCTCGCCCGCGCTTGACACCGTAATCTCCGGCTCCACAATCTCTTCTTTCCAGTAGCGTGCGGAGGCAGATACATCGCCCGGCAGGGTGAAGTTCTCGAGCGAGGAAAGCGCGATGTTGTGGGCTCGTCCAATGCCACTTTCGAGCATCCCGCCGCACCACACCGGAATGCCGCGCTGCTGGGTGGCATTGTGCACGGCAATGGCCTCACTGAAGCCGCCCACGCGGCCCAGTTTGACGTTGATGATCCTGCAGCTCCCCATCTCAATGGCGGCCAGCGCGTCGCGCCGGTTGTGGATGGATTCATCCAGGCAGATCGGCGTGCTGAGCCGCTTCTGCAACATGGAGTGAAAGTAGAAATCGTCATACCACAGCGGCTGCTCAATCATCAGCAGATTGAACTCGTCAAAGGTGACAATGTGGTCGGCGTCGCTCATCCGGTAGGCAGAGTTGGCGTCGCAGCTGAGCAGAATCTCCGGCCAGCGCTTGCGCACCGCCGCAAAAACCTCCACGTCCCAACCCGGCTTGCACTTCAGCTTGATGCGCTTGTAGCCGGCCGCCAACTCCCGTTCGATCACGGCCAGGGTCTCGTCAAGGGGGGGCTGGATGCCGAGCGAGACGCCGCAGGGAATCAGCTCCTGTACGCCGCCAATCAGATGCGAAAGCGAGACCCCTTCGCGCTGCGCCTCCAGATCCCAGATCGCGTTCTCAAGCGTTGCTTTGGCCATGCGATTTCCGCGGATGGGGGAGAACAAGCGCGGACAGTCGCCGCCGTGGCGTGGCTCCGCCGGGGCCAGCATCGGGCCCAGTTCCTGCAGCAGCACTGTCCAGGCCGTGTCGGTGGATTCCGACGAGAAGGTGGGCCGCTCGCCCGCCGTGCATTCGCCCCAGCCCACCAAGCCGTCGGAGTGGACTTCGGCCAGCAAGATGCGCCGGTTCAGGGTCACGCCAAAGCTGGTTTCAAAGGGCCGCACCAGCGGCATCTGCAGTTCGCGTAGAACAATCTCGTCAATCTTCATAAGCTCGTTGCTCCCTGTGGCTCGGGTCTATACGGATTGCGGATAGCCCAGTTCAAACGTGCCGTTGCCTGCTGCATCGCGGCTGAAGCCAAGTACCGCCAGACCGCCCGCAAATGCCTGCTCAAAGCGTTCGCGATTCCGTTGCTGCAACTCCCTTGCCTGCTCCCGATGCTCTTCCGCGGCCTTCCATGCGTAGATAGCCGCGGGAACCGTAATCCGCTCTTCCACCGTGAAGCGGGCAACGCCGTGGCCTTCCACGGCCCGCGCCACACGGTCAGTGTCCATTGCCCACTCCGCCACCAGACGATCTGTAGGCAACCCACCCTGCAGCTTCGAAGTGGACGAACCATAAAAGTTGGCGCGATATGTGCGCATCACCGCGCCCAGCTTGTTGATGTTCAAATGCGCGTTCTTGATTTCCAGGGGATCGAAGGTCCACTCCATCCACCGTACGCCGCGCCCCAGTGCCTCCTGGCGCTGCGCGCACTTGAGCCGGAAGCCCAGACCCCGGTTGCGATACGCGGGCCGCACCGCGAGCATGTGGGAGTGCAGATAGGGCGTGGGCGCCGTGCCTGCATGGGTTTTGATTCCGGCCATGGCCATGGCAAAGCCCACCATGCGCCCGGCATCGGAGGCAATCTCGGTGTCAAAGGCTCCCATCACCTGCCCGCCAATCTCCTGCGCCACCAGGAAGGCTTTGCGCGGAACGATGTCGGTGGTGTCGTAGCCCCACGTTGCAATCTCCAACTGCACCGCGGCCTCGAGCTCGTCCAAGCCCACACAGGAGCGGATCTCGATCATGCGCCTGCCTCCACGCGGGATTCCGCCGCCGCTAGCTTGCGTTTGGCAGCAGCCCACAGAGCTTCCAACTCGTCAGCGGTCAACTCTTCCAGCGGCATATTCGACGCCAGTTCCATCTGCTGAAAGCGCTGCCGGAAGCGCAGATTGCACCCCCGCAAGGCCATCTCCGCGTCCACATGCAGATGCCGGCCCAGATTCACCACCGTAAACAGCAGATCGCCCAGCTCTGACTCGATTCGAGCCTGATCTCCTGAGGCGATCTCGGCCTCCAGTTCCGCCGTCTCCTCGGCGAGCTTGGGCAGCAGGCCGCGCCAATCCGGCCAGTCAAAGCCGGCCTTCGCAGCCTTCGATCCAATCTTGGCCGCCTCGGCCAGCGCGGGCATGGAACGGTGGATGCTGTCCAGCCGTGAAGCGTCAGGGGCTGCTGCACGCAGTGCCTTCTCCGCTACCTTGATCTGGTCCCAGTTGCGCAAAACCGCCGCGGCGGAGCCCTCCACGTCGGAATCAACATCCGCGCGGTTGCCCGCGGCTTTCGATGCCTCTTCGCCAAACACGTGCGGATGCCGCCGCACCAGCTTGCGGTTCAGGTGTGTGAGCACGTCGGTAATAGTAAACAGGCCGTCGTTGGCCGCCATCTCGGCATAGAACAGCACTTGCAGCAGTAGGTCGCCCAGCTCCTCGGCCAGGTGCGGATAGTCGCGCCGCTCAATGGCGTCAAAGACCTCGTAGGCCTCTTCCAGCGTGTATTTGCGGATGCTGTCAAAGTTCTGTTCGCGATCCCAGGGGCAACCCTCCGGCCCACGCAAGCGGGCCATGATGGCTGTGGATTCACAAAATAGTTCAGCGGCGCGCGCCGTATCGGTGGGGATGGAGGCGCGTTGAGGGGTTTGATTGCAGTTTTCCTGCTGAGGTTCCATCGCCACCAGTGTACAAGAGCCGGATGAATTCGGGTTCACATGGGGACGTTGTGCGGACAAGGGAAGGGAAGTTTGAACGCTGGCCTATGCGCCCTCGTCTTCTATACTCAACAGCGCGCATGATTCGACTTCTTGTAACCCTCTTCGCCGGTCTCTTCGGGCTTGCCTTTGGCAGCTTTCTGAACGTGTGTCTCAGCCGCTGGCCCATGGGGGAGAGCGTGGTGGCCCCCCGCTCCCATTGCCGCACCTGCGCCCGCACCCTGGCCTGGTGGGAGAATATCCCCCTGCTGAGCTGGATCGTTCTCCGTGGTCGCTGCCGGACCTGCAAGGAGCCGATCAGCTGGCGCTACCCGCTGGTGGAAGCGGCGGTGGGGGGGCTGTGGGCGCTGATCGGTTGGCGGCTGGCAGGGCAAATGCTCTTTGCCGATGCGCTGCTCGGAACCAGCTCTACGTTGCCGCCCCTTAGCCTGGCTGAGGCCATTGGCCTGGCCATCTTCTGCCTGCTGATGGTGGGCCTTGCCGCGCTGGACGCGGAGCATTTCTGGCTGGCCGACGCCGCCACCCTGCCAGGAGCGGCAGCAGGCCTTGTGTATTCGCTCTACTGGGCTGGAATGCTGGGCTGGCGCTTCTTGCTGAGCGGCCCGTTCCTCCGGGCGGTAGGGGAGCGGCTGCTGGCTATCTTTGTGGCTGCCGGCTTCATCCTGCTCATCCGCTGGCTCTACTGGATCATTCGCCATCGCGAAGGCCTGGGCCTGGGAGATGCCAAGCTGATGGCTCTGCTGGCCGCCTGGCTGGGTCTTCCCGGCGCTGCCTTGGCCTTTGAGGTGGCGGTGGGGCTCGGAACCCTGGCCGCGCTCGTCGTTCTGCTCCAGCCCCGGCGCAAGGGCCAGCCGTGGGCCCAGGTCAAGCTCCCTCTGGGAACCTTCCTTTGCCTGGGCGGCATCGTCAGCGCCTTCTGGGGTGAGCCCCTGATCGCGTTCTACATGAAGTGGGCAGGGATGTAAGGCAGGGAGTAGGGAATAGGGACTGGAGGAGAAGAGAAGAAACAACCCAGCTCGTTCTCCCACAACCAAGCTAAAGGGCGAGGAGATCCCCCGGCACAGCCTGGGTGGCAGTAGCAGTTGGCCACCTGCGGTGGTGCCAATACGCTCCGGCACCTGCGGTGCGGCGGACGCTTCGCGATGCTCAAGACGCATTTGTACGGGGGTTCGTATCGTCCCTACAGGACTCCCGTGCATTTTTTGTGAAACCTTTCCCCACCTTGAAAGGTGGGGCTAACATGTACTGCGCCTACGGCGCGGGGTTCATGATGGCGTGAACAGTTGAGCTTGCTGAGCGAGATTTCCGGCTAGGCCCTTTTGAGGGGCCTCTGACCCGAAAGTCCCGGGCTTTGCCGGGGGATATTTACAAGCTAAAAGCTGAGAACTAGAAGCTGAAAGCTGCTACTTCGCCATCTCCGGTGTCTTCAGCAGTTTGGCGGCTTCTTTGGCGTGGTGGCTGTCGGGATCGTAGTCCAACACCTTCTGGTAGTTGCCCTTGGCTCCCGCAAAGTCGCCCAGGTGGCGCTGGCTCTCGGCCATGCCCCAGTACACGTCCGGCTCCTCCGGGGCCAGCACCATGGCCGATTGAAACCTGGACAGCGCCGCACGCCAGTTCTTGTTGTCCAAATAATACTTGCCCACTTTGATGTCTTCGGCCGCGGTCTCCACGTGGGGGGGCGGCTCGTCGTGCTTACCGAGCTTGCGGCCCTTGCCCTTGGGGTCAGGAGCGTTGGGGTCGGGCAACACGCTATCCAACCCGGAGCGCGAGCTGGAGAAGCCCGAAGCCGGGGCCGCATCGTCCACCGCAGGCGGCACATCGTCCGGGCTGCGCACCGGGTCCATATCGCTGGTGGGCAGATCGGCCGCCATGGGAGGCACGTCTCCACTGCTGGTGGCGGCATTCAGTCCGGCTGCCGTGTTGGGCATTACTGGAACACTCCCCGTGTCCTCCGGGAAGGGGTTGGCGTTGCCGCCCGCGGGCGGCTTCTGGCTCGCCGGAGCCTGCGCCTGCAGCACCGCACCCAGTGCAACCACTGCCAGCCAGCTCAGAGCCATCCGCATTCTCTTCGCGCTCCTGCTTTGCTTCGTCATTGCCTGGTTCCTCCTCACGTTCGCCTTCTCCATGTTAGGATGCCGGGGTGGGGCGTTTCCAGTGTCCGGCGTCCAATCCGCGAGGTACGCGCCCGGGTTCCGCACCACCAACACCACAAAAAGGCTGCCAAACAATCCCATGGGACTGATGATCCGCTCCTCCGCCATCCACGCTGCTGGATGCTACACCAGCACGGCAATCACCGAGGGCGCGCGCGTGGCCCAATACAGTGGCCACCCCATGACCAAGCGCCAGGCCGACAAGATGTACGAGAACTCGGTGCTGACCTACCTGTTTGGACTGGGAGACGGCAAGATCGTCATCGACGGCCACTCCATGGCCATGTTCATCAACCACAGCTGCGCGGCCAACTGCGAAACCCGCGAACTGCGGGGCAAAGTCTGGATTGTGGCCACCCGCGACATTGAGGCGGGCGAAGAGATCACCTACGACTACTGCCTTTACGACGGCGGCAGCGACGATGCGTATTGCAATTGCGGCGCTGCTACCTGCCGGGGAACCATGTATTCGCCCGAGGAAGTGGTGAAGCTCCCCAAGCGGAAGTAGGCGAGCCACCTGTCCCTCAGTCCCTATTGATCCGGCCCTCAAAGAGTGTCACTCTATCCCACCCATCCCGTACAAAACGCGGGATGGATGGGGCACCCTGTTGTCAGTATTTATGGGCTGCGTCAGGGTAGATTGTTCGCTGTCCCGAGCGGAAGGCCCAGGCTAGCATCCATCCTGGGTTGGCTCGCAGAGGACAGGCCCGCGCCCCGTCGGGGCGCTCGAAACCAGCCTCAATTTCTCTCCTTGTTTTCTAAGTTTGCAATCGCCGCTGCCGGAAGAAACTGCGCAGCATCTCGCCGGCCTCTTCTTCGCACAAACCAAACTCCACCCGCATTTGGTGGTTGAGCTGGGGATGGTTAAGAACGGAGAGTACGGAGCCGCAAGCGCCGGTCTTGGGGTCGGCGGCGGCAATGACCACGCGGTCCAAGCGCGCATGGATCATGGCTCCGGCGCACATGGCGCAGGGCTCCAGCGTGACATAGAGTGTGCATCCAGGCATGCGATAGTTGCCCAGGGCCGTGGCCGCCGCACGCAGGGCCACAACCTCCGCGTGAGCCGTGGGGTCCACATCGCGCAGGGTACGGTTCTGCGCACGCGCGATGATTGCGCCCTCGCGCACCAGCACCGCGCCAATGGGCACTTCGCCTGCTTCCGCAGCCAGACGCGCCTCGGCGAGTCCGGCCTGCATGGCATCAATGTCGGAAATGGCTGCAGCTTCGGTCATGGCTGAAGTACAAGCTCCGCCGGCTGTTGCTGGCTCATGCAGTGCAGCGTGCCCAGGCCCCACACCAGATCGACGGCGTGAATGCCCACCACTTCGCGGGTGGGGAAACACTCGGCCAGAATCGACAAGGCCACGCGGTCACGCACGTCGTTGAACGTCGGCACCAGCACCAGTCCGTTGGCGATATAGAAATTCGCATAACTCGCGGGCAGCCGCTGGCCATTGAAAACCACCGGCTTTGGCAAAGGTAGCTCCACCAGCGTGTACTGCTTGCCAGAGGCCGTGCGCGCCTGCTTCAAGCGGCGCAGATTCTCGGCCAAGATCTCGTGGTTGGCGTCGGTGGTATCCGGCTCAACGCAGCTCACTATCGTGTCTTCAGCCACAAAACGCGTGATGTCGTCCACGTGGCCGTGGGTGTCATCGCCCACAATGCCGCGATCCAGCCAGATCACCCGATCCATGCCCAGGTAGTCAGAAAAGACCTGCTCCAACTGTTCGTGGCTGAGGCCCGGATTGCGCTGCTGTACTTCACTGAGCAAACACTCCTCGGTGGTCAGCAGGGTGCCTGCGCCGTTGGTGTCAATGGATCCGCCTTCCAGCACCACGCGATGATCGCCGACAAACGGCATCCACGAGGGGACACCGAGCAACTCCGCTGCATTGGCTGGAATCTGGTCGTCGAGCTGCCAGTCTTCATACTTTGCCCAGGCGTTGAAGCGCCAGTTGGTGAGGCCGACCTTGCCCTCTGCATTACGGACAAAGATCGGCCCTGAGTCGCGCATCCACACGCGATTCGTCGGCCACGCATGGAAGAGCACGTTCTCCATCACCGCGCCGGCGCGGGAGAGAATCGACTTTGCCCGCGCCTCTTCGCGCGGGTGCTGGACGAGCATGTGCACCTGCTCGCGCTGGCTGAGCAGGCGGACAATCTCCGCATAGACCCACGGGATGGGCTGGAACTTGCCGGGCCAGTCCTCGGGGTTGTGGGGCCAGGCCAACCAGGTAGCCTGATGCGGCTCCCACTCGGCGGGCATGCGGTAACCAAGGGCGCGGGGTGTGGCAGGGGTGTGATTGGACATCAGGATTCTCTTTTCTTTTCCTTTCCCCCGGGGGCTGAAGTTCAGGTATTGCGCAAAGGAAGTTGATGTACGGGCTGAACAGGTTGTGGGAAAACTCTGTTTTGGAGCTGATTTCAGGCGAAAGTCTCCCGCAGGGGCTCATAAAGCCCTCGTTGATTTTATGGCATCCGGGCACGACTGAAGTCGTGCCCGGACGCATCTTGACCCCAGAATGGAATTTTGCGAGGGGAGCTAGAGTGTGGTCTTCTCGACCTTGTCGACGGTGGTGTCCTTGATGGCGCGCGACCAGCCGACACGCAGGTCGGTCACGTTGCGCAGTTCCAGGTTCGCCTGCACGGGAGCGGTGATGGCGAACAGGTCAGCGCGGTGTACGTCTTCCAGCCAGATGGCCGGACGCGGTTCGTTGGCCGCAGGTGCAATCTCCACGTGCGACATTTCAAGATTCTTCAAGTGACGGATGAAGAATCCATGCACGGGCGTGGGGCCAAAGTGGAGCAGCTCGGGATATGCGTCCTCGATCTCCGGCACTTGGAGTCCGTGCCAGTCCGGCATGGGCTTCAACTCTTCACCCCAGTGCGCCCGCATCTCTGTGGGCAGTCCCTTGTGGCCAAAGTAGCAATCGGCGATCTTCACATCCTCAATCAGGTTGCCGGGCACGCCGGAGAGGATGGAGGCCGTGGAAGCGTTCGAGTTGTAGCTGACCAGGTTGGAGATGAGCACACGGCGCAGGGTGCCGGGCCGCAGCGTCTCCTTGGGGTTGCGATTGCGGCGGTTCAGGCGCAGGAACAGCGGCGCATCGATGGAGTCGCGAATGGTGTTGCCGGTAATGGAGATGTCTTCCAGGTACGCGCCATCGGAACTCTCCAGCGCCATGCACTTGGAGCCCTCAATCACGTTGCCGCTGATGGTGATGTTGCGGAAGCCGCCGTTTGATTCCGTACCGCATTTGATGCGGCCCTGGCGCGGCGTGTGCGTGTTGTCAGGGAACTTCTTCCATGTGCCGGCGATGATGCTCCCCAGCTCATAGCTGCCGGTCACATAATTATTGGCGATAGTCACATTTTCCGTGGGGCGCGCATAGCCGAGGGCATAGCTCGACTTGGGGCAGATGCCGTCGTCCCAGGGCGAGTTGACGGTGCAGTTCGACACCCGGACGTTGCGGCAGCAATCGATGTCAAAGCCGTCGCGATCGGTGTCGATCATCAGGTTGTCGAGCGTCATGTTGTCAATGCCGGTGGCCAGCAGGGCAAAGTGGCCGCCCTTCAGTACCGAAAAGTCGCGCAATAGCACGTTGCGGCAGTTCTTCAGGGCGATGGCCTTGTTGCCCACACCGGGTTGCTCGGCGCGGGGGGCAAGAAACTCACCGCGCAGGTCGCGGGAGCCGTGAGAGAGTCCCTTGCCGAAGATCAGGCCCGGTCCAAGGATGGAGAAGTCGTGCTCGTTCTCGGCATAGAAGAGGGAGTTGCGCCAGTGGTTGTGGCCGTAATCCTGGTAGGGAACCCACGGGTCGTTCGGCTCAGCAGCATCGTAGACGCCGCCGTTGTAGCCGGAATTGTCGCCGGCCTTGGGCGAGTCAGCGGCCAGAATGGTGCAACCGCGCGAGAGGTAGAGGTCCACGTTCGACTTGAGGTGAATGCTGAAGCAGACATAGACGCCGGCAGGGAAGATGAGGGTCCCACCGCCCACCGCTGCCACGGCCTCAATGGCCTTGTTGATGGCCGGAGTGTCCACGGTCTTGCCGTCGCCGGTTGCGCCGTAGGTGCGCACGTTGAAAACGGCTTCCGCCGCATGAGCCGGCGCTGGCGCTTCAGCCAGCGCTACATGCCCGACCGTTGCGGCCAGGGCAGCCATTGGAGAGTACTTCAAAATATCGCGTCGCTGCATATCGCCGAAAGGATAGCAGGCGGCGATAACGGTTGTGAAATCGTTTTATATACGGATGTTTGGGGCGGGGCTCAGCGGCTACAGCAGCTCTTTTCGAGCGCCGCGCGCTCAGACTTCATGGCGTCGTCTTCCTGGATGGAGGCCAGGGTGCGCTCCAGCACGGAGGCTGCTCCGGCGTGGGGTGGGGTGGCAATGCGGTAGTGCATCCATTTGCCCTCGCGACGCGCCTCCACAATGCCCACGCTGCGCAGGCAGGCCAAATGCTGCGAGATCTGCGGCTGTGGCAGCTCCAGCGCGTCCACAAGGTGGCAGACGCATACCTCACGCGGGCCGATCAGGTTGAGCAGACGCAGACGCACATCGTTGCCCAGGGCCAGAAAGAACCGTGCCAGATCGAAGGGTGGAGGTGCGGCCATGAATTTATTGTATGCGATTTGACGAATATGTCCAGCGGGGATATATTCGAGTTGGCGCATATGAGGAGCCGTACATGAACAACATTCTCGAAACAGTGAAGTCAAAATACGGCGCGGTGGCAGCTAGCACGTTGAGCAGCGAGCATGCCGGTGTAGCCGCTGTGGCGGAGGCGTTTGGCTATTCAGCAGAGGAGCTGCGCTCCATCCCGGCCGAGGCCAACATGGGCCTCTCCTGCGGTAATCCCACGGCCATGGCGCACCTGCGCGAGGGCGAAGTGGTGGTGGATCTGGGCTCGGGCGGCGGTTTGGACGTGTTTTTGGCCGCGCAAAAGGTGGGGCCAACGGGCAAGGCCATCGGCATTGACATGACTCCGGAGATGATTGCGCGGGCTCGCGCCAATGCCGAGCGCGTGGCCGAGAAGAATGTCGAGTTCCACCTGTCCACGATCGACAAGTTGCCGCTCGAAACCGGCTCGGTGGATTGCATCATCAGCAACTGCGTCCTGAACCTTGCGCCCGACAAGCCGGCCGTCTTCCGCGAGATCTTCCGCGTGCTCAAGCCCGGCGGACGCCTTGCCGTGAGCGACATTGCGCTGAAGCAGATGCTGCCCGACGAGCTCAAGCAGAGTGTGGCGGCCTACTCGGGTTGCATTGCCGGAGCGTTGCCGCTGGAGGAGTATCAGAGCGGGCTGCTGGCAGCGGGCTTCCTGCATGTGGAGATTGTTGATAGCGGCAAGGACCTGAACGCGTATGCCAAGGAGGAGAACCAGGCCGGCTGCTGCTCGCCAGCCATGACGGCCCCTTCGCCCTTCCCCATTGCGCAGAGTTCCTGCTGCGGGGGCTCGACTACCACGGTGCATGACGACTTGAAGACGCTGTTGGAGCGCTTCAACATCAACGAATACGCGGCCAGCGTGCGCGTCTTTGCCGTCAAGCCGTAAGGAGTTTCGCGATGGAGATCCGTGAACGTAGTACGGAAGACTTGGCTTTAGTGAAGGCTCTGTTGACCGCTGCCGCGTTGCCACTGGATGGACTGGAGGCAACGCGCGGCTGGGTGGCGGTTGCAGATAGTCGTGTGGTGGGCCACGTGGCTGCTGAAGAGTTTGGTGAGAGCGTGGTTTTGCGCTCGCTCGTGGTTGCTCCCGAGGCGAGGGGGAGGGGAATTGCGGGTGCTTTGCTCCGTTATGCCGAGCTACAGAGTGTCGAGAAGAAGGCCTACCTGCGTACGCAAACCATCAACGCCTGGGTGGAACGGTTGGGGTACGCCAAACTCCCCTTGGAACGGGTTCCCACGGAACTGAAGGCTAGCCCGGAGTTTTCCGGCTTCATCTGCAGCAGTGTGCCGATCTATGTCAAGAATGCCCCTCTTCCGTCCTCAGACGAGGCTTGGGCCCAAGAATAACTCGTTGTCTCAACCTTGAAGGAGCTGACGCATGGCCGACCACTATAACGTTCTGTTTCTCTGCACCGGCAACTCCGCCCGCTCCATCCTGGCGGAAGCAATTCTGAATCACAAGGGCAAGGGCCGCTTCACGGCGTACAGCGCAGGCAGTCATCCCTCCGGCCAACCCCGTCCGGAGGCGTTGCACCAGCTTGAATCGGCCGGAATGTCGGTCGAGGGTCTGCGCAGCAAGTCCTGGGATGAGTTCTCGGCGCCAGGCGCGCCCAAGCTGGACTTCGTCTTTACGGTATGCGACAACGCGGCCAACGAGCAGTGCCCCTACTGGCCGGGCCAGCCGATGACGGCCCACTGGGGTATACCCGACCCTGCCGCGGTGCAGGGAACTCCCGAGGTGATTGCAAAGGCTTTCCGCGATGCGTTCATGACCCTGGATCGCCGCATCGGATTGTTCCTTGCACTGCCCCTGGCCACCATCGACCAGTTGGCTATCAAACACGAAATTGATGCAATTGGTCGCTCTTAGGCCTTGCGAGGTATTTCTGTTGAACAAGAAAAACTTATCGTTCCTTGACCGCTATCTGACGGGTTGGATCTTTGCAGCCATGGCGATTGGAGTGGCCCTCGGATGGCTATGTCCAAGCGTAGTCCCTTGGCTCAATCGCTTCACTGTAGGCACTACTTCGATTCCCATCGCCGTGGGCCTCATCCTGATGATGTATCCGCCCTTCACGAGGGTACGATTCGAGGAGCTGCACCTGGTCTTCCAGAACAAGCGCGTGCTTGGACTCTCGCTCCTGCAAAACTGGGTGATAGGTCCGGTGCTGATGTTTGCGCTGGCCATCATCTTCCTGCGCAATTATCCGGATTACATGAACGGGCTCATCATGATTGGGCTGGCCCGCTGCATTGCCATGGTGATTGTGTGGAATGAACTGGCCAAGGGCGATACGCAATACGCCGCCGGTCTGGTGGCCTTCAACTCGCTCTTTCAGGTCTTCTTCTACTCGGTGTATGCGTGGGTGTTTATCACGGTGCTGCCTGAGCTGTTGGGGATGGCGGGCACCACGGTTCATATCTCCATTCGTGAGATCGCGGGCAGCGTTTTTGTTTATCTGGGGATTCCGTTCATTGCGGGTTTCATCACGCGGACGCTTCTGATGCGCGCGAAGGGACGCGATTGGTACGATCATAAATTTGTTCCGCGCGTGAGTCCTCTCACGCTGGTGGCGTTGCTGTTCACCATTGTGCTGATGTTCTCGCTGAAGGGCAGCTACATTGTGCGCCTGCCGCTGGACGTGGTACGGATTGCGGTGCCGTTGCTGATCTACTTTGTGGTGATGTTCCTGGTCTCGTTCTACATGGGACGCAGGATGGGGGCGGACTACTCCAAGACCACTACGCTCGCGTTTACCGCCGCCTCCAACAACTTCGAACTCGCCATTGCGGTAAGTGTCTCGGTCTTCGGCATCAACTCCGGAGCGGCCTTTGCGGCGGTGATAGGGCCTTTGGTTGAGGTCCCGGTCATGGTTGCACTGGTGAATCTGGCGCTCTATTTCCGAAGGCGCTATGTCTTTGCTGTTTCCTGAATCCAGGAGCCGGGTGGTTCGGTGCTATGCTGTGATCCGATGAGGGATCTTTTCAACGCTTCGCCTGCAGCGTCTGGGGCGAAAGTTAGAAAAAATATCTCGGAGGTTGCCATGAAGGGACCCGGTTCCTGGAATCGCAGGAGTTTCGATGTAACGCCCAATGGGTACTTCACCGTCCTGAAGCCCACGAGGTGGTTCCCCACGGTGAGGCTGCCGGATGGATTTCGCTATTTGATCGGCGAATCCGGAAAGCCCAAGCGCCAGTTAGGAGACCAAGACGGGCCGAGCAGTCCCTTGGGTGGCGTCGGCCAGGAGACGATCATCGATTTTCAGTTGGTCGGATCGACCGATGGAAAACGCTCTCTGCTGCGGGTGGGGTTGATTGTTCTGGGCGCCATCGCGATCTCTTTTGGTCTGTTGTTGTTTATCGATGGTTTTTCAGCCCTGTCGATTCGGCACAAAACATCTACGGCTCCGTGCCCCGTCCAATCCGCGCCAATTACGGAAAGGGTAGGAAAGTAAGCGCCAGACCAAGAAAAAACTGCCTGCTGCGGATTCATCGCTTTGTAATCTCGCGGGATAGAGGGGGTTCGCTAGAATCTGGATATGCGGATTCGTAGCTTCTCTCAGGGTGTTCTTGGCGGCCTGGCTGCTCTGTTTCTTCTTTTAGCCGTTGTACCTGCACAGGCGCAGGTGTTTGCCGGCAAGCCCAAGCTGATTGTGCTGGTGGTGATCGACCAGTTCCGAGGCGACTATCTGGACCGCGATCGTACCCAGTTCAAGGGCCACGGCTTCAACCTCTTCCTGAAAGAGGGGGCCTGGTTTACAGACTGCTACTTTGATTACGCCAACACCAAGACGGCTCCGGGCCACGCCACCATTGGCACGGGCGCCTACACGGACGGCCACGGCATTGACTCGAATGAGTGGTGGGATGCGAGCCGCTCCTTCGATCTGCCGGTGACCTCGGTTCAGGATGAGCGCTACAAGTTGGTTGACCTGCCGAAGGACTCGATTCCTGCCAACCAGCCGGGCGCGCCGCCAACGGCCACCAACTTTGTCGTGGGTTCATCGCCTTTGAATCTGCGCGCCACCACGCTGGGCGACGAGTTGCGCCTGGCCACGCAGGGCAAGGCGCGGGTCTACGGCATCTCCCTGAAGGACCGCGCGGCGATTCTGCCCAGTGGGCAGGCGGCCAACGGCGCTTTCTGGGTGGACACAGCCAGCGGCCAGTTCACCACCTCCACGTATTACATGCAGCACTTGCCGGGATGGGCCACCAGCTTTAACGCCAGCGGGCGCATTGCGCAGGCGGAGAAGGAAGCTAATGCCGAGGGTACTACGCAGTTCTTTGAGCTGGTGGGCCGCACTCCGGCGGCCAACAGCTATGAGTTCGACTTTGCCAAGGCGCTGATTGACGGCGAAAAGCTGGGGCAGAACGGCGTCACCGATCTGCTGGTTGTCTCGCTCTCCGCCAACGATATCCAGGGCCATCAGTTCGGGCCTGACTCCGAGTTTGAAGAGCAGATGATCCTCTCGCTGGACCAGCAACTGGACCAGTTCAACACCTGGCTGGACGAGAAGGTGGGGCTGAAGAACGTGTGGATGGCGCTGACGGCCGATCACGGTATTGCGCCCATCGCCGGCGATGCGGCCAAGCTCGGCATTCATGCCTCCGCCGTGGATCTGGAGAAGGTCTACAAGAAGCTGAACGAGCTGCTGACCGAGCGGTTCGCCAAGGGGCAGAAGTTGAATTTTGTGCTCCCGAATCCCGATCCGCCGTATGTTGTGCTGGACAAGCGGACCTTTGAGAGGCTGAAGATCGATGAGAAGACCGCCGAGGATGCGGTGGCGGAGTTCCTGCCGGAGGCGGTAGATAGCCTGAACCGGAATCCGCTGCCGGTGCTGAAGCTGGCGCCGCCCACCGGGCTCACCCCAGGCGAAGAACGCGTAGCGCCAGCGCCGCATGTGCAATATGTGTATACGCGGCTGCAACTGGCCGCCGGGCAACTGCCTCCCACCGAGTGGGGCAAGTTGATTGCGCATAGCTACGCCACGCACGGCAACTGGACGGTGATGATGGTGCTGGACAGCTATCAGATGCCGGGTTCGGGACAGTTTGCCGGTACCACACACTTCAGCCCATGGTCCTATGACCGGCATGTTCCGCTGGCCTTCTACGGCGCGCCGTTTATCGCGGGCGAGTATCATGGACGAGTGGCCCCGGTAGACTTGGCGGTGACTTTTGCCTCGCTGGCAGGAGTCAACTATCCGTCAGCGGCAGTGGGCCGCGTGCTGACCGAAGCGCTGGATCCAGCGGTTACCCGCAAGTAGGGCGGTGTAGGGCTGGCGCGGTATGGAACCTGCAGGAGAGGAAGAGCGCGCGTGAAGCCCGACATGAAAGTGACGTTTGCCGGATTGGAGTTGCTGAATCCGGTGATTGCCGCCAGTGGAACCTTTGGCTATGGCATCGAGTTCGAGGAGATTGTTTCACTGGAGCGCATCGGCGGGTTTGTCACCAAGGGCATCTCCTACCAGCCCATGGCTGGCAATCCCGCGCCACGCATCATTCAGACCGCGGCCGGAATGCTGAACGCCATCGGGCTGCAGAACGTGGGCGTTGAGGAGTTTCTGGAGAAGAAGCTGCCTCCGCTCAAGCGCTATCCCGGTTGCAAGGTGATCGTGAACGTCTTTGGCTCGTCGGTGGGCGAGTACTGCGGCGTGATTGAGCGGCTCAACGACGGAGAGGGAATTGCCGCCTACGAGCTGAACGTCTCCTGCCCGAATGTGCATGGCGGCGGCATGGCCTTTGGCTCCGACGCGGGCGATCTGGAGTACCTGGTGAGCAAGGCCAAGAGCATTGCCACGCGGCCGCTGATCGTCAAGCTTTCGCCCAACGTCACATCCATTGCGCACATGGCCCACGTGGCGGAGAACGCGGGCGCCGACGCGCTGAGCCTGACCAACACCTTCCTGGCCATGTCGATTGACGCTGAGACCCGGCAGCCGAGGCTGGCCAACGTCACTGGAGGCCTCTCCGGACCGGCCATCAAGCCGATCTCGTTGCGCATGGTCTACGAAGTGGCCAAGGCGGTGAAGATCCCGATTCTGGGCATGGGCGGCATTGTGACCGCGGAGGATGCGGTGGAGTTTCTGCTGGCCGGGGCTACGGCCGTCCAGGTGGGCACGGCCAGCTACGCAGATCCGCGAGCGGCAGAACGGCTGGCCAAGGACCTGGAGTCATGGTGCCGCAGCCATCAGGTGGAGAAGGTGACGACCCTGACCGGGGCACTGGAGATGGGCCAAAGGTAATTTTTCCACTCATTTTTTTAACAAGGAACGCTCAACTCGCAACCGGGTTGAGCGTTTCTTTTTGGTTTAAAATGCCATAAACAACGAGTCGCGAACTAAATGTGATATAGGTCAAAAATGTTGAAAATAGGATTCTTGGAGGGTAAAACGCCAAATAGCAAAGAAAAAGAGAATATTGCGGCCCATTTTGGAATGGAAACAGGCGTTTTATTAGATCGTGGTATATCGATACCGTTTGAAGTGATTCAGATTACAAGGGTCGCTCAAAGGAAAGGGCGCAAGCAACCTTGTTCTATGTGTGACGACGCTCACAGCCACGTGTTCATTCGACTGCGTAACTTCGCTCACATTGAACGGCACACCGTCCATGCCTTGGCGCGCATGTGCGCCCATGGTTGGTAGCCGCATCGAGCTGTTTTGAGCGAGGTAGTCATGGGTCAATCCATCTGGCAATCGATGCAGCAGAAAGGCTACAACCGCAGAGACTTCCTGCAACTCTGCGCCGCGGCCGCTGCGGCCGCAGGATTTGGGCAAACCGGGGTCGCCCAGGTTGTTTCGGCCTTTGAGAAGAAAGAGAAGCCTGCCGTGGTGTGGCTCCACTTCCAGGAGTGCACCTGCTGTAGCGAGTCGTTCATCCGGGCATCGCACCCCATCGTGGCCGACGCGCTGCTGGATGTCCTCTCGTTGAACTATACCGAGACGCTCATGGCGGCCTCGGGCTTCCAGGCGGAGAAGAGCCTGAAAGATACCATTACCAAGAATAAAGGCAAATACGTTGTGCTGGTGGAAGGCGCGGTCCCGACCAAGGACGGCGGCGTCTACTGCATGATTGGCGGCAAGACAGCCGAGTCGATTCTGCAGGAAGTATCAGCAGACGCGGCGGCGGTGGTTGCTTGGGGCAGTTGCGCGTCGAATGGCTGCGTGCAGGCGGCCAAGCCGAACCCGACCGGCGCGACCCCCATTCACAAGCTGGTGAACAAGACGGTCATCAACGTTCCCGGCTGCCCTCCGATTGCGGACGTGATGATGGCCGTGGTGACGCACCTTCTGGTGCTGGGCCAGACACCCGCGCTGGACTCGCTCGGACGCCCCAAGGAGTTCTACGGACGGCGCGTGCACGACACCTGCTATCGTCGCGCCAACTACGATGCCGGCCTGTTTGTGGAGAGCTGGGACGACGAGAACGCACACAAGGGGTTCTGCCTTTACAAGATGGGCTGTCGCGGGCCGATTACCTACAACGCCTGCTCGGTGGTGCGCTGGAATGAGGGCACCAGCTATCCGATCCAGTCCGGGCACGGATGCATCGGTTGCAGCGAAGAGGGCTTCTGGGACAACGGTCCCTTCTATCAGCATCTACCCAAGTTCCCCGGCTTCGGCATTGAGAGCACGGCGGACACGATTGGGACGGCGGTTGGAGTGGCGACGGTGGCCGGAGTCCTGGCCCACGCCGTGGTCACCAACGTCCGCAAGCACAAGGTGATTGCCGAGGTTCACACCGAGGATCAGCAAGAGCAGGAGGAATCGTAGAGCCATGGCAAGAGTAATTGTCGATCCGATTACCCGTATTGAAGGCCACCTGCGCATTGAGGCAGTGGTGGAGAATGGCGTCATTACGGACGCTTTCAGCTCGGGAACCATGATTCGCGGTTTGGAAAAAATCCTGATGGGCCGCGATCCTCGGGATGCCTGGGCCATTACCGAGCGCGTGTGCGGCGTGTGCACCACGGTACATGCTCTGGCCAGCGTACGCGCTGTGGAAGACGCTATCGGCGTTTCAGTTCCGCCCACCGCGGAACTGATCCGTAACATCATGATGAGCACCCTTTATGTGCATGACCACGTGGTGCACTTCTACCACCTTCATGCGCTGGATTGGGTGGACATTGTCAACGCCCTCAAGGCCGATCCCAAGAAGGCCGCCGAACTGGCTTCGACCTTCTCCAAGTGGGACAAGAACACCACCTCCCATTTCACCGAAGTGCAGACCAAGATCAAGAAGTTTGCCGACAGTGGTTTGGGCATCTTTGCCAACGGCTACTGGGGTCACCCGGCCTACAAGCTGCCGCCGGAGGTGAACCTGATAGCGGTGGCGCACTATCTGGATGCGCTGGAGTGGCAGAAGGAGATTGTCAAAGTCCATGCCGTGTTTGGCGGCAAAAACCCGCATCCGAACTACCTTGTGGGCGGCGTGCCGTGCTCCATCGATGTGAACGAGGTTGCGGCCATCAACTCCGAGCGGCTCAACCTTGTAGCCAAGCTGATTGCGCAGGCCGACGAGTTCATCAACCAAGTCTACATTCCCGATCTGCTGGCCGTTGCCTCCTTCTACAAGGACTGGGCCAAGTGGGGCGGGGGATTGTCGAACTACCTCTGCTACGGCGAGTTCCCAACCAAGGGCTACTCCCAGACCGATGCCTTCAAGTACCCGCGCGGCGCCGTGCTTGGCCGCGATCTCACCCATGTCTACCCGGTCAATCCCAGAGACTCGCAGGAGATCAAGGAGTACATCTCGTCCTCCTGGTACGACTACGATGGCGGCAAAGATGTAGGTCTGCATCCCTGGGCCGGCGAAACCAAGATCAACTACACCGGGCCCAAACCACCGTTTACGACGCTGGAAGGATTCGAGAAATATTCCTTCCTGAAGACGCCTCGGTGGAAGGAAAATCCGATGGAAGTGGGTCCGCTCTCCCGCCTCATCGTCGGCTACGCCTCAGGCCGCGCCGAGGTGAAGGAAGCGGTAGACTCCACGCTCGGCAAACTGGGCGTTCCGGTGGGCGCGTTGTTCTCCACGCTCGGCCGTACCGCCGCACGCGGTTTGGACGCGGAACTGGCGATGCACTGGCTCAAGGAGTTCTTCGGTGAACTGATGGAACGCGTCAAGACCCGCGAAACATCCACCTTCAATGGAGAGAAGTGGGAGCCGAAGAGCTGGCCAATGGATTGCGAGGGCGTGGGACTGGTCGAGGCACCGCGTGGTTCGCTGGCGCACTGGATCAAGATCCACGACGGCAAGATCGACAACTACCAGTTGGTAGTTCCGACCACTTGGAACGGATCTCCGCGCGACGCCAAGAAGCAGCGCTCGGCTTTCGAGGCTTCGCTGATTGGAACCCCGGTGGCGAACCTGGAACAGCCTGTGGAGATTATCCGCACGATCCATTCCTTTGATCCGTGCCTGGCCTGCGCCGTGCATTTCTATGATCCGCAGGGCAAGCACATTCACCAGGTTTCCTTTGAGTGATGCGATGAGTACTCCGAGTGTTGGCGCTGGAAGCGGCTTACCGGATGCTCATCTGCATCCGATCGAGTACCGGCGGATTTATGTTTGGGAACTGCCGGTACGTGTCTACCACTGGATCAACGCTGTGATGATGGTGGGCCTGTGTGTGACAGGCTACCTGATTGGAGCGCCCATCCGGGCCTTTTATGCTGCTGAAGCCTATCAGCAGTATTGGTTCGGTACGGTACGCTTCATCCACTTTCTCTGTGCGTATATCTGGATGTTCAACTTTGCAGCCAGGATCTACTGGGGCTTTGTCGGCAACAAATACGCCCGGTGGAACACGTTTTTCCCCATTACTCCCAAGCAGCGGCAGGAGATGGTCGACGTTGTAAAAGCCGACGTGTTTCAAGTCAAGCTGCATGGGCCCATCTCCATGGGCCACAACTCGCTGGCGGCGTTCATTTACTTTTTGACGTTTCTGGCGTTTCTGGTTCAGGTGGTCACCGGTTTCGCGCTCTACTCCAGCATGAGCACCTCGTGGTTCCCACGGATGTTTACCTGGATCGTTCCGCTGCTGGGCGGCGAGTTCGGGGTGCGCTTCTGGCATCACCTGTTCCTGTGGTTCTTTGTCACCTTTATCGTGGTCCACATCTATCTGTCGTTCTATCACGACTACATTGAGGGCCGTGGTACGATCTCCTCAATCGTTGGCGGATGGAAGTTTGACAGGGAGAAGAGTGACCACAAATAACGCAGAGCGCAAGACGCTGGTGCTGGGGCTCGGCAACGTCCTGATGGGCGATGAAGGCATTGGCGTGGCCGTATTGAAACAACTGGAGACACTCGCGCTGCCGGCCGGCGTGGAGTGTCTGGATGGCGGTACCGGCGGGATGGTTCTGCTGGGGCCGATGGAGAGCGCTGGCCGCATCATCCTGATTGATGCGGCAGCGGATGGCAACCCGATCGGGACCGTGACGCGAACTACGCCTCGGTTCTCCAAGGATTACCCTGTGACCTTGACGGCGCATGATATCGGCGTCAAGGATGTGCTGGATGTCTTCTATATCCGTGGCAACGCCGCGGAGGTGGTGCTCTATGCGATCACCATTGACCCGCGGCAGCCGATCCGGATGAGCCTGTCGGACGAGGCAGAGAAGATTGCTGCCGAGGTGGCTTGCCGCATTCAGGCCGAACTCAGCGCAGATTGACGCTATCTCGTGATAGCTCATGAGCATGGAGCTGCCGTGCCCCATCCTTTCGCCGGCTTTATGGCGAAAGGGTGGGAAACCGAAACACTGTCCAATCACCGGATCATGAACGGCATCGGCCTTCGCGCAGAGATCTGCTGAAGGCCGGACTTGTAGTATGCGACCAAAATAGTCTAATATTCATCCATGGCTATTTGTCCCATGTGTTGTTGCTGCTCCGCTCTGCGCCGTCAGAGGGTGCTCATGGGGATGCGGTAGCCGCCTCCGATCCAAGAGATATCCCTGACGCCCGCGCCCAGCTCAAGCTGCCGCGGGTTTTTACTTTCCCAACCGATTTTAGGAGTGTCTGGAACTGCCATGAGCGATGCCGTCGTGAAAGAGACCAAGGCCCAGCGAGCTGAGCGCCTGAAGCGCGAGAAGAACCCCTGGGAAGCCTTTAACGATGTGCGCGAGTTTGCCCTCCAGGGCCGCGCCAGCGTAACGCCGGAATGGGCCGGGCTCTACTCCAAGTGGTGGGGCATTTACACCCAGGGCGATGGCGCGGGCGTGACCGGCGGCAAGGGCGGCGAGGGCGTTACCAGCGACTACTTTATGATGCGCGTGGGCATTCCGAATGGCATTGTTTCGGCGGCGCAGCTCCGGTCCCTCGGCGGAATCTCGCGCAAGTACGGGCGCAATCTGGCCGACGTAACGGTGCGTCAGGCGATCCAGTATCACTGGCTTACGATCGAGACGCTGCCGGAGATTCTGGCCGAGCTGGACGGCATTGGACTCTCGCCCAAGGGCGCTTGCGGCGACGTGGTGCGCAATGTGACCGGCTGCCCGCTAGCCGGTGTCTCGGCGGATGAGTTGATCGATGCGGCTCCGATTGCTCGCCAGATCTCGGCGCTGCTCTCCGGCAATAATGAGTTCTACAACCTGCCGCGCAAGTTCAAATTCTCTGTTTCCGGTTGTCCTGACTGGTGTAATCACCCTGAAATCAATGACGTAGCGTTTACGCCGGCCACTCGCGAAGGAAAGGTAGGCTTCTCGGTTCGTGTGGGCGGAGGGCTTTCGAATGAGCCCCATCTGGCCGTCAAGCTGGATGCTTTTGTTTGGCCGAAGCAGGCGGTGGATGTGGCTCGGGCCGCGGCGGAGATCTTCCGCGCGCAGCAGGGGTTGCGCGAGAGCCGTGACCGGGCGCGCATGAAGTATCTGTTCATGAAGGAAGGCTGGACGGCGGAGAAGTTTCTAGCAGAGCTGCAATCGAGGCTCAGCTTTGCGCTGTTGCCCGCAGGCCAGGAGGTGGTGCCGAACGAGATTGCGCGCGACCACGCTGGGATTCGTCCGCAGCGTCAGCCAGGATTGAGCTCGGTGGGTGTTTCGGTGATCAACGGCCGCCTGACCGGGGAGCAGTTGGAACAGTTGGCGGCGCTCTCGGAGAGATTCTCCAAAGGCTCGCTGCGCACCACCATCAGCCAGAACATCATTTTTGTGGATGTGCCGACCGAAAAGGCGCGGGAGCTGGTGGAGGAACTGGGCAAGATCGGTCTGCGCGTGGAGGGTTCGAACTTTTGGCGTGGCGCCGTGGCCTGCACCGGAAGCGAGTTCTGCAAGCTGGCCATTACCGAGACCAAGGGCTTTGCGAAGTGGCTGGTGGGTGAGATGGAGGAGCTGCTGCCGGAGTTCGATCAGCAGTTGAAGCTCCACGTTACGGGCTGTCCGAACGGCTGCGGCCAGCACTGGGTGGCCGACATTGGTCTGGAAGGCAAGAAGGTGAAGGCAGACGGCAAGCTGGTGGACGCCTACTACTTCTGCCTGGGGGGCGCGGTGGGCCAGTTGGCCTCCATTGCCCGGCCGGTGGGCTACCGCTGCGCTGCCACGGAGGTTCCCGCGGCCATTGAACGGCTGCTGCGCCACTATCTGGCCGGACGCACGGCGGGCGAGAGCCTGCGCGGCTGGTTTGGACGCCACACCAACGACGAGCTGCGCGCGCAACTTGCCGGCGAGGTGCTTGCGCCGGTGGAGCGCGATCTGCCCGCAGGCAAAGTTCCGCACGGTGCAGGGGAGTAGCCAGGCATGAGCCTATTGCCTGTCTTCCTGAAGGTTGCCGGACGCCTCTGCCTGTTGGTGGGGGCTGGCAACGTGGCATGCGAGAAGCTGGCCACGCTTCGGAAGGCGGGTCTGAGGCTGCGCGTGGTTGCGCCACGGGTGGCCGAGGAGGTTCGCGCGCTGGCGCAGGCTGGCGAGCTGGAGCTGCGGGAGCGGGCCTTTGAGGCAGACGATCTGGACGGCGTGACGCTGGCCATTGCCGCCACCGACGTGCCGGAGGTGAACGCGGCGGTCTATCGACTGGCGGGCGAGCGCGGCATCTTGGCCAACAGCGTGGACGACATTCCCAACTGCGATTTTTTCTTTGGCTCGGTTGTAACTCGTGGTGAACTCCAAATCTCTATCTCTACCAGCGGACAGAGTCCTGCCCTGGCGCAGAGGCTGCGGCGGGAGATCGACGCGCAGTTGCCGCCGGATCTTGGCCCGTGGCTGGAGCAGACCGGGGTTCTGCGGCGCGAGGTTCTGGGTGCAATGCCTGCGGGTGAGGAGCGTCGGCTGCTGCTCCATGAGCTGGCCCAGCGCGAGGTCTGTTCCTCCTCGCTTTGCAGCACGCGGAAACTTGCGCAGCGCAGGGCCAAGGGCGCGCAGAGCGGCACGGTCTACCTGGTGGGCGCGGGACCGGGCGATCCAGACCTGCTGACCGTGAAGGCGGTGCGACTGATCGAGAGCGCCCAGGTGATTCTGCATGACGATCTGGTCTCCGCAGCGGTTCTGGAGCTGGGAGCGGAGGCGGAGCGCATCAATGTGGGCAAGCGCTGCGGCGTAAAACACACCACGCAGGAAGAGATTCACGCCTTGATGGTGAAGTTTGCGCTTGCGGGGCGGAGCGTGGTCCGGCTCAAAAGTGGCGACCCGATGCTGTTTGGGCGCGCAGCGGAGGAGATGGCGGCGCTCAATGCGGCGGAAGTTCCCTTTGAGGTAGTTCCGGGGATTTCAGCGGCTTTCTCTGCCGCGGCTTCGGCCGGGGTCTCGCTCACGGATCGCAAAGGCGCGTCCTCCGTGATTCTGACCACTGGACACCACGCGCCCGACCGCGTGCAGCAAGAAGAGTGGGCGGATGCGACTCGCGTGATCTACATGCCGGGCCGCGATGGCCAGCTCTTGGCGGACGAGCTGATGGCCTCCGGTCTGCCTGCGGATCTGCCCTGCGTGCTGGTCTCGCGGGCATCGCACGCTGATCAGCGGGTGATCCGGACCACCCTGGGCGAGATGGGCAGTGTGGAAGGGTTGGCTGCTCCCAGCTTGCTGATTGCCGGCTGGTCCGCGCGGGTTCACGACCTTTGCACGGAGAGCAACGAGCGGGAGCAGTTGCGAGGGTAGTTCCCCTGCAATGCCCGCGTGGGTTGCGCTGGGAATCGCCTTGCTCGGCCCCTCCCAATTTGGCCATATTCATCAAACGTTTGCATAATCTTCGTCTTGCTGCATTAATCTGTACCTAGTTCCAGCGGCGACTTTTTCAATCCCAACCGCCGCAGGAAGAGGGCTGACAGGTTGAGCCAAACCATCTTTGTAATGGAAGACGATGCGGATATTGCCCGGCTGGTGCAACACCATCTGGAGGCGGCCGGTTTCGATGTACGCCTGTTCCACACCCCTACTAATCTGATTCCCGATGCCGAGCGGAAGGCCCCGGCGCTGTTCCTGCTGGACATCATGGTTCCGGGCGGCGATGGGCTGGATGTCTGCCGCCGGTTGCGCAATCACCAGGGACTCTCCACCACTCCTATTATTTTTATGACGGCGCGGGCGGCGGAGAACGACCTGGTTCTGGGCTTCGATCTAGGTGCGGACGACTACATCACCAAGCCGTTTTCTACCCGGGAGATGGTGGCGCGCGTAAAGGCTGTGCTGCGCCGCTTTGAGCGGCCCACAACGCCTTCGGTTGTGAGCTTTGAAGAGATTGTGATCGACGCCGGCGCCATGCAGCTGATGGTGCGGGGCGTGTTGACCACGACCACCGCCACGGAGTTTCGTCTGCTCGATTATCTGGCGCGTCATCCGGGGCGGGTCTTCAGCCGCGACCACCTGCTGGACGCCGTGTGGGGCGATGCGCGTTTTGTGACCCCGCGCTCGGTGGACGTGTATGTGCGCCGCATCCGCGAGAAGATTGAGGTGGACGCGGAGAATCCGCGCTACCTGAAGACGGTTCGAGGCGCAGGATACAGGTTCGAACTGCCCAAGGGCGAGTAGGCGACGTTGAAACCCAAAGTATTTACAAAACTGGTCGCGATCTTCGCGGTGGTTCTGGCTGTCCAGTTTCTGGTCTCGCTGGTGGCCTTTTTCCTGTTGGGCGGCCGGATGCGCGGTGCGGTGCTGGGTGTGGGTTTGCTGAGCATTGCGGTGGCGCTGTCGCTGGCGGTCTTCATCGTCCATCGCATTATGGAGCGGTTGCGGCGGGTTGTGGCCTTCGCACGCTGCATCGGCGAGGGCGACCTCTCTGAGCGGCTAGAAGTGGCCAGCGATGACGAACTCTCTGAGATTGAGGCTACGTTGAACCTGGCCGCGGCGCGCGTGGGCAAGAACTTCAAGGAGCTGGAAAGCCGGCGTCTGGAACTGGCCACCATGCTGGACACGCTGCAGGAGGCCGTAGTCGCGGTTACGGCAGAGGGCACGGTGCGCTGGTCGAATGCCGTGATGCAGCGCGTGGGCGGCCCGCAGATTCGGGCGGGACGTCCGCTGATCCACTCCATGCGCGACCCGGAGTTGCTGGCCTGTGTGCGTGGTGCACTGGAGCGGCATGAGGTGTGCGTGGGGCGTGCTACGTCGCTGGCGGCTGGGCGCGTCTTTGAGGTGAACGCCGCGCCGCTGCCCGATGGGGGCGCGCTGGTGGTGCTGCACGACGTGACCAGCGTGGAGGCCGCGCAGAAGTCGCGCCGCGAGTTTGTGGCCAACGTGAGCCATGAGCTGCGCACGCCGCTGACCTCCATCCAGGGCTACGTGGAGACCTTGATCGAGGACCCCAATCCCTCGCCGGAGACCACGCTGGAGTTTCTGGGCATCATCCTGAAGAACGCCGCGCGGATGACCCGGCTCACGGAGGATCTGCTGGCCCTGGCCAGCGTGGAGAGCCCGGACAACAAGCTCCATGCGCAGCCGGTGCGCGCCGATGTGCTGGTGGACGACGCCATTGCGGCGCTGGGCGGCATTGTGATGGATTCTGGCGTGGAACTGGAGTCAACCGGCGCACCGGCGACCATCGTGATGGCCGATCCGGATTCGATCAGCCAGGTGTTTGGCAATCTCATTGAGAACTCGCTCAAATATGCCGCGGACGGCAAGCGCATCCGTGTGGGCGCTCGGCCGCTGGCCTCGGAGGTGGAGTTCACGGTGTGCGACTTTGGTCCGGGCATTGCGTCGGAGCATCTGGACCGCATCTTTGAGCGTTTTTACCGCGTGGACAAGGCTCGCTCCCGCGAGTCGGGCGGCACCGGGCTGGGGCTGGCCATTGTGAAGCACATTGTCGAGGTGAATGGCGGCCGGGTGTGGGTGGAGAGCGTGCTGGGCAGTGGCGCAACCTTCCACTTCACGTTGCCCATGGCGGACCCACCCGAGGTGTCAGGCCTTGATATGGATGCGGCCGCGGATGCGCATCAGGCGTAGGGCTCTGGCAGCATGAATCGTTGCGCCCCGTCCGGAGCGCCGTGCCGCACAGATGTGCGGCCGGGGTTGAAACCCCGGAGTCTTTCTCCGTGTCACTCTATCCCATCCAATTCCGCAAAGAACGCGGAAATGGATGGGGCACCCACAGTCCGTACCCTTGATGACTGATTCATGCGGTCACGGTGCTAGTTCTTGCGCTCCACCAGGAAGCGGGCCAGGGCCTTGAGGCCGTCGGCGCGGTCGCCGTAGGGCTCGAGGGCGGCAAAGGCTTCATTGATGAGGCGGGCGGCATCTTTTACGCTCTGCTCAATACCGTAAACCGCGGGCCAAGTGGCCTTTTCAACGGCCAGATCCTTGCCGGCGGTCTTGCCGAGCTGGGCGGAATCGACCGTCATGTCGAGCACGTCATCGACAATCTGGAAGGCGAGCCCGGCCTTGCAGCCGAAGAGGGTGAGCCGAGCCACGTCCTCAATGCCAGCGCCGGCAAAGACGCCGCCCGAAACTACCGCAACCCGGATGAGGGCACCGGTTTTGGCGCGATGAATGGAGTTGACCAGCTCCGGAGTGGGCTTCTTGTGCTCGCTCTCAATGTCCAGCACCTGGCCGCCGATCATGCCATCCACGGTGCCAACGGCGTTGGCGATGAGGCCGATGATCTGGACCACGGCTGCGGGCGGAGCGTTGAGTCCGGCCAGCACCTCAAAGGCGCGGGTCTGCAGAGCGTCGCCAGCCAGAATGGCGATGGCCTCGCCGAATGCCTTGTGGCAGGTGGGCTTGCCGCGGCGCAGGTCGTCGTTGTCCAGCGCGGGCAGATCGTCGTGGATGAGCGAGTAGGTGTGCAGCATCTCCAGCGCGGAACCCAGTTCCTCAATGCCGCTGGGCACCGAGCCTGCAAGGGTGACCGCAGCCTGATAGGCGAGCACGGGCCGCAGCCGCTTGCCGCCGGCAAAGACGGAGTGGCGCATGGCGCCGTGGATGGATGCAGGAACGGTTGCAACCGTGGGGATCAAGGCGTCCAGCGCCTGATCGGTCAACTCCGCGCCAGTCTTCAGCAATTGCTTCACATCGAGGGCCATAGCTTTTCTATTTTAGCTGAGCCGCGCGCAAGCGTCGCTCAAAGAAAATCAGGGCTCCGAGCAGCAATGCGCTGAAGAGGCTGAGGGCGCGGCTAAGGAGCACGTCGGCGGTGGCGATCCAATCCACGGTCAGGTCGAAGGCGCCTGCCGGGACGGGCACAACCAGCAGGCCATCGTCGCGCTGGGGCAAGGCGTCGGATATCCGCAGGCCGTTCAAACGCAGGGTCCAGGCGGGATAGCGGCGGAGTTTGAGCACCAGGTATCCGGCCTGCGCTGCGGAGGCCTGGAGCTGGAAGTGTTCGGTATGCTGCCGGGCCCGGTTGGGCAGGAAGTGGAAAGTTTGCTGACAGCCGGGTCGGGCAGGGGACCAGAGGGGCGGCGGCGGATCGTCGTCCGGATCGCTATCCGGCAGAGGAGGTTGGGCGGCACCGAGGGGGACGAGCGGATTGGTCAGCAGGCAGGCATCGGGCAGCGCGGAGGCTACCAGGCCGTTGTCAGCACCGAGAGGCACGTACTCATCCATGCCGCGGAAGCCCTGGCCAGCGGCCCAGGTTGCGGTCATGCCGGCAACGGAGTCCTCCTGATCGCAGCCCTGGAAGTATTCCTGGCTGGCGTGGAGAACGCATCCGGCAAAGGCGGCTGCTGCCAAGGCACCCACCAGCCAGCGCTGCCAGCGCCCACTGCGCGGCCACACCGCGGCGGCTATAAAGATGCCCATGGGAGCTTCCAAGGCCACCAGCCAGCGCCAGGGAAACTGCAGATAGCGGAGCTTGGGCAGCAGCACCCATAGCGGATGCGAGAGGGGCAACTGCAGCAGCAGGACGCCGACAGGGATCAGCGTCAGGGGCAGCCACCAGCGCATGGAAGCAGATTTTGAACCGGATTCCGAACCGGGCAGGCGGCCGCGCAGCCAGCAGACCACGAAGGCAGCGAGGGTGAGCGAGACCATGACCACCACAATGAGCGAGACCTGATGCAGAACCAGATCGTGGAACTGGAGGCCGGGATCGGAATGGCGGGCGAAGAGCCAGTTGTTTTCGAGTATCTGGCCGGGGCTCAGGTTGACCTGGTTGAGGTCAGCCCAGCCTTGCTCCAGCGCTACGGGGGCAAGATAGACGGCGGTGAGGCCCATACCGACCACCAACGCCACGGCAGCCCGCAGCAGGGGAGCCAGAGCGCGCTCCACCCAGGCCGTGCAAATCGCCAGCACGACAAGCAGGTAGCAGGCCATGACGGCCACGGTGGGATTGGAGAGCCACGCGCCCGCCACCACCACCGTGAGCGCGGCAGCGGAGCCGTCGAAGGCGGTACGCCAGCCCCGCCAGGCAGCAGCAAAACGGCCACGCAGAGCGAACTTGAGGAGCAGCGGCATCCAGAGCCCCCCGGCCAGTTCCGCAAACGCTGTGCGCTCATAAGCGGTAAACAGGGCATAGCCGCCGAAGATGGCGATGCATCCGGCAAGGGCGGAGGCGGACTCCGTGAGGACTTCCCGCGCCAGCGAACGCGCGCCCAACCCGGTGGCGGCCAGCAGCACAAAGGTGAGCGCGGTGGGAACCCAGGCCCAGGGTAGAAACGAGCCGAGCCCGGCGCCGAGCATCCAGGTGAGGGGCGGATAGAAGACAAAGCGGGGCTCGCCCACGCCCCAGTTGGCGCTGGGAGCCCAATGCGGGTAGAAGATGCCAGAGCGCCAGGCGTGGAGCGCGTCCATCCAGCTCATGAGGTGGAAGTTGAAGTCGTGGCCGCAGGAGTTGCCATGCACCAGCTCTGGCAAGACAGCGGCGAGCGCTGCCAGCAGAATGAGAACAATGCCGAGCACGCGCGACGTACGGGCAGGTTTTGAGGCGATGGTCATGGCGCGTTTTCCTATAGATCTGGCAATTCAAGAGGGGCAGCTCGTTCCCACCCTTTCCCGCAGAGAACACGGGAAAGGATGGGGCACGGCGGATTCAAGCTCCAAGTGCAACAGGTGTGATTTTAGCCG